>JANQRR010000014.1 GCA_028284465.1 Gammaproteobacteria bacterium | reverse complement strand
GGTGATTTCGTCGCGCAGTTGGGTAACGCCACTAGCGCGAATGTCACCGGAGAAATCGATAACAAACAAGCGTTTTTTCTCAACCGCTTTTTTGGTTGTGCGCTTAACTTGCTTTTCTTGTTGTTTTTTTGCTTTAGCGAATTTTTTATATTCAGTTTTAGGCAATGTTGCTTTGCGCAAAGTTTCGCGCATATCATTATATTTTTTATTAAGCTTTTTAACTTTTATTTTATCTTTAAGTTTGCCTTTATCCCGACTGATGATAGCGACAAGGCCGGCGACAAGAAATAAAATTGCAATCACAAAGGTAGCGATTTTAAGAAAAAATAATGCATAGTCAGCAAAGAAATGCATATCTACTCTCCAGGTTTGGTTTTAAGCGCGATAAGTGTAACATTATAGTAGTTTAGCTAATAAATCACTAGTGGTAACAAATAGTACATGCAATATTTTTTAGTGATCGATCAAGGCACCACAAGTACTCGGGCAATTATATTTGCCGCTGATGGCCGTAAATGTGGCGTTGGCCGGCAACGTATTCAACAACATTATCCACAATCTGGTTGGGTAGAGCATTCTGCAGAAGAGATTTGGCAAGCTGTGGTGACAACGGGCCAGCAAGCATTGCAACAAGCAAAATTAACCGCAAGTGATATCACTGCAATTGGGATCACCAATCAACGTGAAACCACAGTTTTATGGGATAAGAATACTGCAGAGCCGGTTGCAAATGCTATCGTCTGGCAAGATCGTCGCACTGCACAATATTGCCAGGCATTAGCAAGCGATCGAACCTTAGCACAGACAGTGGCGCAGCGCACAGGGTTATTGTTTGATCCGTATTTTTCTGCCAGTAAAATTCATTGGTTGTTAGAAAATGTTAAAGGATTAAGAGCGCGAGCAGAGCGCGGCGAGATTTTATTTGGCACCATAGATGCGTTTTTATTATGGCGACTTACTGAGGGTAGAGTACACGCTACTGATGCAACCAATGCATCACGAACATTGTTATTTGACATTCATACGCAACAATGGGATGAAGAGTTGTTAAAAATATTTGCGATCCCAACATCAATGTTGCCCCAAGTTTGGGATAATTGTGCTGACTTTGGTGTTACCAATGTTTTTGGCGAAGCAATTCCAATTACCGCAATGATTGGCGATCAACAATCCGCTTTAGTTGGGCAAGCGTGTATTCATAAAAATGATCTCAAGTGTACGTATGGTACGGGTGGATTTTTATTAATGAATACAGCAGATCAATGTATTCATACTAAGCATCGCTTATTATCAACGGTTGCTTATCGTTTACAAGGAAAAGTAACTTATGCATGTGAAGGCAGTATTTTCGCAGCCGCATCAACATTAAATTGGTTACGCGATAATTTACATTTGCTTGCTAATGCTAAAGACTCAGAAACAATAGCACAGTCATTAGAAAATAATGGTGAGGTTTATTTAATTCCTGCATTTGCAGGGCTCGGTGCACCACATTGGCAACCGCAAGCACGTGCAGCAATTGTTGGATTAAGTTATGCAACGACTTCCGCGCATATTGTCCGTGCTGGTTTGGAAAGTGTTGCTTATCAAACGCGAGATTTGATCGCAGCGATGATCGCAGATGGAGCTAGTAAGCCGAACATTATGCGAGTTGATGGTGGTATGGCAAAGAATGCGTGGCTATTACAATTTATTGCTGATGTTTTAAATGTGCAAGTTGCACGTTCGACATCTATTGAAACTACCGCATGGGGCGCAGCATTACTTGCGGGTTTGCATACAAACGTTTTTTCTTCTTTAGCTGAAATTGCCAGTAACTGGCAAGCGCAAAGGTATTTTGAACCAACACAAGATCGCAAAGCAGTTGAAGCGATGTATGGCGGTTGGCAACAAGCGCTGGCATATTTTTTCTAAACGATCTTATTTTTTATATTAAATTTTCAATAAGTTAGCATCATATTGCGCCTTTATTGCGCCTTTATTGCGCCTTTATTATTTGCCAGGATCCATTTCGCGCCTCGGCCAAATCCTTGCATGTTGATCACACCAGCTTTCTTGAGCTTTGAGAGTTCTAATTGTAGTGTTCTGGTTGCAAGTGGATTGGATAGTCGTTCAGAGATATCACTTAAACCAGCTTTACCATGTTGCATAAGAAAATTAACAATCTCAAGCTGACGATGAGTTAATCTATGAGGATCTTCTCGTACTTCTGAGATCACTACAGGGCCTAAGGATTCTTTTGAAAGTAAAGTAACTGTTACACCAACGTTATCGCGTGAGAATTTTGGTTCGGGGTGACCGGCTTTAGTACATTCCTGGATGATCATATTAATGCCTCTTCCCCAACTTTCATTAATTTTTCGATAATAAAGAACTTTGGCAATTTTAGGGTTGCGAGGCACTGATTTGTGCAAATGTTTGATATCGATGTTTGAGACTTCTGGAAGGAAAGAGCCATAACTCCATGCTTCCAGTCTATCATCAAAAATTGCAAAACTTATACTACTACCTGGCGAAGAATAATCGCGGTGGCAGATCGCATTGGCGAATACTTCGCGCAATGCTTTCAGAGGAAAAAGTGGTACATCTTTTCTTTCCAGTGAATTTTCTGGAAAATAACTTGCGATTGGTAAATAACGCTTAGCAAAAGTCATCGACTCATTGATAATTTTAAAAGCATTACCAAAAATTTGTTTATTATCAATAAAGTCTGCTAGATGAGAGTTACCTCTAAAGCGCGCAAGTTTCAATATGCATTGAGGCAACCATTTTTCTGGATGTTTGGCAAATAAAATGACTGCTGCTGCAATTAACTTGCCATTATTGAGCAAACCAAAATGGTTTAAAGCTTTATTAACATCATCGGTAGCAAAATCTTCAGGTATACGACCATTGATAATACCTTCTCTAACAGTATTTAAAATTTCTTCATGGTCGAGGTCGCTTATAGCAATATCGTTGATGATAATGTCTTCCCAATGCTTAAGGCAGTGATGAGTATTCGTTGATAGTAAGTGATTGTAATGTTCACGAGTCATAGCGATGGTGTTGGTTTCAACTCGCATAAAAGCTTTACTATCATATAAATACGGTTTTTTATGTTGATCGTTAACATTTATCGAAATAATAGATTTATTTGCGTGATCTAGTTTAATGTATTCAATGTCAATTTCAGCAGTTGGGATGATCTTTGATATTTCATTGCCGATGAACCGTTTGGTTTTATCTGTGACGTCCTGTCCTATAATTTTTTTGTTATCAGTAACGCCAATCAATATTCTGCCGCCATTGCCATTTAAAAAAGCACATAACGTTTCGATTGCACCTTTCAATTGTGCTGTTGATTTTTTAAATTCAAGTTTGTTGGTTTCGCCAGATGAAACGAGCGCTTGGATGTTTTCAAGATTCACTGTCATTCATCCTTAAAGTTAGTTATTTTTGTTATGAATATGAAGTTTAGGATAGTAAATTTATTATTACAATATGCATTCTGAAAATTTTTGTTGAGATAATATTGCTAGATTGCTTCGTCGTTGCACTCCTCGCAATGACGAAGTAGACAAGTGCATAATTAGAAGTGTAATAAGTATATTTAAATTACTTTCGATCAGCCATTTTCACAAAGTCGCGTTTAGCAGAACCCGTGTATAATTGTCGAGGGCGGCCAATACGAAAATCTTTACTGCCAAGCATTTCATGCCAATGTGCAATCCAGCCAACAGTTCTAGCTAGAGCAAATAAAACAGTAAACATATTTGGTGGAATACCTAAAGCGTTTAGGGTGATCCCCGAATAAAAATCAACATTCGGATAGAGTTTTTTATCAATAAAATATTGGTCTTCTAATGCAATCTTTTCAAGTTTTAATGCGATTTTAAATAATGGATCATCATGACAACCTTGTTCATCTAACACTTCATGACAAGTTGCCCGCATGACTTTAGCGCGTGGATCATAATTTTTATAAACGCGATGGCCAAAACCCATTAACCGAAATGGATCATTTTTATCTTTGGCTTTATCTACATATTCATTAATATGGGATTCATCACCAATTTCGCGCATCATGTTAAGCGCTGCTTCATTCGCGCCACCGTGTGCAGGGCCCCATAATGCAGCGACGCCAGCAACAATACTCGCAAAAGGATCAGTGCCGGTTGAGCCTGCAAGGCGTACTGTTGAGGTTGAAGCATTTTGTTCGTGATCAGCATGCAGTGTGAAAATCCGATCGAACGCTTTGGCTAACACCGGTTTAATATTGTTGTTACGATGTGGCGTTGATTGCAACATATGCATAAAGTTTTCTGCATAACCTAATTCTGGTTGTGGCAACACAATTTCTTCGCCACACGAATGCTTATAACACATCGCAGCTAGTGTCGGAATTTTTGCAATCAGATGATAAGCCGCTTCTAAACGATCATCAGGATTGTTAATATCCATTTTGCCGTGGTAATAACCCGCTAAAGCACTGATCAAACTCATTAGCATTGCCATCGGATGCGCATCTTTTTTGAAAGCATTGAGCACGCAATGAATTTCTTTAGGGATCGGCATATGTTGGCAGATAGTATTAGTGAATTTTTCATACTGTTGCGTATTGGGTAATTCACCATGTAGTAATAAGTAACAAATTTCTAAGAAGCAAGCATCTTCAGCGAGTTGTTCAATTGGATAGCCACGATATAATAAAATGCCTTTACCGCCATCAATAAAGGTAATTTTAGATTCACAAGAAGCGGTCGCTAAAAAGCCAGGGTCAATGGTGTAAAAACCTTGTTTGCCTAGTGTAGTGATATCAATGACTGGATTGCCATAGGTACCTTTAAGAATAGGAAATTCGATATCTTGGCTGTTAGCTTTTAAGTGCGCCGTGGTGTCACTCATAATTGCTCCTTAAAAATACATTGCATTGTTAAAAATAAACACAATACAATTTAACGTTACATAAATTCAATGATAGCAGAAAATGAACCATAAAAAAGAAAGTGAAAAATAATTTTTTTATCGGTATAATTGTGCAATTATTTATATTGTATTTTTATGAGGGAAGTTGCTCGTGACTGATAAACGACCTGTTAATCTAAATTTATTTAAAATTCATTTCCCAATACCTGCAATTATCTCTATTTTGCACAGAGTTTCAGGGGTGTTGCTGTTTATTTTTGTGCCTTTTTTATTATGGGGATTTCATTTATCACTGCATTCACAAGCAGGTTATGATGCGCTAATGAAATGTGCAGATTATTTTATAACCCGTTTTTTCCTGTGGGCATTTTTATCTGCACTTGTCTATCATTTGCTCGCTGGTTGCCGACATTTATTGATGGACATGCATATCGGTGAGAGCTTAGCGGGTGGCCGTTGTGGTGCACTGATTGTCGCAATAATATCCATTGCACTAATTGTTTTAATGGGGGTTTGGTTATGGTAGGTAGCGTTACCGCCCTAGGTAAAAGTGGTTTAAGCGATTGGTTTATTCAGCGTGTGACAGCCGTCATTATGCTGGCATTCGTGATTTTCATGTTTGTTTATTTCATTATCAATTTGCATCCGACATATGAACAATGGGAATTATTGTTTAGTAATGGCTGGATGCGGATTTTTACTTTTTTATTCTTTTTAAGTATTTTTATGCATGCTTGGATTGGTATGTGGATCATAACCACCGATTATTTAAAATCAACGGTGGTTAGAATAACGGTGCAAGTGCTAGTTATTCTAACTTTATTAGCATGCTTGGTGTGGTTAATCGAAATTTTATGGGGATTATAAAACGTGGCAATTCCAGAACTTGCTTTTGATGCAGTTATCGTTGGTGGCGGCGGTGCTGGTTTACGTGCAGCTTTGCAATTGTCTGGTGCAGGCAGACAAGTTGCCGTCATTTCTAAAGTATTTCCAACGCGTTCGCACACAGTTTCCGCACAAGGTGGTATTAATGCGGCATTAGGTAACACTGGCAACGATGATTGGCGTTGGCACATGTACGATACGGTGATGGGTTCAGATAATTTAGGCGATCAAGATGCTATCGAATATATGTGTAAGCATGCGCCGCAAACCGTATATGAATTAGAACATATGGGTTTGCCATTCTCACGACGCGATGACGGTAAAATTTATCAACGTGCCTTTGGTGGTCAATCATTAGATTTTGGTAAAGGTGGGATTGCACATCGTACTTGTGCTGCAGCCGATCGTACTGGCCATGCTATGTTGCATACGTTATTCCAACAAAACGTTAAAGCGAAAACTAACTTTTTTCACGAGTGGTATGCGATTGACTTAGTAAAATCCACAACTGGTAATGTTGCTGGGGTTATCGCAATGAACATGGAAACCGGTGAAACGGTGTTTTTCAATGCACGCGCAACAGTGTTAGCCACGGGCGGTGCAGGGCGTATTTTTGAATCCACTACCAATGCGTTGATCAATACCGGTGATGGCTTAGGCATGGTGTTGCGAGCTGGCTTTCCAGTGCAAGATATGGAAATGTGGCAATTTCATCCGACAGGCATTTACGGCGTCGGTTGTTTAGTAACCGAAGGTGTGCGCGGCGAAGGTGGTTATCTGTTGAATAAAGATGGTGAGCGTTACATGGAACGTTATTCACCGAAGTTAAAAGATTTAGATTGTCGCGATGTGGTATCACGTTGCTCGGTGATTGAAATTAGAGAAGGGCGTGGTATCGGGCCGAAAGCCGATCATGTGTTACTGAAATTAGATCACTTAGGTGAAGACGTTATTAAAACCCGCTTGCCAGGAATTCGCGAATTAGCGATGACCTTTGCTGGCGTTGACCCATTAAAAAAACCTATTCCGGTGATCCCAACGTGTCATTATATGATGGGTGGTATTCCAACAAACTTTTATGGCCAAGCATTAACAGTTGATCAGCAAGGCAATGATCAAGTGATTGAAGGTTTGTATGCAATTGGTGAATGTGCTTGTGTGTCAGTGCATGGTGCGAATCGTTTAGGCGCAAATTCATTATTAGATATTGTAGTGTTTGGGCGCGCGACAGGTATTCATGTCACTGATGCTTTAAGTGAAGGTTTAGCGATGCCCATAGCTAGCCGTGATGATATCGATGGTGCTCAGGCGCGCTTACACCGTTGGGAAAACACTCAACAAGGTGAGAGTGTCGATAGTGTGCGTGCTGATATGCGTAAAGCTATGCAAGATGATTTTGGGGTATTTCGCACGGCTGAAGATATGGCTAAAGGTTTAGGGGAATTACAAAAGATCCAAGAACGTTTACAATCTGCTGCGTTAACCGACACCAGCCGCATATTTAATATGGCACGTTTCGAAGCTCTTGAGCTTGATAATATGATGGAAGTAGCATTGGCAACGGCCAGACAAGCTAATCATCGTACTGAAAGCCGTGGCGCGCATGCACGTTATGATTTCCAAGAACGTGATGATAACAATTGGCTGAAACACGTCGTGGTATTTGCCGATGGTACTTTAAAAGATAGACCGGTGAATATGCAGCCTAATGAAGTTGATCCTATTCCAGTGAAAGAACGCGAACATTAAGAGGGCGGATTATTATGGCAGAAGCAACTCAAGCAAATACATCGAGAACATTACATGTCTCAGTCATGCGTTTTAATCCTGAAAAAGATAAAAAACCTTATATGCAAGCGTATGACGTGAATACTGCAGATGTTCAAGGGCAAATGTTACTGGATGTGATCCATGCTATTAAAGTTCAAGATCCCAGTTTAGCATGTCGCCAATCCTGTAAAGAAGGCGTATGTGGTTCTGATGGCATGAATATCAATGGCAAAAATGGTTTAGCATGTATTACTAAAATTGCTACCTTGCCGAATAAAATTGTGTTGCGACCATTGCCGGGTTTTCCAATCATCCGTGATTTGATCGTCGATATGAGCCAGTTTTATACGCAATATGAAAAAGCTCAACCATATTTAATCAATGATGGCGCCACACCAGCAACGGAACGACTACAATCACCTGAAGATCGCGCTAAACTTGATGGCTTATATGAGTGTATTTTGTGTGCTTGTTGTTCTTCATCCTGTCCATCGTATTGGTGGAATCCGGATAAATTCTTAGGCCCAGCAGCATTGTTACAAGCCGAGCGTTTCTTAGCCGATAGTCGAGATACAGCTAACCAAACACGCTTGCAGCAATTAGATGATGCTTATAAAGTATTCCGGTGTCGCAGTATCATGAATTGTGTTGACGTTTGCCCGAAAGGCTTGAATCCAACAAAAGCCATCGGCCATATCCGTGATGATCTTATGGATCAAGGCAGCTGATCGGGATAATTAGCAAACCTGTCATCTCCTGGCGTAAGCTGCGAGATCCAGTGAATCAATATTTCACCTTTTAAATTTATTTGTGATAATATTGCTTAAATATAGTGTAGAGGTTAATCTCGTGACTGCAAAAAGCAATATGCAAGCGATGCTCGCCAGCTCTTTTCTGTCTGGTGTGAGCGCTAATTATGTCGAAGAATTATATGAAGCTTATTTAATCGATCCAAATTCAGTGCCTGCCGATTGGCGCGAATGCTTCGCTCAGCTACCACAGGTTGATCAGCAATTCCAGCAAGATGTAGCCCATTCAAAAATACGCCAACATTTCTTAGAGTTAGCACAAAATCACGCGATTGCCCCCGTTGTAAAAAGTGGAGATGCCCAGCAAGCCCATAAACAATTTCGCGTGCTACAACTTATCGATGCTTTTCGCAGCCATGGTCATCATCGGGCTAAACTCGATCCATTAGGCGTCGCTAAGCGAACTGATCCCGCAGATTTACATTTAGCTTATCATGATCTATCCGAAGCTGATCTCGATACTAATTTCAGCATTAATTCGTTTGCTGGTTTGCAAGGAGATAGCTCTTTGCGTGAGCTTTATGATGCGTTGAATCAAACTTATTGCAGCAGTATTGGTGTTGAATATATGCATATCACTAAAGCTGCTGAAGTTAATTGGCTCAAACATCGCTTTGAAAGTGTGAAAGGTAAACCGACTTTCACGCCGGAGTATAAACAAAACATTTTACGACGCTTAACGGCGGCGGAAGGTTTAGAAAAATATCTCGGTACTAAATACGTCGGCCAAAAACGTTTTTCATTAGAAGGCGGCGATAGTTTAATTCCGTTAATGGATGAATTGATCCAGCGTGCGGGCGGTTCGGGTGTGAAAGAAATCGTGATCGGTATGGCGCATCGTGGTCGCTTAAATGTATTAGTCAATGTATTAGGAAAAGCGCCAAAAGAATTGTTTGCTGAATTTGAAGGTAAATACACGGAAAAATCTTTATTAAATCATTCTGGCGATGTTAAGTATCACATGGGTTTTTCTTCTGATGTCATGACATCATCAGGTGAAGTTCATTTGGCATTAGCATTTAATCCATCGCATCTTGAAATTATTAATCCGGTGGTGGAAGGTTCCGTACGCGCTCGCCAAGCGCGCCGTAATGATGTCGTACGCAAAGAAGTGTTGCCAATCTTAATTCATGGCGATGCCGCTTTTGCTGGCCAAGGCGTGGTGATGGAAACGTTTAGCTTGTCGCAAGCACGAGGTTTTCGTACTGGCGGTACAGTGCATATTATTGTTAATAATCAAATTGGTTTTACCACCAGCAATCCATTAGATGCGCGATCAACATTATATTGTTCCGATGCGGCAAAAATGGTGCAAGCACCAGTAGTACATGTGAATGGTGATGATCCTGAAGCAGTGGTATTTGTTACTCAGTTAGCGCTCGATTATCGGATGACATTTAATAAAGATATCGTGATTGATTTGGTATGCTATCGTCGTCATGGTCATAATGAAGCTGATGAACCATCCGCTACTCAGCCAATGATGTATAGTAACGTTCGCAAGCATTTAACCACGCGTAAACTTTATGCCGATCAGCTTATTAAAGAGAATGTTATTACGCAAGCAGATGCAGACGCAATAGTACGCGAATACCGTGATGCATTAGATCGCGGGGAGCATGTTGTTAAAAATTTAGTAGAAGATAGTAAAAATGTGTATTCTGTTGATTGGTCACCTTATCAAGGTCAAGTTTGGGATAGTCCAACGGAGACGGGTGTTGCGTTAGATGTCATTAAAACCTTAGGCCAACGTCTTGGGCAATTGCCAGAAGGTTTTACCTTACAAAATCAAGTTAAAAAAATAGTTAATGATCGACTGCGCATGACTGCTGGTGAAATTCCAATTGATTGGGGTTATGCAGAAACCATGGCGTATGCAACATTGGTATCAAATGATTATATGATCCGTTTAGTCGGCCAAGATTCACGTCGAGGTACATTTTCGCATCGACATGCAACGTTACATGATCACGCAAATGGTGATGAATATACTCCACTAGAGCATGTTGCTGAAGGTCAAAAACGTTTTGTGATCATTGACTCATTATTATCAGAAGAAGCAGTCTTAGCATTTGAATACGGATTTTCCCTCACAGAACCTGAAGTATTAAATATTTGGGAAGCGCAATTTGGCGATTTTGCTAATGGCGCGCAAGTGGTGATCGATCAGTTTATTAGTTCAGGAGAACAAAAATGGGGGCGTTTGTGTGGTCTAGTCATGTTTTTACCGCACGGCTTTGAAGGCCAAGGACCAGAACATTCATCTGCACGATTAGAGCGTTTTATGCAACTGTGTGCACAACATAATTTACAAGTGTGTGCGCCAAGTACACCCGCGCAAATTTTTCATTTGCTACGCCGGCAAATGATCAGGCCTTATCGCAAGCCATTAATTGTAATGACGCCAAAAAGTTTATTGCGACATAAATTGGCAGTATCAAGCTTACAAGATTTAGTGAAAGGGCATTATCAATTAGTGTTGCCAGAAATTGATGAGTTAAATCCGCAACAAGTTGATCGCGTAGTAATTTGTAGTGGTAAAGTTTATTATGATTTATTAAGTATACGGCGTGAAAAATCACTCACTAATGTCGCCATTATTCGCGTTGAACAATTATATCCATTTCCATTAGCAGAATTGACGGCAGAATTAGCGCGTTATTCACACGCTAAAAATGTGATATGGTGTCAAGAGGAACCTAGAAATCAAGGTGCTTGGTATTGTGCGCAACATTGGTTTCGACAATGTTGTGCGCCAGGCCAACAAGTAAGTTATGCGGGCCGAGATTCGTCTGCGTCGCCTGCCGTTGGCAGCTTGCGGTTGCATAATGAAGAGCAGCAAGCAATTGTCGAGAATGCATTGTTAAAATGAGGATAAGTAAGTCATGGCTATAGAAGTTAAAGTTCCTGTGTTACCTGAATCGGTTCCTGATGCAACCGTAGTAACATGGCATAAAAAATCAGGTGATTTTGTTGAACGAGATGAAAATCTTGTTGATATTGAAACTGATAAAGTCATGCTTGAAGTGCCTGCACCCCAAAGTGGTGTGTTAACTGAAATTATTGAAACTGAAGGCGCAACCGTTGTTGCTGAGCAACCATTAGCATTGCTTGATGAAACAGCAACTGCAGAAAAGACAACGACAACTACGACAGCATCAACAACTACTTCTACGGTTGCGGCGCCGCCAACACCGCCACCAGCTTCTTCACAAGCTTCAGCAGGCTTAAGCCCTTCTGTTCGTCGTATTGTCGCCGAGCATGATGTCGATGCGAGTCAAGTAGCGGGTACCGGTAAAGGTGGGCGACTTACTAAACAAGATGTTTCTGACTATCTAAAAGTTGCTAAAACCTCAACATCAACGCCACCATCGCCAACCACAACAGCGGTAAGCGGTCGTCCAGAACAACGTGTGCCAATGACAAGATTACGTGCACGAGTAGCAGAAAGATTGGTGCAAGCACAGCATGAAGCAGCCATGTTAACGACGTTTAATGAAATTAATATGCATGCGCTTAAAACATTGCGAGCACAATACAAAGATAAATTTGAAAAACGTTATGACATTCGTTTAGGTTTTATGTCATTTTTTGTCAAAGCAGCAATTGAAGCGTTACGCCGTTTTCCTGCAGTTAATGCTTCTATCGATGGCAATGATATTATTTATCATGGCTATTATGATGTTGGTGTTGCGGTATCGACTGAACGTGGTTTGGTGGTGCCGGTGTTACGTAATGCTGATCAGCTTAGCATGGCAAGTGTTGAAAAAAATATTGTAGATTATGCTAAACGCGCTCGAGATAATAAATTAACCATCGATGAAATGACCGGTGGAACATTCACTATCACTAACGGTGGGGTGTTTGGCTCATTACTATCAACACCGATCCTTAATCCACCGCAAGTAGCAATTTTAGGTATGCATAAAATTGAAGATCGGCCTGTAGTAGAAAATGGTGAAGTCGTTATTCGGCCGATGATGTATGTAGCATTAAGCTATGATCATCGGATCATTGATGGCAAAGAATCAGTGCAATTTCTGCGTGCAATTAAAGAAATGCTAGAAGACCCAGCGAGGATATTGTTAGAGATTTAAATGTAATAACGAAGCAATCCAGCAATTTTTTAAGGAGAGCAAGTAATGCAACAAGGACTATGGCGCAAAGTTTTTTTAACCGGTTTTATGCTGATCGCAGCGATAATGACGCAACATGTTACTGCAAATACTCAAAATGAACAACGGATCGTGCAAATTGCCACCCAAGCGGTGCTCAAAGTATTTAATTATAATTATCAAAATTATCAACAAGTCTTTAATGATGCTAAACCCTATTTTACTGATCACGGTTGGCGATCATTTAGCGCAGCGATGCAGCGTAGTGAGAATATAAAAGCGGTAGAAGATAAAAAAATTACAGTTTCGGCTAAGTTAATTGGTAAAGCGACTTTGATTGAACATAGCAAGCAAAATGGCCGTGAGCATTGGATTGTTACTGCGCCACTCGAAGTTAAATATAGCGGCGCTGACTTTAATAGTGATCATCAAGTTAAAGCAACGATATCAGTCATTAAAAATGCGCAAGATAATACTGTCGGTGTTAATCAATTAGTCGTTGAACCACTGACACCAACAGCAGAAACAACAACATCACCACAATCTGGGAGTTGATATGAAAGCCTTGGGATTCAATGAACATGGTGATATCGATAAAATGCAATTGTTGGAATTACCACAACCTGAACCAGGCGCTAATGAGGTTCTAATTCAAGTTAAAGCTAGTGCATTTAACCATTTAGATATTTGGGTTCGCGAAGGTTGGCCAGGATTGAAATTAGCCTTGCCACATATTAGTGGTAGTGACGCCGCTGGTGAAGTGGTTGCTGTGGGTAACCATGTTAAAGATATTAAAGTTGGGATGCGAGTTGGCGTTGATCCCGGAATTAATCTGGTGGATGATGAATTCACGGCACGTGGTGATCATAGTGTAAGCCCGGGTTATCGAATTTTAGGTGAAAATGTTGCTGGCACGCATGCAGAATATATCGTGGTGCCAGCTAAAAATGTTTTGCCATTACCTGATCACGTTACTTTTGATATTGCTGCAGCTGCAGGTTTAGTCAGCGTTACGGCTTGGCGCATGTTAGTAAAACGCGCGCAAATGCGTGTCGGTGAAAGCGTACTTATTTTAGGAGCTGGCGGTGGTTTAAATAGCATGTGTGTGCAATTAGCAAAATACGCAGGCTGTAAAGTATATGCCACCACCAGTAGTAAAGCCAAAGCTAAAAAAACCTATGAACTTGGTGCCGATGAAGTTATTAATTATAAAGATGATTTAGATTGGGCTAAAACTTTATTTAAATTAACCGGCAAACATGGTTTTGATATTATTGTTGATAATGTTGGAGCAAGCACTTTGGCAACCAGTATGCGCTTAGTAAAACGCGGTGGGCGCATTGTTATCGTTGGCAATACCAGTGGACCATTAACCGAATTAGATATTCGTTATTTATTTAGCAAACAGATCAGTTTAATCGGCAGTACTATGGGTAATCATCATGATTATCTTAAAGCGATGAATTTAGTTTTTACTGGTAACATCAAACCGGTGATCCACACTACTATGCCGCTTAGCAAAGGCATCGAAGGTATGCAATTGTTAGAGGCAGGTGAGCAATATGGTAAAGTAGTCCTTACGTATAAATAAGTTTGATACTCACAAAGCGTGAAATGTGATAAAATAGCGCAATTTTATTAAGAGTATATAACTATAGATAGCTATGTCTGAACGCACCAAACCCAAAGCCGTCGCTTTAATTTCCGGTGGGCTCGATTCCATGCTGGCGACTAAATTAATCCTCGACCAAGGTATTCATGTTGAAGGTTTAAATTTTTATACCGGCTTTTGTCATTCCGGTCATACTTCAGCGATTCGTAATCAAGGAGATAAGCATAAGCCTAAACGTAATGATGCTTTATGGGTGGCTGAACAATTAGGCATTAAACTACATATCATCGATATAGTAGATGAGTATAAAAACGTCGTGCTTAAACCAAAACATGGTTATGGCCAGCATATGAATCCATGCTTAGATTGTAAAATTTTTATGGTCAGTAGAGCAAAACAATGGTTAGAAGCTAATGATTTCGATTTTATTATCACAGGTGAAGTTGCCGGGCAACGACCCAAATCACAACGTAAAAAGTATCTAGTGCAAGTTGGCGAGCAAACAAAAACCAATGAACGATTATTGCGACCATTAAGCGCGAAGCTGTTAGCACCAACCTTGCCTGAACGCGAAGGATGGGTGGATCGCGAACGTTTATGTGATTTTTCCGGGCGTTCACGCAAGCCACAAATTGCTTTAGCTAAACAGTATAATTTTATTGATTATGCGCAACCATCAGGAGGATGTTGTGTGTTAACCGATGAAAGTTATGCAGAAAAATTACGGGATTTATTGCGAATGCGTTGTCAACGCGATTATGATTTAGATGATATTACGTTACTAAAAGTCGGACGGCATTTACGACCAAAACGTAATTTTAAATTAATCATTGGTCGTGACAAAGGTGAAAATAATTTTTTGGCAGGTTATCGCAAACAATTTAGTTATTTGCGTACGGTTGATCATGAAGGTCCACTAGTGTTAATCGATGGTGAGCCAACCACGGATGATTTTGAGTTGGCGGCAAAATTAACCGCGCGTTTTAGCCAAGGGCGCAATGCTGAGAAAGTTACTGTGGCAATAAAACCATTAACGGCAGAATTACAAACGTTAACTGTAAAACCCTTGTTACCGACAGAAGTTCCACAGGAATGGTATGTATGAAACATGAATTAGATGCACGTCGTTTATTGTGCCCGATGCCGGTCATTAAAACCCAAGAAAAAGCAAAGCAATGTCAGGTAGGCGATATTCTTGAGATCATTTGCACTGATCCGGGGGCATTGCAAGATATTCCCACTTGGTGCCGCATGTATGGCCATGAAGTGATATCGAGTGTTGATCAAGATGGTGAAATAAAAATAACTATTAAAATTGGACCTGGATCCCGCGGTTTTACATGAATATACTCACAAAAATCGCTATAATATCATCTTGAATTTTTGAACTTTAATGCAGCAAATGCGGGTAGGGTACCGTGACGCCGATGGAAAACGTTTTTCGTTACAAAGAAGCTCGGCATGTCACTTTGATCAGTGCTGTTATAAATCTCTGGTTAGGGCTTATCAAGCTATTTTTCGGCTGGTTAGGCAGTTCTCAAGCTTTAATCGCCGATGGTGTGCACTCACTATCGGATTTAATTACTGATGCATTAGTGCTATTTGCCGCCAGGATCGGTGCGCAAGCTGCCGATAGTGATCATCCTTATGGCCACGGCCGGATTGAAACGGCAGCTTCAGTTGCTTTAGCTGTTTTATTAATCATTGTTGGCTTAGGCATTCTGATCGATGCTGGGGTGCACTTGTTTGGATTTGCAGCCCGGCATAAGCCTTCCTGGTACGTCTTAGTTATCGCTTTTGTTTCAGTCTTTGCTAACGAATGGCTCTATCGCTATACCATGAAAATTGCCAAACGCATCAATTCCAACTTATTGCGTGCCAACGCTTGGCATAATCGCAGTGATGCATTGTCTTCATTGGTGGTTTTAATCGGTGTTGGTGGGTCATTACTCGGCTTTACTTGGATGGATGCGCTTGCGGCAGCCATTGTCAGTCTCATGATCATTAAAATGGGTTGGAATATTGGCTGGTCGAGTGTGCGCGAATTAGTGGATACTGGATTGGATGAAGCCATGCTAGCAAAAATTCAGCAACAAATTACCAGTGTTGCCGGGGTACGCGCACTACATATGTTACGTACTCGCTTGATGGCAGGGGATATTTTGGTTGATGTACATATTCTTGTTGAACCTCGAGTTAGTGTATCCGAAGGACATTATATTGGCGATCAAGTGCGTAATGCCTTAGTGAAAGGTGTGAGTGAAGTTAAAGATGTGACAGTGCATGTTGATCCAGAAGATGATGAAGTCGTGCCAGTATCGGATAAATTACCACGTCGAGATGAAATGTTAGCGATGCTGCAGGCGCGCTGGGGTGATATCGAGGCATTTAAATCCATGCAAGGGGTTACTCTGCACTATCTGAGTGGTAAAATCCATATTGAAGTTTTGTTGCCAATTGAGATGGCAGCTAACCGCGATAAAGTTGCAGATTTGACGCAGCAATTTCGGCAAGCCATCAAGGACCAAGATTTTATTGCATCGGTGAAGTTATTATTTTGTTAATTGTTGGAGGCAAACATGTCATCAAGTGAAGAATTGTTAAATCTCATTAAAGAGCAAGAGATTAAATTTGTGGACCTGAGATTCACGGATACGCGAGGCAAAGAGCAACATGTGACGGTGCCTTCAGCAATCATTGGCGTAGAATTTCTCACCGATGGCAAAATGTTTGATGGTTCTTCAATCGCCGGTTGGAAAGGGATCAAAGATTCTGACATGCTGCTAAGGCCAGATGTTACCACTGCAGTGCTTGATCCATTTTGTAATGAGCGCACTTTAAATATTCATTGCGATGTGGTTGAACCAACAACGATGATGGGATATGAACGTGATCCACGTTCACTGGCGCGTCGTGCAGAAGATTATTTAAAATCCACCGGTATTGCTGATGTTTGTTACTTTGGTCCAGAGCCAGAATTTTTTGTGTTTGATGATGTGCGTTATAAAACCGGTATGGCCGGTGCATTTTATCAAGTTGACTCAGATGAAGCAGCGTGGAATTCAGAAAAAGTTTTTGCCGGTGGCAATAAAGGCCATCGCCCAAGTGTTAAAGGCGGTTATTTCCCAGTACCGCCAGTGGATTCAGCACATGATCTACGTTCAGCGATTTGTTTGACGTTAGAAAAGATGGGCCAGGTAGTCGAAACACATCATCACGAAGTTGCTACAGCTTGTCAGTGTGAGATTTCAGTGCGTTATAATACCTTAGCGCGTAAAGCAGATGAATTACAAATATTAAAATACGTCGTGCATAATGTTGCTCATGCCTTTGGTAAAACCGCAACGTTTATGCCTAAGCCATTAGTTGGCGATAATGGTAGTGGCATGCATTGCCATCAATCATTATTTCGCGATGGGCAAAATTTATTTGTCGGTGATAAGTATGGTGGATTGTCAGAAACGGCATTGTATTATATCGGTGGGATCATCAAACATGCTAAAGCGTTAAGTGCTTTCACCAATCCCACCACTAATAGTTATAAACGTTTAGTGCCAGGTTATGAAGCCCCAGTATTATTAGCGTATTCTTCTCGAAATCGTTCTGCAGCTATTCGTATTCCCTATGTGGATAATCCAAAAGCTCGGCGCATTGAAGTACGCTTTCCTGATCCTGCGGCTAATCCCTATTTAGCATTTGCAGCGATGATGATGGCTGGGATCGATGGGATCAGAAATAAAATTCATCCGGGCGATCCGATGGATAAAGATCTTTATAATCTTGCGCCTGAAGAATTATCTGATATTCCAACAACCAGTTCATCATTACGTGAAGCGGTACAATCATTAAATGATGATCGCGAATTTTTATTAGAAGGCGGGGTGTTTAGCAATGATTTAATCGATGCCTATGCTGAATTAAAAATGGAAGAAGATATTCGTATTCGTATGACAACGCATCCCGTTGAATTTGAAATGTATTATAGTGTGTAACAATAATGAAAACTGACAATAAAGTTAATGCCGTAAAAATGCCGCCGCATTCGATTGAAGCAGAGCAATCTGTGTTAGGTGGCTTAATGCTCGATAACGAAGCTTGGGATCGAGTCATTGGCAAAGTTGGCGAAGCTGATTTTTATCGCACTGAGCATCGGCTTATCTTTCGTGTTATGACAGCATTGGCCCGTCGTGGCAGCCCGTTGGATGTGTTAACAGTTACCGAAGCGTTGAAAGATATTGGCGAGCTAGATAATGCTGGTGGTGAAGTGTATTTATTTGAGCTTGCGAAAAACACGCCTAGCACAGCAAACATTTTAGCGTATGCTGAAATTGTGCGTGAGCGTTCAACCTTGCGGCAATTGCTCGGTGTGGCAAATGATATTGCTGATACAGCATTTAATCCAGAAGGCAAAGCAAGCGGTGAATTATTAGATTATGCTGAACGCAAAATCTTTGCGATCAGTGAGCGTAATATTCGCGATAGTGGCCCAGCAAAAATCAGTGATCTGTTAACATCTGCTGTTGATCGAATTGATACTTTATTTCATTCCAAAGAACCGATCACAGGTTTGTCTACTGGGTTTAAAGACTTAGACCAAATGACTTCAGGTTTGCAAGAGGGTGATCTGATCATCGTTGCTGGGCGACCGTCGATGGGGAAAACTACCTTGGCGGTTAACATTGCGGAACATGCAGCGATAAAAAGTGATAAACCAGTGCTGGTGTTTAGTATGGAAATGCCCGGAGAATCGCTTGCAATGCGCATGATGTCATCGCTTGGGCGCATTGAACAACATAAAGTACGCACGGGAAAATTAGCGCAAGATGATTGGCCACGTATTACTTCAGCCGTAAGTATGTTATCGGAAGCAAAAATGTTTATCGATGATACTCCTGGGTTAAGCCCAGCTGATATTCGTTCACGCTCGCGACGTTTAGTGCGTGAACAAGGCCCATTAGGTTTAATTGTGGTAGATTATTTGCAGCTAATGCAAATTCATGGTTATAAAGAAAACCGTACTGCAGAAATTTCGGAAGTGTCACGATCATTAAAAGCCGTTGCAAAAGAATTAAGTGTGCCAGTTGTAGCTTTATCACAATTAAATCGTAGTTTAGAACAACGCCAAGATAAACGTCCAGTGATGTCAGATCTACGTGATTCGGGTTCTATCGAGCAAGATGCGGATCTGATCATGTTTATTTATCGTGATGAAGTTTACAATGAAAATAGTCGCGATAAAGGTAGTGCTGAAATTATTATTGCTAAACACCGTAATGGTCCTACCGGTAAATTACGCATGACCTTCTTAGGGCAATATACACGTTTTGAAAATTATGTGCCAACCACCTACGTTGAGCCTGTGGCGCAAGGAGTTTAATAATGACTCGTGCCACACTAGCACATATCAATCTTGCTGCGATGCAACACAATTTGCAGATCATTAAAAGTATTGCGCCACATACTAAAGTGATTGCTATGATCAAAGCCGATGCGTATGGTCATGGGTTAGTGCGCGCAGCTTCGGCATTAACAGCTGCAGATGCTTTTGGCGTAGCGTGTTTAGAAGAAGCGTTGGTGTTGCGCGATCAAGGCATTAGCAAACCAATAGTGTTAATGGAAGGCTTTTATCATTCTGATGAAATTCCGTTAATTGATCAACATCGCTTAGACATGGTGGTACATCATCAATTTCAAGTTGATGCACTTGCAAAAGCAAAAATAAAAAAGCCGCTTAAAGTGTGGTTGAAGATCGATACGGGGATGCATCGCTTAGGATTTTTACCGGAACAAATAGCTAAAATTTATCAGCAATTAAAAACGTGTAAAGCAGTGGCTGATGATATTGTTTTAATGACACATTTCTCTGATGCCGATCATCGTGATAATCCTAAGACGGACCGCCAATTGCAAAGCTTTCAAGAAATTACTCAAGGCTTGCCGGGTGAACGTAGCTTAGCAAATTCTGCGGCAATTTTAGCGTGGCCACATACCCATGGTGATTGGATCCGCCCGGGATTGACATTGTATGGAGTAACACCATTTACTGATAAAGTCGGGGTTGATTATAATTTGAAACCGGTAATGACCTTGTCTTCACAATTAATTGCAATTTTGCAGTTACGCCGTGGTGATCAAATTGGTTATGGCAGTGCTTGGGAGTGTCCTGAAAATATGCGAGTTGGTGTAGTAGCTATTGGTTATGGTGATGGTTATCCACATCATGCGCGTAATGGTACGCCGGTTTTACTTAATCAAAAAGTTGCGCCGTTAGTTGGTCATGTGTCAATGGATATGATCAGTGTTGATCTGCGCCAACACCCAAATGCTAAAATTGGCGATCCAGTGACATTATGGGGTGAAGGTTTGCCGGTTGAACACGTCGCTATCGCTGCCGATACGATTGCCTATGAATTGCTATGTAATGTCACCGGCCGCGTGCAACGAGTAGTTTCTTGAGACTGAGCAACTATACTGCTTTGTTATCGCTATGAGTGCAACGTTGAAGTACTACAAGTAGGTGTTTTTTGCGGTTGAGATTTTACTAACTGAGCTAAATACTGTTCTGCATGTGTTTCACCAATTTTTTTAGCTTGTATGAAACCCCTGTTGTTCATGCAATTTCTGGGAATATCCGTTTTTTTAATTAAACTTTCACACCTTTGTTCGAGTAATGCTATTATTTCAGTAAAATTTTTCTTTTCGACATTCTTAGTGATGTTATTAAATGCAATTTCTAAGTCTTGGGTTTTAACAGCTTGAGTTTCTTTAGCAATGTGATAACATATGTTAAATTGAAAAGCTAATTTCTTAGCTGCAGCAGAACTATCATTAAGAATAGTATTTAAATATGCAATAATTCTACATGCATCAATAAGGCTTTCTGGTGCGGGTTCCGAAGTTTTTAAAGTTTCAAAAATTTCTTCTATAGGAGAGAGAGCACTAGAATAGCCGCCTAAAGAAAGTAATTTTTTAGTAATATTGTTTTCACTTTCAACAACTACAGTATTCAAAATTTGGAAAATAATAACAGGCCAACCGTTTTTTTGTGCTTGGCTTGTGTAGAATAGGCGACCTGCATTCTCATTCTTTTTAGAGAATTGGAGCATAGCGTGAATTTGACTTACCTCATCGCGAACTTCAATGCTAGGATTTTTTGTGTTTTGTTCACGCGAGAATAGACTGTATATACTTCTATTATCTGTTTCGAAGCAATTGTAATAATTGTATAGCTTCTTTAGTGGTCCAATATTTCCGTACCTGTTTATCACTAAGCCATTGAAAATTGCTATTAAATCACCAAGTTTTATTGCTTTTTCAAGATGGACCACCCACTCGTCACGTTTGAACATTGTTGATAAATCACTACTTGCTGTACACTCGATAAGTCGCTTCTCAGTGATCTCCTCTGGGTTTTTATACTTTCTAAAGAGTTTAACAAATTGTTGGTACTCTTTTTTGGCCGTAAGATCTTGTTTTAGTTGTGCAGGAGTTCTTGCTAGCGGATAAGCCAATAATGGATCTTCCTTTATTTTATCGGAAATAACAATATCAGCATTGGTTTTGCAAGTTGTATTTACTCTAGAAAAAATTCCCAAATCTGTTAATGATAAAAAACTGAGTGAGTGTTGGAGAACTTCGGAAGGCAAATTCCTCAGTGTCCCAAGTGAATAATTTCTGACAGATGAACCAATATGTTCAATTTCCTTAGCTGCTTTTTCCTGTTCAGTTCCACTTGTTTCGTCAGCAATGCTAAAAGTTTTTTTCAAAATAGATCTAAGCTCATTTTTTAATGTGCGATCATCTAAATTAGTTAGTAAGTTATAAGTGATACGAAGCTGTAAGGTTAAACTAAATTTCTTTTCTAGCTGGGATACAAATTTTTGAGCAATTATGCCATCTTTGGTAGAGTGATTACTTGTATCATTAGCAAACGCGCTGACTTTTTCTTTAATATTTTTGATAAGAGTTTGTGGATTTTTAACTGAATATGGCATTTACAATTCCTCACATAATATTTTGTATAGAATTATATCACATATGAATTTTTGAATAAATAATAGTTACTTAAATAAAGGCAAAACCGGCCAATTGAAAATGAATTAATTCAACATCCTTATATTGGTAAGCCTGTTGATGGTTTATTGGAATATAGAGATATAGGAATACGTTTTGGTGCAGCAGGATATAAGGATATATTTTGCGTTACCGATTTGATGAAGATAATGATGCTATATACGTTATTTACGTTAAGCATTATCGTGAGCAGAGATTTAAATAACTATTTAAATAAACGCAAAGTCGACTAACTGATAACCCACAATTGCCATGATGGCTGCTGCACCTAAGCCTAACAAACGGTACGCAGTGGCGTAAATCCAATTTCTGGTTTGTTCCCATAGAGATGGGGCAGGTTTCTTAGCAGCAGTTGTTGCTTGCTGAACATCAGCAAGTGCTGTTTGTTGTGCTGCTTTAGTTGGATTGACTGCAAATCGTGGTTGTTCTTTATATAATCCGGCCATTAAGCCTTCATCAAAATATTGATATTCGATGCTGTCTTTTTTATACGGGTTCAATGCATCTATATCATCTAACTGATCACTATCGAAACCTTTTTCGTAGCCTTCTCGCCAGCAGTCTTCAACGTCTGGATTACGTACAGCATGTTGAAACGTTAGGTGAGCTAATATTTGTTTTTGGTCCATGGCTAACACCCCTCAATCTAATTGTAAAAAGCGACCTCTTTCAAAAAGTATAGCTGAGTGATCGGAAGATGCCAAAAATAGAGTATTTTTTGTACTTTTTGGTGAATAAATTTGCGCTTATATTCTTCCTACTTCAAGCTGGATTAAATTCATGATTTAATAACAAACATTAGTTAAATCTATGTTGGCAAAGGAAATTTACCATGAAAAGAACCATAACAGTGCTATTGATGGTTATTATGTTAGCAACTACTATAACTGCATGTAGTCGAGTCAGTCATGAAAATATCGGCCTAGTTGCTGGTGGGGTTGCCGGTGGCGCTCTTGGTAGCACGATTGGGCGTGGTAATGGACGGATCCTCGCGACAGGTGTCGGCGCTGTTGTTGGCGGTTTGGTTGGTAAATCAATTGGTCAATACATGGATCGTCAAGATCGCGATCGCATGAATCGTGCATTAGAAACGACACGTACCGGGCATAATTATCGTTGGCGTAATCCCGATACTGGTTATGCATATGACGTTGAACCAACGCGTACTTATAGCCAGGCAGGGCAGCCATGTCGTAAGTTTAAAACCACGGCAACAATTCATGGTAAAAGAGAACATGTTTATGGTACGGCGTGTCGCAGCCCAAATGGCCAGTGGCGCATCGTGAGTTAGATGATCGTGTTGCATCGTCATTGCGAGGAGTGTAACGACGAAGCAATCCAGAAATAAATTAAGGAAGTAAGCGATGGAAATAGTTAAACATGTCATTGCCCTAATTGTATTGAGTTTTATTGTCGTGCTCGCTTTACCTATTATTGGTAAAGGGATTGATTTGATCACTGCACTTCATAGTTATTTTTCAGTGATTTTAGGTTATGTGTTTTCCGATGGTTACTTTGGCCGTTTACTACAAAACACATTAGCATTATTATTATTTCCGTTTATTTTTGGTATTGTGATCGGTGGCATTTATTATGCGATCAGAAAACAACAGATGCCATACTTAATGATTTGGGTTTGGGTTATTTGGGTAGTGTTAAGCACGGCATTAGCCACAGCAACTTAATCGTTATTTCTTCTTATATCCTGCCGGTGGCGCTTTCAACAAAAAAACTAATGGCGTGATGCATAAAAATGCAATGCTTATTGCTTTAAAGGCGTCAATAAAAGCAATCATTTGTGATTGCCGGCTTAACTCAATGCTAAGTCGATGAATAGTGAGAGGATCAGATAATTGCAAATGAGTTGTGGCTAACCATTGTTGTAGATTGCCGCTAGTTTGCTGAATGTGGCCGCCTAAGCGATTCCAATTAATTTGTGCTTCGCGGGCGACAATAGTACTAATGATAGAGATCCCAATTGAACTACCTAAGCTGCGCCCAAAGGTAAATAATCCTGATGCTTGCGCAACGTATTTTTCAGGTAAATAAGCAAATGCAAACGTCGCTAATGGCACGAAGAAAAAGCCCATACCTAAACCTTGAATTAAACTGGGGATTAATATCGTCGTTATGCCCATATTGAGATTATAACCACTCATTAAATAAGTGGCGAGTGACATAATTAATATAGCCGAGCTAACTACGATCCGATAACCAAAGCGATACATTAATCGAGTGCCGATCTGCATGCCGATAGCGCTAACGATCCCTATTGGTGCCATCACTAAACCCGTTGTGGCAGTAGAATAATTCATTAAGTGTTCTAACATGTAAGGTAGCGACGACATTACACCAAAAATACTAATACAAAAAGTAGTAATTAATAAGGTGGCGATAGCGAAGTTGCGTTCAGTGAATAAGCGGATATTAACGATATTATTGGCTTTATTAAAACCACGAATGATAAACGTTGTTAAGCAGATGGCGCTGATGATAGCCAAAATAATAATGACGTTTGAGCTAAACCAATCAGAAGAGTTACCGCGATCTAATAATATTTGTAAGCAACCTATGCCACTAGCCATTAATATTAAGCCGAGCCAATCAATCGGGATTTTTTTGATGGGAGTGTCTTGGATATAACGTAATGCCATAAAGAATGCGATCACACACACGGGGATATTAATGTAAAATACCCAACGCCAACTCGATATTTCAGTAATGTAGCCGCCTAAAGTGGGGCCGAGAATAGGTGCTGTCATTATCCCAATGCCCCAGATCGCCATTGCATCACCTTGTTTATCGGGTGGATAGGTATCACGTAACACATATTGTGATAACGGCACTAACGGTGCACCAAAAATACCTTGCAGCATTCGAAAAAAAACTATTTGTGATAATGTCATCGCAGCGCCACACAACATCGATGCAATTAAAAAACCGATAATACTAATTATTAGTAAAGGTTTACGACCTAAGCGATCAACTAACATGCCAGTTAATGGCATTACGATAGCAGCAGAAACAATATATGACGTTAACACCCAAGTGATTTGATCAGACGTCGCACCAAGCGCACCCATCATATGTGGTAATGATACATTGACAATGGTCATGTCGAGTACTTCAATGATAGCGACTAACATGATGGTGATAGTAATTAACCAGCGTTGCGACACAGAAGTGACGTAAGTCGGTGCCGCAGTTTGCAGGTTGTCAACAGTTGCAGCAGCAGTCGTAGTCATGAGTGTGACGTTGGTTGCGTAGTCGTGTCGATGGTAACTTTGCTACTTGCACCGACGCGCAAAGGAAAATGTGGATCAGGATTGATGATCCACACTCTCACTGGAAAACGTTGCGTGACCTTAACCCAATTACCAGTGGCATTTTCTGGGGGTAGTAATGAAAAAACAGCACCACTGCCAGGGCTAATGCTGGCAACTACACCCTTAAATTTATGATGTGGGTACATATCTAAGATCACAGTTGCAGTTTGCCCAGGCCGGATGCGGCGTAATGCAGTTTCTTTGAAATTAGCATTTACCCACCATTGTTGGTTTTCAACTAATACAAATAGAGGTTGGTTAGCGGCAATCATCGCGCCTTGGCGTAAATTAAAATTGGTTAAATAGCCACTGTCAGGTGCAGTAATGTGGGTATGTTGTAAATCCAATTGCGCACGTGCTAATTGTGCTTTTGCTTGTTGGATTTCAGCATTGCGCTCACCGGGTGTGCCTAAATGTTGTTGCGCTCGATGTAAATCACTTTTAGCTGCAGCGAGTGTAGCTTTAGCGCCATTGTATTGACTAATCGCAACGTCGCCTTCGTTTTTCGTTAAGCTGCCGTTCTTAACCAGAGGTAGCGCGCGGTGCAAGTAGCGTTCGGCCTTAAAAAATTGTGCTGCGCGTAAAGCCACATTCGCTCTAGCGGTGTGTACGGCATCTTCTTCAGTATGTTCTTGTTGAGTTGCGAGTGCTAATTGTGCTTGTGCTTTATTAACAGCAAGCTGGAAAGGCGTTGGATCGATGTCAAACAATGGCTGGCCAGCACTAACGAATTGATGATTAGTCACCGCAATGTGGCTCACAGGCCCGGTAACTTGCGCGGCAATATTAACAATGTTTGCTTGCACGTAGGCATCGTCGGTAGACGGATATAAGGCTTGATAACGCATGAAACCATAACCAGCAGCGAGTAGCAAAACCACGCCCGTCGTGATGATAGCAATTTTTTTCAGGTTAAACTTTTTAATGCTGATTTTCATTAGGTTATGTTACTTGAAATTGGGTTAGCTGCAATTGTATCTATTTTTTATACAATAAACAATCCAGAAATATGGATTTCGCTGAGTTTATGAACTCTATACTCAGCGAAATCTTTCATTTACAAAAGATTCCGCCAAACAAATTTTTCTAACTATGGTTACTACGGTAGGATTATTAGCAAATACATATACAGATGAATTAGTAGAAAATGAAGTAACCTTAAAAGATTTTTTTAAGGATTGAGTTGCTGGTTATTGTGACTGAGAAAGGCCATCAATGTGAGTGCGGGCGCAACACCAAACATCAATGTTTTCAATATCAGCTCGCTTTAGGGTTATAGCAAGTTCACAAACAGTATTTCCAGTCGTTACAACATCATCAATGATTGCTACATGTTTAGCTTGGATCGGTTTCTTGATGGCAAACGCATTTCGCAAATTTTTACGTCGTTGATTTGCTGGTAATTCAGCTTGAGCTTGGGTATGACGGATCCGTTTGACATGATGCGTTAACAATGGGATCTGCAATTGCTTGGCAATCGGTTTGGCAATTTCTAATGCTTGATTAAACCCACGTTCGCGTATACGTTTAGCATGCAACGGCACTGGCACAATATATTCTGGCAATGATGTTTCATGATAATAATGGCGAATACGACTAACCATCAATTCACTTAATAAACGGGCATATAATAATTTCTTGTTAAATTTTAATTGTTGAATGAAATAAGGCAACGGTGATTCATAATGACATAATGCCAACGTTCGCTGGTACGCTGGCTGGCATTTAATACATTCACCACAAATAACATTATCATCATGATGCAATAGTGGCTGCGCGCAGATCCGACAAGCTGATTGCAACCACGGTAATTCTTCAAGGCAAGCTTGGCACAGATCCAGTTTATTTTGCGTGGTAGCATCACATAATACACATTGATAAGGCAGCAGCCAGCTAATAGCATGGTTAAACCATGTTGAAGTTATCGATTTTAAGTTTTTATATATCATGAAAGCCTATGTTATCCTGATCCTGGATTGCTTCGCTGCGCTCGCAATGACACTATTCCATAAGTTTTTATTTTAAAGTAATATAACAATACTAATATTTAGTGTAAATGAACTAAGGAACGTTATTATCAACAAAATAAACAAATTCCACATTAACCCGCAAAATGTCGCGCGCGCATTTGATCGCGCGGCAGCAACCTATGATCAAGCGGCTGCTGTTATCCAAGAAATTGGTAAGCGCATGCTAGAACGTATGGAATTAATCCGCTTACAGCCGAAAACAATTATCGATGTAGGCACCGGCACCGGCTTTTGTGCGGGCTTGCTTGCAATGCGTTATCCACAAGCGAAAATCATCGGCATAGACATTTCTGCAAACATGCTGCAATGTGCTAAGCAAAAATTTGTTGATCAACCTAACATAGCATTCATGCCTGGAAATGCGCAGTCATTGCCATTTGCAGATCGTAGTGTTGATCTAGTATTCGCGAATATGTCACTGCTATGGTGTGATGATCTCGCTGCAGTGTTTAGTGAAATTCGTCGAGTATTAACGCCAGAGGGTTTGTTCATGTTTGCCAGTGCTGGCCCTGACACATTAAAAGAATTAAAAGCGTCATGGGCGCACGTTGATAAACTAGTGCATGTTAATCATTTTGTTGATATGCATAACATTGGCGACATGCTAGTAGCGTTGCGGTTTGCTGATCCAGTGATGGATATGGAAATGTTAACAGTAACGTATTCTTCTGTTAAAAATCTATTGCTGGAATTAAAAAACCTTGGGGTAACTAACAGCAATGCTGGGCGTCAGCATGCTTTGACCGGAAAACAAAAATTTACGACCATGATCAAACATTACGAAACACTGCGAAATGCAGGCAAAATTCCAGCAACATTAGAAGTGGTTTATGGTCATGCTTGGCGACCATCTTTACAAGCTGATCATGTGATGAATGCGCGCGGCGAAGTTGAAATTCCTTTATCACATCTATCAGGCATTAAAAAACCTAAGTAGATGTGTTAAACTAGCATCATTTAATGGTAATAACTTAATTTTTATATATGTGTTCTCGAACTATTGCTATTTGCTTAATGGGACCAACAGCCTCTGGTAAAACCCAACTTGCCTTAGACATTGCCGCCAAGCTGCCGTGTGAAATCATTAGCGTTGATTCTGCTATTGTTTATCGTGGCATGGATGTTGGTACAGCTAAGCCATCGGCAGCAATTCGCCAACAAGTGCCGCATCATCTCATTGATATTTGTGATCCTAGCGAACATTATTCAGCAGCACGTTTTTGCCAAGATGCGTTTGCTGCAATACATAAAGTTACCGCTGCAGGTAAAATACCATTATTAGTTGGTGGCACTATGTTATATTTTCGCGCGTTACAACAAGGCTTATCGCCGTTGCCAAGCAGTGATCCTCTGATCCGCCAACGTTTACAACAACGAATGCAAACCCAAGGCTTAAATGTGCTTTATCAACAGTTGCAGCGTGTTGATCCGGATGCGACACAACGTATTCATGCTCATGACAAACAACGAATATTACGCGCGTTAGAAGTGTATGAAATCACCGGAAAATCGATGAGTGATTGGTTAACGGCGCCGGTAGATCCGCAACTGCAACATCAACCTGCTTGTCAATTTATTAATTTAGCAATTATTCCAAATGATCGTGCACAATTACATCAACAGATCGCAAATCGTTTTATGCAAATGATCGAGCAAGGTTTTGTGGCTGAAGTGCAAACCTTATTTGATCGCAAAGATCTTCATGCCGATCTGCCAGCGATCCGCAGTGTTGGTTATCGCCAAATTTGGCAATACCTTATGGCTGAGATCAATTATCAAGATATGATCGAACGTGGGATCATTGCAACCCGGCAATTGGCTAAACGTCAATTAACATGGCTGCGAAGCTGGCAAAAGCTACAAACTTTTGCAAATGATGATCCACACTTGCTAAGCTTAATCATTGACGTTATTAAGCAAAAAGGAAGGTGTTATTAACATTGTCATTGCGAGGAGTGTAACAACGTGCGCGCAATTGGCACCATAAGCGGCCAAATGCAATTTCCGCCGATGCTCACACAATGTCTCTCGACATGTCTGCCGCTTGCAATTAAGCTCTATCACGAAAGCAACGAAGCAACCTAATTCTTCAGCTTCTCTCTCATGGCGTTATAAGTAGGTTGCTTTGTTGCACTGACGATCTAAATTCGTGGCGTTGGCGTACATGCATTACTACTGCTACTTGTCGATGCTTGATGCATTGGTGCAGTACTCGTACTTGAAGAAAATGCACTAAATCTTTGCGTCAAAGTAGCAACACTATGTTGGCGGCCTTGTTTACTAATCAGTTTATGACCTAAGTTTTTTATTGCTTCTATTTCTTTGGGATCAGCTTTTGGCGGCACAATATCTAAGCGCGCACCCGCTTTTAGTAATTTTGTTGCAAATGTTGGGTCAAGCCTGTCACCATGTATTTTTAAAGCGAACCACAAGGCAGTCATGCCATCTTGACATTGTTGATTGATATTAACACCTCGTTCGAGCAGCAAATCTAGCATAGCTACATTTTCCGGTTGGTGAAGAACTAACTGGAAAAGTGCGGTAGTTTCTGTGCCATCAAACTCATTAACATTAGCGCCAGCATCTATAAGTGCTCTAGCAATGGAAACGGCAGTTTTTTCATGATTCTTTACAGCTAATTGTAACGGTGAGTAAACCAGCCGCCCAAAACGATAATTCGGATATGGATTTGGAGGTTGTGGAGCTGCTCCTTCTGTAAGTAATCGATTAACCTCTTTTAGATCACCTTCTTCAACTGCATAATGGAGTGGTGTCCATCCAGCTGTGTCTCTTTGGACTTGATGGCTAATCGCCTTGCCTTTACCTTTGCCCTTACCCTTACCTTTTCCTACTGAAACAACTATCGGTTTATTTGGAACTATGTCACTGCGGGCTCCTGCTTGCTGCAAAGCTATTACAATATTTTGGTGATGCTTAATAGCCGCTTTTGTTAATGCAGTTTGTCCATCATGGTCTTGTTGATCGACATTCACACCTTTGCTAACTAGTAAATTAACGACTTTTGTATTACCAACGGAAACGGCAGTGATTAATGGCGTTGCGCCAGAGTTATCTCTATGATTAATGTATGCGCCGTGTTTGATGAGTGTTTCAATAACGGGATAACATTCAATTTTATTAGCAAGAATCGCCGCTTGTAGTGGCGAGCAGCCATTGTGATCACTTTGATTGATGTCGACGATTTTGGATTTAAGTAGCGCTGTTACGCTAGCTAAATTACCACCAGTAGCTGCAGCTAAGTATAATGCTGATCGGCCATGCAGATCAGTTTTTCGAGGATCGGCGCCTGCCTTAAGCAATTGATTCAGCGCACCTACATAGTTGTGTTTTGCCGCAATACTTAGTGGAGAGCGTTTATCTGGAGACCAGTGTGAATTTAGAACTAGTTCAGGGTCTTCGCTACTATATGTTATGTGAAGTAATACTTCTTTGACTAATTCAGGAGAACCACTTAACACAGCCAAAAGCAATTTATCTTTATTGCCAATGTGTCTTGGAATATATTCTGTTTCTGTAGTTTTCTTTCCTGAAAGAGAGACAACAGTAGCTTTTCTTTGTCGTAATATAGTTTGGATGAATTTTTCTAGCCATACGATACCGGTTTGGTTTTCTTTGTTAGCATTTGGAAAACAAAAATAATATAGTTCTTGCCATTCTTGATCGGTCACTCTTTCTCTAATTGACATTTCTCGGAGCTTTTTTGGCTGGCACGGTTTGGTTGCTAAGATAAGAGAGATAATTTGAGCTGGAGTGCGCATAAGTTTCTCCTTTTATATTTCTACTGGTCAAATTTTTACGGTGTTCATTATAACACAAATGGTTTTTTGGCCAACAATCATCCGCTATGCAATTATTTTGCTACCCACTCCAAGCCGTGATACACTTAGCGAGAATTTTGCCTTGGAAATAGGTAAATTTTATTTAGAGCCTGTTTAAAATTTTTTAGGTTGAGTTAAAATCACCAAGTAAATGAGCAATAGAGCACAAAAAATTGTGGTTTTATAGCCAAGATAAAAGATTTTAAACAGGCTCTAAGAAAAAACAACAAGCAAGGAGCAGTAAATTATGTCTAAAGGGCAATCCTTACAAGACCCTTTCCTTAATGCACTCAGGAAGGAAAAAGTTTCAGTTGCTATTTATTTAGTGAATGGCATTAAACTGCAAGGGCAAATTGAATCATTTGATCAATATGTCGTTGTGCTTAAAAATACAGTGAATCAAATGGTCTATAAACATGCGATTTCTACTATTGTACCTTCTCGCAATGTTAAAATGACTAATAATGATCATGGCGATAATAATAATCACTCAGCGCCGCCTCCAACGGAGAACACTTGAGCCAGGATTTAACGGTTGATCGTCCTAGTTTAGGTGATGTTGCAGTTTTAGTTTACGCGGAAAAATTCCCCGCTGAGTTTCATGAATTAGCACTTGCTGCAGGTGCAAATATCGTGGGGCAGTTTACTTTCTCGCGTCAAATTCCTGATCCTAAATATTATATTGGTCGTGGTAAGTTACAAGACATTAAAACGTGTGTTGCGCAACAGCAAGTTGACGTTGTGTTATTTGATCATGTATTAACACCAGCTCAAGAACGTAACCTCGAACGTGAATTACAATGCCGAGTACTCGATCGCACGGGTTTGATTTTAGATATTTTTGCTCAACGAGCGCGAAGTTTTGAAGGTAAGTTACAAGTTGAATTGGCACAATTAAGGCATCGAGCAACCCGTTTAGTGCGTGGCTGGACTCACCTAGAGCGACAAAAAGGCGGTATTGGATTGCGTGGCCCTGGTGAAACGCAGTTAGAAACTGATCGTCGTTTACTTCGACAACGGATCAAAACAATTAATCAGCGTTTACAAAAAGTTCGTAAACAACGTCAACTAGGTCGGCAAGCTCGCAGGCGTGCCGATGCAGCAACAATATCGTTAGTAGGCTATACTAATGCAGGCAAATCAACGCTATTTAAATATTTAACGACCGCGGATGTTTATGTTGCGGATCAACTATTTGCAACCCTTGATCCAACCTTGCGACGAATTGAGTTACCAAATTTTGGTAATGCAATTATTGCTGATACCGTAGGGTTCATTCGCCAATTACCGCCAGAGCTAATTAAAGCATTTCAAGCTACCTTAGAAGAAACCTGTGAAGCAAATTTGCTTGTTCATGTTATTGATACCAGTGATCCAGAGCGCGAACAACATATTCATGAAGTTGAACAAGTGCTTAAACAAATTGATGCGCAGCAAATTCCGTGCATCAGGGTTTATAATAAAATTGATTTATTAGATGATGTTAAACCGCATCATACCCTAGATAGCAATGGCAATATTGCGCAAGTATGGTTGTCGGCAAATACGGGTGATGGGATAGCAACACTACAACAAGCGATTGTTCAGCAGTTGCAAGCGTCGACTATTGATACGGAAATTGTGCTAACGCCCGATCAAGGGCGATTGCGTGCTAAACTCTATGCTGCAGGAGCAGTGCTTGATGAAGCTATCGATGAGCATGGTCAACATCACTTACACATCCATTTGCCCGAACGTGAATATCAGAAATTCATATCGAAGTACTCTCATGCATTAAAATAAGGCAGATTTTTTTACTGTAAAACTTGCGAGTGCGCACAAAGAGCCCTAGAATAGATGCCTTAAGTCGGTATATTAGGAGCTACATATGGCTTGGAATGAGCCCGAAGACAAAGACAAGCAACAGGATCCTTGGCGTGGGCGTCAAAAAAGTAATCAAGGACCACCTGATTTAGATGAAGCTTTTCGCAAAATGCAGAAGAAGCTTAGTGGTTTGTTTGGTAATAAGGGTGGTAATCGCGGCAGCAGCAACGGTGGATTTGGCGGCAAGAATATCTTATCCGGCAAAAGCGGTGGCTGGCTTATTGGGTTCATCATTCTGGGTTTGCTCATTATCTGGGCGTTAACGGGAATATATATCGTTGATCCTGCAGAGCAGGGCGTGGTATTGCGTTTTGGCCGTTATGTTAAAACCGTCGGCCCAGGCCCACATTGGATTCCACGTTTCATAGAATCTGTCACCATTGTTAACGTGCAGAAAGTTTCAAACTATAAATACAGTGCGAAAATGTTAACTGAAGATGAGAATATCGTTGATGTCTCAGTTGCAGTACAATACCGGATCGCCAATGCACGTAATTACTTATTTAATGTTACTGATCCGACTGAAACATTAGAATTAGCGACTGCCAGTGCGTTGCGTCAAGTTGTCGGTGGCACAACATTAAATGCAGTATTAACCGTTGGGCGTTCTCTCGTTAGCCAAAAAGTAGGGACCCAATTAGAAAATATTTTGCGTCGTTACAAAGCCGGTTTGGTGGTGACAGATGTTGCCTTGTTACCAGCTAAAGCGCCAGAACAAGTACGTGCAGCGTTTGATGATGCCATTAAAGCTCGTGAAGATGAACAACGTTTCATTAACCAAGCTCAAGCATATACGCAAAATGTGGTGCCACAAGCACAAGGTCAAGCTAAGCGTGTATTAGCAGAAGCACAAGCATACAAACAACAGGCTGTATTGAGGTCACAAGGAAATACCGCACGCTTTTTAGCATTATTGCCGGAGTATAAAGCGGCGCCGAAAGTTATGCGCGAACGTTTATATTTAGACTCGGTCGAATCAATGCTAAGCAAAAGTAGTAAAATTTTAATTGATGCTAAAAGTGGTAGCAATGTATTTTTCTTACCATTAAATAAATTATTGTCACAAGTGATAAGCCAAACTAAATTAGATGCTATTGCGAGCAGTGATGATGATGGTGATGATACCGGTGGTAGTACGACGACTTCATCAACATCGCAATCATCGATCCTGACAGGTCGGCCTAGCCGAGAAGATTATCGAGGTCGAGGAGTAGGCTATGAAGGCAACTAGAACGACAGTCTTGTTAATTATTGCTATCATCGTATTATTTTTATTATCGATGAGTATTTACACCATTCGCGAAGGTCAGCGTGGCTTATTGCTACGTTTAGGAGAAATTGTAAAAAACCCAACGACGGGTAAAGCTGAGATTAAAGATCCAGGGTTACATTTTAAATTACCTTTCGTTAACTCAGTGCGCACTTTTGACATTCGTATACAAAATTTAGATATTGAGTCATCACGAATTGTTACCGCCGAGCAAAAAGACGTGATCGTCGATTATTACGTAAAATGGCGCATTGATAATTTACCGTTATATTATACGCGTACTGGCGGTAATGAAATTGTTGCACGAACGTTATTAGCGCAAAAATTAAATGATGCATTACGCGCAGAATTTGGTAAACGTAAGTTAAAAAAGGTGGTATCAGACGACCGTGCGCAAATCATGCAGATCCTTAATGAACAAGCAAATCAGAATGCTAAGGGTTTAGGGATTAAAGTGACAGATGTGCGGATTAAAAGTATTGACCTGCCGACTGAGGTGAGCAGTTCAGTGTATGCGCGAATGCGTGCTGAACGGCAACGCGTAGCTACAGAATTTCGGGCCCAAGGTAAAGCCAAAGGCAATGAGATCCGTGCTAATGCTGATGCAAAAGTTAGAGTGATCATTGCAACGGCTAAAGCAAATGCTGAACGTACTCGGGCAGAAGGTGATGCTCAAGCCGCTAAAATCTATGCTGACGCCTATGGTAAAGATACTTCGTTTTATGCGTTTTATCGCAGCTTACTTGCCTATCGTAATACATTCGACAACAAGCGTGACATATTAGTGTTGCAACCAGATAGTCAATTTTTTAGATATTTTAACAGTATTCAGGGTAATCAATTACCTCATAAAAGTAATTAATACTCTTAAGGAATAAAATTATAAGCGCCGGGAATATCCCGGCATTTTTTTGAAGAAGAATGAGATAAGGAGCAATGCATGTGGCATAATTTATTTACCGCTATCGCCTTGTTATTAGTAATGGAAGGCATATTACCATTTATGTCACCGAATTCATGGCGACGCACTATTACCCGCATGGCATCACAAACGGATCGCTCATTACGGATCATGGGCTTAGTAAGCATGGTCATTGGTGTTATCGTGCTGACAATAGTGCATAAGTATTTTTGAGGTTGTAACAATGGGTAAAAGTATCATTGTATTAGGTAGTCAGTGGGGCGATGAAGGTAAAGGTAAAATTGTTGATTTACTAACGGAACATGCCACTGCAGTAGTACGTTGTCAGGGTGGACATAATGCAGGGCATACCTTAGTCATTAATGGTGAAAAAACAATTTTACGGTTAATTCCTTCAGGGATCTTGCGACCACAAGTGACTTGTATGATTGGTAATGGAGTAGTGTTATCACCAGCAGCACTATTTGATGAAATTAACACTCTCGAAACAAAAAATGTTCCAGTGCGTGAACATTTACGTATTAGTGAAGCTTGTACGATATTATTGCCCTCGCATGTTGTTTTAGATAAAGCACGCGAAAAGAAACTTGGCAAAGCAGCGATCGGCACCACAGGCAGAGGCATAGGGCCAGCTTATGAAGATAAAATTGCGCGTCGCAGTTTACGAGTTGGTGATTTGTTTCATCCTCAACGTTTTGCCGAAAAGTTACATAATTTATTAGACTATCACAACTTTTTACTTAAGAATTATTATCAACTCAATGAATTTGAGTCACAACAAGTGTACACAGAAGTAATGCAATATGCTGAGCGATTAGCTCCGATGATTGCAGACATCCCGGCATTATTAAATGACTTACGCGAGCAGCAACAAAACATTTTATTCGAAGGTGCACAAGGATGTTTTCTGGATATTGATCATGGTACTTATCCTTATGTCACTTCTTCAAATACTACTGCTGGCGGTATTTGTACCGGAGGCGGTTTTGGGCCTATGTACATTGATGGCGTGATCGGGATCACTAAAGCTTATACTACACGAGTTGGCTCTGGACCATTTCCAACAGAATTGCACGATAAAACTGGTAAGCATTTAGCAGAAGTCGGCAATGAATTTGGTAGCGTAACCGGACGGCCGCGGCGTACTGGCTGGTTCGATGCCGTAGTGATGCAGCGGGTAAAACAAATTAATAGCCTATCATCATTATGTATCAACAAATTAGATGTATTAGATGATTTAGACACTATTCGCATATGCACAGCGTATCGTTATAATAATGACGAATTCTTAGTGCCACCGGTTGACGCTGAAATTATGGGAATGTGCGAACCGGTTTATGAAGATTTACCAGGCTGGCAACAATCAACAAAAGGCGTTACTCAATTAGATAATTTGCCTACGAATGCACGTGCATACCTTGCGCGTTTAGAAGAATTGTTGCAAATTCCTATTGATATGGTTTCAACAAGCCCTGATCGAGAGCATACTATTATTTTGAATCATCCGTTTAAATAAATATATAGGCGGGCGCCCCGCTGTCGTTAAACAGCGAGGCGGGGTTGAGGTAGGGGTAGTGACGTGACGAGGAAATCAATAACTATTCCGGGTCATAACAGTTAAATAAATCTTTCTTAGCAAGTATGTTATCAACAAGGTTATAACGTTGTTTCATAACATGTCGCTCATACCAATTTGCTACTTCCTTAACATATGATGAATACTGTGGGTTTTTACAAATTGCTATTTTAGTAAGCTCATCTAACGCATTAATCACTCGTTCGCGCAGTTCAATTTGTGTGATTGGTGTCAATGCGTAGTATTTAAGTAAACTACAGTATAAAGAACTGGTTTTAAAATTATGACATTCATTACAACGCGCAATTTGCATGGCAGTCATTGTTTTAAAACCTGGAATGGTAATTTTAAGTTCTTCAATCAATTCATGTAATTCACCATACCCAGGATCAACATTTAACGCGAATTGATAGAGATTCACCATACGTTCTAAAGCAGGATATTGGCGATTATATGAATTTAGTAATAAGCGAGTAACATTATCCATAAGTTTATTCACATAGTGATCGGATTTATGGGGAATACCTTCTTGTGGATGATTAAGTGTATATTTTACTAAGCCTTGTGTGAATTTGATCATTCTCTCAATAAAAAAGTTTTCATTTTGCCAAGTTTCAATTAGTTTTATGTAAGCTTTACTTAATTTGTTGGGTGAATTATCTGTTTTTTTCTTGTAACGATTGCGTCGCATGATATGAGGGTGACGCCGCATTTTAATCTCTGTTTTAGTGAGTGCATGCATTAGACGTGAAATCTCTTTGCCATCAACTTGATTGATTTGTGGAATGTCTGCGGATGTGTGTGTTGTTGTGTCGGTTTTCATAATTAGTCTCCATTCTTATTTACACGTTGTTGCTCTCCCTTTGTTATTTTTCTTCATAGTTAATGGTTACATTATTTTTTTCATCATTTGAGTTATAACTTTAGCGTAAACTGATAAAATAATGTACCAGCAAGAATTGATCAGTCGTGTGCGAGATCGGCTATTGAAGTAACAGCAAAATTGGAAGTCTTATAGCCAAAATAGCCATACATAGGCTAAGTAAATTATTGTAAAACAATGGCTTATAGAATGACTGGTGCCGAGGAGAGGACTTGAACCTCCACAGGGTTTCCCCCACAAGTACCTGAAACTTGCGTGTCTACCAATTTCACCACCTCGGCGCTAACACCAACATTATTGAAATGATCAGACGACTTTACCCACAGTATATTTTCCTGTCAAGACTTGCTATTCTATGGCTACACAATAACAGTAACGAGAATTTTAATGTTCAGGAAGAGAATAAACATTGGCTAAAAAATCCAAAATAAACGATCCACATGCGGTCAGAGAAGCGCAAAAATATGAGCATCCTATTCCTAGCCGGGAATACATCCAAACGTATTTACGTGAACAAGGCAAGCCAGCAAGTTTGAAGCAATTGATGTCAGCTTTGCAGTTAAAAGAGCCTCATCAACAAGAAGCGTTACGTCGACGTTTGCGGGCTATGGAACGGGATGGCCAATTAGTTCGTAATCGGCGTGGTAGTTATGGTTTGATAGATAAAATGGATTTGTTACGTGGTCGAGTCATCGGCCATCGTGATGGTTTTGGCTTTATTAAGCTTGATGTTGGCGGAGATGATTTATATTTAAGTCCACGTGCGATGCGACATGCATTTGATGGTGATGTAGTGTTAGCTCGAGTCATTGGGATTGATAAGCGCGGCCGTAAAGAAGCACAAATCGTCGAAGTATTAGAACGTAATACAGAGCGTTTAGTTGGTCGTTTTGTTATTGAAGCAGGTGTTGGTTTTGTAATCGCCGATAATAAACGGATCACTAAAGATATTATTATTCCTGCTGAGCACCAAGCGAATGCTAAACCACAACAAATCGTTGTTGTTGAAATCATAACGCAACCAAGTTTACGGCAACGACCTAGCGGAAAAATTATTGAAATTTTAGGGGATCATCTTGCGCCAGGTATGGAGATCAGCATTGCGCTGCGTTCCTATGATTTACCCTACCAATGGCCAGAAACAGTATTAAATGAAATTAGATCATTTACTGATGTCGTTAATGATAATGACAAACAAGGGCGTGCGGATCTACGGAATTTAGCATTTGTAACGATCGATGGTGAAGATGCACGTGATTTTGATGATGCCGTATATTGTGAAGCAAAACCAAAAGGTGGCTGGAAACTTTATGTGGCTATTGCAGATGTGAGTCATTATGTCAAAGTCGCAACCGCATTAGATGAAGAAGCAAAGAATCGTGGCAATTCAGTGTATTTCCCTGGTGAAGTGATCCCGATGTTGCCAGAGATTCTCAGCAATGGTTTATGTTCGTTAAATCCGCAGGTTGATCGATTATCAATGGTGTGTGAATTAAATATTGATCTAAATGGCAAAATGCAACGTTATCGTTTTTATCCAGCCGTGATCCGATCACAAGCTCGCTTAACGTATACGCAAGTTGCCGCATTATTAAATAATGAAAAAAAATTACCACAAAAATATCAAGCTGTGGAGCCACATATTGTTAAACTCTATGAACTTTATAAGCAATTACATCAACAGCGTTGTCAACGTGGTGCAATCGAGTTTGATACTACCGAAACTAAATTTAACTTTGATAAAGATCGTAAAATAAAAGCCATAACACCATTAATTCGCAATGATGCTCATCGCTTAATTGAAGAATGTATGTTGTTAGCTAACGTTGCTGCGGCTAAATTTTTACGCCAACATAAAATTGCTGGTCTTTATCGTGATCATGAGCCACCGAGTGAAACTAAAGTAGCAGAGCTGCGTGAGTTTTTACAAGAATTAGGTTTGCGCTTAATGGGTGGTAAACAACCCAAGCCAACAGAATTTTGTAAAGTTATTACTGCCAGCCATAATCGTCCTGATACGCATTTAATTCAAACGGTTTTGTTACGTTCGTTAAGCCAAGCAGTGTATAGCCCGGACAATGTTGGTCATTTTGGTTTGGCATACAGTGAATATGCTCATTTCACTTCGCCGATCCGGCGTTATCCAGATTTATTGTTACATCGCGCTATTAAACATGTGTTAGATCATCAATCAGTAACGGAATTTTATTATGATGATGAAGTGATGAAGCAATTAGGAGAACATTGTTCGATGACCGAGCGACGTGCTGATGAAGCTACGCGAGATGTGGAAAACTGGTTGAAATGTGAATTTATGCAGCACCGGCTTGGCGAAGAATTTGCTGGTGTGATCACATCAGTAACGGGTTTTGGGATCTTTGTCGAATTACAAAATATTTATGTTGAAGGGTTGGTGCATGTGACTGGTTTAGCCAATGATTATTATCATTTTGATCCAGTGCGGCACCGCTTAGTAGGTGAGCGCAGTGGTAAACGCTATCGGATAGGTGATCTTATTCGCGTGCGCATTGTGCGCGTTGATTTAGATGAGCGGCAAATGGATTTTGAATTAGTGGGATGAGTAATAATGTAAGTGTAATAACAATTGCAATAGTTGTTAACCATGTCATAATAGTTAATCATTTCCACATAAGAAAAATACATTATGACCACTTTTATTCATCAACCACATGATAAATTCTTTAAGCAGTCAATGGCTAATATCCGAATTGCGAAAGAATTATTTGAGACATACTTACCACCAGCTTTATTGTCAAACACAGATTTATCAACGTTGAAACTCCAACCGCATAGTTTTATTGATAAAGTATTTAAAACCACTTCTGCTGATGTTGTTTATACAGTTAAAGTTAATGAATCACTCGCTTACTTTTATATTTTATGTGAACATCAAAGTAAAGTAGATCCATATATGGCGTTTCGATTAATTGTGTATACAGTCAGGATATGGGAATTACATCTTGATCAAAATTCAGGAAGCGACCTACCATTAGTTTACCCCTTAGTAGTGTATGCTGGAGATAAACCTTGGGATGCTGCTAGAGATATTCACGAGCTGTTTGGAGCACAAGAAGCTTTAGCACGGGATATTTTATTCAAGCCCTACCAATTGGTTGATATTCATCGAGAAAGTGATGATAATTTGCGTCAGCATTTATGGTCAGGACTGATGGCATTTGTTCTGAAGCATCGTGAAGTACAAGATTTTCTTAAATTTTTCAGGACGTTATTTGATTGGCTAGAAGAGCTGGAAGGGCTTGGTGATGTTGCTTCAGGCAAATTTGTGTTACACTATGTAATAAATGGAATGAATGCAGAAGATGAAGAAAACTTTATTAAATGTGCGCAGGAATATTTAGGGCCTAAGTTAAAAGGTGAAGCCATGACATTAGCAGAACGGTTTGAACAAAACGGATTGAAAAAAGGTGTGGAGCAAGGGCTAGAACAAGGACTAGAACAAGGACTAGAACAAGGACTAGAACAGGGGCGAAGACAAGGCTATCGTGAAGGTATAGAAGCTATCGTGCTTCGTTTACTTAGAAAAGGTGAAAAAGTGTCAATAATTGCAGAAGCCAGCGGATTAAGTGTCGATGAGATTGAAGATATTAGTACGCGCTCTGTACATTGATATGATAAAGTCAAAGAGAAGTAACTCAGTCATTCTTATTTCGTAACTTAAGTTATCGTCGTATTTTTAAGGAATCAAACATTTTATGACAATGCAGTATCTATTTGGTTACCATACTGTGTTGGCGAAATTACAGCATAGCCCGCAAGCAATTACTAAAATCATTATTCAACAACAACGCCATGATCAACGCATGCAGGCAATCACAAATATTGCCAATAAATTTAATATTCCAATCAGCAAACAAAGCAAGCATGAGTTAGACACAATTGCCAAGCAACAACGTCATCAAGGGATCATTGCTGAATGCCAAGACATACAGCATAAAGTTGTTGATCTCGATGAAATTTTGGATGCACTAACGGTACCTCCATTTTTATTGATCCTTGATGGCATACAAGATCCACATAATCTTGGCGCGTGTTTGCGTACGGCTGATGCAGCTGGTGTGCATGCAGTGATTTGCCCAAAAGATCGTGCTGTAGGTTTGACAACGACGGTAGAAAAAGTCGCTTGCGGCGCTGCAGAAACAGTACCATTGATCCAAGTGACTAACTTAGCGCGTACCATGCGAGAATTGAAAGATCGCGGTATATGGTTATACGGTGCCGCCGTCGATGCTGAGAAAAGTTTATATGACGTTGATCTCAATGGAGCAACAGCTTTAGTGTTAGGCGCAGAAGAAAAAGGCTTGCGTCAACTAACTCAAGATACTTGCGACGAGTTGTTTTCATTGCCAATGCATGGTTATGTTGCCAGCTTAAATGTTTCTGTGGCTACGGGAATTTGCTTGTATGAAGCATTACGACAACGAAAATAACCGACTATTGAATGTGTTGGCTAGAGTTATGCTAAATCGTAGTGTTTTTCACAACTTTGCTGGATTTGAGCAACAATTTTTTTAGCCAAATTCACTTTACTATCATGACCTAAATCAATAGCATCTAAATTTTTATTAATATAAGTTAGCGTATTATGTTCTTGATTAAAAGGTTCACCAGATGAGTGAATTTGATTAGCAATGATCGCATCAAGCTTTTTACGTTGTAACTTTTGCTTAGAATTTTCGATAAGATTATCTGTTTCAGCTGAGAAGCCAACAATGAAAGGCTTCGTCGTATGCTGAGTAACAGCAGTTAAAATATCTGTAGTTTTAGTTAATTCTAACGTTAAACTATCACTAACAGATTTTTTAATTTTTTGCTGAGCTTGATTAACGGGCACGTAGTCTGCAACGGCAGCACAGCTTATAAAAATATCAACATCATCAATATGGTCCATCACTGCAGCTAACATATCAGCTGCTGAATTAACATTAACAATACTATTTATCATAGGCGATGCAAGTTGTGTGGGGCCACTCACTAAAGTAACTTCAGCACCAGTATCAGCGTATGCTTGCGCTAACGCGTACCCCATTTTCCCTGAGCTATGATTGCTGATGAAACGAATTGGATCGATGGCTTCACGCGTCGGACCAGCCGTGATTAATACACGTAAACTATTGAGCAATGATTTGCTTTTTGCGCTGATAAACTTAGCAATCATCTCAGGCTCAGCCATACGTCCAAAACCAACGTCACCACAAGCTTGTTCACCACTTCCAGGCGAAATAATATGATAGCCATAGGTTTGTAGTTTATTAATGTTAGCTTGAACTGCAGCATGCTCCCACATAACTTTATTCATTGCTGGTGCAATAAAAATACCAGCTGTAGTTGCTAAGCAAACTGTCGATAACAAATCATCAGCTAAACCTAGTGCTAAGCGAGCTAAAGTTGATGAAGTTGCAGGTGCAATAACAATTTGATCAGCCCATTTTGCTAAGTCTATATGTAACATGGCAGCTTGTTGTGGATCAAACATATCATCATATACAGGCTGATGAGTTAAAGCTGCAAAGGTATTACGGTGAATAAATTCTTGAGCGTTTTGCGTCATGACAACTTTAACGTTATGTCCAGCTTTTATGAATATACGACAAAGCTCTGCAGCTTTATAAGCAGCAATGCCTCCGGTTACGCCGAGTAAAATATTTTTCACTGTTTCTACCCTCATTGATTTTTCTCCCAGATCAAGCGTAAACCATGTAAAACTAAATCTGGAATACTCACGGAAAATAATTTTTTGCCAGCAAATAAATGCGCATAACCACCCGTTGCGAGAATGACGGGCGGTTCTTTAGTGAAAGTCGTTTCTTGTAAACGTGCGATAATTGCTTTAATTCCTCCTAATTGGCCGTAATAAATCCCTGCTTGAATATTAGCTTGAGTCGATTTTCCTAAAGCATGCTCAGGCTCGACAATATCAACGGTAGATAGTTTAGCAGCACTGCTGGCTAATGATTCCATTGATACTTTTAATCCTGGCATGATGGCGCCACCTAAATATGCTTTATCTTTATTAATGGCACAAATTGTCGTTGCAGTGCCGAAATCGATTACAATAATATTTTTATGAGGAAAATGGTTGACAGCAGCAACCGCATTAGCAATTCGATCAGCACCAACTTCTAATGGATTTTTCACTTCTAAATTAATTCCAGTTTTAATTCCAGGCTTTAGTTCTAAAGGTGTTAAATTAAAATATTTGCGACATGCGGAATTAACGGAATAATCTAGTGATGGCACCACTGAGCATAAGCTAATAGCATCAACGTCATCAGGATGAAAACCATTTTCACGCAGCACATCACGCAAAAATAAACCTAATACATCTGATGTGCAGGTTTGCACTGATGGATAGCGAAAACGTAGTTTTATTTCATCATCGATGAAAATCCCCGCATAGATATGGGTGTTACCAATGTCTAAACATAAAATCATTTATATAGTCTCATGTAATTTAAAATTATCGATTAACCTAATTTGCCCAATATTAACTGCGATAAACATTCGATCAAGAAAGTATATCAAATATTCAACATCAATCCCTAAGTCTTTTAGCTGTTGTTTAGTTGTATTAATGTTATTTTCATCACAGGCATGAAACAATTGTGCATATTTATCCGCTAATTTACGTTCTTTAACGCTTAATCGAGTATTGCGCGAACTACAAGCTAATCCAGAAGCTTCGCGAATAATTGGACAAGAAATAATTTTTGTTGGCAGAAAATAACTGGTAGCTAAATGTTTAACTAACACATACTGTTGATAATCCTTTTCACCAAAATAAGCTTGAGTCGCACCCACCAGATTCAGTAATTTCATTACGATAGTGAGCACGCCATTAAAATGATCTTGGCGATATTCACCTTCAAGAATGCTAGCAATTGGATGCTTAGTAACAATATGTGTGACATTAATATCAGGATAAAGCATTGCTTCTGTTGACGTTAACACGTAATCAATACCTAATTCTTCAGCTAATGCTAGATCGGCATCTAAGGTTTGTGGATAATGTTGTAAATCTTTGGGATTATCAAATTGGGTGGGATTAACAAAAATGCTTAATACACTCACATCATTCTGTTCAACAGCTTGTTGCATGAGTGAAGCATGCCCGGCATGCAAACATCCCATCGTAGGTACGAAACCAATTGTTGTAGTTACAGGGATCGTAGCGCGGAGTGCTTGCCATTTTTGTAGATCAGATATAGTTTGCATAACATTAATTCTCGTAACAATGTTCAACACTAGGATAACATTGCGATTTTACTTCTTTAACATATTGCTCGATACTATGTTGAAAGAGAGTTTCGCCATTTAAAAATGTTTTTAAAAATTTAGGTGCAAAGGAAGTTTGCAAACCTAATAAATCTTGTAGCACTAACACTTGCCCGCTAGTATGTGGGCCCGCGCCAATTCCAATCGTTGGAATTGATAAATTTGTTGTGATTTTTTGTGCGAGTGTTGTCGGAATACATTCTAATACTGTGGCAAAACAGCCCGCAGTTTCTAAAGCATTAGCTTGTGCAATTAACGTTGCTTGCGCTTGTTCAGTCGCGCCTTGCATTTTAAAGCCACCTAGTGCATGAATATGTTGAGGCGTTAAGCCGATATGCCCCATCACTGGTACACCAGAGCCAACAATATGTTGAATTGTTGTTTCATTACCATTAATGCCTTCTAACTTAACTGCATGAGCACCTGCTTGAATAAGCATATGCACTGCATCCATCGTCTGAGCTAATGATTTCCGATAACTTAAAAATGGTAGATCAGCAATAATACATTTACTTTTAATACCTCTTGCTACCGCAGCAGTATGCATAACAAGCATATCTAAAGTTGTTTTAGTTGGATCAGCATGACCGTGCATCACCATGCCAACACTATCGCCAACCAGCACGCAATCAATGTTAGTTTTTTCAAGGATACAAGCCGACGTATAATCATAGCACGTTACCATAGTAATAGGTTCTGCAGCAGATTTCATTGTCATAAACTCATTGATGTGTTTCATCAGTAGTCTCCACAGTGAAGGTTTCAACAAACGCTTTAAAAATAGTATGGAAGCGATCATCTTTTAAAGCTGTTAGATTCTTAGTTAATGTCGTTAGATCTTGGCGAGCGATTGGCCCAGTTAATGATGTTGCTGGTTCATTCATAAGATTAATAAATGTTTGCGTAAGGAAAGGTAACATATCTTTAGGTTTACAATTAAATTTAGTTTGCATTTCGTTATAAAACTTTTGCCAAAGTAAGGTCGTGAAATTATTCGCCATGACACACAAAGCATGATAATAAGGTTTATCTGCAGTAGCGATCCGATAATGCGGATTTGTTAATCCAGGTAATAATTCTTTAAATGCTGGTGCATGTTCATCAACCATAAAAGGAATTTTTTGGTAAACATCAAGTTCATATAATTGTTTCGCGAAGGTTTGTAATGGGTGAGCAGAATAAGCGTATTTTGATGTTAAACTTCCAGAGAAATGAATTAAGCGTATATGTGAATAATCTGGCTTACCATGAATATGCTCAGCAATGAAATGATCGATTGCACTATCTTTAATGAGAATCAAAGCATGAGTCGCTTGGCATAAGAGTTGATCGAGTTCAGAGAAATCATTATGCGCCCTTGCCCAAGAGCTATAAACAAGCCCAAGCGCATCAAAATAGCGGCACATATGCCGCGCTATTCGGCCATTGCCAATAATGGCGTAAAAAGGTACCTGTCGCATGATCAAGTCCTGAAAACTAAGGTCTGGGTAATAATAACGCTATCTATCAAAGAAATGCAATACCCAGCAGACGTAGATGAATAAGAATATTGCCAAATCATGTGATTTTCTGTACAATGGCCTCCTTTTGTAAATCTTTGCCTCACTCAAGACTTAAACCTTAATTAAAAGGTACAAGGTCAAGAACGAGTATTTTGGTCCAAGATGCGAAGATGTTGTCATTGCGATACCCAAAGGGGGTGAAGCAATCCAGAAAATTGCATCATAGCAAGATCCTGGATTGCTTCGGAGCTGCGCTCCTCGCAATGACAATAAATGAGTCTTGGACCAAAAGACGAAGTTATTGAGGAGGCTGTTAGTCCATAAGGAGTTACAGACATGCGCCACTATGAAATCGTGCTTATGATCCATCCGGATCAAAGCGACCAAGTTAGCAATATGCTCGATAAATATAAAAGTATTATTACCAACGAAAAAGGTAAATTACATCGGCTTGAAGATTGGGGTAGGCGTCAGCTAGCTTATCCAATCCAAAAACTTCACAAAGCACATTATCTATTAATGAATATCGAATGTGTGCAATCGACCATTGCTGAATTACGTAATTTATTTCGTTTCAATGATGCAATCATTCGTCATCTGGTCATCCGACGTGATGATGCTATAACTAAGCCTTCACCAATGATGAAAGCTAAAGATGATAAAGCTTATTCCCCAACCAGAGGTCGGCCGGCATCAGATAAGTATTCATCTAAAGATAATGACACTGATCGAGCTGATCATTCAGAATCTTCAGCAGCCACCGCATCATCTACTGAACAGAATTAATTATTGAATAAGGGGTAATTTATGCAATTTCGTCGAACCAAGAAATTTTGTCGGCTTACTGCTGAAGGCGTCAAAGATATTGATTATAAAGATCTTGAAACATTAAAAAAATACATTACTGAAAACGGTAAAATCGTTCCAAGCCGGATCACTGGAACTAAACCTAATCATCAAAAATCCTTAGCCGCAGCTATTAAAATAGCACGGTTACTGGCGTTATTGCCGTATTGCGATACGCACTAAAAGCCGTGACAGGGATCAGTATGGATAATCAAAATCGGCCGCAACAGCCAGCACCGGTAATGTTTGCCAATTATATTTTGCAAGGCAATATGCGCGCGCCATTAATCGCGTTATTGTTCGCAGCATTGCCGTTATTTGGTTGGTTTAGTTATGTCATTGTGGCATTTGTTGCTTTACGTAAAACAGCAGTCGCCGGTTTGTGGGTATTAGCATGGGCAATCTTACCTAGTATTGTGTACATCGCACTTGGGCGAGTATGGCCTGGAGTATTGAATATTGTTGCTGGGGGTTTGTTTATATGGCTATTGGCAACGGTATTACATAAAAGTGCGTCGTGGCTACGAGTATTACAAATTGCTGCGTTAATTGCGATTGTAGGGATTTTATTAATGCATGCCATTCATCCGGATCTTGTTGGTTGGTGGAAAAATGTAATTAATAATTATATGCAAGCACAAGTAAGCGCGGCACAAAAAGCAGGGATTAGTGCAGCTGAACAACAGCGTTTAACACACATGTACACCACGCTGAAACAACAAGGTTGGTTAAATCGTGCAGCGATGTTTGCAACCGGAGTAATAACAACATTGATGTTGGCATCAGGTTTGTTGCATTTAATTATCGCACGTTGGTGGCAGGCTGTGGCGTTTAATCCAGGTGGATTACAAAAAGAGTTACATAATTTACGGTTTGATTATAAATTAGTGGTTGCGTTAGGGCTATGTGCATTAGCGATATGGATAGGATGGACATTAGCGTGGGATGTGTTGCCGGTGATATTGCTATTATTTGTCATTAGCAGTTTAACCCTAACGCATCGTATTGTGCGCAAAGCTAAAAGTGGTTGGGTATGGCTATTAGCATTTTATTCTGCAGTCATTCTATTATCACCGTATTCATTTGGAGTATTAGTATTAGTTGGCATTTTGGATTGTATCATTAATTTTCGTGGCCGATTGCATTTGGCTTGAGTTACATAATTGTTAAATGAGGTAATTAACGATGGAAGTCATTTTATTAGAAAGAGTTCGCAACTTAGGTGATTTAGGAGAAAAGGTTAAAGTAAAAAATGGTTTTGCGCGTAATTACTTAATTCCTTATGGCAAAGCCACCCGCGCGACTAAAGAAAAAATTGCTGAATTTGAAGCGCATCGTAAAGAATTAGAAAAGAAAGCAGCTGAAGCTTTAGCAGTAGCGCAAGAACGTGCTAAAGCAATTGATGCAATTGATGTTATTATTATTAATGCAAATGCTAGTGATGAAGGTAAATTATTTGGTTCCATTGGGATCAAAGAAATTGCTGATGCCATTACCGCTAAAGGTACTGCAGTCGAGAAAAAAGAAATTGATTTGCCTGAAGGTGTGTTCCGTAGTGTTGGTGAATATGAAGTGAAAATTCAATTGCATAGTGATGTTAGCACTAATATTAAATTGAATATTGTCGCTGAAAGTTCAGAGTCAGCATAGGGTTTTTCATTATTGTTCCGTCATTGCGAGGAGTATAACGACGAAGCAATCCAGAAAACTTCTACTAGACAGAATAAAGTTAATGAGAATTAAGTTTTATTATACCGACAAAATTCAGAAAAATAACAACGATAGCAATCGGTGTGATGTAGCGCATAATAAAATGCCAGCTCTTGAATAACCATCGATCGGATAACTGCAATTCATCACGAACGTTATTTTTGCTGATCAACCAGGCTGCGAAAAATGCAATAAATAAGCCGCCGATCGGTAACATGATATTTGCCGTTAAGTAATCTAAATTATCAAACAACGTCATACCAAAAGGTTTCACATGCGATAGAATATTAAATGAAAATATCGTCAAGAAACCTAAAATCCAAATAATAATACCCGCAATAATTGCTGCTCGCGCCCGAGTTGTATGAAACGTTTCAATAAGCCATGCTACAGTTGGTTCTAATAATGAAATAGCAGAAGTTAACGCAGCAAATAGCAACATCACAAAAAACAATACTGCAAAGAAGCTACCATAAGGTAAATGTCCGAAAGCAATCGGTAAGGTTTGAAAAATTAAGCCAGGGCCAGCACTAGGCTGTAAGCCGTTAGCAAACACGATAGGAAAAATAGCGATACCAGCGATTAATGCAATTGAAGTATCAGCAATCGCAATGTAAATTGACGCTTTAGTAATCGATGCTTTTTTCGGTAAATATGCGCCATACATCATGATGCTGCCAGTTGCTAAGCTTAAAGTGAAAAAAGCATGGCCTAACGCACTTAGCACACCGGTTGACGTGAGTTTACGAAAATCGGGTTTAAATAAAAAAGTTAAACCGCTCGCAAAATATCCTGTGGTTGCGGCATAAATCACTAACATCAGCAAAAGGAGGATCATGATCGGAAACATGAACCTCACAGCATTCTCAATGCCTTTTTCAATACCTTTCGCAATCACGCCGACTGTGATTAACATGATTACAGTATGCCAAAATAATAACTTATACGGATTAGTCACGAGTTGTGAAAATATTTGAGTGATGCGAGTAGCACTAGCACCATGAAACGTTCCTGTTGCAGCGATAAAAACATACGCTGCTGACCAACCAGCGATAACACTGTAATACGTCAAGATCAAAAAGCCCGCAAGTATAATTCCTAAACCAAACCATTGCCAAAAAGGTTTATGACCAGATTCTAACGCAAGATCGCGCAAGCTATAAGCAGGATTTTGGCGGCCACGCCGGCCAATTAAAATTTCTGCCATCAATAATGGAATGCCAATAATGATAACGCAAAGCAAGTAAACTAACACAAAAGCGCCGCCGCCATTTTCACCAGCAATGTAAGGGAATTTCCACACATTGCCTAAGCCTACTGCTGCCCCGGTTGCGGCAAGTATAAATGCCCAATGTGAAGACCATTCACCATGAATGGATTTTTTTGGATTTGTCATTGATCGGAATTACCCATTATTTACAGCTACTCGCTTTTTATCGCTGTTAGTTATCTCAGCGCAATTCTTCATCATCCCAGCGCAATTCTTCGTCATCCCGCAGCTTGACCGCGGGATCCAAAAAATTCTATCTTGCAATCATTAAAAATATAGATTACTAAAAATTGGCTTGAGTTACTACTTTTGTCGGGTTTACATTAAATCCAAAAATTGACATTTTTATTATTATCCCTTGATGTAAAAAAGAGGCAATAAAGGAGATTATTTTGCCAAAGAAATAGCATATTTCCAATGACATCCCCATTAAGATGCGCTAAAATCGCTGGTCAGTCGTATTAAAGACGCTAATTTTTCAGCATAACGTAGCATAAAAACGAGGGAAACATGTCAAACGATTACCTTTTTACCTCAGAATCCGTTTCTGAAGGTCATCCAGATAAAATAGCTGACCAAATTTCTGATGCTGTGCTTGATGCAATTTTGGCACAAGATGCAAAAGCACGGGTTGCCTGTGAAACCTTTGTGAAAACAGGGATGGTCATTGTCGGCGGTGAAATTACCACTGATGCTTGGGTTGATCTAGAAGATATTGCTCGCAACACCGTTAAAGATGTTGGTTATAACAGCTCTGATATGGGTTTTGATTGGGAATCGTGCGCAGTACTATCAGCTATTGGTAAGCAGTCACCGGATATTGCTCAAGGTGTTGATGTAGCCGAAAACAAAGATTTAGGTGCCGGTGATCAAGGTTTAATGTTTGGTTATGCGACCGATGAAACTCCCGTCTTAATGCCAGCGCCGATCACGTATGCACATTTGTTGGTGAAGCAGCAGGCAGAAGTTCGTAAGACTAACAAATTGTCATGGTTACGTCCAGATGCTAAAAGCCAAGTAACTTTCCGTTATCACCATGGTAAACCTGTCGGCATTCAAACAATTGTTTTATCAACCCAACATCATCCAGACGTTAGCCAAGAAGAATTACGTGAAGGAGTGATGGAAGAAATTATCAAACCCGTGATCCCAACGCATTGGCTAGATGAAAATACGTTATATCACATTAATCCTACAGGCCGTTTTGTTATCGGTGGTCCGTTAGGCGATTGTGGCTTAACAGGCCGTAAAATTATAGTCGATACGTATGGTGGCATGGCACGCCATGGTGGCGGCGCATTTTCTGGTAAAGATCCGACGAAAGTTGATCGATCGGCGGCGTACGCTGCGCGTTATGTGGCAAAAAACATTGTTGCCGCAGGGTTAGCACAACGTTGTGAAATCCAATTATCTTATGCCATCGGTGTTTCGGAACCAACATCAATTAGCATTGATACATTTGGCACGGGTAACGTTAAAGATGCTTTGATCATCAAATTAATTCGTGAACACTTTGATTTACGACCCCGTGGCTTGATTGAAATGCTTGATTTACGTCGTCCGATTTATAAACCAACAGCAGTGTATGGACATTTCGGTCGCGAGGAATCTAACTTTACATGGGAAAAAACCGATAAAGCCGAAATTTTAAGGCAAGCTGCAGGATTGAAAAATGGCGCGCCGGAAGCTAGTCATTCGGAACTTATTTAATGAGGTCGTCATTGCGAGCGCAGCGAAGCAATCCAGAAAATTTATAATTTTAAATTACTGGATTGCTTCGCTGCGCTCGCAATGACATGAAACAAAATGATCACGGAATTAACGAGGAATTAATAATGGGTGTACAAACGATGCAAAGTGTTGAGAACGATTACAAAGTTGCTGATATAAGCTTAGCTGAATGGGGCCGTAAAGAAATTATATTAGCTGAAAAAGAAATGCCAGGGTTAATGGCAATTCGTGAAGAATACGCTGGTAAAAAACCATTAGCAGGTGCGCGGATCATTGGTTGTTTGCACATGACAATTCAAACTGCAGTGTTAATCGAAACTTTAATTGCCTTAGGCGCTGAAGTGCGTTGGTCATCATGTAATATTTTTTCGACTCAAGACCATGCGGCTGCAGCAATTGCAGCGCAGGGTATTCCAGTTTTTGCTTGGAAAGGTGAAACTGAAGAAGAGTATTGGTGGTGCATCGAACAAACCATCGTTGGTCGTGATGATTGGCAGCCAAATATGCTGCTAGATGATGGTGGTGATCTGACTAAAGTGATGCATGATAAGTATTCTGAATTACTAAAAAATGTTAATGGGGTAACGGAAGAAACGACCACCGGTGTTCATCGGTTATATCAAATGGCAAAAGAAGGTACGTTGTTAGTGCCAGCCATTAATGTTAATGATTCCGTCACTAAATCAAAATTCGATAATTTATACGGTGTGCGTGAATCATTAGTCGATGGTATCAAACGTGCGACTGATGTGATGATCGCCGGTAAAATTTGTGTTGTATTAGGTTATGGTGATGTTGGTAAAGGTTGTGCGCAAGCTTTTCGTGGTTTAGGTGCTCAAGTATGGGTAACTGAAATTGATCCGATTTGTGCGTTACAAGCGGCAATGGAAGGTTATCGCGTCGTCACCATGGATGAAGTTGCTGATCAAGCTGATATTTTTGTGACGGCAACTGGTAATTATAATGTGATTAACCACGAACATATGCAACGCATGAAAGATGGTGCGATTGTCGCTAACATTGGTCACTTTGATGATGAAATTGATGTGGCATCATTGCGCCAATATGAATGGGATACCATTAAACCGCAAGTTGATCAAATTACCTTTAAAGATGGCAAGCGTATCGTGTTATTAGCCGAAGGGCGCTTAGTAAACTTAGGTTGTGCGACTGGCCATCCAAGTTTTGTGATGTCAAATTCATTCAGTAATCAAGTGATCGCGCAGATTGAATTATGGCAACATCCAGAAAAATATAACAAAGAAGTTTATGTGTTACCGAAAGACTTAGATGAAAAAGTCGCGCGGTTACATTTAACAAAATTAGGCGCCAAGTTAACGCAATTAAGCAAAGAACAAGCCGATTATATTGGGGTGTCAGTTAAAGGCCCATATAAACCAGATTATTATCGGTATTGATCATTTAATCGCAATCATTGCTAGAAATTCTTCACCGTTCGTACGGTGTTGTTCAGGTAAACTGTCGTAACAAAAATAATAACATTGTTCGATAGTAAAACCTGCGGCGGTGGCTAATTTAGTTAACATGCCTTGATCTAACAAATGAATGTGGTCAGGTAACAGATCTTGCCATTCATCGGGCTTGGCTTGGCTAATATCGAAATAACCCGGCCAGGGTTTGCCGTTAGCTAAATTCTTTTCAAGCATTGGTTTTAATAGTTTATAAAAGCTTAGATTAATGGTTCCGGTTACCACAAACAATTTTCCACCAGGCATTAACCATTGATAGCATTTTTGCATGCCACGTTCGAGTGTAGGGCCATCTAAAAAATGTAGCACGTTGGAAATTAAAATACCGGCTAAGCTATTATCGGCTAATTGAATTTGATCAGGAAACGCTGCTTTAAGCGTCGTTAAACGATCTCGATCAGCTAGAGGAGTACTTTGCCGCAGAATATCGAGATGCTGCTGCTCGAGATCACAAGCAATAACTTTTGCTCCAGCTGCCAACGCTGGTAAAGTCGCTATGCCATAAGTAGCACCAACGTCCATTAAAGGTTTTTGCGCTTTTTTAGCAAGCTTAACAAATTCTTCCGCCGGAGGAGACAATTCGGCCATCATCACACCCATGGCATTTTTCGTTTTGAGCAAGACATTTTCCCATGGTTTCGGCCATTGCGTCGGCAATTTCTCAGTCTTAACCATACTAAGCCCCTATTTAAGTTGGCCTATAGACTTAGACTGGGAAAGTTAATTAAGGTTGCATATTTTTGTCGGCGTATTATCATACGGCCTACCCCCTTAGCTATAAATTTAGGAGAAAAATTTACCATGTCTGTTAAAGAACTAGCCGCTACAATTAATGATATTGCCATCCGCGGGAAAGGGATTCTTGCTGCTGATGAAAGTAAACCAACGATTGCTAAACGTTTTGCTTCTATAGACGTTGAAAATAATGAAGAACATCGACGTGCCTATCGGGAATTGCTATTTACCACTCCAGGCATGGAAGAATTTATCAGTGGCGTCATTTTATTTGAAGAAACCCTGAGCCACAAAGCAGCTGACGGTACGCCATTTCCTAAATTACTCGCGGCAAAGGGTGTGGTTCCTGGGATCAAAGTTGATCGTGGCACCATTCCTTTAACTAATTCCGAAGGCGATAAAGTGACACAAGGTTTGGATGGCTTAGGCGAACGGTTACAAAATTACAAACAACAGGGTGCAAGGTTTGCTAAATGGCGTTCGATTTATCCGATCAGTGCAGTGAACCCACGGCGTTTAGCCATGCAAACCAATGCAGAAGTATTAGCGCGTTATGCCGCCATCTGCCAAGAAAATGGTATTGTACCGATTGTGGAGCCGGAAGTATTAATCGATGGTGATCACACGATTGAGCGTTGTGAAGAAGTCAGTGAAGAAGTGTTATTTAATGTATTCGCAGCATTGCATCGTCATCATGTTTCTTTTGAACATATGATCTTAAAGCCAAGCATGGTGATTGCTGGTAAGTCTTGTTCGCAACAATCAAATGTAGACGAGGTTGCTAAAGCCACAATAAGAGTCTTATTACGCACTGTACCAGGATCCGTTGCTACCATTAATTTTCTTTCCGGTGGGCAAACTGAACAACAAGCAACAGCGCATCTTAATGCTATGCATCGCTTAGGCGTGACCTTACCATGGAATTTAAGTTTTTCTTATGCACGTGCATTACAAGCACCATGTCTTAAGACCTGGCAAGGTAAACCAGAAAATGTTAAGCCTGCACAAGAGATCTTTTATAAACGTGCTAAGCTTAACGGCGCTGCATCTTGTGGTGAATACGAAACATCAATGGAATAACAAAAGAAGGGGTCAAGTATTTGCTTGACCCCTTTAAAGAGATGCGATGTCCGATCGAACAAAACTAGTCATATCGGTACTACTTGTAACTTTCGCTGTTTCCTTAGGCGCTATTCAAAATGCTATCGTCAAGGTCATTGGGCCTAATTATCCTTCGGTTATCATCGTTTTTACCCAGTATGTTTTTTGTTTTGTATTTTTAACCCCGTTGATTATTCGCAGCAAAGGTAAGGTATTAAAAACTAAAAATTTCGGCTTGATCGTTTTACGTTCTATCGCTGGGTTATTTTATTTTTTTGGTATGTTTATTGGGGTGCATTATATTTCTTTGATGGATGTTTCATTATTATCAAATACGGGGCCTTTGTTTGCGCCTTTACTGGTGTTGTTATTTTTGCATCAGCGTTTGAATCGTCATCTTTGGTTAGGGTTAATTATTGGTTTTATTGGCGTTGGCATTATTCTGCGGCCCGATCATGATGTTTTTTCTTTTGGAGGCCTCGTTTCTTTAGGCTCAGGTCTTTCTATGGCAGTCGCAATTGTTAGCTTAGGTGAATTAGCCAAACGGGAAAATCAGCGAACGGTATTAGTATATTATTTTTTGATCGTTAGTATAGTATTAATTCCTTTTGTCATTTGGAAATGGCAAACCCCAAATCTAATAGTGCTAAGTTTATTGATCGTTAATGCGGTATTAATGTTATTTCATCAAGCTGCTTTGATTAAAGGATTAAGTTTAGGTGCTTCTTCAAAGTTGGCCGTTTTATTTTATGTCGGCGTTGTTGTTTCAGCTATTATTGATTGGTGGTTCTGGCAGGAGATCCCCACAATATTAAGTATTATCGGTGCCATTGTGATTTTTGTCGGTGGAGCAATCGTTATTTTGCTTGGTAAACAAATAAAAAAAGCTTAAAGCCAGAGCCGTCATCTCGCGGCTTGACCACGGGATCCAGAATCTTAACATCACGTATTTACTAGATAATCATCTATTCTTCACGAGTTTTACCGGAGATCCGGCGCCACCAGTTAAGGCGAGATAAGAACAATAATAAAAAGATAATAATGGTGGTTAGCAAGCCGGTGATGTACATTCCAAAAGCAGTGGCTAAACCTACAGCAGCGGTTGCCCAGATAGTGGCAGCAGAGGTTAAACCACCGACGCTGCCACCTTGACGGAAAATCATGCCGGCGCCGATGAAGCCAATCCCAGTAACCACTTGCGCGGCGATTCGGGTTGGATCAGCATTAACCGACACGTTCATTGATACTAAACCAAACACACAAGAACCTAATGCTATGGCGCTGTAGGTACGAATGCCTGCAACACGGACATGATGTTCACGTTCCCAGCCAATGATCCCGCCTAATAGCGAAGCAATTAATACTCTCAACACAAGTTGAAGTTCTGAGAGATGATGGTTGAGCATATCCTTATGGTTCCATTAAATAATCAGGGTTACCCTTCTTTTTTATATCATATTTAGTCGCAACGCAATCATTACCTGCAAAACGAGTACGTACGATAATATTATGGCGATTGAATTCGAACCATGTCGTACAGATCTCAACGGTAGTATAACCTGGGGTGTAGGTTCCTGGATGATATGTCGTTGTTTCAGTGCCATCATGTTTTTCTTTAGTGATATAAGGGTCAGTGTGGGTAGGTGCTACGGTGTTTTTGTATTTACGACGATACATATATACTCTATTACCGTTAGCAATCTTAAATTGTTTTTTGGGATAGCCCCACGAATCAACTAGTTTATTAATGTTTGCTCCGTGCCAGCTTGACATAATACGTTGATAATTTTGCGTGGTTGCACAAGCTGAGAGGGTGCTAATAATAATTATGATCAAAGATATTTTTAATATTTTCATAAGTTTTCCACCTGTTGTAAGCGTGAAGTTAATTTTTCTAATGTAACTTGCATCTGTGTTAAACGTTCGCGCTCTTTGGCAACAATAGCTTCCGGTGCATTGTCGACAAATTTAGGATTACTGAGCTTAGTCTCACTTCGTTGATGGTCTTGCTTTAATTTATTAATTTCTTTTTGTAAGCGAGCAACTTCTGCAGTTTTATCAATAATGCCCGCCATCGGAATTAATAATTCAAGTTTGCCAACTAAAGCAGTCGCTGCTGGTGGAATATCACTATCAGCAGTAACACATTCTATTTTATCAAGCTTGGCAAGTTTCTCAATAGTTTCACGGTTGTTGGTTAGCCATTGCTGATCTTGCTGGCTCCAATGACGCATTAATAGAGGTAACAGTTGTTGCGGTGCAATATTCATTTCAGCACGGATAGTACGAATACCCACAATCACTTGTTTCAGCCAATCAACTTCGGCAGTAATGGTTTTATCAATTTTATTGAGATTAACTTGTGGAAATGGCTGCAACATGATGGTGTCACCAGTTTTATGCGCTAAAGGCCCCACAACTTGCCAGATTTCTTCAGTAATGAATGGCATGATGGGATGTAATAATCTTAAAATAGTTTCTAAAACGATGATCAAAGTATGGCGAGTGGCGCGTTTAACATTATCAGAATGCTCGCCCATTAACACCGGTTTAACTAATTCTAAATACCAATCACAATATTGATGCCAGACAAATTCATAAACTGTTTGAGCGAGCAAATCGAAACGATAATCTTTTAAATGTTGCTCATAATTGATAATGGTGTGTTGCAATTCAGATATAATAAAACGATCAGCTAGCGTTAGTTCAATATCAGTATTTTCAAAACCATTGTCTTTGTCTTCGGTATTCATTAACACATAACGTGTTGCATTCCATAATTTGTTGCAGAAATTACGATAACCTTCGATGCGGCCCAAGTCAAAACGGATATTACGGCCGGTTGATGCTAACGCACAAAAAGTAAAACGCAACGCATCAGTGCCAAATGCCGGAATGCCATTAGGAAAATCTTTACGAGTATTTTTCTCAACTTGTTTAGCCATTCTTGGCTGCATTAAACCTGCGGTGCGTTTGGTAATTAACGCTTCTAAATCAATGCCATCGATCAAATCAATGGGATCAAGCACATTACCTTTAGATTTAGACATTTTGTTGCCTTGGGCATCGCGGATCAAGCCAGTAACATACACTTCGTGAAACGGTACCTTGTCAAGAAACTTTAAGCCCATGACAATCATCCGTGCTACCCAATAAAAAATAATATCAAAACCAGTGACTAATAAATTAGTCGGATAATATTTTGTTAGTTCAGCTGTGGTTTGGGGCCAACCTAAGGTGGAAAAAGGCCATAATGCCGAGGAAAACCAGGTGTCGAGGACATCTTCATCTTGCCGCAGATACACGGCGTCACTTAATTGATACTTTTCACGAACTTCTTGTTCATGCCGACCAACATACACATTATTATCTTTGTCATACCATGCAGGAATACGATGTCCCCACCATAATTGTCGACTGATACACCAATCTTGAATGTTATGCATCCATTGAAAGTAAGTTTTAGTCCAACCTTCAGGAATAAATTTAATATCGCCTTGTTCTACTGCTGTGATCGCAGGCTTGGCTAATGCATCCATGCTCACAAACCATTGATCCGTTAAATAAGGTTCAATAACAACACCGGAGCGATCACCACGTGGAATAACGGTTTTATAATCTTTGATGTCGACTAAACATTTTTTAGTTTGTAAATCTTTTACTATCTGTTCACGAGCGTGTTCACGATCCATACCTTGATACGTAACAGGAACTGCATCATTTAACTGCGCTTCTGCGGTGAAAATATTAATAAGCGGTAAGTCATGACGTTGGCCAACTTCATAATCATTAAAATCATGTGCAGGTGTTATTTTCACGCAGCCCGTGCCAAACTCTGGATCCGCATAATCATCACCAATAATAGGTACTTCACGCGCACACAAAGGCACAGTCGCAGTTTTGCCAATTAAGTGTTGGTAACGTGGATCTTTAGGATTAACGGCAATTGCAGTATCGGCTAATAATGTTTCTGGGCGGGTAGTGGCGATAACAACATGATCGTTAGTATTTTTTACGTTATAACGAATATGCCAAAGTTTCACGTTTTCTTCTTGTGAGACAACTTCTAAATCGGATATTGCAGTGCAAAACTTTGGGTCCCAATTTACTAAACGTTTACCACGATAAATTAAACCTTCGTCATACAGTCGGGTGAACACTTCAGTTACTGCATCAGTAAGCCCTGGATCCATGGTGAAACGTTCGCGTGACCAATCTACAGATGCGCCTAGACGCCGCATTTGGCGGGTAATTGTATCACCAGATTGATCGCGCCACTCCCACACTTTTTTAACAAACGCTTCGCGCCCAATGTCGTGACGTTTAATGCCTTCATCTAATAGTAAATTGCGTTCGACAACCATTTGCGTGGCAATACCTGCATGATCAGTGCCGACTTGCCATAATGTATCTTGCCCTAACATGCGTCGGTGGCGAATTAAAATATCCATTAAACTATATTGAAAGCCGTGGCCCATATGTAAGGTCCCAGTGACATTCGGCGGTGGGATCATAATGCAATACGGTTTCTCTTCACCTGTAGGCGCAAAATGCCCTTGTTGTTCCCAACGTTGATACCATTTTTGTTCGATGTCATGTGGATTATAGGTTTTTTCCATATTGTTATACCTGTGAATCGTTTAAGTGTGACTAATTTTATGTGAGCTTACCTCACAATTATGATCTTTATAAAACTGAAAATGTTGCCGTGATTGTGATTTTAAGGTTGGTTCTGCCGGCACGATTTCTAGTATTCGTTTAAATTGATCGTAATAGTTTGGAATGTCTTTGCTAAGGTTAAGTAAAATCTCATAATTAGCTGGTGCCGTTGGCGATTGACCAATCACGATTGGGGTTGACGTTGAGTTTGTGTCAAGCAAACGATGCGGTACAAAACTAGTATCGCTAAACGTCCATAATAAATCATTGATTTTTTCGCTGTCTTGAGTGTTAGTGGTATGCACATACACCTGATGCTGTTGTTGATAGGCTTTTTGCAATAACCTGCAAGCGAATAGCCAATGCGCATTGGGATTATCATCATTGAGAATGTAAAAATCTACTGTTGGCATCATGTTTCCGTCGAGGGCGCGATCTAATGTGGTTGTTTTTGCAGAGGTGGCGGTGGCCTATTCTCAAAAGCGGTGGCACATCCCTGTGCCTCCCGACTCAGGCGTCCCTGGAGTCTACGCTTTTTCGAATAGGCCACCGCCACCTTTGCTGAAAACAACAGCTTTTTGAGTCGCGCCGTTATTTATTTGGTTATTACATCAAAAATTCAATCGCTAAGTATATACTCATCTCACTTAAACATGCGAATTTATTGAGTGAATTAAGGAGTCAAGTCTAGATTTTTGTATTTGCATATTTATGATTCTTCTACTTTTCTATTCTTTTCTGGCTATTTTTGTCAAATTATTTACAATAGCGGTTATTATGCCAATATTGTTTGAATAATACAGATTGTTCCATTGTGATTATATTTCGATATTTTGCTAAAGAAGTGCTAACTACCCTAACTGCAGTTACCGTAGTGCTACTGCTGATCTTCTTGAGTAATCAATTAGTTCATTTCCTGGGGTTAGCGGCGGGTGGCAAGCTTGCTGGCGATGTAGTATTTCGCTTACTTGGCTTACAAATCCCGGTATTATTGGGCTTATTATTGCCATTAGGCTTATATATTGGCATTTTATTAGCCTATGGCAGGATGTATGCTGATAACGAAATGACGGTATTAGCGGGGTGTGGAGTAAGCCAGCGTCAAGTATTAATAATGACCTTGAAAATCGCTGCGATAGTTGCCGTCATTGTGGCAATCTTTATGTTATGGATTAATCCTGCAGTGATGGCATACCGCGATAAGCTAATGGTATCAGCAGGCAAAACCGCAATTTTACGGACTATTATGCCGGGGCGATTCCGCGTCGCACCTGGTGGGCAATCGGTGTTTTATGTCAAAGGTATGTCGCGCGACCGAACAGAAGCTGAAGATGTCTTCATGGCTAGGCGCAATCAAGACCATCGTCAAGGTTGGGATTTATTATCAGCACACAGCACCTATCAGACAATCGACAAAAAAACCGGTGATCCAGAATTAGTAATCAATAATGGTTATCGTTATATGGGTCAACCCGGCGGCAAAGAATTTCGGATCATTAAGTTTAAACAATATCGTGTCAGAATCGATCGCGTGGCGCCAAAGTTTTCTCGTGATAGTGATGCCATGACAACGATGGAATTATTACGAGCTAAGCCTACTAACCTTGAAGTTAAAGCTGAATTTCAATGGCGCTTATCATTGCCGCTATCGGCATTATTGTTGGCATTGCTGGCATTACCGTTAAGCCGCGTTAATCCACGCCAAGGCAAATATGCTCGCATGGTACCAGCAATTTTAATTTATGTGGTTTATGCCAATATGATGTTTGTTGATCTGAAATGGACAAATGACGGTAAAGTGCCGTTATGGTTGGGTTTATGGTGGGTACATGTTGCTTTACTAATATTAATTGGTTTAATTTATTGGTATCAATCAATGCGTTTTAGTTTACGCTTTAGACGAGGTTAGCATCGTGCGTATTTTGCAGCGATATCTATTTGTTACTATTGTTAAAGCGATCCTCGTGGTGATGTTAATGGTCGTTGGTTTAGAAATATTTATTATTTTTCTAACTCAACTGAAATCGATTGGTCGCGGCGATTTTGGTTTATTGCAATGTTTTATGTATGTGTTATTCATGTTACCGCAGCAGTCCTATAGCTTATTTCCGATCGCTGCTTTATTAGGAAGTTTATTAGGTTTAGGAGCACTAGCTAATAATAGTGAATTAGTTGTTATGCGTGCTGCTGGGGTTTCCATGGGGAAAATTGTTTGGGCAGTGCTGAAAGCAGCATTGTTTTTAGTGGTGATCATGACATTAATTGGTGAAGTGGTTGGGCCAATAGGAGCACGTTATGCAGATAATGTAAAATCCACCGCGATCAGCAAAGGTCAAGCCGTAAAAACGGCTAATGGTATTTGGATCCGTAGCCGAAATACCTTTGTGCATGCGCGCAGGTATGAATCTAGCAAACATTTGCTAGGTGTTGAAAGTTATTATTTTAATAGTCATCATCAATTACAACGTGCCAGTTATGCTAAACAAGCAGTGTTCCAACATGGTCATTGGTATTTGCTAGATGTCGCCCAAAGTATGATTACTTATGGAGGAGTGACCGTTAAAAAATTCGCGCGGCAATTATGGCCTGTGCGTTTTAAACCAAAAATGTTTAGCTTTGATGTATTTGATCCGCAACAATTATCACTGATTGGGTTGCATAATTTCATTCATTTTCGCAAGCATAATGGTTTACAAGCTGCAAATTATGCATTGTCTTATTGGCAGCGGATCTTGCAACCATTTTCAACTGCTGTAATGATGTTTCTTGCTATTCCTTTTATCTTTGGAACGTTGCGCAGTGTTACTATGGGTTTGCGAGTATTAACAGGAATAAGTTTTGGATTTGGCTTTTATCTCTTGAATCAATTTTTTGGGCCATTGAGCTTAGTCGCGCAAATTCCGCCATTGCTTGCTGCAGCATTACCGCCGATGTTGTTTTTAATGGTGAGCTTTTTACTGCTGAGACGGTCAGTTTAGTTGTAAACATTCTGTAATCAAACCAAAGATTTTCAATAACTGTTTAAATGAAACAAAATACAATTGACAGTGCTCAATAGACATTTTGTCGTTGTAATCGTCCGTAATGATAATGCCAATACGGGGTTGGTAAGCAGTTACAAAAGAACGAAAAGCGCGTGATACAGTAGGCTTTATCATTTTTCGTGCTTTTACTTCAATCGGCAGAAATGCTTCATCATTTTTATAGAGCACAAAATCAATTTCTGCACCAGATTGTGTGCGCCAATAATGAATGTCAAAATCATAAAAATGTTGTTCTTTAAATTTTAATAGTTCCTGAAAGATAGCATTTTCCATTAATAAGCCGTAATCACTTCTTTCCTTAGATAAAGTTAATTTTCGCAGTGATTGATTACGAAAGCCATTATCAATAAAATAATATACTGGATTAGCAACAACTTCTTTGCGTTTATTGCCAACAAAAGGTTTTAAACTATAAATTGTATAAGTTTTTTCAAGAATACTACAGTAATGCTGAATTGTAGCAACTGATGTTTTACAATCTGTCGCTAATGTAGTGTAGTTTACTAACTGCCCTGAGCTATGGGCAATTAATGTAATTAATTTTTGTAATAGATCAGGTTTGCCTATTTTAAGAATCTCAATAATATCTTTCTGAATATAGTTTTGATAAAGATGTTTTAAAACCATAGCTTTTCGTTGGCTGAGAGTGACTTTAGGATAACAGCCATAAACTAAATTTTCGGGAGTGAAAGTTTGTAGTTCTTGGTAGCTTAAAGGTAGGATCAATGCTTCAATATTTCTGCCAGTTAAGTATTCTTGTATATTACTTTTTATTTCGAGTTGAGAGGAGCCTGATGCAATCATTTTGATTGGCAGTTTAAGATCAGCGATTCCTTTCAGTAGCAAGCCTGGGTTTTCAAGTCGTTGTGCTTCATCAATGAAAAGGATAATTTTATCGAGTTTGAATTGTTCACGAGCTTCGTCGATAAATAAAGGTGAATGTAACCACTCGCGAACTTCTAAAAAATCACAATTTAAGTAAAGAAGATGAGTGAATCGCTGTTGTTTAATAAGTGTTTTAGCAATGTATTTTCCTAAGGTAGTTTTGCCGGCTTGACGTGGGCCAACGAGAATGAGCCAATATTCGTCCCAGTCAGGTAATAGCAACATTTTTGTTTGTAGTCTTGGAATATACTCAGAATCACCCAAAGGCATGATCTCACCGTGGTTTAACCAAGGGTTCATTTTAAGAATAAGTTCCAGTAAGTTATCATTCATCATGCATGTCTATCCTAAATCACAATTTATTGATTATAAAGGAGATTTTTTGTATTTTACCCAGTTAATATTAAGCAATCTAAAAATTAACCCGGTTAATATTAAGTAAAATTAATATTAACCGGGTTAGATGAGAATAGCAAGAAAGCTGATAAGATTGCCGAAATCCGGCATAGATCTGAAAAATATGGTAAAATGGATGACTATTTGTAGAGGAGCGCTTATGCATACTGTGGGATCTAACACCATAGAATCGTCGGATCATTCATTACGATGTGCCAATCATAGCGAATTTCGTTTTTATCCTTGGTTAGTGTGGGGATTAGCCGCTTCATTATTTTTCTCAGAATATTTTGCTCGCGTGTCACCCGGAGTGATGCTGCCTTATTTAATGCGCGATTTTCACGCCAGCGCGTTTATGCTCGGCAGCTTATCGGCATTTTTCTATTATCCTTATGTTGTGATGCAAGTGCCGGTGGGGATGTTAGTTGATCGTTACGGTCCCAGTAAACTGATCACCTTAACGGCAATTTTGTGTGGGATCAGCTGTGTCTTTTTCGCAAATGCTAATCATATTGGCATGGCAGAGATCAGTCGATTTTTAATGGGTTTTTCAGCGTCATTTGCTTTTGTTGGTGCAATGAAAATAGCGACTAATTGGTTTCCTGCCAGTCGTTTTGGTTTATTAGCTGGGTTAACTCAAGCTTTAGGAATGTTAGGCGCGGCAGTGGGTGATGCGCCAATGTCGTTGGTGGTCGAACATATTGGTTGGCGCCATACTATGGTATTAATGGGCGCAGTCTTTTTAATTTTAGCGGGTTTTATTTGGTGGTTAGTTCGTGATTATCCGGCAAAAGTAAATCGTAAAAAGGCGTTGCGATCACATTCATTTGCTGACATGTTTACCGGTTTGCATCATGTTTTGAAAAATCGACAAAGTTGGTTAAACGCGGCTTATGCTGGCATGATCTATGCGCCAACCGCAGCATTCGGTGAATTATGGGGCGTATCGTTTTTACATAATAATTATCACTTAACTCGCCCAATGGCAGCATTAGGGATCAGTTTAATCTTTATTGGTTGGGCTTGTGGTGGCCCGATTGCTGGTTGGGTTTCAGATTATATTCGCAAGCGTAAGCCATTGATGTTTTTGTCTGCCATTACCGGGTTTTTGATCTTAGCTGCTGTGATCTATATTCCGGGTATTCCAGTTTTATTATTGTATGTGTTGTTGTTCTTGTTTGGAGTTTCTAACACGGGCGTTGCCATTGCCTATGCGTTATCTACTGAAATTAATAAACGTAAAGCAGCTGGTACTTCTTTAGCATTCACTAACATGGCATCAGTGATCATTGGTGCGTTATTCCAGCCGTTAATTGGTAAAATGCTTGATTGGCGTTGGAGTGGGGCGATGGTCAATGGTATTCGTCAGTATAGTGGCGCCGATTATCGTATTGCACTTTCAGTGTTACCAATTTGTTTATTGCTCGGGATTGTGATGGTTTACTTTGTTAAAGAAACCCATTGCAAAACTTTAGATGAACATATCTCGCCGTCATCAGAACTTACTGATCCTAAAAGTGTAACAGTTTAGTAAATTCAACTGGGCGATGACCTTTTTAACTTGAGTTGAGAGGGAGAAATTTGTTTCTCAGGAGCGCTTAATTGCATTAGCGCATTATATTCTTCAATTAATTGGGCTCTAGCTGATTGAGCTTGAGTAAATTTCTGAGTAATTTTTTGAACTTTTTCGCCCGCTTCTTCCATACGTTGCTTTGCTAATTCTGCTTGTTTCAATTTGATATCACACTGTTTGAAACGTTTGCTCAATGCTTTTAATTGTTTGCTAACAGGTAATTTATGTTGATATCCCTTAGGGTTTGTTTTGATAAGTGCTATTTTCAATTTGCCATCTGTTTTTTTGCAAAGGTTTTGAAGAAGTTCTAGAGATTTTTCGACTTTTTTTTGATAGTGAGGAAGAAGTTGACCTTCTCGTAATTCTCGATATTGCTTTAGCCAATATTCTTCAATTAATATAACGCCAGCAGATTGTATAGGTTTTGCATTAGAGTTTAGCACGTTGCCGGATACGATTAGTTCGTTATAGGAATTGGCGTTTTCAGTTGGTGTTTGTGTGGCTTTAGATAAATGTTCTTGAGTATACAAAGGAACTTGTCCAGAACGTTTATATCCTTGTGGTTTGAACAAACCTGTTCTTTTAAGAGCAGGCCACATCAAAGATGGAGGTGCTAATGAATTTGATTGCAAAGTAGCCTGAACGGTATCCATAAGCATTCTATGCGGAATGACTTGCTGTAAGTATTCCAGCTTTGCTTTAGGAGGGCAGCAATAAGGCGAACCAATATCTGTTGGACCCATATATTGTATCGCTTTAGGTGGAACTTCCAAAGCTAGATACATAGGAAATAATAGATTAGCATGGTGACCACCACTAAATGCACGAGTGTTTTTATCTATTAAACTACAACTAATAAAAGGTGTGCATGAGAAAAATCTTGGATTAGGCAATTCTTCTAAACGTTCAGGTCTTGTTAGTACTGTATTGACAATCCATTTGTAATCATCAGCGTTTCTCAAATCTGTTACTGGTATTTTATACGTTCCTAACTCTAAAGCGATTGTTGGATGTTGAGCTAGATAACGATGCACGTTTTTTTGTTGACTACTTCTTTGTAGCATTTCCCAGCCAAGTTGGTGTTTAGCAACAAAGGATCGGCTTTGTTTATTGAGCTTATCAATTTCAGCCTGCTCTTTAGTTGTGAATTTTTCAAATAAAGTACATAAAATATGATCTGAATATTCATTGATAAAAACATAATGCGTCTTTACATGTTGCTCCTGGATTTCTCTGGCTTTTTCAATATTATCGCATTCTATTTCTGTTATTTTTTTGCTTAGGTGAATTTGTTTTAATTTGTTTCCAATAGTTTGAAGACTTTTTTTAGTTGTATTATCTAAGGTAGGTATTTGATCTCTATGTTTTTGTTGCCTCTGTTTTAACCGCTCCGCAGCCAATTTCGCATTGGGCCATGATAAGTCTTCATTATTCTCTATAAGTGTTGCTCCTCTCTCTTTAAGCATGGCTTCGATTTTTTTATAACTTCTTCTTTTATACTGATAGTCGTCTGATAAGACATACACTTTAGAAAAAGAATCTATTTTCATATGAAAAAGAGGTAACGTATAATCAATCGGTGTTAGCCCACTGCTATTGATAGAGTGAGGAGCAGCTTTGTGTGATAATAAAAGTTTTACCATCGGTACATTACCATTTGCAGCAGCTCGGTGTAGTAAACTATGATGAATGCCGCTTAATTTATTATTAGGATCAGCGCCGTGCTGAATTAATAATGTAATAAGCCAGATTTCTCTCTTAGTAAATTCACTATAAGGAGGAATTCGTTGTAAAATATCCAAAGGCGTCAATCCATTGCTATTCTTTATTTGCATTAGAGATTTAAGTTTTGCGCCTGGATTTTTCAAAGCCTCTATAAACAACCTATAATCGGGTGCTTTCCACTTATTGATTGAAAGCGCTAACGTATGAAACACGTTATTACCACTATCATCGCTTTCAAATAGGTGTGCAGTATCTGTAAGACACTGTTTTATGGTGGCGTTATTGCCTTCTTTGATGGCATTTATTAATTTCATGGGGTTCAAATTGTATAATAAATAAGCGCAAAAATCAATTTAGATTAACTTGTCATTGAATATTATGCTATTAACTCCTGATCATTATACGACGTATCGTAAAATGATCTTGATCATTCTACGATACGTCGTATAATGATCAGAAGTTCTCTGATAACCAAAAGGATAATTCTCTTTATGGATCGGCTCTATGATACCGTCACTAAAGAACATATTCATAGTGATCAGGAAATGCTGTTTTTATCTGGCCCACGTCAAGTAGGCAAGACTACCGTGAGTAATAATACGAAAAACTTGAGCGATAATTATGTTTATCTGAATTGGGATAATGAGGATCATAGAAAGGTAATACTCGAAGGACCAGCTAGTATTATTGAATATGCCCAAGTTGATACTCTATCCATATCAAAACCTATCATTGCATTTGATGAGATCCACAAGCGACCTGAATGGAAAAACTTTTTAAAAGGCTTTTATGACTCTTATGGAAAAGATGTCCATATCATTGTTACTGGCAGTGCTCGTCTTGATATTTATAAGCACGGTGGTGATAGTTTAATGGGGCGTTATTTTCATTATCGTATGCATCCATTATCTGTTGCAGAAGTTTTACGTACAAAAATGCTAGAAACGGAAATTGCAGCACCATGTGAAATTAAAGATACTGATTTTCAAGCATTAATAAAATTTGGTGGTTTTCCCAAGCCTTTTATTAAACGAGATCGGCAATTCAGTCGGCGTTGGCAAAATCTAAGAAAACAGCAGTTGCTTCAGGAAGATATTCGCGATGTAAACGTTATCCATGATCTGAATCGTTTACAAGTGCTGATGGATCTTCTAAAGCAACAAGCCTCAGAGCAAATTACTTATAGTAAGCTAGCAAAATTCACCCGTGTTTCTATCGATACCATTACGCGATGGATAGAAGTATTAGAAGCATTTTATTATTGTTATCGTTTAAGACCTTGGACTAAAAATATTTCGCGTTCATTGCTAAAAGAACCTAAGGTATTTTTATGGGATTGGTCACTAGTCAATGATCCTGGTGCCAGAGCTGAAAATTTTGTCGCAGCGCATTTGCATAAAGCCACTCAATATTGGACTGACAGAGGTTTTGGTGAATATGAACTGCATTACTTACGTACGCTTGACAAGAAAGAAGTGGATTTTGTTATTTCCAAAAATGGCAAAGCATGGTTTCTTGTTGAAGTTAAATTGGCAAATAGCAAGAAAATAAATCCTCACCTAAGTGAATTTCAACAGCAAGCACAAGCAGATCATGCTTTTCAAGTTGTTTTGGATCTACCTTATATAAATAAAGATTGTTTTAGCAGTAATAAGCCTCTTATTGTTCCTGCGAAAACTTTTTTGTCGCAGTTGGTTTAAAAAGTTTTTCAGCATCGAATATTACTTATTTTTTCAATGCTTTAATTCGTGCACTCAAGCGGCTCTTATGTCGAGCAGCTTTATTCTTGTGAATAATGCCTTTGTTAGCTGCGCGGTCAATGACAGACACTGCAGCTTTAAAAGCAGTATCCGCAGCAGATTTACTTTTATCTTTTTCAATCGCATCATCAACTCTTTTGATATAGGTGCGCACCATTGAGCGCTGGCTGGCATTGTGAAGTCGACGAGTTTCATTTTGTCGGGCGCGTTTTCTTGCTTGACTTGTGTTGGCCAATGTCATTCTCCTATTAGATAATAAATTTATCACTACAAGGGTGCAAATTATTTATGCATTTGCCCGCAATGTCAAGTAAAATGATGGCTTTTGTGTAACTCTTGATGGTGTTACCATTTGCCAATGAAAAATTCACCGAAGAAAAAGAGCTTATTTCGCTCCGCTGGGGTATTTGCCTCCATGACCTTCTTATCACGGGTGATGGGCTTTATCCGTGATATGGTCGTTGCTTATGTGTTTGGCGCTGGTGCCGACGTCGATGCCTATATCGTGGCGCTAAAAATCCCTAATTTTCTGCGCCGCTTATTTGCGGAAGGGGCATTCTCGCAAGCATTTGTGCCAATTTTATCAGAATATAAAGAGCGACATGGGCCGCAGCAAATGCAGAATTTTGTCAACCGCACTGCTGGCACCTTAGCTGCGGCATTGCTGGGGGTGACTATTCTGGCGGAATTGTTAGCACCATTGCTGGTGCTAGTGTTTGCGCCGGGTTTTCATGCCGATCCACATCGTTATGCGTTAGCAACCACGATGTTACATATCACCTTTCCATATTTATTATTAATTTCATTAGTGGCATTTGCTGGGGCGTTACTCAATACTCATGGAATTTTTGGGCCGCCATCGTTTACCCCAGTGTTACTTAATTTATCGTTGATCAGCACTGCATTATTATTAGCACCGTATTTTCAGCAACCTATTATTGCTTTAGCTTGGGGGGTGTTTTTAGGCGGTGTAGTGCAATTGCTATTTCAATTACCGTTTTTAGCCAAAATAAAATTAATTCCGCGATTGCGTTTTGGTTGGCGTGATCCGGGGGTACGCCGAGTAATGAAATTAATGGTGCCGGCATTGTTTGGGGTTTCCGTTGCGCAATTAAGTTTAATGATCGATACAATTTTTGCATCATTTTTAAAAGCCGGCAGTATTTCTTGGTTATATTATTCAGATCGCTTAATGCAATTTCCGTTAGGGATGTTTGGCGCGGGGATAGCTACCGTGATCTTGCCAAGCTTATCACGCAAACATGCGGCAAAATCGGATCAAGCATATGCAGATACTATGGATTGGGCGTTACGCAGTATCTTGTTAGTCGGCACGCCCGCAGCGATGGGCTTATTAATGTTAGCCGGGCCATTATTAGCAACGTTATTACATCGCGGCCAATTTAATAATAACGATGTGTTAATGGCGCAACAAAGTTTAATGGCATTTGCGATTGGTTTGCCGGCGTTTATGTTAGTAAAAGTCTTAGCCTCAGGATTTTATTCGCGCCAGAATATTCGTACGCCAGTTAAAATCGCTGCCTTAGCGATGGTTACAAATATGATCTTAAATCTTATTTTAATCTTTCCTTTAGCACACGCCGGTTTAGCATTAGCAACTTCATTATCAGCGTATTTAAATGCGGGTTTGTTAGCGTGGATGCTTAACAAACGTAAAGTCTTACAAATTCGTCCAGAATGGAAACGTTTTGGGTTCCAGTTATTGTTTGCTAATGGAATAATGGCGATTTTAGTGTGGCTATTTACCGCACCTTTAAAAACTTGGTTAGCATGGACTTGGCAAACCCGTAGCCTACATTTATTAATGCTGATCAGCATCGGTGTAGTGAGTTATTTTGTGGTGTTATGGTTATTAGGATTGCGCAAAAGTGATTTTCTCGAAGGGGCATTTTAGACTTGCAAGTTATTAGGGGTATGCAAAATATTGCTGAAGAGCATCGCGATGCTGTGGTGACCATCGGTAATTTCGATGGTGTGCATGCAGGCCATCGCTGTTTGCTGCAGCATGTGATTGATAAGGCGGAGAAATTAAATACTCATTCGTTAGTCATTACCTTTGAGCCGCAGCCGAAAGAATTTTTCAGCCCCAACACTTGTCCGCCACGATTGACACGATTGCGTGAGAAATTGCATCATTTGCGAAATCTAGGGATTGACCAAGTGTTGTGTTTGCATTTTAATGTTGAAATTGCTAATTGGATGCCACAAGAATTTATAAAGAATCTATTAGTGGATAAATTAGGCGTGCGTCATTTAGTGGTTGGCAACGACTTTCGTTTTGGTCGTCAACGTCAAGGCGATGTGGCATTATTGCAGACTGTAGCGCAGCACAATGGTTTTACTTTAGAAACGATTGATAAATTGCAATTGGATACGGCGAAAGTCAGCAGCACGCGTATTCGTCAAGCATTAGCGGCAGGAGATTTAGCGGCGGCGAAACATTTATTAGGGCGGTCATACAGTATGATCGGGCGCGTGGCTCATGGCGATAAACGCGGGCGAATTTTAGGGTTTCCGACAGCTAATGTATATTTGCATCGTAAGGTTTCGCCGATCACCGGTGTTTACGCAGTGAAAGCCCATGAAATTTTGCCTGAAGCGATAAATGGCGTGGCGAATGTTGGGCGGCGACCAACCGTTGCTGGTGATAATGACAAAATGTTATTAGAAGTGCATTTATTTGATTTCAATCAAGATATTTATAATCGTTATATGGAAATTGAATTTGTACATAAAATTCGTGATGAACAAAAATTTGAATCGTTTGAACAATTGAAGCAACAAATTACTCATGATGCGCAGATTGCGCAAGATTATTTTAAGGAAAAGTAAATGCAAGATTATAAAGATACGTTGAACTTACCCAAAACCGCATTTGCAATGAAAGCGAATTTAGCGCAACGCGAACCTGAAATGTTAAAGCGTTGGGAAGACATTAATTTATATCAGCAATTGCGTGAGCAGCGCCAAGGTGCTAAGAAATTTATTTTGCATGATGGTCCACCGTATGCAAATGGCCATTTACACATTGGTCATGCAATGAATAAAATTCTTAAAGATATTGTCGTTAAAGTTAAATCGATGAGTGGTTATGATGCGCCGTATGTGCCTGGCTGGGATTGCCATGGTTTGCCGATTGAGCATCAAGTGGAAAAGAAAGTTGGTAAGCCTGGCGTGAAAGTGGATCCAAAAACCTTTCGGCAAAAATGCCGCGAGTATGCGCAATCACAAATTGATATTCAACGTGAAGAATTTCAGCGTTTAGGGGTGATTGGTGATTGGCACAATCCATATAAAACCATGGATTATCATTATGAAGCTAACATTATTCGCAGCTTAGCCAAACTTGTTAAAAATGGCCATTTGCATCGCGGATCTAAGCCAGTGTATTGGTGCTTGGATTGTCGCTCGGCGTTAGCAGAAGCAGAAGTTGAATATGCTGATAAGACGTCGCCATCGATTGATGTGGCGTATGCTGTAATTGCGCCAGAGAAATTGCTAGCAACCTTTAACTGTAATGAAGGTGAGGGTAAATTAAGTGTGCCGATCTGGACAACTACGCCATGGACCTTGCCAGCGAGTATGGCAGTCACATTACATCCAGAGCTTACCTATGTTTTAGTGCAATGTACGTTACAAGAACAGCCACATCAATTAGTACTAGCGAGTGAATTAGTCGAACAAGTGATGACGCGTTATGATTGTCAGCAATTTAAAGTGTTAGCACAATGTCATGGTAAAGATCTAGCAGGGCAACAATTACAACATCCATTTTATGATCGGCAAGTGCCGATTGTACTTGGTGAACATGTGACAATTGATGCAGGAACAGGTGCCGTGCATACTGCGCCAGCGCATGGGCTTGATGATTATCTCATGGCACTTAAATATAACATTACTATTGAAAACCCAGTTGATCCGCGGGGATTTTATATTCCGGAATTACCGATCTTTGGCGGCAAACATATCATTCGTGATAGTGCAGCGATCATTGAATTGTTGACAGCGAATAAGGTGTTATTAAATTCGTCGACGATTAACCATAGTTATCCACATTGTTGGCGTCATAAATCACCAGTGATCTTCCGGGCGACGCCACAATGGTTTATTAGCATGGATCAAAATGGTTTGCGCAAACAAGCATTGGCGTCAATTGCAGCGACACAATGGATCCCGGATTGGGGCCAAGCTCGCATTGCTGGCATGGTAGCCGAACGCCCTGATTGGTGTATCTCACGGCAACGTACTTGGGGTGTGCCACTAGCATTTTTGATGCATAAACATAGCGGCGAATTGCATCACAATACGTTAGAATTAATGGAAACCGTTGCTAAACGAGTAGAGCAAAACGGCATTGAAGCATGGCATGAATTGACAGTTGATGATCTGCTTGCTGAAGATGTAGAAGAATATGAAAAGAGTGATGATACATTAGATGTTTGGTTTGATTCTGGAGTGTCACATGCTTGTGTGTTAGCACAAAATTCAGAATTAACTGTGCCAGCGGATATTTATTTAGAAGGCTCGGATCAACATCGCGGCTGGTTTAATTCGTCATTAATTACCGGTGTTGGCATGCGTGGCGCAGCGCCGTATAAACAAGTGCTAACCCATGGTTACACGGTTGATGGCCAAGGCCGGAAGATGTCGAAATCATTAGGTAATGTGATCGCATTGGATAAAACGGTAAAAACCTTAGGTGCGGATATTATTCGCTTGTGGGTATCAGCGACTGATTATCGTCGTGAAGTCAATGTGTCAGAAGAAATTTTAAAACGTAATGCAGATGCGTATCGCCGTATTCGCAACACGGCACGGTTTTTGTTAGCAAATTTACATGATTTTGATCCCGCTAAACACATTGTTGAGCGTCAGCAAATGTTAGCGTTAGATCGCTGGGCTGTCGATCGCGCCTGCTTATTACAAAAAGATATTATGCATGCATTTGAAGATTACGCTTATCATGTGTTTTATCAAAAGCTTCATAACTTCTGCACAGTAGACATGGGTGGCTTTTATTTAGATGTCATTAAAGATCGTCAATACACTTGTCAAACGGAAAGTTTAGCACGACGATCAGCGCAAACCGCAATGTATCATATTATTGAGGCACTAGTACGTTGGTTAGCGCCAGTGTTAAGTTTCACTGCCGATGAAATTTGGCAGCACATCCCAGGTGAGCGTTCACCATCGGTATTTTTGGCTACTTGGTATGAAGGTTTGTTCGCGTTAAAAGATGATGATGTGTTAAGCCGCGATGAATGGCAACAAGTGATTAACATTCGTGATGCAGTGAATAAAGAATTAGAAAATCAACGCAATGATGGCAAGATCCGCTCGCCATTAAATGCCGATGTTGTATTATTTTGTGAGCCTGAAACAGCAACATTATTAAATAAATTAGCCGATGAAGTTCGTTTCGTGTTGATCACATCAACGGCTGTAGTAAGTAATGCAGAACAACGTGATAGTACGGTTGTTAAAACTGAAATTCCTGGGTTATGGCTGAAAGTCACGCCGTCAACAGCAACAAAATGTGTGCGTTGTTGGCATCATCGTGATGATGTCGGCAGCAATGCCGATCACCCTGAAATTTGTAGTCGCTGTATTAGCAACGTTAGTGGCAAAGGTGAAAAAAGGCTATTTGCCTAATGAACCAACCGGGGCAAGTATTTTATGAAGGCCAGCGGCAAGCGAGAGGGAGCAATCCAACCACCGTCATTGCGAGGACCTGAAGGGGACGAAGCAATCCAGCGTTTCTTATAAAAATTTTTTGGATTGCTTCGTCACAATGCTCCTCGCAATGACAGAGAGAAAAAGATGAAAAAAACATTAAGTAATAAACAAGAAAACTATGATGGTTGTGAGTTTACAGATCTAAAATTAACTGATCAGACATTTGAAAATATAAATTTTGATAACTGTAGTTTTAAAAAATGTATATTCGATACGGTAAAGTTTGTTAATTGTGAATTTATTGATTGCGAATTCAGTAGCTGCAATTTGAACTTATTGAATATTAAAAATAGTAGATTCTCTGATGTTGTTTTTGAACATTGCACAATGCTAGGGATTAACTGGGCAGATGCCAGATGGCCGCAAATTAATTTGACCAGCCCGATTAAGTTTTATGAATGCAATATTAGCAATTCTTCCTTTTTTGAGCTTAACTTAGACGAATTAGTGATAGAAGCTTGTAAGGCACATGAAGTTGATTTTAGAGAAGCGAGTGTAACCTACGCAAATTTCACTAATACCGATTTTCATAACAGTTTGTTTATTCGTACTAAGCTAACAGGTGCTGATTTTACTGAGGCGATTAATTACAATATTGATATCACCATGAATGAGATCAAAAAAGCCAAATTCTCATTTCCAGAAGTAGTTGCATTGTTAAATTGCTTAGAGATTGAAATTGTAGGGTTAGATAGTACATCCTTTCGTCACTAGAATATGTCACAATAGTATTTTAAGATAGCAAAAAAAGAGAGAGCAAGGAACAGCGAATATGAAGTCAAATCTAAAATTATGTTGGGTCATGTTAATCAGTCTTTTCTTAAGTACTCAAGCATTTGCTAAAAATGTTGTTGTCAATTTAGATGTCGCATACAAAAAAGTGAATTTTACGGGTAAATGGACTCGTGCTATTGCCATTAATGGTCAAATCCCTGGGCCAACATTGCATTTCAAAGAAGGCGATCATGTTACTATTAATGTTTATAATCATCTCAAACGTGTCACCAGTATGCATTGGCATGGCATAATTGTGCCATGGCGGATGGATGGTGTTTCTTATGTTAGTCAAAAACCCACGCCACCTGGTGGGGTTTATCATTATATTTTTACCTTGCATCAATTCGGCACATATTGGTATCACTCGCATTATGATTTACAAGAACAAGATGGTATGTATGGTGCAATTATCATTGATCCAAAACATAAAAAGATAAAATCCAATAAAGATTTTGTGATGGTGTTATCAGATTGGATTAATATGCCAGGTCAGCAAGTATTTGATGATTTGAAAAAAAGTAGTGATTATTATGAAGTGCAATTCCCATTACAAACATCATTAGTTGATTTTTTACATTCTTATAATCATAGCGATAGGCAACAGCGCAAAAAGCTAGTTCATGCATATATGAAAATGCAAACTACGCGTTTAGATTTATATCCCTATTCAGATGTGGCATATGATACGTTTTTATTAAATGGTCATCCACCAACGCGGCCTTGGATCAGGCATGTCAAAGTCGGTGATGTGGTGCGGTTACGTTTTATCGGTGCTGGTGCTGGCACATTTTTCCGGATCAAAATACCAGGGGCAAAGTTAAAAATTGTTACTGTTGATGGTAATTATGTGAAACCGCTTATTGTTAACAGTATCAAAATCGGCCCAGGTGAAACCTATAATGTGCTCGTTAAAATTAAACAAAAACGACCTTATATCGTTTATGCAGAATCTTTAGATAAAGTTGGCGCAGCTTATGGGGTATTGTTAACAGCACCGCATCAACATTTTAGTCTTGCTAGTGTAAAACCATTTCCTAATCCGCCAATGCGTTATATGAAAAAAATCAAAACGGCTAAGCAAACGGTGACTAAGTATCAACATTTACAGTCACCAACTAAAACGAATAATCCAGATCAACCTGTGCATGTAATTAACATGGCATTAACCGGAAATATGTATCGTTACATTTGGTCAATTAACGGAAAAACAGGTTATAAAGCTAAACCAGTGAAGTTACATCCGGGTTGGCGTTATCGCATTATTTTTGTCAATAAAACCTTAATGAGTCATCCAATGCATATTCATGGCCATTGGTTTATTTTACGTAATGGCCATGGCGCGCATGATCCATTACTCCATACAGTCAATGTAAAACCGTTATCAACTGTGGTTACAGATTTTGTTGCTAATGAAAATGGTCAGTGGTTTTTTCATTGTCATAATTTATATCACTTAGAAGCTGGGATGTTTCGAATTCTGCGTTATCCATCGATGGAACAGATGTTTATTGATCAAGGCGGTATTCCAAATTATTTAGAAGGGCCTAAGCTTGGTTGGTTTTATATGCTAAATTTACAACTGTTGCAAGCAGTCAATAAAAATGTGACGCAAGGTACGCTAAATTACATGATGGGAACCACCAATAATAAATTACAATTATTTAGTTATGAAGCTGAAATTGATGATGGTGTCGTTGATAATTTTGATTTAGATATTTTTTATTGGCATGCGATTGGGAGATATTGGGCAATAAAGGGTGGTGCCAATTATGTGTATCGCCCAGCAGATAAACCCTATTGGCAACCAGGCATTGGTATTGAAGGCGTAGCGCCGTTTTTCATTGACACTAATCTGCGTATTTATAATCATGCAGGTAGCACCAAGTTTGATTTAATATTTGGACGCGAAACTTGGATCTATAAACGTTTATTTTTATCGTCTGAACTTCGCTTTGTATCGGCAACTAAAACCATTGCTCGTGACATGATTGGTAATGGTTTAAATTTTATTGAATTTGATATTGGTCCACAAATAATAATCGCACCATATTTTAGCGTGCAGGCACAATATGAATATACTCGGTTTTACGGCAGTCGCGCGCGTTTACTGAGAGATGAAAATGAAGCGACGAGTGACAACCTAATTTTTCTAGGGTTTAATCTATTGGTGTAATTAAAAATGAATGGAGTCAGGATGAAAAAGTTAAAGCGTCATACAATTCGTTTATTACCATTATTACTTGTCATGTTTGCGATATTTTTAGTGTTTCACTTCAAGCTCAATCAGTATTTAAGTTTTGAAGCTATTAAAACGCATAAAGAATTGTTATTAAGTTGGATTAACGCACATTATACGCTGTTCGTGTTTGCTTTTATGCTAGTTTATATTATTGTCGTCGGATTATCGATCCCAGGTGCTGTTTTCTTAACATTATTAGCAGGATTTTTATTTGGCAGTGTGTTAGGCACAGTTTATGTAGTGATCAGTGCAACCATTGGGGCAACCTGTATTTTTTTAATTGTGCAGTTTTCACTAGGCCAATGGCTTGCTGAGAAGAGTGGTACTTGGGTCGCTCGCATGCAAAAAGGGTTTCAAGATAATGCCTTGCAATATCTATTATTCCTACGGCTTGTGCCATTATTTCCTTTTCCAGTAGTCAATGTTGTTCCGGGTATATTAAACATTAAGAAATCCACATTTATAGTAGGCACGTTTTTCGGGATCATGCCGGGCACATTTGTCTATGCGTTACTAGGCAATGGTTTAGGTAATGCTTTTTCAAGTGGTAAACCACCAAATTTATCGATTATTTTCGAGCCGTCGGTGCTCTGGCCGTTACTTGGCTTAGCAACATTGTCATTGGTGCCAATTGGGTATAAGCGATTAAGAAAAAGACGTCATAATTAGGCAGCTTCATCAAATTTAGATCAGCCCAAGTTGTAGTTTCGCAGCTTCCGACATCATATCTTGACTCCAAGGTGGATCAAAGACTAATTCGACTTTAACATCGCTAACACCAGGCAACGCTCTAGTTTTATGTTCAATTTCATCAATGAGAAAGGGGCCGATCCCACAGCCAGGGGCAGTTAAAGTCATTTTGATATTAATGTGATACTCATTTTCTTTAATCTCGTTAACATCGCATTCATAAATTAAACCGAGATCAACAATATTAACGGGGATTTCAGGATCGTAACATGTGGATAATTGCTCTAGCACATGTTCTTTCGTGAGTTTTTCACCAGGCTTTAATTCAATCGCATTATGTAATACAACTTCTTCACCTAATGCATCAGCATCTTGATGATTGATCCGTACTAAGTTACCAAAGACGTTAACTGTGTAGCTACCGCCAAGTGCTTGAGTGATGACTATTTCAGTGTCTTTAGGCAACATCACTGGCGTGCCTGCTGGAATTAACACACCAGGGCAATCGCGATTTAATTTACGCTTTTCTGGGCCAAGGTTTGGCTGTGATTTTTGATTTGTCGTAGGTTCCATATATCAATCACTCTTTAATTGTAAAACTTTCCCCACAACCACAAGCATTAGAAGCGTTGGGATTGTTAAACACAAACACTTTATTTAAGCCTTGTTGCACGAAATCTAATTGCGTACCTTTCACAAAGGCATAACTTTCTGGATCAACATAGACGGCTAAATCATCGCTGATCGGGAATTTATAATCATCATCATTACTGGTATCAATAATATCAAGTGCATACATCCAACCAGAACAGCCAGATTTTTTGACTTGTAAACGCATACCAATTCCCGCACCACGTTTTTTAATTTCACGTTGAATATGTGCAGCAGCAGCGGGTGTCGAAGTAACAGGTTTTAATGCTGCAGCTTTGGGATCATAAATTTGTGGTTGTTGTGGCGCTGTTGTCGTCATAGTATTCTCCTCCTATTCAGTCGACACCGGCTCTTGTTTACCAGCCAGTGCACCGACTAAGGTGTGCCAAGCAAGCGTTGCGCATTTAACTCTTACCGGAAATTCTTTAACGCCAGCGAGAATAGTCAATTTGCCGAGTTGTTGATCTTTCGCTTTAGCATTATCTTCAGTCACTAACGCGTGAAATGAATTAAAGATGTTTTCAGCTTCTTCTACAGTTTTACCCTTTAAATGTTCACTCATCAGCGATGCTGATGCCATGGAGATAGCGCAACCAGAGCCTTGGAAAGTAACATCTTTAATAATTCCAGCATCGATTTTTAAATACAGCGTAAGTTTGTCACCACACAACGGGTTATAGCCGTCCATCACTCGATCCGCTGCGTCTAATTTACAAAAGTTACGCGGGCGCTTACCGTGATCGATTATGACTTGTTGATATAATTCACGCAGTTCTGGGTTCATGCGAATAAACTCCTAACATCTTCAAGTGCCGCAACTAGCTTATCAATTTCTGCAAACGTATTATAAAGTCCAAACGATGCTCGTGCTGTTGCTGGTACATTAAAGCGTTCCATAACCGGCATTGCACAATGGTGTCCAGCACGAATAGCAATGCCTTGGCGATCTAACACCGTACCGATATCGTGCGGATGCGCTTCTTCCAAGGTGAATGATAATACACCGATTTTATCTTTCGCTGTGCCAATAATTTTTAACCCTGGAATACGGTTTACCGCATTAGTGGCATAGTTTAGTAATTCATGTTCATGGGCAGCAATGTTAGTAAGTCCAATGCGATTTAAATAATCTATCGCTGCACCAAAGCCAATTGCACCAGCGATGTTTGGGGTGCCTGCTTCAAATTTAAAAGGAATTTTATTATATGTAGTTTTAGCAAACGTTACTTGCGTGATCATTTCACCGCCGCCTTGATACGGTGGCATGGCATCGAGTAATTCAGCTTTAGCGTAAAGCGCACCAATACCTGTTGGACCATACATTTTATGGGCGGATAACGCATAAAAGTCGCAATCTAATGCTTGCACGTCAATGTGAGTATGCGGTGCTGCTTGTGCGCCATCAATTAACACTGGTACATTATGATCGTGTGCAATTTGGATCATTGTTTTAATTGGATTGATCGTGCCGAGTGCATTGGAGATGTGAGCGCAAGCGACCAATTTAGTGTTGGCAGAAAATAGTTGTGTATAAGCATCCAAATCAACTTCAGCGGCATCATTAATCGGTGCAATTTTCAAATTTGCACCGGTACGTTCACATAATAATTGCCAGGGCACAATATTAGAATGATGTTCCATGTGAGTAATAATAATTTCATCGCCAGCACGAATATGCGCTTGGCCATAACTATTAGCTACTAAATTAATTGCTTCGGATGCACCGCGCACAAAGACGATTTCACTAGGATCTTTGGCATGAATAAATTGCTGGACCTTAGCGCGCGCTGCTTCGTAATTCGCCGTAGCGCGTTCACTTAACGCATGAACGCCACGATGCACATTAGCATTATCTTGCGAATAATAAGCGACTAGAGTATCAATTACAGTTTGTGGCTTTTGCGTGGTGGCAGCATTATCAAGATACACTAGTGGGTGGCCGTGCACTTGTTGTTGCAGCACGGGAAAGTCTGCACGAATTTTGTCAATGTCATAATTAACCATACTTATATTGATCCTTTTAAATCACGTTTTAGTTTTATTTTGATCGGTTCAAGTTCAACGTTATCAATAATATCGCTCATAAATGCATAATTTAATATTCTACGTGCCATTGCTTCACTGATCCCACGAGAGCGTAAATAAAATAATGCTTTGTCGTCCAATTGGCCTACTGTAGCGCCATGCGTACATTGCACATCATCGGCAAAAATTTGTAATTCCGGTTTGGTATTGATCTGTGCTGTAGGCGATAACAATAAATTTTTATTTAATTGTTGCGTCTTAGATTTTTGGGCATCTTCAGCAACAATTACTGTACCGTTAAATACACCGTGACCATTGCCATCAAGAATGCCTTTATAAGTCTGCGTGCTCGTGCCATGCGGTTGTTGGTGATCGGTTAATAAATGATTATCAATATGCTGATCGGATCTAACACGATAAAAGCCATTAAAATGACATTGTGTATGTGTACCAATCAGATAAGCGCGAGTGTCATTACGAATTAATTTACCGCTTAATGCAAAATTGTAAGCCTGTAAGCGACTATGTTGTTGCTGCCATGCATGCAAGGCAGCAATATGATAGGCTGCTTGGCTTGCTTCAATTAATGAATAGTGTGTTAACTGACTGTGATCATGTAAGTGAATCTCAGTCAAACAATCATTAAAATACAGTTGATCTTTATCGCCATGATAACTTTCAATTAGAGTTGCTTGACTATGTTCGCCAGCCACGATCAAGTGTCGCGGGAAACTCATGACGTTTTGTCGGTCACCTGTGGCAAGATGAATAATATGTAATGGTTTATCAAGCACACTATTGTTATCAAAATAACAAAATACACCATCACGTAAAAACATAGTATTTAGTGCTGCAAACGGCTGGCCTTGATAAGTAAGTTGTTTGTTTAAATGAGTGCGCACAATTTCAGTATGATCTGTGAGAGCATTTGACAAACTAGTAATGATAATTCCTGCAGGCAAACCTGATAATTGACTGTATTGCTCTGCAAACAAACCATTAACTAACACAATTTGGTAACAATCAAGATCAGGGATCTGAGCTGTAGCTAACAGTTCAGTGTTTACAGTGCCAATTGCAATAGCCGGTGTAAAAGCTTGTTGCCCAAGGTTATTGACATTCGTATATTTCCAATTTTCAACTTTACGATGTGGAAAACCTTGCGTAGCAAAGCTTTCATAAGCTTGATCACGCAATTTTGTGAGCCAATTAAGATCTTTGCCAGGCAAACTAGTACGTGCCTGATCATAAACTTGTTGGTATTGAGTTACCGGATCACTTATCGTCGTCATTATGCTGCCTCAATCTGTTCATAACCAACTTTTTCCAAATATTCTGCCAATTCTCGTCCACCTGATTTGACAATTTTGCCATGCGCTAACACATGCACATGATCTGGTACAATATAATTTAATAAGCGTTGATAGTGTGTAATTAACAAAAATGATCGTTTGCTATCACGCAATGCATTGACACCTTCAGAGATAATTTGCAGTGCATCAATGTCTAAACCAGAATCGGTTTCATCCATGATTGCGAGTTTAGGTTCTAACAACATCATTTGTAGAATTTCATTACGCTTCTTTTCACCGCCAGAAAAACCTTCGTTAATTGCACGGTATAACATTTCATCTTTAATTTTTAATTGTTGCATTTTAGCTTTAACTAAGGTCATGAAATCCATTGCGTCAAGTTCTGCTAAGCCTTGGGTTTTACGGATCTCATTAACTGCTGTTTTTAAAAAGTAAATATTGGTGACACCAGGGATTTCTACGGGATATTGCAGCGCGAGAAAAATACCGGCTCGAGCTCTGTCTTCAGGCGCCATGTCTGCTAATGGTTTGCCATCAAACATTATTTTACCTGCAGTAATGTTGTAACCGTCACGTCCAGTTAAGATATTTGCCAAAGTACTTTTGCCAGAGCCATTTGGTCCCATGATAGCGTGCACTTCACCCGGATTGATTTGTAAATTAATCCCGCGCAAAATAGCTTTATCTTCTACGGTCACATGTAAATTTTCAATTGTTAACATTCTTAATCACCTTTTAAAATATCTTACTTTAGCATTGTCCCAAGGCTGTATTGAGCAATCCAGTGAATTTCTACTAAGATTGCTTCGTCACTGGCGTTCCTCGCAATGACGTTGTATAACGTATATCATTAGCCGACAGCACCTTCTAAACTCACTTCCATGAGTTTCTGTGCTTCAACAGCAAATTCCATCGGTAGTTCACGAAATACTTGTTTACAAAATCCATTAACAATCATTGATACTGCATCTTCAGCCGAGATCCCACGTTGACGACAATAAAATAATTGATCATCACTGATCTTAGACGTTGATGCTTCATGTTCGACTTTAGCCGTTGGATTTTTTACTTCAATATAAGGAAACGTGTGTGCGCTACAATGATCGCTTAATAATAATGAATCACATTGAGTATAATTACGCGCATTTGTTGCCGCTGGCCCAACCCGCACTAATCCACGATACGCATTATGACCTTTGCCGGCAGAAATACCTTTAGAAATAATAGTGCTGCGTGTGTTCTTACCCAGATGGATCATCTTGGTGCCGGTATCGGCTTGTTGACGATTATTAGTTAACGCTACCGAATAAAATTCACCGACACTATTATCACCTTGTAAAATAACGCTTGGGTATTTCCAAGTGATCGCCGAACCAGTTTCAATTTGGGTCCAAGAAATTTTTGCATTAGCATCACGACAAGCACCACGCTTAGTTACAAAATTATAAATACCACCTTTACCGTGTTCATCACCGGGGTACCAGTTTTGTACCGTTGAATATTTAATTTCAGCATCTTTTAACGCAACTAATTCAACCACAGCTGCATGTAATTGGTTTTCATCACGCATCGGTGCGGTACAGCCTTCTAAATAACTGACATAACTACCTTCTTCGGCAATTATTAAAGTTCGTTCAAATTGTCCGGTGTTAGCAGCATTAATACGGAAATAGGTCGATAATTCTAACGGGCAACGTACGCCTTTAGGGATATAACAAAAAGAACCATCAGTAAAAACTGCAGAGTTTAAAGTTGCAAAAAAGTTATCGCGATAAGGCACGACAGAGCCTAAATATTTTTTCACAAGTTCTGGATGATTTTGCACGGCTTCAGAAAATGAACAAAAGATCACACCGGCTTCAGCGAGTTTTTCTTTAAATGTTGTTGCCACCGAGACACTATCAAACACTGCATCAACTGCAACACCCGCTAGTTTTTGTTGTTCGTATAATGGGATGCCTAGTTTGTTGTAAGTCTCAATAAGTTTTGGATCAACTTCGTCTAAACTCTTGGGCCGATCTTTATCGCTTTTCGGAGCTGAATAATAACTAATTTTTTGATAATCAATCGGTGGATGAGTGACTGATGACCATTGTGGTTCAGTCATAGTTAACCAATGACGAAATGCGCGCAAACGCCATTCGAGCATGAATTCCGGTTCATTTTTTTTGGCCGAAATCATGCGGATCACGTCTTCTGATAGCCCCGGCGCAACAGTGTCTGTTTCAATGTCGGTGACAAAGCCATGTTCGTATTCGCGATTGACGATTTTGTCGATAGTTTTACTGCTCATCTCAAAATACCTAAGTTAATTTCAACTTTTGTCATTGCGAGGAGTAAAACGACGAAGCAATCCAGAATGTCGTTATGTTCCCCACAAATCACTTATCCTCTAATGTGGAGGATTATCCCGATCCTCAATGATATTTAAATACTTCGTTAGCTGGATGCCATCATTAAACAGTGCATGCGTTGTTAATGGTTTAGTCATATCTGCGAGACTAATGCTTTCCAGCGCCGCTAAAATAATTCGATTGATCAGCTGCCAATTATGCTTGATCATGCAAGAATTCTCTTGAGTGCAAATGCCTTGGCGGACGCTACACTCAGTGAGCGCTAAATGGCCTTCCATCGCGCGGATGATCTCCGTGACGCTGATCTCATTTGCAGGGCGAGCTAATTGATAGCCGCCATGAGCGCCACGCATTGAATCGACCAGCTGGGAATCTTGTAATATTTTCAATATCTTACTAACCGTTGGTGGGCTTAAACGAGTCTTTTCCGCCAGTTCATTAGCGCTATATAAGCGATCCGGCGCTAGCGCCAATTGGTGCATGATCACAGTGCTATAATCGGTTAATTTGCTGATCCGTAACATTTTGCTGATCCTCAAAAAAGTGTTCTATATAGTACTAGTATAGTACTAATTGTCAATGGTTGTTTTTGTGAATTATTTGTCATTCCGTAGCTTTGCCCTAGCTATCTGGCGGCTTTGTCGTAGTCATGCTGAGTTTGATAATTCGTCATCCTGCGGCTTGACCGTGGAATCCAGCCTTCTTTTTGAGCAAACTATAATCGCAGATTTTTGTGTTATAGTTCATCCTGGAATTTTCTTCCATGATGAGCAAACAATATGAAAAGAAATATAAGGTTCTCAAACCTTTGGTGGTTAACCATCTCATTACTAGTGATCGTCATTGATCAAGCGACTAAATATTTTGTGCGTCAAAAGTTAACTTGGGGACTGCCAGTTAAAGTAACGGCTTTTTTCAATTTATTACTATTAAGCAACACCGGAGCAGCATTCAATTTATTGGATAGTGGCGGTGGTTGGCAATTGTGGTTGTTTGTCGCAATTGCAGTAGTGGTTAGCATCGTGATCATTGCATGGTTGCTATACTTGCCACCTAATTTTATTTGGACAGGGATTGGGTTGTCGTTAGTGCTTGGTGGCGCGCTTGGTAATTTATATGATCGAATTAATTTAGGTTACGTTGTTGATTTCTTACAATTTCACGTGAGCCAATACTATTGGCCCGTGTTTAATGTTGCAGATAGTGCAATTTGCATTGGTGCAGCTATTTTAGTGATCATTTTTTTATTTAGTAAGAATAAATCTAAACCTAAGTTATAGCATGAGGAATAATGTGGAATGTCATTGCGAGGAGTGTAACGACGAAGCAATCCAGAAAACTTGACTTAAAATTTTCTGGATTGCTTCGTCGTTACACTCCTCGCAATGACACAAAACAAAATTATTGAGGAGTAAACATTATGAAACAAGTGACCATCACACCAAAGGGACTATCCTTAACAGAATTAGCGGAGATTTTTTATAACGATACTCAGTTGGCAGTGTCTGCCCAATTACAAACACAAGTTAAAACAGCGCATCAAACATTAAAAGACATGATTGCCACCGGCGAAACGATTTATGGAGTGAATACCGGTTTTGGTTTGTTAGCAAATACCCGAATTGAAAAAAATGAATTAATAACGTTGCAACGACATTTGTTACTCTCGCATGCTACAGGCGTTGGTAAGTTATTAACAGATGATATTGTTCGATTGACTTTAGCATTGAAAATTATTTGTTTAGCACAAGGTTGTTCTGGCGTGCGTTGGGAATTAGTTGAAGCATTATTGCAATTGTATAATCATCAAGTGTATCCATGTATTCCAGAAAAAGGATCAGTTGGTGCTTCAGGCGATTTAGCGCCATTATCACATTTAGCTTGCGTATTAATTGGCGAAGGCAAAGTGCGTGTAAAAGGTGAAATTTTATCGGCAAAGCAAGGATTAGCGATTGCTAAGTTGACACCGTTACAACTGGCACCAAAAGAAGGCATAGCATTAGTGAATGGTACGCAAGTATCAACCGCGTTAGCATTAGCTGGTTTATTTGCAGCAGAAAAATGTTTTAATGCAGCCTTGCTTGCCGGCAGTTTAAGTTTTATGGCAGCTAATGGACAGCCACTTTGTTTTGATGAACGTATTCATCGAGTGCGTAATCAGGCAGGCCAACAGTTTGTCGCGCAAAAACTACGTGAATTATTAGATGGTTATCAGCAAGAGCAAACAGCAACAGCAAAGCCATGCATTCAAGATCCTTATAGTTTGCGCTGTCAGCCACAAGTGATGGGTGCGTGTTATGATCATATGCAATATGTGAAATCGATTTTACAACGTGAAGTACATGCGGTTACTGATAATCCTTTGGTGTTTGCTGCAGACAAAGTTGTGATTAGTGGCGGTAATTTTCACGCGCAACCAGTCGCTATGTCAGCTGATACGTTAGCATTAGCAATAGCAGAAATTGGCAGTATTGCTGAGCGGCGTATTGCATTATTAAATGATACAAATTTTAGTGGTTTGCCACCATTTTTGATCAATGATAACGGCATCAATTCTGGGTTTATGAATATGCAAGTCACCGCAGCGGCACTTGCAAGCGAAAATAAATCGTTAGCGCATCCAGCCAGCGTTGATAGTTTGCCAACCTCAGCGAATCAAGAAGATCACGTTAGCATGGCAACATATGCAGCTAGACGTTTGCAAGCAATGAATGAGAATACGCAAAATATTATCGCTATAGAATTACTAGCTGCATGCCAAGGTTTAGATCTCCGGCAATCAACGCCAAGCTCGGCACAGTTGCAAAAAGCTTATTCATTGGTACGAGAGAAAGTGTCATTTTATAAAGAGGATCACTTTTTTGCTGATGATATCGCGGCAATTGCAGCATTGATCGATTCAGGCAAACTTGCTCTGTAGTCAGCCATCATTTTAAACAATTAGCTGTCATCCTATAGCGTTTAGTCTTTATATCGCGGCTTTATCGCCGTTTATCAGGTTTTAAGCGGTCATCCTGCGGTCTTATTACCGTCATCCCGCGGCTTGACCGCGGGATCCAGTATATTAATCTCATCAAAACAACCGGTTATTTTCATAAGCAATATATAATAATAACCGGTTATTTTCATATTTTTACTTGAAAACACCTCATAAAAATAATAAGATTAAATGAAATGTGAATGAAACTATGGAGTGATTATTTTGATCAATAGAGATGATCTTGCAAATCTAAAAACGTGGTTAGAGCGAGATGATCGAAAACCACTCATTATTAGAGGTGCTCGTCAAGTTGGCAAAACCTATTTAATTCGCCAGCTTGCTGAAAGCACTTCAAAGCAATGTGTTGAATTAAATTTTGAAAAAAATCCACAATTAAAAACCTTATTTACGAGCAATGATCCGCAAAGCATTCTCATGCAACTGGAATCGTATTTTAATATCACAATAAACCCCGACACTGCGATTCTGTTCCTCGATGAAATTCAAACTGCACCGGAGTTAGTAGCTAAACTGCGTTGGTTTTATGAAGAGATGCCTGAGTTGCCGACAATTGCCACGGGTTCGTTGTTAGATTTTGTGTTAGAAGATTATCAATATAGTATGCCTGTAGGGAGAATTAATTATTATCATTTAGAACCTTTAATATTTAGTGAATTTATCAATGCACAAGGTGATCATAAACTACTTCAGTTAATTAAAAATTATCAATTCTCTGAGACTATTGCTGATGTCATCCATCAACGATTATTAAATCTAGTTAAGGAATATATATTGATAGGTGGCTTACCGGAAGCTGTTAATACATGGGTCACGAAACAGTCTTTCGTGAGAGTAAACGAAGTACATAATAATATTGTTGCGACTTATCGAGATGATTTTGCGAAATATCCAAGTAAAATTTCGCGCGAACGCTTAGAAGATATTTTAAATGCAGTGCCGAAAATGCTTGGGAAAAAGTTTAAATACAGCCTGGTTAATCGTGATGTACAATCAAGCACATTGAAAAATGCGTTACATCTGTTGTGTACTGCACGTATTTGTCATCGCGTTATTCATAGTAGTGGTAATGGTGTTCCGCTTGCTGCAGAAAGCCGAGATAAAAACTTTAAAATTATTTTATTAGATATTGGTTTAGGATCAGCTGCTCTGGGATTGGAACTTCATAATAAAACACCGTTAAACTCAGTGCAATTTGCAAATCAAGGTGGTTTGTCAGAGCAATTTGTTGGTCAGCAGCTTCGTGCATTGTATCCTTCTTATATTGAGCCAGCACTATACTATTGGGCAAGAGAACAAAAAACTTCATCAGCAGAAGTCGATTATCTCATTCAACATGGCTCACAAGTTATTCCTATCGAAGTGAAATCAGGCAGCACGGGTTCTTTAAAATCATTGCATTTATTTATGTATGAAAAGAAATTACCATTAGCAGTGCGTATTAATGGTGATCAGCCAAGTGTTGTTGATATTGCTGTGAATATGCAGCGTGGTGAAATGGTTAAATATAAATTGTTATCAATCCCATTTTACTTGATCGGTGAAATACATCGGTTGATTGAGGCTATGCACATCTAACAATGCGTATGTGTTGTTGTTCTTGTTGTGCAGCCATGTAGTCTTTTTGCAATATATTATCCAACATGCCAATATCAGCTTGAATACTTTCTAGAATTTTACCGAGTCTGGAGTAATTATATTTGAAGAGAGCTGTTTCGTGTTGATCATTTCTTTCAAGTACACCTTTCAAAGTGTTAGCACGTTGTTGTATAGTTTCAAGTTGTTGTTTGATAGTTTTAACAGATTGCGGTTTTGCTGTTTGTGTGATTAATTCATTTTGTGCATCCAAGAAATTATCATATGCTTGCCCTTGTTTCATAACCTTACGCAATTTCCTCTCAGCAAAATAACCTAAGCGAAAATTCGTAATTTCAGTAAAATGTGCGGGCTTCACTTTAATTTTGTGTTTTGCAGGTTGCTGCTCAGAGCTTGATGTGCTTGGTTGTGTTTCAGCACTTTGTTCTGTTGCTGATAATGCGTTGATAGGTTTATAAAATTGAAAACCACTAGTAGCGTCTACTTTCTTGTATCGCGAGCGTGCTATAACTGCATCTGACTGTGATTTTGCAAAAGACTCTGCAGTATTGGAGTTATATAATCGCCAGTTAGGTTTTAATCTTGATGATTTGCTGCTATTGTCGTGACCTTGTGGTGATGCAGGTTGTGGTTCTGTTTTTAATGCTTTTACTTGTGCATTAACATTTACTGCCATTTTTCCATTGGCACCAGTAAAACCTGAGTTGAGGAAAGCAAAAGTTGAATTCAATGCTTTAGCGTCAGTAAACCTGAGTGCTGCAATGAAATGTTTACTAATATGGGTTGCAGCTAAAGCAATAGGCAAACCAAATGAGTATAGAATAATTAAGGGTAAAGCGGTAATGCCTAAAGTTATTTCGACAGCATGTTGCCTGGTTGGATTGCGGCCGAAAATTATTTTATTTAGGGCAGCTGCGAGATAGGAATCAATTAGTGGCTCGAGGCCGATGAATCCTAGCAAGCCTAAAAAAGCGGCTAATGATATAAATTGGCCACCGGGGAAAAATAAACATGCCACAGTCGTTACAGTTAGCACAGCAGCAGTAGCTACGAACAAAGTCTTAGTAATTAGACGCACAACATCCCATTTACTAAACCCGTATTTGTAATAAGGATCTAACCAGTGTTTAGTGGTTTTAGCAGCGTTAAAAATTTGTTGAGATAAACGTGTTTTTATTCCGTCATCAGCATTACTTTTTTGTACTTTTTTATTGAAACGATTCAAGCGTTTTTCTAACTTATTTATTTTGCGGTGGTAGCAAAGCGCTTGATATGTTGTGGTTAATTTTTCCGGAGTGGCAATTGTCCCATCTACAATAGGAGCTTCAAACCTACCTTTTAGATTCTTTAACTCTGCTAGCTCTTTTTTAATAATATTAAGTTCAGTTTTAGGCGCTGCAGCCCATGACTGTCGTGTTGCTTGCATGCTAGAAGGCAACAGACGGTAAGCAAATTTTGATAGCTTACTTTTCCAACGCGTTGTCCAGAGAGTATAGTTATTTATTTCATTAACCGTGCTAAGTGTTTCAAGCGTTTCTTCTAATTGAGCAATACTATCGGATTTAGTGAGATACCAAAGTTTACGCTTGCTGGTTTTACGGTTGCAGCTATTTTCTGCTTCGGCATCTTTGATAGCTTTTTTTGTTTTTGCATATTCTTTATTAGATAAGTCAGCATCTGCTAATTCTTGCTTTAATGTATTGAGGGTCGTTTCTATGCGGGTGTCTAGTGTATGCTTAGATTTTTTGGTGATTGCAGTTGTTTCTTCTATTGTTTCATGTTCTTGCTCACCACTTTTGACTACCTGTGCATTTTCAATTTTGGTTGCCCAAGTGCGATCTGTCTTACTCCATGCATCAAGACATGAAGTGAATTTTGTGTCGCTGTTTGGGTTAGCAATAATAGTTGTGGCAATTTGTATATCTCTGCCTATTATTTGTATAAGATTTTTTAAGGTATCTATTTGTGGTTTAATATGTTTGTTGATATTTGTTAAATTTTCTTGTTCCCAATTTCTGAATCCTTGATACGACAGGTTTTTAAATTCACTTTTTCTAGCATTTGACTTTTGCGATAAATACAAGTCACGCAATTGATTCAGTAATTTTTTTTGCAATTCCGTTAAAATAGTTAATTGACTTTGCTCGTAGTCTTTATTAAGCGCAGCAAGTTGTGGTTTTATTGCTTTAGACCATTCGATATGTAATCTGCGTCGACGGAAAATGTTGTGGAGGTTAGGCATAAGAAACTCCCCTTACTTCTTAGTTATTTCCATTATTAAATGTATGCGCAACCTAATTGGTGAGCAATATATTAACATAAGTTGCTTATTTTTTCAATAACTAGATGCAAAATTTCGGGCTGAATGTTAAGCCCAGGAATGCTGTTGTTCAGCTTGCAACTGAGCCATGAGGTGGCGCGCATGTCGTTTAAACGCTGGCAATTGTTTTTTAGTAATCGCTTTCGCATGCGGCAATTTAACCGTTAATGGATTGCGCGCAATGCCAAACACTCGAACTTCATAATGCAAGTGCGGGCCGGTGGCTAAGCCACTTTTACCAACATAACCAATCACTTGGCCTTTATGTACATGAGTACCGATGTGAATGCCTTTAGCAATTCGGTGCATGTGACCATAACGCGTTGATAATTTGTAGCTATGTTTAATAAATACGGCATTACCGTAGCCATGATCACGCCCAGCTAAAATAATTACGCCATCACTAGCTGCATGAATTGGTGTGCCCATCGGTGCAGCTAAATCAACGCCGAGATGTGCACGATAACGATGGAGAATAGGATGATAACGATGCAACGAAAATCGGCTACTAATACGCGTGAATTTTACCGGATACTTTAAAAATGCCGGTTTAATATTTTGGCCATTTAGAGTGTAATAACCAGCATGACCATGCGGATCAGTGTAACGAAACACGTGTCGTGTTTGCCCATGATTATCAGTAAATTCAGCAGCAACAATATTTCCTTTGCTAATTTTTTTGTCATTTTTATATGTGGTTTGATATAGTACACTAAAGTGATCGCCAGGGCGTACAGTTTCACCAAACATTTGTGCTAGTTGATGAATTTGATGATAATTTAGCCCAGCTTTTTTCCCTGCACGATAAAATGAGTGATAAATAGTCGCGCCTGTGTATTGATAGTAAGTGCCATTTTTTACTGGAATAGATTTAACCTTAGTGGTGGTCGGAGCATCAGTTGGCTGAGTAAATTCAGGTAGTGATACTGAGAATTCAGTGGTTGAAGCAATATTAGCTTGGTTATTATTATTACTATTATTAATAATATAAATGCCCATGATAAGCATTAAACCGAAAAAGATCATGCTAAAAAATTGTAATGGCCGGTTTTGAATTAAAGGGAATGTGCCGAGATAATTTTTTACTCGCTTCATGGTAATAGCCACCTGATTTTCAATAAAAAATAGCGCTCATCATAACTTGAATGAGGAAGTTGGTCAAGTTTCGTTGCCAACAATATATACAGGAGGTTTATTTTAACTCGACTTGTGAACAGTAATCATTATTACCGCTGTAGCAGTAATTGTAGGGGTTATTCTCATATTTAATCTGAGAAAGTTAGAAAAAACGTATTTATCACTGCTGTAGCAGTAATATTTAATTATTACTTAGCAATTATTCATTATAAAATATACGATTTAGCCATTTTTACTGCTATAATAGTAATATATCCTTGATTATTTAAGTTTTTGATTAACATGAGCTCAGATGACATTGCCCAAACAGTACATTTTTACCGTAAGCAAAGCGGCTTATCACAGCAACAGTTAGCGCAACTCGCTGGTGTAGGCAAAACGGTGATATTTGATATTGAAAAAGGCAAAACTACCATTCGCATGGATACCTTAGTGAAAGTATTAGACGTTTTAAACATTCAATTAAAACTTGCAGTGCCTTTCGTGCCAGAGAATGAGAAAGAGATATGAGAGAAGCCAACGTTATAATAAACGGCGTGTTAGCAGGTATTTTAGCAGAGCTAGAATACAATCGGCATTATCGTTTTCGTTATGATCCTGATTATCATGGCCCACCTGTCTCTTTGACGATGCCAGTCGCAAATAACAATTATGAGTTTGATCAATTTCCACCTTTTTTTGAAGGTTTGTTACCAGAAGGCATTATGTTGGATGCATTGTTACGCCAAGCTAAGTTAGATAGAAACGATTATTTTGGCCAGTTAGTACAAGTTGGGCATGATGTGGTTGGCGCGGTAATCATTGAGGAAATAAAATGAAGTACTGCCCGATCACTTATGAAATTATCGACGATCAAGCCAGCTATTCACAACGTGGCTTACGTTTGCTGTCACCACAATTGACAACGTTGCACCCTTTAGAATATACGAAAAAAGAGCAACATGCTGAAGCACTAGCGCGTGTAGGCAAAATGTCGATACAAGGGATCCAAGCCAAAATTAGTGCACAATTAAAGGTGAAAAGTAGTCGATTTGCGTTTGTTGATCAGGGTGGCCATTATATTTTAAAACCACAAAGTGTCGATTACCCCGAACTACCTGAAAATGAAGCTATTACTATGTTCTTAGCGGCGATTATTGGTATTGAAGTTCCAGTTCACGGCTTAGTGTACTCCAAAGATGGCAGCATGACGTATTTTATTAAGCGATTTGATCGCTTTGGCCATAATAAAAAATTAGCGGTTGAAGATTTTGCACAGTTATTACAGTTAAGTCGCGAAACCAAATACAATTCATCCATGGAAAAAGTGGTGGAGGTCATTAAAAATTTTTGTACTTTTCCAAAAATAGAAGCGGTTAAGCTACTTAATCTCACGTTATTTAATTTTTTGATCGGCAATGAGGATATGCATTTAAAAAATTTCTCGCTGATCACTCGCGGCAAAATTACCACTTTATCTCCAGCTTATGATTTACTAAATTCAAGTATCGCATTGCCAGCGTGCAAAGAAGAGTTAGCCTTACCCCTTAATGGCAAAAAGAAAAATTTAAGAAAACGTGATTTTTTAGATTATTTTGCTCAAGAGAGACTCTTACTAAATCAGGGCACTATTAATGAAGTTATTGAGCAAATTAAGCAAGCACTGCCTGGCTGGAAGGAATTAATCGATAAAAGTTTTTTATCAGCACCCATGAAATCAAAATATAGCGAGCTATTAAAAGAGAGATGCGAAAGGTTAGAGTTGTGAGCAGCATAAAAAACCAACTTGCAAATCAGGCGCTCAGTCAATAGTATGTAACGCCAACTTAACTCCATCTGGAGATTACATTATGACAACAACCAGCGAAGCGCTGGCATTAATTCAGCGCGGCACGGATGAAATTCTGGTGCTGAAAGAATTAGAAGAAAAACTTACCAGCGGTAAACCATTACGCATTAAGCTTGGGTTTGATCCAACCGCGCCGGATATTCATTTGGGCCACACGGTCATTATAAATAAATTAAAGCATTTTCAAGATTTAGGTCATCAAGTGATTTTTTTAATCGGCGATTTTACCGGGATGATCGGTGATCCAAGTGGCAAAAATATCACGCGGCAGCCATTATCACGCGAACAAGTGTTAGCAAACGCACAAACTTATCAGCAACAAGTATTTAAAATTTTAGATCCTGAAAAAACCCAAGTGATGTTTAATTCTGAATGGATGGATCAATTAACCCCGGCGGATATCATTCGCATTGCTTCGCATTACACTGTCGCGCGCATGCTGGAGCGTGAAGACTTTAACAAGCGTTATAAAAACGGGCAATCGATAGCGATTCATGAATTTTTATATCCACTCGTGCAAGGCTATGATTCTGTGGCGTTAAAGGCGGATGTCGAGTTAGGTGGAACTGATCAGAAATTTAATTTATTAGTTGGGCGAGAATTACAAAAACATTATGGGCAAACGCCGCAGATTGCTATTACTATGCCTTTGTTAGTAGGTTTAGATGGCGTGAAAAAAATGTCGAAATCGTTAGATAATTATGTCGGTATCGACGAGCCGCCGGAAGAAATGTTTGGCAAGCTAATGTCGGTGTCGGATGAGCTTATGTGGATGTATATTGACTTGCTTAGTTTCGAGCCATCGACTACAATTAATAAATGGAAAAAAGAGGTTACGGATGGTCTAAACCCGCGGGATGTTAAAATCCGTTTTGCAAAAGAAATAATAACGCGGTTCCACGACCATCAATCCGCAGAGAAAGCGCAGCAAACATTCATTGAACGCTTTCAAAAAGGTGCAATCCCAGAGTCAATGACGGAAGTCACCTTGACGGCACCACAAGAAGGATATTCCATCGCTAACCTGTTAAAAGATGCTGGCTTGGTAACAAGCACGTCCGATGCTTTGCGGATGATAAAGCAAGGCGCGGTTAAAATAGATGGCGACAAAGTTACGGATCGCCAACTACGGTTACCAGCAGGGACACAGCATGTTTATCAAGTGGGTAAGCGTCGTTTTGCACGCGTGCTCATTAATTAAAAAAATAGAAAAATAGTGTTGACAAGGAAGCAAAAGGTAGTAAAATGCCGTTCACCCTGATGAAAGGGTGGGTGCTAAGAGCCTGTTTAATTGGCCAAGATAGTGGAATTTAAACAAGCTTTTAGGCATCAAGTTCTTTAACAGAAATGAATAACCATGACGTGTAATTTGTGTGGGCATTGGTATATAACTAATGTCAAGAGCCAATTCAAATGCGCTGCTTGTAAAAGCAGCACCGATTAAAACTGAAGAGTTTGATCCTGGCTCAGATTGAACGCTGGCGGCACGCCTAACACATGCAAGTCGAACGGCAGCACGGGTAAGCTTGCTTACCTGGTGGCGAGTGGCGGACGGGTGAGTAACGCGTAGGGATCTGCCCTTAAGTGGGGGATAACCCGGGGAAACTCGGGCTAATACCGCATATGTTTTCCGAAATAAAGCTGGGTTTCGGCCTGGCGCTTAAGGATGAACCTGCGTCCGATTAGCTTGTTGGTGGGGTAAAAGCCTACCAAGGCGACGATCGGTAGCTGGTCTGAGAGGACGAGCAGCCACACTGGGACTGAGACACGGCCCAGACTCCTACGGGAGGCAGCAGTGGGGAATCTTGGACAATGGGGGAAACCCTGATCCAGCGATGCCGCGTGTGTGAAGAAGGCCTGCGGGTTGTAAAGCACTTTCAGGTAGGAAGAAAGCTGTGATGGGATAATCATCACAATGTGACGTTACTGCCAGAAGAAGCACCGGCTAACTCTGTGCCAGCAGCC
>JANQRR010000045.1 GCA_028284465.1 Gammaproteobacteria bacterium | reverse complement strand
CTCATTTACTTTCTATGTAAACTGCGCTGCGGTGCTCAAAAATCAATGTTTGCTGCCTCAAGCTAGCGGATTTTAAACAAGCTCTTAGTCCATTGGTGTTTCTTTTTAATTCTTACATCTCGTTAACTTATTTTATACGAGCGTTAGTTGGCTAACGCTAAACTGGTTGACACCAATGGCCGGGCTGCGCGCGCATAGAAATTGCCACGCCCCTGCCACCCCGCCGGCACAACAAGCATCCCGAATAAAAATCATTACGCCCGGCAGGAATAGTATACATTTGATTAAATGTCTACTCAGTGCTTATTGACATACCGTGTCTTTGCGCACGAAAAATAATGTGCCGTCATTGCGAGGACCCGAAGGGGACGAAGCAATCCAGCTCTAACGTCATTGCGAGGAACGCCAGTGACGAAGCAATCCAGAAAACTTCTAGGCTAACACTGGATTGCTTCGTCACTGGCGCTCCTCGCAATGACGAAAGAAGCATGCGCAAGACCCAGACAGATTTTTCTCGTAATGACGAAAAAAGTGTGAAGCATGCACGAGACCCAGAGGGGCAGGATGTTTTTTTTGCGACTAGATTGCGCCGAGCACCGCAGAGACGACAAGGCAAAACGCGCACGACGCGCGTTTTAGGCAGGACTGGCACACAACAAGTATTTTGTTTTGAAACAAGGCACTTTGTGCGCGAGCAGCGGAGTTTATGCAAGAATAAATGAGCAGCGCAGCGCACAAAGTAACGATGTTACAAAACAAAAGGCGATGTTGTGTGTCAGTCCTGAGAAATATCGCGCCAGGGATGGCGCTGATTGACGGCCGTAGTCGGATGAGGAGCGCAAGGGAGAAGCAATCTTTGGAGCAACAAAAAATGTCCTGCCCCTCTGGGTCACCTTAATGCTTCACCACCACTAAAAATACCATCTACTAATAATTAATAATGGCCGCAGTTATCCAACAACCTTAAAGATAACGCAATCTCGGAGCAACAAAAAATGTCCTGCCACTCGGGGTCACCCTAATGCTTCACCACCACTAAAAATACCATCTACTAATAATTAATAGTTGCCCTAATGTTTCTGCTTTACAATCATTTTAATTTAGAGATTTAAGGTTGCAAAATATTGAGGAGCGTATTGCAGGCGGCTACCGTACCAAGAAAACATTTGGCCATCTACTAGTTTAATTTGTTGATCTGGAAACAACTGCTGAAATTCTGCAATATGTTTCGCAGTGAAAGGAAATGGCTCCGATGATAACAGCAGCCAATCTACTTGAGCTTGTTGAATTTGTTCTAAGGTGACTTCTTGATAACGATCAAGACAGGAAAATATGTTGATTAAGCCAATTTGTTTTAGCATTGAATTAATAAACGTGTTGTTACCAACAACCATGTAAGGTTTTTTCCAGATAAAATAAGCGACTCGTTTTGCTGGTAATGATTTAAAATTTGCAAATGCAGTTTTGATGTTGTTATTTATAATTTGTGATTGCGTAGTAGTGTCAGTCAATTCACCAATTTTTTCAATCATGTCACAAGCATCGCTAAGATTATATATGTCACTCATCCATACAGGATAATGTTGGCGAAGTTGTTCAATCCCATCTTTATAATTTTCTTCTTTGTTACCGATAATTAAGTCAGGTTGTAATTGATTGATAAGTTTAAAGTTAAATTTTTTGGTGCCACCGATTTTAGTTTTGTGAATGACTTGATTTGCAGGATGTACACAAAATTTAGTGATCCCAGCGATGCTGTCAGCTAAACCAAGATCAAAAAGTAATTCAGTTTGTGAAGGTACAAGAGAAATTATGCGTTGCGGTTTACACGTTAGCTGAATTAAAGTGCCTAATTGATCATGTCCGCGATAAAACATATTTTTTATTTTCTAGGTTTACGAAAAAGGCGACCTGAGGTCGCCTTAAAATAGCATCCATGTTAAAGCATCCATGCGTGGCATCCGTGCCGGCCCTTTCCTTGGGCTATGCCAACTATAAAAGCTGGGGATGTTCTATGGTCCCTTTTCATCCATATCCACTTTAGCAAACCTACATGCCTTTGCAAGATGATCTACCAGTGATCAACGCGTATTTATTAATCATTTTAATTAACTGTATATATTCATAATAATAGCGATATGATAGCAAAATCATAAGCTTACATAATATTATAGGATTGTGTTGAGTTTTAACCTACGTATTAATACCGACATATGTTGAGAAATTCAATCAAATGCTCACAACATAAAGAGCAAAAATCTTAAAGTCATGATGGAAGATCTCTTTAACATATTTTGCTTAACGAGTATGTGTCGTAACACCTGTTGCTGTGCCAAGTAATACAATGTCGGCAACACGTTTGGCAAATAAGCCATTTGTAACAACACCAGTGATGTTATTGAGTTGTTGTTCGAGTTTTATAGGTTGATTAATAGTTAAATTGTGAATGTCGAGAATGATATTGCCGTTATCAGTTGTAAAACCTTCACGATACACTGGGTGGCCGCCTAGCTTAACGATTTCTCTAGCGACATAACTTCGTGCCATAGGAATGACTTCAACAGGTAAAGGAAATGCACCAAGCATATCGACAGATTTTGTTTGATCCGCAATGCAAATAAATTGTTGGGCAGCGCATGCCAGGATTTTTTCGCGAGTAAGTGCACCGCCACCACCTTTGATTAATTCAAAGTGTGAATTAATTTCATCAGCACCATCAATATAAACTGGAATACTATCGACAGCGTTAAGATCAAACACACGAATACCAAGTTCTTTTAATAGCTGCGCTGTAGCAGCAGAGCTTGCAACCGCGCCTTCAAGTTGGTTTTTTATCGTCGCTAGTAATGCAATAAATTTATTAGTGGTAGTGCCTGTGCCTACACCAATGATCGTATGATCTTTGATATATTCGATAGCAGCTTGTGCTGCAGCTTGTTTCATTTCATCCTGAGTCATCATTATTACCTCTTCGTAGTTGTTAAGTGTCAAGCGCATCGGCGTGCAATAGATGGCGCTCAAATCCTTGTTTACAAAAATCATGTAACGCGGCGAATACCATGCCGTATGGTCCTGCCGCATACACTTGATAAGGTTTAAGATCATGATAGTCGGCAGTTACCGCACGATGCACTAAACCTTTTTTTCCAGTCCAATCCTTAGGTGGATGTTGCAATACGGGCGTGTAATCAATGTTAGCGATCGTTGCAGCCCATTCGCTGGCAAGGCCATGATCATACAGATCATCAATAGTTTTTGCGCCCCAATATAAATGCATGGCACGAGGATCATTTTGTTTAATCGCTGCTTCAATGATTGCTTTAATTGGTGCAAACCCGGTGCCGCCGGCAAGTAAAATGATAGGATTTGACGGCGTTTTTGTATAACTACATTTGCCATAAGGACCACTGAGCTTGATGGTGTCATGCGTTGTGAGTAACGTTAATAGATCAGTCGTATATGGATTGTCAGGAAAATGTTGTATGTGTAATTCAATCGTATGATCAGCTAATGGTGCATTGGCAATTGAATAAGGTCGTGGGTCCCACTCAGGCAATAAAATTTGGCAATACTGGCCTGCTTGGTAATGCAATTGCTCACCAGCAGTTGGGCTAAGTAACACTTGATAAATATGTTTCGCTAATTTATTAACTTGGGCAATCTTATAAGCATAAGATTTCATTATCTAAATTTACCGATACCAATAACTAAAACAGCACCAGCATCAGTGAAATCTTTTTTGAAATTAGCATTAACAAATACCTTCAGCCCTAAGCCAAAGTAGTTACCAAATGGCAACCACATAACTTGTGCTTGGAAAGGAATACCAAAAGCAGTTTCAGTAGATTGAACGATATCGATAGTTCTGGTCATCCCAGGGGGAGGAGGGTCGGGAATGCGAATTTCATCATCTTCTTCGCGACCGCGAACATAACTCACACCAGCGCCATACGAGAAAAAGCCCCATTTACGATCGACAATCCAATTATACATTAAACTTAAATTTCTAACGAAGCCACCATCATCAGGTGAGCCGTCGCCGAAAAACACTCCAGCATTAATGTCGCTCGTTGATTGTTGCACAGTCGTATATTGTAAGATAAATAAATTATGTCGGTAACGTACATTGACACCAACGTTGCCGGCAGGGCCACCGTATCTGAATGCAGTACCATAACCTGGATCAACTTCAATCCAAACTCCCCAAGCAGGTGGCGGGTAAAATACAAGATGAGGGTATTCACCCGAAGAAAATAATGCATTTTGACCGTCAGGTTCATCCATTGAGCATTCATCAGGTGATTGACAGCGGCTTGCAGCTTGGGCGTAATTTAAGTTGAGTAACCCTAAAATAAAAATAAGTAGTGTGCATGTAACAATTCTTTTACTTATCATTATAGTTTCCTACTTTTGTCATTTTTTCATGGAATCAAAGAATTCATTATTAGTTTTAGTCGCTTTCAAACGATCAATAAGGAATTCAACTGCTTCAACCTCTCCCATTGGATGCAGAATTTTACGTAAAATCCACATTTTCTGGAGTTCATCGGCTTTCGTTAATAATTCTTCACGACGCGTACCGGAACGATTAATATTAATGGCAGGGAATACGCGTTTTTCATAAATACGTCGATCTAAGTGAATTTCATTATTACCAGTACCTTTAAATTCTTCATAGATGACTTCATCCATTTTTGAGCCGGTATCAATTAAAGCGGTCGCAATAATTGTTAAACTGCCGCCTTCTTCGATGTTACGTGCTGCTCCGAAGAATCGTTTAGGGCGCTGTAGGGCATTAGCGTCAACCCCACCTGTTAACACTTTCCCAGATGAAGGGATAACGGTATTGTAAGCACGTGCTAATCGAGTAATAGAATCTAATAAAATGACCACGTCGCGTTTGTGTTCAATTAAACGTTTAGCCTTTTCAATCACCATTTCAGCAACTTGTACATGACGATTAGCAGGTTCGTCAAACGTGCTAGCGACCACTTCACCACGCACTGAACGTGACATTTCAGTGACTTCTTCAGGGCGTTCATCAATCAGTAATACCATTAATGTACATTCAGGGTGATTAGTAGTAATTGCATGGGCAATGTTTTGCAACATAACAGTTTTACCAGCTTTAGGTGGTGAAACAATTAAACTACGTTGACCTTTACCAATCGGGGCTACTAAGTCAATGATCCTTGCAGTGATGTCTTCAGTGCTGCCATTACCGCGTTCCATACGTAAACGTTCATCGGGAAATAATGGCGTTAAATTTTCAAATAAAATGCGATGTTTAGACGCATCAGGTGATTCCAGATTAATTTGGTCAACTTTCAATAATGCAAAATATCGTTCACCATCTTTAGGCGGTCGGATTTTGCCAGAAACAGTATCGCCGGTGCGTAAGTTGAAGCGACGAATTTGACTAGGTGACACGTAAATATCATCAGGCCCTGCTAAATAAGAGCTTTCATTACTGCGCAAAAAGCCAAAGCCATCTTGTAAGATTTCTAACACGCCATCCCCATAAATGTCTTCGCCTTTTTTTGCGTGGCTTTTGAGAATAGCAAAGATAATATCTTGTTTACGACGCGAAGAATCGATATTATTTTTTTGCGCCATTTCGATCAAATTTGCGACCGGTTCTTTTTTAAGTTGAGTAAAGTTCATAGGTGGTTTTCTACTTAAGATTGGTTAATGGAATTTGTTAAGAGTCTATCTAAAAATTATCTTTGTGCTTAAATATTATTTATAAACTCCGTTGCTCGAAACCCAATTCGCCTTGTCGTTAAGCAAAAACCTTAATTTGTAGACAGGCTTTGGGATTTTTAAAATTCAGATCAACTAAAGAGTATTGTCCTTATTATATAACATGGAATTTCCCTAAGGTCCAATATTTTTTATCGTATTTAAAGGTTACTGTCAATAAAGGTAGTTAATTGTGACTTTGACATGGTTCCCACTTTAGTTGCTTCAACCTCGCCGTTTTTAAATAACATTAATGTTGGAATACCACGAACACCATATTTTGTTGGCATTTGACTATGTTCATCAATGTTTATTTTTGCTACTTTAATTTTGCTTGCGTAGATTTCTGCAACTTCTTCTAAAATTGGAGCTATCATTTTGCAGGGATTGCACCACTCAGCCCAGTAATCGACAAGAACCGGTTTATCGGCATTTAACACTTCGGTTTCAAAGCTATCATCAGTTACATCAATAATGTGATTGCTCATATTTTTCCTCTGCTTAAATTAGCTGTGGGCTATTTGAACTAAAAAATGAGTTTTTTGCAAGTCTTATCTTAAATTTTTTGTAAAAAAATATGTATAACTGTTCAAGTGGGACATTTTGTAGGAGTTTTTGAGCAATTACAATGCTAAAAGCTTACACTTTTGTGAGAAATAACTGACTGTTTTGTTTCGATATTTTAAATATTATAGTCTTCACAGAGTTAAAGGTATGCTATAAAATGAATCAATATTTTCCCAAAAATCAAATTGTTACCTGTATTGAATTACGAGATCTGGAAAATAAACTCGATGCTAAATTTAGAGATCTTGAAAGGAAGGTTAATAGATTAGAGCAAGAGTTTGAACTTAACAAAATGGTAAATGAATTCACACTATATATGGGAATTATATTAGTAGTAGGGATCAGTATCTTAGGTTATTTGTTACATCATTAAGCACATCTTAAATAGGTTCTATGACAATAGGCACTTTTGCAGGATATCCAGCTACTTCTTTAACTAACTTAGGTACGAGATAACCCGGTAAACGTTTAGCCAATTGGCAAGCAAGTTGCTTAGCATCAGCTTCGTTTACTGCGAAATGCGCACAGCCTGCAACTTTATCAAGCATGTGTAAGTAATAAGGCAAAATACCTATTTTAAATAAAGCTTTGCTTAAATTAATTAAGTCAGTTGCAGTATCATTAACGCCATGTAACAGCACTGTTTGATTGAGTAGGGTGACGTTTATCGCTTTTAAAGCATGCATGGCGTGTGCAACATGCTGATCAATTTCGTTAGCATGATTACAGTGAGTTACCAATATGACATCGAGCCGAGATGAGGCAAGCCATTTAAGTAGATTTTGATCGATACGTTCAGGTAACACAATCGGCATTCGACTATGAATGCGTAAGCGACGAATATGTTTGATCTGGCTAATATGGTCATGTAGAAATTGCAGATGGTTATCAGGAGCCAGCAAGGGATCGCCGCCACTAAAAATCACTTCTTCAATAGTTGGATCAGCAGCAAGATAAGCAAAAACTTCTTCCCAACCTATTTGTCCGGGATTATTTTCACTATAAGCAAAGTTACGTCGAAAGCAAAATCGACAGTTAATGCCACAAGCGCCGGTAACTAATAACAATACTCGACCGTGATACTTGTGTAATAATCCGGGGAGTTTGTTAGCGTGCTTTTCATTAAGTGGATCGGTTTGAAAATCGGAATGGCTTTCTAATTCGGCGTTAATAGGCAACACTTGGCGCAGCAGTGGATCGGTAGGATCACCAGGTTCCATTCGAGCCACGAAACTTCGGGTCACTTTCAGAGGAAATAATTTTAATGCTTGCTGAGTTTCGGCTGCAATATGCGGATCAAGGCGCAATAGAGCAATAAGCTCTTGCGGATCGGTAATAGCGTTAGCTAGCGCTCTAGTCCAGCTCAAGCGTGGGGGTGATGCTAATTTCATAGGTCGGAATTTTAGCATGAATTTCAAAAGGATATACCCTGTTTGTCAATCTTAAGCGTATGGCTAAAATTTGAGCTTTTCTGCATGCATACTATAGTTAAATTAAGTTATAGATAGGGGATATGAATCATGGCAAAGGCAAAAAAACTTATGAAGGGAAGAGCAAAAAATGTGCGAGGTACCGGTGGGCGATTGTCTAAAGCAAAAGAATCAAAAGTTCATTATCAGAGAAATAAGGCGATAAAAAAAGCATGGATAGCAGAGAACAAAAAAGCTGTAGCTGCAGCACAGGGAATGAAAGACCTCGATAATATCTCACCAGATTTGATGGCCAAAATTCTTGATAAAGCTGTCCCGGGTGGTAAATAGAGGTATATATTTACCTTAGTCTTATTTATAATGCTAGTTTCTATAAATAAACGTCTGTAGAGTGAGGCTAGCATTAATGGCAAGTTATAGTACCAATGAATTTAAGGGTGGTTTAAAAGTATTACTCGATAATGATCCATGCAGCATCATTGAAAATGAATTCGTTAAACCTGGCAAAGGGCAAGCATTTAATCGCGTTAAATTCCGTAATTTAAAAACTGGGCGAGTTATCGAGCGCACTTTTAAATCGGGTGAATCAATTCCCGCGGCTGATGTGTTGGAAGTTGAAGTCCAGTATCTTTATAACGATGGGTCACATTGGCATTTTATGGATCAGAGCAGCTATGAACAGTATGTTGCCGATGATAAAGCTGTTACTGATGCTAAACAATGGTTAAAAGAACAAGATGTTTGTATTATTACATTATGGAATAATGTACCTTTAGCAGTAGAACCACCTAATTTTGTTACCTTAGAAGTTACTGAAACTGATCCTGGATTAAAAGGTGATACTTCTGGTGGTGGCAATAAACCCGCAACGCTAGAAACCGGAGCGGTTGTTCGCGTACCGTTATTTGTGCAAGAAAAGGAATTAATTAAAGTTGATACGCGTACAGGAGAGTATGTATCTAGAGTCAAATAAAGATATCACTATAGCAGGGAGCAGCAATGAATGAAGCACAAAAAAAATATCACTGGAAACCACGGTTAATTGTCGGGTTGTTAATGTTAGTGCTAGCTTTTGTCGGTTTAGTATTAACATACGCTATTCCTATCGCTGAAAGTTATGCGTGGGAGTATTGGATTGCCATGGGGCCGACGTTTGCAGTATTAGCATTAGCGTTAAGTTGGTACTTACGACATACTAGCCTTAAAGAAAAAGCATTCTCTTTATGGCATGAAATATTGCATTGGGCAGCATTGATAGCAACGGTATTCTTAATTCATTTTTATGTTAATGCAGGCATCATTGGCAAAGTGCCAGCGAGTTTAGTTGTATTAGTATTATTGTCATTTTCAACGTTTTTAACCGGTGTTTATTTAGATACAACCTTTTCGATCATTGGGATAGTTTTAGGTTTGTTAGCTTTGTTAATGGGTTGGCTAACGCAATATCTGGCTATTGTACTCATCGTTGTTGGCATTGTTGCCGTGTTGGCATTATTAGTTTTTTTACATCGACAACGCAAGAAATTTATTTATTCACCATAAGTTAACGTGAATTAAATGGAGAGTGATTAAATGACAAATTCAACTGAACGCTTTACCCAAAACGTAGAAAATTACTTAAAATATCGACCTTCTTATCCACCACAAGTGTTAACGATGCTTAAAGAGCATTGTGGCTTAACGCAAGATGCAATAGTTGCCGATATTGGTTCAGGTACCGGCTTGTTAGCAGAACTTATCTTGGAAAATGGTAATGATATTTATGCCGTTGAGCCTAATAATGCCATGCGTCAGGCTGAAAAGATTTATCTTAGCGGTTTCCCACAAATTAAATATATTGATGGTCGAGCGGAAGCAACGACTTTAGCTGATCAAAGTATTGATGTTATTACGGTTGGCCAAGCTTTCCATTGGTTTGAACATCAATTAATTAAGCCAGAATTTAAGCGTATTCTTAAGCCTAATGGCTGGGTATTGTTAGTGTGGAACATACGCGCAACTAACAGTTCAGCGCTAATGCAAGATTATGAAAATTTGTTATTAAAATATGGTATTGATTATCCTAACGTGTCAGCAAAATCTGTCGATGGTAAGTTTATTGATGAATTTTTCCAACCTAATAAAGTAAATACTCAAGTGATCCCTCATAAACAAGAATTCGATTATAACAGTTTCCAAGGAAGAGTATTGTCGACGTCTTATCTTCCTAAACCCGATCAAGAAAATTATCAATCTATGCTAGCTGAATTACATAATGTTTTTCAGCAGCATCAAGTCAAAGGCAAAGTTGATTTTCTTTATGAAACTAAAATTTATTGCAGTCAATTATAATTAAACTTAGATCAAATCCGTTTAACATTTTATGTATTAGCTAGCGCTTGACATTTTTGGGCAAAATAATTACACTTCGCTCACATAAATAAATTATTCCAAGAGTAGTGTCATGGTTGGTAGTATTTCCAAAGAAGAGATTCTAAGTTCGGCAAAGGAATCAATAGCTGAAATACAACAGCAGAATCCTGGTGCAGAAAAAGATGAAAAGATTGTAGAGTTTAGACGAAAAGTATTGTCTTGGTTACTGGTATTGTCTAAGGAAGAAAGAGCGAAAGTTTGCGAAGAAATTAGAGTGATAATGACTGATAAGCAGTGGTCACCAGATAAAGAAACGTTTGGTATTCATCACATTTCTTCAATCGCTGAGTTTATTCAAGAGAATAAGAATCACGATAGTGATTTTTCTGAATTATTAAAAGGTATCAAAGGGCATACTAATTTACAACAAATATCATCAACAGTTGCAAGTAAAGCAAAACTGTCTAGAGAGTCTAAGACGCTATTGGCGCTATTGTATCGTACGGGTATTGGGCAATCAGTAAATTATTCTTTAGCGATTGAGCATTTTGAAGAAGCTGCGCAACAAGGCCACTCACGAGCTCAATACGGTTTTGGTGTTATGTATTATTATGGGCATGGTGTAAATAAGGATTACAAAAAGGCTGCTGAATGGTTTAAAGAAGCAGCTGAGCAAGATAATGCAGCTGGTCAATACGCTTTAGGTATTATGTATGCAAATGGGTACAGTGTTCCTAATGACCACAATGAAGCCATTAGATGGTATAAAAAAGCGGCAGAGCAAGGGCATGCGAGTGCTCAATGTGAATTAGGTCGTAGGTATATGAGTCGTAGTGAGAAGGATTTAGAGAACGCTTCTAAGATGTGTGCAAGAGCTATAGAGCGAGGAGATACGAGTAATGCCACTCATCTTAATCGTGTTTATTTTGATTCAAAGAAGCGTGCTGAGAAGGATTTCGGTAAAGCTATTAAATTATTTCAAAAAGCAGCGCAGCAGAGTTGTGCGCCCGCTCAATTTTATTTAGGTTGTATGTATGATAATGGGTACGGTGTTGCAAGGAACTATAAAGAAGCTGTTAAGTGGTATATAAGAGCGGCAAAGCAAGGACACCTGACAGCTCAATGTAATCTAGGTGTTATGTATATAAATGGGTATGGTGTAACTCGTAACAAAGTTAAGGCCATTACATTGTGGAAAAAAGCAGCCAAGCAAGGTGTGGCAGCCGCTCAACATTATTTAGGTGTTACGTATTATTTGGAGGGCAATGCTGAACGGAAGCGAAATATAGCTGAGCGTAAATACAGGGAAGCCGCTAAATTTTTTGAACAAGCGGTGCAGCAGGAGTATGCGGATGCTCAAAGTTATTTAGGTGAAATGTATTCAAAAGGGCGCGGTGTAGATGGGGATAACGAGAAAGCTGTTGAGTGGTATGAGAAAGCGGCCCAGCAAAATAACTTTGAAGGAATTAGCAAGCTTGTAGAGATATCAATAAATATGATACAGCAGCAAGAGTCTGATCCAAAAAAAATGACGGTTGCATTTAAACAAAAGCTATTGTGGTGGTCGTTAATGTTTTCAGAAGAAGGAAAGAAGAAAGTATGGGCTGAGATTAAAGAATTAATAGTAAAGAACGACCAGTCGCCGAAAGAAAAAAAGAAGACAATATATGCTGAGATTAAAAAATTAATGCGAAGAACGCCGCAATGCTGGCCACTACAAACATCTATTTTTGAACTTGATGATGTTCAGAAGGAAGCTCAACGTATTCGTCTATATATGAAACGATATGATATCAGCGCAAAGCAAGCTATTGTTTGGTCTAAGTCCAAAGAACAGTTGCTGCCATTTCTGCTTTATAGTAAGGAGAAAGAAAGTAAGGGGAAAGAAACTGAAGTGCCTGATTATTTTAACATGTTGCCTATTGAAGTTTGGCTATTTTATATCTTTCCTCGAGTAATAGGTTTAAACGATACAAATTGTACTGATTTAATTGAAAAATTAACAGCAAAGAAAAAGCAATTAAGATCACTAGATCGAAATATTAGGGCGCGAGAAATCAGGAGACAACAAAAAAATAAAGTACGAGAAAAAATTAACTTAGCAATCTTTGGGAAAGTTAAACTCAACTTGAAATTTAATGAGCTTGAAAGAGAAAAACCAGATAAGCAAGCAGATAGTTATCTGAAAATGGTACACAAAGGAGAGTCAAGCGTATTTGCATCGCTCTTCAAAGTGAAAAATATTTTTCTTTCCAATTCTATTGAGAATGACAATGAACGAGCATTAGCCTTAGCAAGGGTAGCTAATAATCCTGGTGCAACACTTCAACTCATTAAAGATACATTGTTGAAAGTATTACAGTGTTCCAGCAAAGGTCCACATTCACTTTGGCATTATTTATCTCTTCAGGGACTGTACAGAAAACTAAATGAAACATCTTGCGAGCAAAAACTTCATAAGCCAGCGACTAGGTGACATTAGAATAATATAGCGAAGTTATGTTGACGTTGGTAGCGGCGGTTTCTCCACCACGCGGTTGTTGCCCCGTCATCCCGCGGCTTGACCGCGGGATCCAGGAAACTATTATTCTCTTAAAACTAACTACGTACACAACGTGTTATAGAACAACCTGAAGGTGTGCGACTACCAGCTTTACATTTTTGCATAGCGTGGCCGCGTGCAGTGCCTTGATCATGTGACGTTGAACGCCAGACACCACCACCAGGTTCGCCATTATGTGCATAACAAGTGGTTTTACCGACTTGAGCATGCCCATTATTTCCATTATTAGGAGCTGGGTTATGCGAGCTTTGAGTGCTTGCTTCAGAACCACCGCTTTGAGGAGCATGGCGCACTGAACGACGATGATGAGAGCTGTTTGGCATGGAGCCTCTTTGCATCGTTGCAGGTTTGGTTTCATAAGAACTTGACGATGATGATTCAAAAATATTATGACAGCCGGCTAAGGCAAATAATGCTAAAGTAGCAATGAAAACAAAAACTTTTTTCATGATCTATTTCCTTACAATTACGTGGTTGGTTAATCCTCAACAATTAGCTTACCGCAATCAATATGTTAGGGCAACAGTTTGCTACCTCAGCAAGGATATCCTACAATGAAAATAATTAAATAAGTGTTGAAGGATTAACCTATGAAAACAGATTATAAAAGTTTCACAGAATTTTATTCTGACTACTTAGCCGAGCATCAAAACCAAATGTGTCGACGTTGGCATTTTATTGGATCATTGGTGGCGTTATTAGGCTTATTTTTCTTTATTTTTACTTTTAATTTCTGGGCAATACTATTTGGCATCATCGTTGGTTATGGTTGTGCTTGGGTTGGTCATTTCAAATATGAAAAAAATAAGCCGACAACATTTAAAAAGCCTTGGTATAGTTTTTTAGCAAACTGGGTAATGTTTAAAGATATGCTGTCAGGTAAACTTACTTATTAGTTTGTTATATGCTTCTAGATTGTGAAACTAAAATTCAATGATGTAATAATCTTTGTCTTGTTGCCAATTACGTTTGCGCAAAGGGTTTTGGGTGCAATGTTGGGCATAGTCAAAATCAATAAAGCGATACAGCAAATGTTCGTCACGGCCTGGCGGAATACCTAAACGCGTTGTTTGAATAACCTTTTCAGGTTGGTAATTAGCATTGGCAAAATAAAAGCGCTGGTGATCAAATTGTCGTTGATCCCATTGTGTGACTTTCAAGCTTAATGATTTACATAATAAGGTTTGACCATTACATAATTCGTGCAAACTACGTGGTGCAGTCTTATTTTTATGAGGATTTAACTGTTGCATAGTAGTGAGCATTTCAGCAGGTGTTGCGGCATGTATAAATGGTATGCCAGATTTTATTAACACTGCATTGCCATCACCTCGGCAGCTAATATTTAACGAATCACCACCACGTGCATAATACATATAAATCGTTCCTGGCGGCATGAATAACGCTTTGCGTTTTTCAGTATAACCTAATGATGCATGGCTACCTTTTTCAACTTTATAATAAGCTTCAGTTTCAATAATTTTAGCGGTAAGCCAAATATTTTGATATTTAACGTGAATGACTTTGCCGAGTAAGGCTCTAGCGACTTTGGTGGCATCAGCATTAAAGAAGCTACTAGGTAGTGGTTGATGAGTTTTTATGGTCATAGTTTGAGTATTTTAGCATAACTATGATACTATGTTCACTATTCGCGGCGACAATTTAAAGGGAATTACTGATGCTCAATACATGGCTTTTATTATTCGGTGCAATTGTTTTGGAAGTTGCTGGAACGACATCGATGAAATTATCGTATGGATTTACCAGGCTCATTCCATCGATTATGATATTTGTATTTTACGGAGCATCATTTACCTTATTAAATTTGGCATTAAAAAAAATGGCTGTGAGTGTGGCTTATACTATATGGGCCGGTTTGGGAACTGCGTTAGTTGCCGTGATTGGCATCGTATATTTTAAAGAAAACGTTAATGTCATTAAAGTGTTAGGTTTATGTTTGGTGATCGGTGGGATCGTGGTTATTAATAACAGTGGGATTAGGCATTAATACATGAAAAATGCAATGAATAAAACTATGTCAGCGAGTTATCCAACTACGCGCTTACGTCGTTTGCGAAGCAATCCACAGTTACGTCGATTAATTCGCGAAACAGAATTAACGATTAATGATTTAGTGGCACCGTTATTTATTCATCATGGCAATAATATTAAAAACCCAATTACGAGTATGCCGGAGCAATATCAATGGAGTGTGGATCGGCTTGATGAAGCGTTACAAGAAATTGCTGAATATCATATTCCTGCAGTGATTTTATTTGGTATTCCAGCGCATAAAGATCCTATTGGCTCAGCAGCATTTGCTGATAATGGCGTGATCCAACAAGCGATTCAATATATTAAACAGCAGTTACCAGAATTATTGGTGATTGCAGATGTGTGTTGTTGTGAATATACCGATCATGGGCATTGTGGTATTGTCAGTGATAGTAACGAACAATTTCAGGTAGACAATGATCAAACGTTACCATTATTAGCAAAGCAAGCAGTAAGTTTCGCGCAAGCTGGTGCTGATATTGTTGCCCCAAGTGGAATGATGGATGGTATGGTGCAAGCAATTCGCACGGGTTTAGATGAAGCAAGTTATACTAATGTTGCTATTTTAAGTTACGCTGCTAAATATAGTTCTGCTATGTACGGACCATTTCGTGATGCAACCCAAGGTGCACCGCAGTTTGGTGATCGGCAAAGTTATCAAATGGATATGGGTAATGCTGCTGAAGCATTACGCGAAACCGCATTAGATCTTGCTGAAGGTGCTGACATGTTAATGGTAAAACCAGCACATACGTATCTTGATATTATTTGGCGAGTAAAACAAGCTCATCCTGGCGTACCAATCGCAGCGTATCATGTCAGTGGCGAATATGCGATGTTACAAGCAGCGATTGCTAAAGGTTGGTTGGATGCCGAGCGGGCCCCGTTAGAAGTGTTAACAGCGATAAAGCGCGCTGGTGCTGACATTATTATCACTTATTATGCAAGCCAAGTTGCAAAACAATTAGCAGGCCGTTAAATTACTGCTAAAATAATAAGAACAACACTAGTAATTTAACAATAAGGAACGCGTTATGAATGGATTGAAAACGGCAATTCTCCTTGCTGGTTTAACAGCATTATTATTAGTGCTAGGCCAAACTATCGGTGGCCATACTGGATTACTTATCGCTTTAGGGTTTGCTGTCGTTATGAACTTTGGAGCGTATTGGTTTTCCGACAAAATCGTATTGAAGATGTATCACGCGCATGAAGCCACTCCTGAGCAAGCACCGGAATTACATCGAGTCGTTAAAGAACTTGCTAAACGTGCTAATATGCCCATGCCTAAAGTCTATGTTATTGAAGATGATACTCCCAATGCGTTTGCTACTGGGCGCAATCCCCAAAATGCTGCGGTGGCAGCAACCACCGGTATATTACGAATTTTAAACGGCGAAGAATTAACAGGTGTGATGGCACATGAATTAACGCATGTGACCAACCGTGATACTTTAATCGGTGCAATTTCAGCAACCATCGCAGGAGCAATAGCTGCATTAGCTAACATCGCGCAATTTGCAATGATTTTTGGTGGTCGCCAAAACGGTGAAGGTGGTGGCAACATTTTTGCAACATTGTTAATGGCAATCTTAGCGCCGATTGCGGCCGCGCTTATTCAAATGGCAATTTCACGATCGCGCGAATATGCTGCCGATGCTGGCGGGGCAAAATTGTGTGGCCATCCTTTATGGCTAGCAAGTGCGTTATTAAAGTTAGAACAAGCGAATAAACGCATGCCCATGCCTGCAGCGGGTGCTCATCCAACAACCGCACATTTGTTTACGGTAAATCCATTAAGAGGGGGTGGGTTTGCAACTTTGTTTTCAACTCATCCGCGTACTGAAGATCGGGTTAAACGTTTGCGTGAAATGGCAGCGGGACGAAGCTAGTTTTCACTCTTTATTATGCGTACAATAGCCATTCTAATATATCAATAAGAGGAATGAGCTTATGCGTTTTCATGCGATAGTATTAGCGATTGTATTAACTTTATCACCTATAGTTTTATTAGCTAATGAACCGGTAAAACTCGGTGGTGAGCAACAAGCCGATTATCAACGTATTAAACTTAAAGCGATCGAATTACGCTTGCAACAGCAATTATTGCAAGTTCGTTCGCAATTATTAAAATTAGGTAAAAAGCCTTCCTCACAAGCCATGCAAACGCGTACCGGTTTGCAATGGGTGGCAGCTAAACCAGGGCAACTACCACCTGATCCTGTGCTTGCAGGTTATGGTAAAGATGGGCCGATATATATTTGTCATACTCATTATAAAGGTGGTGTGCAGCCAGGGCAGGTGATGTCAACGGGCTGTCGGATCAGCTATGCGGGCAAGGCATTTATTGTTAAAGATTATGATGTAATGGCAGGTAAAGGACATGTTGATTGGCAACGTTCAGCATCATTGTATCGCTTTAAAATGTCGCGGACTTACCCGATGGGCTTCAATACCGGTCCAGTGATTTTTACTCACCCAGTGACCTTTGAACAACCGCAACCTATTATTGGCGGCCATGAAACCAATAGAATTTTATATATTTGTCGAGTCGTACATAACAATAGTATTTATATCGGCAAAGTCGTTGAAGGTTATTGCAACATTGGTGATCAGCAAAAAGAATATCGTGAACCAACATATCAAGTTTTGTTCAGTAAACCACCAAGCAATTAAATCATAAAAAAAGTAGTTGCACGTTCTCTATTTGTTCTCTATACTCTAGGAAATGAGAACAAATAGAGAATAAAAATGAGCGATTTTACTAATTTCTCTCCAACTAATTGGCCAAAAGCGATCTTGATGATCGATATGAATGCTTTTTTTGCCGCGGTAGAGCAACTCGATCATCCTGAGTGGTGTGGCCAACCAATAGCAGTTACTAACGGTGCCCAAGGCACTTGCATCATTACTTGTTCATATGAAGCACGTGCTTACGGCATCAAGACCGGCATGCGTTTACAGCAAGCTTACCAACTTTGTTCACAGTTAATTCGTTGTCCTTCACGACCAAAACGTTATAGTGAAGTTTCAAAAAAAATTATGGCAACATTAGCAAACATCACACCTGATCTAGAAATATTTTCAGTAGATGAAGCGTTTTTAGATGTGACTCGTTGTCAGCGTCTTTATGGTACTCCAGTACAAATTGGCAAAATGGTGCGAGAGCAAGTGTTACGAGCATCGGGGTTATTATGTTCCATTGGGATCAGTGGTGATAAAACTACAGCAAAATATGCTGCGAAATGTCAAAAACCTAATGGCTTTACAGTTATTCCACCATGGCAAGCACAACAAACCTTGCAAGCTGTGCCAGTGACAGAATTGTGTGGCATTGGTAATGGTATTGCCCGATTTCTAGCGCGATATGGGGTAATTCGTTGTGGTGACATGGCAAAGTTGCCGATCAGTGTATTAGCACAACGCTTTGGCAACATCGGGCGGCGGATTTGGTATATGTGTCAAGGGGCTGATCCCGATCCAGTGCACACGACTATCGGTGCGCCAAAATCGATGGGTCACGGTAAAGTAATGCCACCTAACACCACTGATCGAGCAACGATATTAACGTACTTGCAGCACATGGCGCAGAAATTAGCGGCGCGCTTACGGCGTCATCAATTGGCAGCACAACACTTTTTTATTGGTTTACGCAATCGTTGTTTCGGTTGGTTAGGTGAAAAAATTAAAGTTGTTATGCCGACCAATGATGGCAACACGTTGTTTAAATTGTGTTGTGAAGTGTTACATAAACATTGGCAAGGTGAGCCTGTGGATCAAGTGCAAGTAACAGCCTTAGATCCACAACCGATCGATCAACAATTGGATTTTTTTGTTAACAATAAGGAGGAAACTACTGAGGCAAATGCAATGATTGATTCGATCAATAGTCGCTATGGAGAATTTGCCATCGCTCCAGCGCGGCTATTGCTTCGATCAAAAATGCATAATGTGATCGCTCCAGCATGGAAACCCAGCGGGCATCGACAAACGATTGATTAGGTTTTTTGTTATTAAATACTGACAAGTGGTCGTGCGTCATTGCGAGGAGTGTAACGACGAAGCAATCCAGGAATAAGATGTCATTTTATAATTTGATTATCATCCGTCATTGCGAGGAGTGCAACGACGAAGC
>JANQRR010000008.1 GCA_028284465.1 Gammaproteobacteria bacterium | reverse complement strand
AACATTGATTTTTGAGCACCGCAGCGCAGTTTACATAGAAAGTAAATGAGCAGTGGAGCACAAAAAATCAATGTTTGCTGCCCAAGATAGTAGGATTTTAGATAAGCTCTTAAGGCGAGTACGGAGAGAAAGCCACTTACTGACAGGACCCCAGCGGCACCAACCATTTATCCCCAACAAAAAATCCATGTTTGTTCCCCAAGATAGTAGGATTTTAGATAAGCTCTTAAGGCGAGTACGGAGAGAAAGCCACTTACTGACAGGACCCCGAAGGCACCAACCATTTATCCCCCAAAAAATTAGGCAACAATGTGATGACACCAATCGGAACTAATTGCATGACAAGTCGAATTTTAGTAAAGTGACGTACTTAAATATTAAGCTGAAAGAATATTGAGATATAGAATCATGAATGATGAAATATGGAATTAAGCTAAAAAAGGAGAACCTAAATGTCAGAACCATCAGCACCATCAAAACCACATACAGTTGTCGTCGTCCTTGAAGCAAAACCAGGCAAAGAAAGCCAACTCAAACAAGCATTAGTTGATGTCATTGAGCCTAGTCGCGCAGAAAACACATGCTTGGAATATCGTTTACATCAAGATATCACTAATCCCGCACAATTTGTGTTATATGAAAATTGGGAAAACCAACAAAAACATCAACAACAGTTTACTAAACCTTATGTAACGACGCTGGCTAATAAATTAGAAAATCTTTTGGCTAAGCCGTATCAAGCAATATTTGCTGAAGAAATTTAATTTAATGCTTTAATTTATTGTATATGTGGGTCAAAAAAAGTTACCTTGCCAGTATGGATATCATGCATGGCACCAATGAGCCCGACCTTTTTTTCTTCCACTAACTTTTTAATCGTTGGACTTTTTTGCAAAAGCTCATCAACCATGTTGGTAACATTTTGTTTAGCAATTTTATTGACAAGTTGCGGATCAGCACAATTGTCATTGTTAGTTTCAGCTTCTACGGTATCAACAGCTGGCATAATTTTAGCAACCAACTGAGTCAGATCACCTAACTTAACATGTTGGCAAGCACCTTTAACGGCACCACAATGAGTGTGCCCCATGATCACAATCAACTTAGAACCCGCTAGCGCAGCCGCAAATTCCATACTGCCAATCACATCAGGGCCTAACACATTACCAGCAACGCGAACAGAAAAAATATCGCCAATTCCTTGATCAAAAATAAGCTCAGCTGGTCCGCGCGAATCTATACAACTTAATACAACTGCAAACGGAAATTGCCCCGCTTCAGCAGTCATCTTTGCTTCAGCAATCGCATTACGCGGTGCTAGCTTGCCATTAACAAAACGCTCATTGCCTGCTTTTAAGAGCTGCAAGGCATCTTCTGGCGTCATAGTTTTTTGGGTTTCTTGCGTTTGAATGTTTAAAGTCCTCGATGTATCAGTTTGAGCAACGCAGGCATGATAACAGAACAATGTAGCGAATGGAACAAGCCAGATTTTTTTCCACATAAGTTTTTCCTTCCTTGGTAATACGAGAATGACATCGTAGGATCATGTTAAATGATAATGGAAGATTTTGCTAGGGTGACAAGCGTTCGATGATCCATTGACCATCAACTAATCGATAACGAATACGATCGCTTAAACGCGCTTCTCGTCCTTGCCAAAATTCATACATTTGTGGCTTGACTATGTAGCCACCCCAATGCTGCGGGCGTGTAACCGTATTATCAGTTAATTGCTTTAACAATTGGTTATAATGCTGTTCCAAGGTTTCACGATCAGCGACCACTTCGCTTTGTTTTGAAGCAATAGAAGCCACTTGTGATGTGAACGGACGACTATGAAAATAATGTTCAGATGCTTCGGCAGTGGTTTTATGTGCTTGGCCTTCAATGCGGATCTGGCGTTCCAACGCTTCCCACCAAAACACTAAGGCTACATTAGGATTAGTCGCAAGTTCATGGCCTTTGTGACTATGATAATTAGTATAGAATGTAAATCCTTGCTCATCGTAAGTTTTTAATAAAACGATCCGCGCAGAAGGTTTACCATCAGCCGCAACAGTACACACCGTCATCGCGTTGGCGATTTGGATCTCACTAGCAAGCGCCGCCTGAAACCAAACATCAAATTGTTGCAAAGGATCAGCAGCAATATTTTTTTCACTGAGTTCGCTTTTGCGATATTCTCTACGAAGTTTGTCAAGGTTATCCATGATAATGCGTTATCCTTGATGATGACGAATTAGTAACATAGTCAAGCCAGAGATTTTAGTATCAATGGGTTTCCATTGATACTGACTTAATAATTTAGTAATGACCAATAACGCATGTGGATGCTGCTTATACGGATGCTTGTAAAATAATTTTAAGATCAATGGCTGATAATAAAAGACTCGGCCATACCATAATGGCGTATGGTGATCGATATAAATATGTGCGGACCATAATTGTAAAACTAAAGGTGGTTTATTGTTTTCGAATTTAATAAGTTCTAGTTGCCATGGTTTATCCTGATAAAAAGGACTAGTTAACGGAATGATGGCATCAAAATTTTTCCCCGATAATAAACTAATAAGAGAACGGAATTTAGTTTGTTCTGGAGTTTGCCAGCCACCTTTTTCTAAGGTTGTTTCAATCGAAGCAAGACTACTGGCCCATTCAATATGAAATGGTCTTTTAGGATGACCAAAACGATTAGTGTAATAAGGTGGATTAATGTTATTTTGTTTCCACCAAGCTGCCATCGAAATATTTTTTATTGGCCAATAAGGTTGTAAGTTACGTAAATGTTGGCGCCCAGTTAACAATACGAACGCTGCCCAAATGATAATTAAACAAGATAAGAAAACATTTAAAAATTTGCGCGCTGGCATGTCGTAAAGATGATAGCGATGATAAGATAGTGTTGTTATCATCACGACAACTAAACCAAGCACCATTGATGCAACCACATCAGCCAACCAATGTAAATTTAAAAACAATCGGCCAATTGCAATGATAATAATACTGATCCATACCCATAAATAAATTCGTAATGGTTTTTCCGCGCGTTGCACTGCCAACATCACTGCCAGAAAACCAAATACTGCAGTTGCTAGTGCGGTATGTCCACTAGGAAAAGCATAGCCACTACGCACAACTAAATTGCCTATAGGGCGCGGGATCTGTACGATAAGTTTAAGAAAGTAAATCGCGCCTGCAGCAACAATACAATTACCCAACCAATGTAAACCTTCACGCCAGTAACGTTGCCACACTAACCATAAAAAAGTTAACAATACCACCGGAAGCAGAACGAATTTATCACCGAAACTGGTAAAACCAAACATGATCCCGTCACTGATCGGGCTGCGTAAAGTGCGGAAAAAATGATAAAGCGGTTGATTCCAGGCAGTTACAATACCGTGTTGAGCGGCGTTAACGGTTAGTACAATAAATAAGGTAATGGTAAGTAAACATAAAATCGCAATATGAAATTGACCTTCGTAACGCACTTGTTTGCGTTCTACGGTTAAAAAGATCCGTGCTAACGGTTGTAGTGACGGTTTTTTCTGCATACGATACCAAAGATATAATAGTGAACGATCAAACCGCTTGTAAACAGTCGCCCATAATTTTCGTATTAACCAAATCATACCCCAACCAACGGCAATGATCAGCAAAATTAAAATAGCAACATGACTTACAGTCTTGGCAGAAAACATTAGCGAAGCAGCGCCGAGAAAAATACCGGGCAACATATACATGCAAGCCCAGCCAATACCGGAGCAACTGGTAGCAATTAAGAATCGGTAGACCGGCATTTTCATAGTGCCAGCAAGCAAAGGAGTGATCGGGCGCACTGGGCCGGCAAAGCGACCAATGAAAACACTTTTACCACCATGGCGCTTAAAAAAAGCTTGGCCGCGTTCAATTAATTTGGGGTATTTACGAATCGGCCATATATTTAAAATCTTATTGCTATAGCGATAACCTAACCAAAAGCTGAAAGTATCACCTAACACCGCACCAAGGATCGCAGCGGCAAACGTCGGCCACACTGGTAACACACCAGAGCCAACTAATGTTCCAATCGCGGTGAGTACTATCGAACCTGGGATCAATAATCCAATGATGGCAATGGATTCAGAAAACGCAAACAAAAAGGTTGCAATTTCAGCCCAATAAGGATGTAAATGCAGCCAATCGATCAGTGATTTTAACACTGTTCCCGTCGTCATTTAGGCAACCTTTTCACCGGCAGCTTGTTTATCTGCATGATAAGATGAGCGTACTAAGGGGCCGCTAGCAACATTAGTGAATCCCATTTTGTTACCGAGCTCAGCAAAATGATCAAATTCTTGTGGTGGTACGTAACGTGCAACAGGCAAGTGATAGCGACTAGGTTGTAAGTATTGACCCAAAGTTATCATTTCAACATCGTGAGCGCGGAGATCAGCCATCACTTGTTCAACTTCCGCATTAGTTTCACCAAGCCCCAGCATGATCCCTGATTTTGTTGGCGTGTTTGGCAAGCGTTGTTTAACTAGCTGCAATAATCGTAAAGACCAAGCATAATCAGAACCGGGTCGAGCTTGTTTATACAGTCGCGGCACGGTTTCAATGTTATGGTTAAAGACATCAGGCGGTGTTTGTTCGGTGATGGCAACGGCGACTTCCATGCGCCCGCGATAATCGGGAACTAAGGTTTCAATCGTGATCTGTGGATTGAATTCACGAATGGCTTTAATACAAGCCGCGAAATGGCCAGCGCCACCATCACGTAAATCATCGCGATCGACTGAAGTGATCACCACATAATTAAGTTGCATTTGTTGAATGGTTTTGGCGAGATTGAGTGGTTCATCCGGATCAAGTGGATCAGGGCGGCCATGGGCGACATCACAAAAGCTGCAGCGTCGCGTGCATTTATCACCCATGATCATGAAAGTTGCCGTTCCATGACCAAAACATTCCGGCAGATTAGGGCAAGATGCTTCTTCACACACGGTGTAAAGGCGATTTTTTCGTAGAGCCTTTTTGATATCGCTTACTCGGGCCATGGATTGCGGATCAGCTGGTAGGCGAATACGCAGCCAATCAGGTTTCGGGGTGCGCTCCGTAGTTGCTTGAATTTTAATAGGAATACGAGCTAGCTTAGCGGCGCCGCGCTGTTTCGCAGTTGGATTAGGTGTTATTTCAGACATATGAATTCTCTCTTGGATCTGGAATGTTCGCTATTATACCGAGATCAGGCGGCGATAGCACGACGTAAATGTTCAATTAATAACGGTTTAATTGTGGTTAGTTCAGTAGCACCACCGAGATCGGCTAGTTGAGTCATGGTCAAATCGGCGAAACCACATGGATTGATCCGCTTAAAGGGTTCTAAATCCATATTAACGTTAAGTGCTAAGCCGTGATAAGAACAACCCCGTTTGATCCGCAAGCCGATCGAACTCAATTTAGCACCATCAACATAAACGCCAGGTGCATCGCAACGCGAATTAGCAATAATGTTGTAGTGTTTTGCAAGTTGAATAACAGTTTGCTCTAACGCGGTGACTAATTGGCGAATGTTTAAATTACGACGACGAATATCTATTAGCACATAAGCAACTAATTGTCCTGGGCCATGATAAGTAACTTGGCCACCACGATCAGTTTGCACTACAGGGATATCGCCAGGGTTAAGCACATGTTCCATTTTGCCACGTTGACCTAACGTGAAAACCGGATGATGCTCGACTAACCAAAGTTCATCAGGAGTATTTGCATCGCGCGCTAACGTAAACGTTAACATCTGCTGCCATACACTATCGAAAGTTTGTAAACCTAAATCGCAAATTTTCATGCACGTATTTTAGCATAGTTTATCATTCTGCGCGTCATTGCTTATTCCCTTCGGCTTCTCGCAATAACGTTGTTGTTGATATTATAAAGCCATCATCACCAGCTCATGCGCTGATAAATCTTGATAAATCGCATCAAGTTGTGCTTTGCTCTGAGCGAGCACGGTCACAGTGATCGCTAAGTATTTACCTTTTTTGCTCATCCGCGTTGTTATTGAGTTTTCCGCTAATTCAGGAATATGCTTGCGAACGATAGTCAGCACAGCAATTTCAAATTCATCACAATGTTCGCCAACAACTTTGATGGGAAATTCACAAGGAAATTTTAATGGGGATTCTTCATTGCTGATCATGATTTTAATTTCGCAATAGCTGCATAGTAGTGTTTGATCATGGTTTCCCAAACTGGCCCAACATTGCCGTTACCAATGATGCGATCATCAATTTTAGTTGCAGGCACAATAGATTTAGTAGAGCCAGTAAACCAAATTTCATCAGCTTGATAAAGTTCGGCTAAAGCAATATCTTGTTCAGCGAAAGGTAATTGCTGTTGTGTGGCTAATTCTAAAATAAAATCACGTGTGATCCCGCCAAGAATGTTTTTTGACTTAGGCGGGGTGATAATAATGTTATTTTTGACAATAAATAAATTACTGCTGGTACATTCAATCGCATTACCATCGCGAATTAAAATAGCTTCTTTAGCGCCTTGGCTGTAGGCCAGTTGGCATAATAAAGTGTTAGGCAGTAAATTAATGGATTTGATATAGCACCAATCCCAACGACAATCTTGATGCGTGATCACATTAGCGCCTTGACGTAATGTTTCGATTGACGGTAGTGGCGATGGGCTGCACCGTGCAAAAATTGTTGGTGTAAGGTCATTTTGCAAATAATGGCTGCGTTGTGGGGCGCTGCCACGAGTAATTTGAATATAAATAGAATGATCTTCTTGCGGGTTATTGGCGTTAGCGATTAATTTGTTAAGGATCACTTGCCAGTCGTTAGGCTTTAAAGTGCAATTGATGTTAACGGCAGCTAAACTTTGTTGTAAGCGTTGCATGTGTGCATCAAAGCGAAACATGTTTTGCTGATAAACTGGGATCACTTCATAAATGCCGTCACCAAATAAAAAACCACGATCAGTAATAGAGATATTGGCTTGACTAATATCAATGAATTCATGATTAAGAAAAACAATTTCACTCATGGTGTTTTCCAGAGTTAACCTTTCAGGAAGCTGTGAATTGAAGAACTCACGGTATCCTTAAAGCGCGTCCACAAGCTACCTTTAGGATCAGCTTGTAACGCAATTAAAGGTTGTTTAATGATCACTTGATCACCTAATTTAATGGTTAAGTTACCTATTTCATCACCTTTAGCAATCGGTGCAGTAATATTTTTAGGGATCGAAATTTTAGCTGATAATGCTTTATAGCGACCATTTGGGATCGTCACATAAATACTATCTTTCACGCCTAAAGGCACTGTTTGATTGCGACCTTTCCATACGCGTGGTTGTGCTAATGTTTTGTTGGCATCATATAATTTCACGGTGGTGAAGAAGCGAAATCCATAGGTAAGCAATTTGCGGCTATTTGTTGCGCGTGCTGCATCTGTCGGTGATTTCATTACGACTGCAATTAAACGCATGCCATTACGTTTTGCTGAGCTCACTAAACAATAACCAGCAGCATCCGTATGCCCTGTTTTCAAACCATCAACAAATTTATCACGCCATAATAAGCGATTGCGGTTATATTGTTTAATGCCATTGTAAGTAAAGCTTTTTTGTTTATACCAATGATAATATTCTGGGAAATTTTTAATAAGCGCGCGCGCTAAAATCGCTAAATCTGCAGGAGTAGAGTAATGATCAGGATGTGGCAAACCGGTTGCATCCATGAAATGTGTATGATTCATACCTAACGCTTTTGCTTGTTGATTCATGAGGCTAACAAAAGCATCTTGTGAACCTGCGATATACTCAGCCATCGCAATACAAGCATCATTGCCAGAATCGACGATAATACCTTGGATCAATTTTGCTACTGGAATTTGATCGCCAACTTTGACAAACATTTTAGAGCCGCCAGTTTTCCATGCTAATTTACTGATCGGTACTTCGTCAGTTAAACGAATAGTGCCATTTTTCAATTCGCGCGAAATAATGAATAAGGTCATCATTTTCGTCAGACTAGCTGGCGCCATGCGTTGATTGGAATTTTTTGCTGCAATGACTTTGCCGGTTTTAAATGCTTCGACAACATAGGCTTTAGCACTGACCTTAGGCGGTGGCGGTAAAAAGAAAGGGGCTTGAGAATTTGCTACAGTACTGGGCGCAGCAAAACAAATAGTGATCAGGAATAAATTAATGATTAATGTTAGCAGTGTTTTTGATAACCAGGTTTTCATAGTGCCACCTTAAGTAAAAATCGCAAAGAGGTATTATAATCTAGTTTTTTCGTCATTGCGAGCAGATAGCGCTTAATGCATAACTGTCAGCAGCTCCGTAAACCCGGCGGCATGCAATTTAGTAATTAACTGTTCGCGATTTTGGATTTTTGCTAATGGTCCAATTTGAACGCGATAAAAAGGTTTTAACTGGTGAGTACTTTGACTAATAATAACGGGCAATTGCGTCATAAATGATTTGATCTGAGCAACCATTGCTTGCGCATTACGCCAACGACGAAATGCGCCGACTTGAATATAACGGTGTAAATTTGCCAGTTTCGCATGTTGTGCTAGCGATGGCGAGGTGAGAGCAACTATATAAACAGGAGCCGTGCCATGTTTTAACATGCCAAGTTTTTTTGCGGCTGCATAGGATAAATCAATGATGCGATTTTTTTTAAAAGGGCCGCGATCATTGACTTTAACGATCACACTACGGCCATTATTGAGATTAGTGACTTTAACATAAGTCGGCAGTGGCAATGATTTATGTGCGGCAGTCATTGCAAACATATTGTAAGGCGTGCCACTTGAGGTGCGTCGACCTTGAAATTTGGTGCCATACCATGAAGCGATCCCGCGATGATGATATCCTTGGCTGGATTCTTTAACATAATAACGTTTACCGTCAATTACATAAGATTCTGGATTACCGTAGCGGCTGCGAACTTCGGGTTTAGGTACTGCATTAGGAATATGCGCAACACTAATATTATGTTTCGGTGGGCCATCAGCACCTGTGTGTTCATAGTCAGCATAACTAACTACACTGAAGCTTAGTAATAGTGCGATGCCAATATAACTAATTATATGCTTATGAACGATCATGGTTATAAGCTTTTTTTATTGCTTGGCTTAATTGATAAACCGCCATAGCATATTGATTACTTGGGTTATAAGTAGTGATCACATAAAAATTATAATAACCCAGCCAATGTGGACCAGCTCCAGACATACCATTGAGTTTGATCAATTTTATTTTAGCGGCTGAATTTACTTTGCCAGTTGGCTTAATGCCATATTTTGCCAAAGTGGTGGTGGTGTAAGTAGGTTTGCGAATTTTCAAATTCAATTGCCGATATTTTTGGCCGTTGATCATCGCTTGCGTAGCGATAGGTTTACCTCGTTGCCAACCATTTTCTTTTAAATAATTAGCAATGCTGCCGATCACATCTTGTGGATTGTTTGCTAGATCACGTTTGCCATTACCGGAAAAATCAACCGCATAATGTCGATAACTGCTGGGCATAAATTGCGGTTGCCCCATTGCTCCGGCATATGAGCCTTTAATGCTTAATGGATCAACTTTATCTTCGCGAGTAAACAATAAAAATTGCGTTAGTTCATTACGGAAAAATTTAGCGCGCTTCGGATATGCAAACGCCAGCGTTGCTAAAGTATTAAATACTGAAAACTTACCTTGAATATTGCCGTAGCGGCTTTCAACGCCAATGATGGCTACAATAATACTTGGCGGCACACCGTATTTACGCTGAGCTTGTGCCAAAGTTTTTGCGTGTTGTTGCCAAAATTTCACCCCACCATCAATGCGTTGTTTAGTTAAAAAATGCTTACGATAAACTGCCCAGGATTTAGCTTCATAAGGGCGTTTCATCAACGCGATCACGCGATCATCAATGGTTACATTAGCAAATAAATTATTAAGCTTAGCGCGATCGAAATCATATTTTTTTGCTAAATGATTAATATAACGTTTAACCTCTGGGCGTTGATTGAACGGCTTAGGTGTTGCATGTGACACACTGAATAGAGTTGCAACAAGGATCAACACAGCAGCTATAATGTGGCGAGTTTGGACCATAAGAATTTCCCTTTCAGTTAAGTTGTATGCAAGTTACGATGCGTATGTATAGCCATCAGCATACCGAAAGTTGCGAACAGTGTCACTATTGAAGTGCCGCCATAACTAATAAGTGGCAGCGGTAAGCCAACCACCGGTAAAATTCCCGTGACCATGCCAATGTTGACAAAGAAAGATACAAAGAAGGTTAGTGATAAGCTACCAGCAAGTAAACGTGTGTAAGTATCTTGCGCTTGTGAACTAATATATAAACAGCGCGCGACAATATATAAATAGATCATTAATAGTACGATGCCACCGATCAAACCGAATTCTTCGCCACATACCGCAAAAATAAAATCAGTGGCGTGTGCAGGTAAAAAATTTAAATGTGATTGGGTACCATGCAACCAACCTTTACCAAAAATACCACCAGAGCCAATGGCAATTTTAGATTGAATAATGTGATAGCCAGTGCCAAGTGGATCACGCTCTGGTTTAAGAAACGTTAAAACGCGTTGGCGTTGATAATCATGCATGAAATGCCAAACAACGGGAGTGCTGGCAATGCATAAAGTGATCACGCCAACTAACAAGCGCCAATTCAAACCCGCAAGCAACAAAACACACACGCCACTCGTTAAAATAATTAATGAAGTACCAAGATCAGGTTGTTTTGCAATGAGAAAGGTTGGCAGCAAAATCAGGGCACTGGCAGCAATGATGTGCGCAAATTTAGGCGGCAAATGACGGTCTTTAAAATAATACGCTATCATCATCGGTACCGCTATTTTCATAATTTCAGAAGGCTGAAAACGAAAGAGTCCAAGGTTAAGCCAGCGTTGCGCACCTTTGCTGATCACGCCGATGGCGAGGACGGTTAACAGCATAGTAATGCCTGCAGTATAAATCCATGGTGTGTATTTATAATAAATACGTGGTGGAACTTGCGCGAATACCAACATAACAACAGTTGCTAAGGCAAGGCGTAGCAATTGTTTTTCAACCATATGAAAATTTTGATTAGCCGCGCTGAATAGGATTAATAAACCGGCAAAAGTCAGCATAAGAATACCCAGCAATAACGGTAAATCAATGTGGAAGCGTTGCCAAAGATTGCGATAACCCATTATTTTTTGCTTACTTAGTTGCATGACTAATGCTCCCAGACGCGAACTTGTTAAACTTGTCATTGCGAGCGCAGCGAAGCAATCCAGAAATATTATTTTGATAAGCACACCTGGATTGCTTCGCTGCGCTCGCAATGACAGGGCTATTTTTAGTTATACTAAGATGCTTATGAGCAAAATAATACTTAACAATTTTACGCGCCACGACTGGTGCAACATGCGGGCTGTGCTCAACTACCACCGCAATCGCAATTTGCGGATCAACCAAAGGTGCAAACGCAATAATTAAAGATTGATCGCGCAGTTTAAGTGGGATATCACTTTCATCATAACGTTCACGTCGTTGAATGCTGTGAACTTGTCCGGTACCAGTTTTAGCAGCTGCTTTAACAGGTAAATGATAACCGAAGCGAAAACCGGTGCCGTGAGGTTCAACCACAACACCATACATTGCCGCAATCACTGTATGCCAGACCGTTTTAGGAAAGTTAACTTGCGGTTCTGGCTGTGGCTGTGCGCTTTTTAATAAATGTGGCTGAAAACCGCTGCCGCGATTAGCTAACATTGCGGTGGCATTAGCTAATTGTAATGGCGTCGCCAACATCCAACCTTGCCCAATACCGGCATTTAAGGTATCGCCTGGAAACCAAGATTTACCTTTAGCAGCAAGTTTCCAAGCAGGAGAAGGCACTAAGCCAGTAGCTTCATTATCTAGATCAATTTGGGTGGGTTGGCCAAAGCCAAATTGCTGCAAACTAAGATCAATTTGTTTAATCCCCATTTGATGCGCTAAAGCAAAGAAATAGGTATCACATGAAACAATAATCGCTTTAGCTAAATTGACCCAGCCATGGCCGCCGCGTTTCCAATCATGATATGTATGTGTGCTAGTCTTGAGTTTATACCAACCGGGATCATAGATTTTTGAACGAGGCGTGATTTGATGAGTTGCCAAAGCTTGTAAAGCAATGAAAGGTTTGACGGTTGAGGCAAAAGGATATTGGCCAGCAATCGCGCGGTTATATAAAGGTTGATCAGGAGAATTACGCAATGTTTTATAAGCTTTTGCGCTGATCCCGGCAACAAATTGATTCGGATCAAAGCCAGGCCGACTTACTAATGCAAGTACTTCGCCGGTGTTTGGTTGAATAACGACTACTGCCCCCAAGTGATCACCGAGCGCTTTGATCGCCACTTGTTGCAGTTTACTATCAATTGTAAGGTAAAGATTATTACCCGGCGTAGGAGCGACTTTGCCAAAGGTACGAATCGCTCGGCCCGTTGCATCAACTTCAACCTCTTCATAGCCAACCTTGCCATGCAATTGATTTTCATAGTATTTTTCAATGCCTGTCTTACCAATAAAATTAGTGGCACTATAATTACCGAGATCTAAATGTTGTAATTCCAAGGCATTGATCCGCCCCACATAACCAAGCACATGAGCCAAATTATCATCTTGAAGGTAATGCCGCATTAAATGCGCTTTAACCATAATTCCAGGAAAACGGTATTCATTAACCGCAAATTTAGCAACTTCAGCATCAGTTAAATGAATTTTGAGCGGAATCGCGGTGAAATGTCGATGCTGCTTGGCTAATTTGGTAAAGCTTTTAATGTCGCGAGGACTGATCGAGATAATTTTTTGAAGTCTATGAATAGTCTGTTTAAGGTGTTTTACCCGTGCTGGGACGACATCTAGGCTGTAAACCGGGATGTTTTCAGCAAGTAACACCCCATTTCGGTCGTAAATCAAGCCTCTAGTGGGTGCAATCGGCACAACTTCTAGGCGATTTTGCTGCGAAAGCGTCGTATACGTCTTATGTTCAGCAATTTGCAGCTGAAATAGCCGTAAAATCAGCAAAATTGTCAAAATAATCATGCCAATCGCCGCCAAGACGATGCGTCGCTGGAACAGCGATACCTCATGTTGGTGATTTTTAAGGGTCAATCGTTTACGCATTTCGCTATTGTAGGGAGGAATTTCAACTGAGACAAATTTGTTGCTAAGAAATCAATGAATGAAATACTGGTCATTTAGTAAGAAATGTCTGCACTAATGTCAGCATATATGGTAATATTGCTGTAATATAAATTTTTGATCTTTTTAAGAAAACCTTAAGTTTCATCAGATATAGTTAATAACAGTGATGAAATTAAGGCTAGGAACTGACTAATAAAAATATTGGTATTCTAAAAAGAAAAGTTTTTAGAAAAAAATGGGGAAAATTTTAGTCATGAATTTTAGGTGCGACGGAATGCTTCACCATTTGCAGTTATGTTGAGAGAGGTTAATTATGCCACGACAAGAACTAGAACGAACAGATAGCAGCAGTAGTTCATTAGAGTTAGAAACAACTAATGTGACCAACCCGCTTACTCCTGTCGAACAAGCTAAGAAAAATCTTAAAAATAATATTATCAAGCTAACAAAGCGTGGTGAACAAACCAAGGTGTCACTTCAAGCAGCAACTAAACCTTTAGATGTCTATAAATATATTTTAGTAATGGAACGCGAATTGCCGCGTATACCTTGGTATATAAGAATATTTAAACGAGCTTCAATAAAAGCGAGTAAGCAAAGTTTAAACGCAGCGCGTAATCTCCTTGTCGAAAATAGTTCGCCTGCGGATAAAGTTTTATTAGAACTTATTAGAGAGATAGAAACTTTTAAAGAAAAACAAAAAAGCAGAGGATTTATTTACCGACTTTTTAGAGGAAACGATAATACGGTTAGTAGTGAAGAGTTAAAAGTTATGGAATCGGCCATGTCTGCTATGGTTAATAAAAAAGAAGAGACTAAGAAAAGTAAGGACTTTACGGACTTGCTGAATACGTTTGAGAATACCACAGCCGCTTTCTCTAATCCGAAAAAATATAGACAAAGAAAAAATGGGTTAAGAGACATATTTTCAAGAAACATAAAAGCATTATATAGAGCTTATTTTAAAACTGCTGTTTCAACAAAAACAGAAAATCCAGCTGAATACATGGCAGTATTTGACGACAAAACAGTAAATGATTCTAACGGCTTAGAAAAGTTATTTGGTCTTAAAAGTTTAACTGAAAAGGAAAGAACTGACTTTGCAAGCGCAGTTCGACAAGGTTTAGATATCAAAAAGGTTAAAAAAGAGCAGGGCTCTAAAAAAGGACTTAATGGCTTAAAAAGTTTGTTCACGACTATATTTGGAAAATTAATTACTGCTTCTTCTCGTGGTCCTGGACAATCAAAAATAATTGGCGTTGCTCAAGAAAAATTAGAATCATTAGAACAAAAAAATCAAACGTTGCAAACAAATGAACGACACCTTAAAGCTGTGCAAACAGCATTAGAAAAATTAACTCTAGGTATAAAATCAGGAAATGAATTGTCTGAGCCTGATGCACAAGAAATCAGGGCAGGCGAAAAGGCTCTAAAAGCATTGATAGGATTTTTAGCTTCAAATGATTCAGATGCAATGTTTAGTGATGATTATATGGCTAAACAAAAAGATGATGTGCAGTCAAAATGGGAATCCTTAAGAGATTTAGTCTTCACGATTGCTTATAAGACAGATACAGATGATAAAACTAGAAATAGTTATCGAGAGAAATTACTGCAATACGTTGAATTGTTTCCGCAGAATGGTGCGATATACAAGGATGTAAGATTAGCTAAAAAAGTTTTAGATGAACAATTTTTCAAAAAATTACATGAAGTGGTTCGTAGAATTGACTTGAACGGTACAACGAAAAACACATCAATTCATCGACTAATACAAGAAAGATCGCCATTGCTAGAAAATATATTTAAGCAAATCAATGCAGCGGATCTGCATACAGGAAGAAACGCGAAATCAACAGGAACATTAGATGAAGTTGAGCAAGCTATCAAGGCTTTCTTAAGTCCAACTTATAGACGTAGACGTGTTCTTACTTCTGCGGATATGCGAGTAGTTTTTATCTTTGGTGCACAAGAGCAAAAAGAAATTGCTTTTGCAAAATGGTTAGATCAACTAGGACAGATAATTAAAACTGCGACTAGTAATGTTGATGAGATCACTCAGCACATAAGTCTTCTTAGGAGTGAGGTAAGTGTCCTGAAGAGTGAGGATGGAAATGTAGAATCAGATGATGTTGCAAGTACGAGTAGTAGAAAAACAACAGATCCTCGATTTGGATTTCTTGTTGAAATTAATGGTCAACAGAAAGAATCATTAACGAGGCTTGTTGAAAGTTTAATTACAAATGAAAAATATGAAGAAGCACATATTGTAGCCACAAACTTTAAATTAGTAAAATCGTTGGAATCCTTAGTTGATAGTTTAATTGATGCAGGAAACTATGTTAAGGCAGAGGAAATTGCTCAAGCACTTGTATCAGAAACTTTTAAACCGTCAGAAAGCTTCCAACCACCAAACGACTTTGAGCCAACAAGCTCTTTGAAAAAGTTAGCCGAAGGCTTAATTAATGCAAAGCGATATAATGATGCAGAGAGAGTTGCTAAGCAACTTGCTGAAAAATTTGACCAAAAAGATTCTTTGAGATTGTTAGTTGAGAATTTAATAATTAAAGCCGAAGTTCAGAAATATGAAAAAGTATACGAACTTGATGCTCAATACGATTTAAAGTCACCTTGGGAAGAGTATGCTAATAAATTAATTGATGCTGGAAAATTTGATAAAGCATATGAGATTGCTTCGCACTTTAAATTAGTTCGACCTCTAGAATCGTTAGTTAAGAATTTAGCTGCCACTAAAGTTAAAAGATATGCTGATGCAAAGAGAATTGCTGAAGAACTTGCATCAGAAGCTTTTAAGCAGTCAGATGATTTCACACCGCCAAGCGATTTTAAGCCAAAAGCTTCTTTGGAATTTTTAGTTGAACATTTAATTGCTGATGGACAATATGACGAAGCTCACGAGCTTGATACAGGATATGATTTAGGCACATCTTGGGAATTACATGCTAATGCATTAATTACAAATGAGAATCATAGTGGTGCATATCAGATTGCTTTAAAACACAAATTAATCGAACCTTTGCAACGGTTATTTACAGTTTATATAGGTAATGAAAACTATAGTGAGGCAGAGAAAGTTGCCGACAAGCTTGCTTCACAAGACTTTAAACAAACAGAAAACTTCACTCCACCAAGCGATTTTGAACCAACGACTTCATTGGAAGTATTATGCAAACATTTGGGTCTGCAAAAAAGTAGTGAACATAAACAACAAGCATGGCGAATTGCTGAGAAACTTGCTAAAGATTTTAGCTCACCTGAATCTTTAGAATGGTTGGCAAATGCGACAATTACTACAGCAGAAACTTCACAAATCAATGAGGAAGATATACTTTTAGTATATAGGAAAGCTGAACAACATAGCTTGCCTAAGGTCATGAAGTTGCTGGTTGGAAATTTGACGCTTAATGATCTCAAAGATTCCAGTGAAGGTTCTAAATATCAACGAACAGTGAACGCAGCTTTAAAACACAACTTAATTGAACCTTTAAAATTACTGGTTCAAAAATTAATTGACAATAAATTATATGATAAAGCACAGGAAGTTGCAGAAAAAATATTCTCAGAATTCGAACAATCAACTGATTCTTTGAAATTATTAGTTGAAAAGTTAATTACGGATAATGAATTTGTTAAGGCATACAACATTGTTAATAAGGAAGTGTATAATGAACATAAATTGTTATCAGCTGAATCATCGACATCATTAGTTGAAGGTTTAATCAACGCCAAGAGATATGATGAAGCACGTAATCTTGCTGAAAACTTGGATCTTAAAGGAACAGAACAAGTAACAACGCACAGAAGACAACGAGCAGGTTCAGTGAAAAAAAGACGCAGAAAGCCAAAAAGAGTAGTGGATATAAACGAAGAGTATGTTCATAAAACTGCTTCTGTTGTTAGTGAGCAAGATAACTCGACTGATTCGACACAACCAAAAGGTAGTTTTGCAACAATAGTGACTCAAATGAAAGTTGGTGCAACAACTGCAGTAGCTAGTGCAGCATCAACAGCCTTTTCCGCTGTGACTACTACTAAAAGTCAAAAACCAGCAGAATCAGAAGAAACATCTGCAACTACTGCCAAACTTAAAGAGTCAGCAGCTGCTTCTGCCCCTGCCCCTGCCCCTGTTCTTGTTTCTACTACTCGAAGAAGGAAAAGAAAAGGACGTAAAAGTCGTCGCCCAACTAATACAACAAAAGCTGGCAGTCCTAAAATGAGAAGAAGAAGAGGAAGTCATAGTAGTAATAAAGAAGTTGCTAAAAATGTTACTACTAGAACAATTAATTTTGAGTACACAGATCTTATTGATGAAATAAAAAAAGCTAATGAGCTTATCTTAAAAGTTAAACAAATTATAAGGGAACCGAAATTAGGTAGTGATCAAAAACAATTGCTTGAAAAATTTAAACAAGCTCATGCTAAGAGAAAAAATAATCATGTTGTGCGATGTGTATTCAATAATTATCTTAATCATGATGTTCAACAAATACTATCAGACATAAGCCAATTAGTTAATGTGTTTATTCAAGAAGCTAGCCCAGCTTCAGAGAAAGAACAGAGTGAATCAATTAGTAATCCAGAGAGTTTAAATTGGCTTATAAATGTTGTCGAATTATATCGTGCAATATCAGGACAGGCTCGTTATCCAGTGCCTGAGAATTTTGCCAACCAACTCGATTATTCAGAAACAAAATCAAGCCATTGGTTAAGATTAGATACACTTGGATCGGAATCGAGCGGACTCAACGAAAAGACGATACCAATATTCTCAGCCAAAATAAAACCTCAATTTTATTTAATACAGGTATTTGGTGATGAGAAGAGTAAACAGTGCTTGAAAGCACGTTTAGAGATGCTTGTGTATCATTATTCAAAAAATAGTGAATCATTGCCAAAAACCACCAAGACGGTTATCGCGCAAACAGTTCTACCTTACTTAGAAATGCTAAGAGATATGAAATCGTCAGCAAGTAAAGAAAAAGCAGGTAGCAATAGCGATCATGTAGGTAGATGTGAGTCATTACTAGCTGACAAAAAATCATCTGAAACGTTAGTGTATGAATTCTTATTATTCGCAGATAATGTGATCAGTAAAGAATTAAATCGTCACATTAAGAGTAAGAGCAAACAAATATCTAAAGAAGAACTAGAAACTTTACAGACTCCTTTTGAAAAATTGCTTGATGGAAAAATTGACGATATTGGTGTGCAATATTCTGAGCAAGCTAATCTTAAATTTCTTGAAGATTTTGTTATCTCAGTCAAGAATATTATGGGAATGATCTCAATAGGAAATCCGAGCTTTTCTACAATGGAATACCATATTAGTGAGCTTAACAAATCGATTAGCGTATATAAATCCACAACACCGATTACTGGTAATCAAGATACTGCTGACTCTGCAGAAGAAGACCATTTTAAGCAATTAAAAACTTTAGGTGCAAAAGCTCTCGAGCAAGCAACTTTTCTTTCAGCAGCTACCGGTGTTGAAGATGGAAAAGAACGTGTGATTTTAAATTATTTGAAAGTAGGTAAAATCACAGAGGCTTTAACACAAATCAAGCAGTCAGCAACTGATATCCAATTTTCAGAACAATTCAAATGTGAATTGAATAAAATTTTAGAAAATAAAATCAGACAATTTAAAAATCCTGATTTGGACCTAGCAGAAGTTAAAAACCTTGATGAGTTTTTTGAGCAATTTGCTAAGTCAAAATTGTTGAATGCTGCAAATACAGAAGTGCAAACTTTTGTTAACAATCTAAATAAAAACAGAAACTTTGTGAGCAGATGTTTAAAAGTTGTTGAAGCACTAAAACAAAATGTAGGTGTTCAAGTTAACACAGAATTAGGCGGTAATGATTTGGCTGAAATGACAGAAATTCTCAGTAACACGCCTGGAATTCTCAAATTAGCAACGGCCATTGGAAGAATGAAACAGTTGGCTGCTGACAAAAATAATTTAACTAAGCAAGCTATTAACATACTGACACCTGCATTAGATCGTGTTATAAACGTGGCCTTGGCTGATTCACAACAACAATCTGTTGCACAACTGCATAAAGCTGTTGTCGCATTTAATCAGCGATTGAAACTTCATAATGCGTTTTTGAGTTTTCTTAAGCAAGCAGCTGAAGCTAAATCTAAAAAACCGCAAAGCCCAAAACATCGAAAACACAAGACGACTGCTTCTTCGCTTAGCTCTAACGTGGCTTATCTTGAGCCTATGCTACTTAAATTAAAGCAACAATCATCAAGCAAAGAACTTCAAGGTGTCATACCAACGCTAATACATAAAATTCTTGACAAAGTTGCAGCGGCAGAATCGTTCAGCGACAAAAGAGAATTTTTTGACAATAATCACGATGTTATAAGAGCACTAGCTGAAGGATTTAATACCGAGAAAAATGGGTTGCTGCAAAAATTTGAAGGGTTATATGTTGATTATCAGCGAAAATTCAAAGCTGCTGATGGGCTGTATAAAGCACTTAACGTTGTGTTAGCTTCATTCTCAGATAGAAATTTAAACTTGCTAGAAAAAGTTAAGAATTTAAATGCATTATTCAACAAATTCCCTGAATTAATAACTCAAATTGCCGAATATAGCAGTGATAAAGAAAGAAAAGTTGGAACAACATTATCTAATTTTAATAAACTTATAAATTATTTTAATAAAAATATAAATAGATTGATTGAACAATCAGTTACAAACAATGATGGCAAGGAAATTTTACTGGCGTTTACACAGTTAACAATAACTTTGCAAAAGCAATTGCCAATATTACAAAAGAGCTTACAGTCAACAGATAATGTGACAGATGTAACAAATGTAGCAGAGCTAATATCTGAAACGGCTTATAACAAAATAAAGCATGAGTTAGAACAGGCATCTCACAACAAGGGCGCGCCTTTAAATAAAGTTTTAATCGAAAACTGTTTGACATTGCTAACTACATTTGGAACTAAAGAGTATCAGGAAAAGGTTTGTAGTGAGTTTTTATCTATACTAGAAGATAAATCCAATAAACAACAAAAATCAGATACACCTACACAAGATCCACAGTCACTTATAAGAACTGACTTACCAGTTAATGGGCAAAGACAATCAGTTAGGGAACGATTAACTAGTTGGACAGCGGGAACAACAGTGAAGGCTTCTGGCCTGCTGCACAAGACTACAAATACGTTTTCTATGTTCTCAAACAATGCACAAAACCAGACGAGTCCAGAAGTTAAAAAATATTTGACTGAACTAGTATTGAAGTCCAAATCATTATTAGTAAAAGCAACAGAAACGCTGCCGCCACCTATTAACGACACTTCTAGGCCAGTAAGAGCAAAAGCGATATTGCGTGAAAAGATAAAGGCGTTAACTGCTCACAGCAGTCCAACAATGACTACTATTACTACCACCACTGCTACTACTAGTCCCAGCAGCAGTACATCACCTATTCCTACCCCTAAATCAGCAGCAAGCTGAGCAGAGTAGTAGGTTAAGAAGCAATTCTGGAGATCTTATATTTAGAGGTTTTCTGGATTGCTTCGCTCCGCTCGCAATGACGAGGATCTCGTTATTAAATCTCTAAAAATCAACAATCTCCATCTAAAACCAATCATTCATCAACTTAAAGAATCAATAAAAAATATTATAGGGCCATAGAAAATCACAAAAAAATTATACAAAACAATCATTTAACTATCCTCAATTACAAGCAAAATAAAATTGTAAAAAAATTAATCTCTTAAGGAAAGCTTAAGTTTTGTCCGGTATAACTGATATAGAAGGATAAAAAGGTTAAAAATCAACTAATTGGCTAATCAAATTATTTTAACCTGTCTTAATATTAAACGCGAAGGAATGCTCACCATTTAGCTAGGTGAGGTGATCATGCCAGAAACAGGTCCAGCTACAACAACAGCTACAGGAGGTACAGCAACAACATCGACGACGGAATCGTCACAAACAGCAGAGCTAGCACAAGCAGAGCAAGCGCAGCAATCACAAGCGCGTGAACCCGCTATTCTTGACAATATGGCGTTCTACAGCGCGCAAGCTACTATAAAGTACGTCGCCGAAAATCCTATCAGAACATCATTATGGGCATTGATCCCAAGAACAATCGTTGGCGGATATTATGGTCGCGATGAATCTACGAAGCTTAAGCGTGATAAATATCTCGCCCGTATTCTCATTCAAATTTCTTTAATGAGTCCTAAATTTGACGTCGTCAAGGATATTAATGATACCCTTCTTAATTTGGCTAAGGTAGAGGGTAAAAATAATCAAGAACGTCTTGAAGCGTTAAATAAAAATCTGTGTGAATTGTTTAATGCACTCTACAGCGATGCATTAGTCCAGGCAAAAGCAGCAGCAAAAGCTGCTTTTGAAGGAAAAATTCGTAGCAGCACTTTCGAACAATTTAAATCTACAAAAAAAGCTGAATATGAAGCCATGGTGCGCGGATTTGTTGATGAAGCTGCATTTAAAAAACTTAAAAAACGAATTCATGATTATGCAGAGCAACATAGATTACAAAGAAGATTATTTAATTTAATCAAAGAATCATCGGTAGAGCAGCAAAAATCAATAGCGAACTGTTATCGTTTTGAGACAGGTGCATCAGATGATGAATTTATTAAGAAGAAACTACAAGAAACAGGCGGTATTATTTTTAGTAAGAAAGATCCTGAATGGTTCTGTCATTATATCGATGAAGAAAATGAATATCAAAAAAAGAAAATTGTAAATACACAAGATTGTAGTTATTTGGCTTGTTATGTTGCGCAAGAAATAGGAAGAACTGTTGCAGATATTGCAGAGCTGCGAAGAATCGCCAAATCATGTGGTATAGATGCAAGGATCACGTATAGAAAAACAAAAGATTATATCGATCTGGATCATGATGATAAGAATGAATATGTTAGAAAATATGCGCATATTCCTAATCAAGAAAATAAATTCACAGCGCGAAAAAAACGTCGCCGTCGAATTAAAAAGGGATTAAATTTTCTTTCTTGGTTAACTACGATATCTGTTGCTATAGGCGAAGGTATGGTGGCTTCATACCTTGGACAATCATTAGCAGTCATTGTTTTTGCAGGAACTTTAATTACTTTGCCGCATATCGCACTTGCAGTTTTATTACTTGGTATACCTGCTTTTGCTGTTAATGCCTTTCTTTTTAAAGGTAGCACTCGCAAGACATTTTTTCAGTTTTTCATCACAGGATTGTTCAGAGATGAAAAGGGTGAGCTAATACCAAAGTGGAAGCGAATAGTTTTAACGCCTACAGTCACTTTAACTGCATTTACTGGAGCTTTTTTCGGGATCCTCTCATTCACTTCAACACATACTACTATTCTAGGTTTTCTGGCTTTTGTAGGCGTGACTGCTGCTTTTCCACCGGCTGGAGTTGCACTTTTAGCAGGATACGTGGCAATCATGACAGGGCTTGCATTAACGGCATTAACTTATGTATCACTGGTAGATTTGATTAAAAATGATCGTATACCGCAATTGATAAAATATTTTAAAGATAGGTTTTTTACTTTGCCTAACAAAAGTGCATCAGGCATTGTAAAACATGTTTTAGGTTGTGCATTAGAGTTACTTTTCATAGGTGCTGGAATTACGGGTGGTATTTTTATCACTGTCGCTGGGTTTGGGTTTAGTTATAGCGAATCATTAAAATTCTTAAAAGCTACTGTGCACCTAAGTCCTAAAGTAGCTCCGGCTGCTGCCAAAGTTATTGCTTATATAGCTTATGTAGCTCAGGGCTTGTTTAATGTCAAAAATATGTCTACCGGTTTTAGGGATGTAGCAGGTGTTATTGAAAGAATGAGCAATAACCTTGGTCGTTTTATCGCGCATCCACAACAAACTTTTCGTGAAGCAAAAGATGCTGCGAAAGCAAATCCAGTACGTACTATATTTGCTGTTGGTAAAAGCATCTTAAAATATATATTACTTGGTGCAACTGTGCCTAATGGTTATGCATGGAGTGACGTTGGTCAAAATCCAACTGCACAATCATATGTTAGCAAAGTACTTTGTGGTGGAGCAAAACCAACAATCGTAACTACGGATATACCTTCGGTATCTGCTGGAGCTAACTCAAGTGTAATGAATGGGCGTGAAGTTGCGGCAGAAACAGCATTGCCAGCTAAAGTAACAAGCAGAAATCGTATTGGAACAAATGTTATGAGTTTCTTCGATACGAAAAAAGAAGCTTATCAACAATTGGTGGGCAATAGAAGTACTAACCAAGATAACCTAGAAGCTTCTGGTGAAATAGAGCTTACAGATGAGATAACAGAGTCAAATGGCGGTATAAAATTAGCAGTGTCAGCAACATAAAATCACTACCTAGCCCCGATGATAAGGATGTTTAGTCAGCATACTCCAAGCACGATAGATTTGTTCAGCTAACATAACTCGCACTAAAGGATGTGGCAGAGTCATTAATGATAATGACCAACGTTGTCGGCAACATTGCAGGCAAGCATCACTCAAACCATCAGGGCCGCCAACTAACAAGCTAAGATCCATACCATTATTTTGTTGTTCTTGTAATTGTTTGGCAAATTGTTCGCTACTAAATTGTTTGCCTTGCACATCGAGTGCAATGATTTGATTGCCTTTAGGGACGGCACTAAGCAAAGCGTCACTTTCTTTCGTAATAATCTTTGCTATATTACAATTTTTACTGCGTTTTATCGCGGCAATTTCAACTAATTGTAAGCTGAATTCTCGTGGCAAACGTTTAGCATAATCGTTGAAAGCGGTGTTTACCCAGGCAGGCATGCGCGTGCCAATGCTGATCAGATTAATTTGCATTTTAATAACCTTTTACTTAAAGTCGCAGTATCTACTGTATTGTCATTGCTTCGTCCCTTTCAGGTCCTCGCAATGACGGTGCAATATCAGTCTATTGTAATGGAATAAATAGTGAACTCAAACTCACCGCCTGCATCCATTGATGATCTATGCCAACGCGCTCGAGCATTGGCAGGCCAATCAATCGCAACGTTAGCCCAGCGGCAAAATATCACTGTGCCAACAGACTTACGTCAGCACAAGGGCTGGCAAGGGCAACTCATTGAAATGAGTTTAGGGGCATCAGCAGGTTCAAAACCGCTGCCAGATTTTCCTAAGCTTGGGATTGAGCTTAAAACGATTCCAATCAATCAGCAACATAAACCTTGTGAAACTACTTTTGTTGCTAGTATTCCATTATTGACGATCAATCAAGAAACCTGGCAAACATCGTTAGTTCGCAAAAAATTAGCACGCGTATTATGGGTTCCTATTGAAGGTGATCGTGCGATTCCTTTAGCTCAGCGGAAGATTGGCATGCCGTTATTATGGGAAATGGATGCAGCGTTTGAAACGGTATTGCAACGCGATTGGGAAGAATTAACTGAAATGATATGTTTAGGACAACTTGAAAAAATCACGGCACGTTTAGGCACCTATTTACATGTGCGTCCGAAAGCTGCGAATGCTAAATCACTGTGTTGGGGGATTGGTCAAACTGGCGAAAAGATTTTAACGTTACCACGCGGTTTTTATCTACGCACAATGTTTACCCGAGAATTGTTGGCGCAGTATTATGCTTGAATTTATTGTTAGATATTCTTTGATTGTTTATGTAATGCCTGCAGTACTACATTAGGATTGTGCTTAATTACGTGCAATAATACCAAGGCAGGTCCATGAGGATTTCTATCGCCACGTTCCCAGTGTCGAAGTGTTCCTAAACTGATCCCAAAGGTTGCTGCGAACTCTGGTTGCGTCATGCCTGTTGTTTTGCGAACATGCTTAACATTGATAGGATTTGGGCGATGCATTCGTGCAATTTTGCCTTTTCCAGCAGCATGTTTAATTGCTTGTTTCATGCCAGTTTTTATACTTTCAAATGCATTACTCATTTTGTGTCTCGGCAATTGTTACCATCAACATAATATGCCTTTAGGCTAAATTAATTATAATCCATTGGATTACTTTCGTCAACTTTTTTATATTATCAGGAAGAACTAATTGGATAGCAATAAGACATTTTGTGAGAAATTTCTATTATTTTTTCTTTTCAGCTTTTACTTCATCTTCGGGTTGCTGATAACCCCAAAGTTTTTCGAGTTGATAATATGTACGGGTTTCTGGGATCATGATATGGACGATAACATCATTAAGATCAACTAAAACCCACTCAGCTTGTTGCTCGCCTTCAATGCCCAAGGGGCGCACACCTTGCTTTTTAGCAATTTCCACCAAGTTATCAGCGATAGCTTTAACGTGTCGATTCGAGCGACCACTGCAAATTATCATTGTATCGGTGATCGATGTTAATTGTTGTACATCGAGGACTACCACATCAATAGCTTTAAGATCATCAAGAGTATTTATCGCTAATGTTTTGATTTGTTCGGATTGCATGCAAGTTGTTTCCTAAATAAACCATCAGTAAAAATTTTAACCTGCAGAGTATAGACTATCTCTATAATTTTTAAAAGATTTTCTGGTTCTCATAACCGACATCTGCTAATCTAATTAGCGAATAGTAATTATTTACTTATGAATTATCAAAGGAGAGGGACTATGAGCGTTCGGAATTGGTGGTACGGTATTCTTGCAGGGATCTGCGGGGGGATCGTATTTGGGATCATGCTAATCGTCACTGGGATGTTGCCGATGCTAGGCCATCTGATCGGTATACCTACTTTTTGGGGCGGTATGCTCACACATGCGATTGTTAGCATCTTTGACGGTCTGGTTTTTGCGATCATATTTTTTAAGGTCGTGCGTGGTGTTTGGAGCGGAATGTTTGTGGGCTTAGTGTATGGCGCTATACTGTGGGTGATTGGCCCGCTAACAGCGTTGCCTTATTTTGTATCCGGCACACCATTGTTTGCTAATTGGAACGCTGCTGCTGTGTCGGCGTCAATTCCTGCATTAATTGGCCATTTAGTATTTGGCTTCGTGCTAGGGGTTGTTTACGGTTTATTAAATCGCCCTGCAGTCGGTAAGTAATCGTTGAAGTAACGTCTGGATCCCGCGGTCAAGCCGCGGGATGACGGATTTGTTCATCAACTTCAAATTTATGCATCAAATCTAGTAATTTGGTAGCTACACTTCCAAATTATTAAGCTATCGGATATATAGTTTCTCACGCTGGATATATTCCCAAACGTTTTCAGGTAACAAATAGCGTGGTATTTGTTGCAGCTTGATCAATTCACGGATCGCAGTAGCTGAAATCATTAATGGCGTTACTCGTTGTTGGTAGATTAATCCCGACGTTTGTTGCATAAGTTTGGTTAGATCATGACAACTTCGCTGAGTTAATAATGTCATAACATCGGCATGTAAATTAGGATCATTGCCGGGCCGGTTAACTACAACTAAATGTGCGAGTGTCAATATCTCTTGCCAGCGATGCCATTGTTCGAATTCATTAAACGCATCCATACCAATAATTAAATACAGCGTGTTATCAGGATAGTCTTGTTTAAGTGAAGCGAGTGTATCAACCATAAATGAAGGGGTGTCACGTTTAATTTCACGATCATCGAAAGTAAATTCACGACGATCTGCAATAGCTAGCTGTAACATTGCTAAGCGTTGTGCCGGGCTAGCATACGCTGCGGTTTTTAACACGGGTTGTTGACATGGAATAAAACGAATTTCTTTAACAGGTAAGGTGTGATACAACTCAAATGCCGTGCGCAAATGACCAAAATGTACTGGATCAAACGTGCCACCAAAAATACCTATACCTGTTTGTTGTTTCATAGTTCTCTCCCAAAGAAGAAATATACTACTCGCTATTTAAGATGCGAACTTGTCAGATCCGTCGTTGCGAGGAGTGCAACGACGAAGCAATCCAGAAATTCCAATTTAGAGATTTTCTGGATTGCTTCGCTACGCTCGCAATGACAGAACTCCTGATTCTAATCAATCTCCCAGTCTTAAGCAAAACATACTCATTTCATCCCAGATATTGCCAAGTTCTAATCCTTTAATAATGCGATCTAAGCGTGCGGCAGTTTGTATTAGATGATAAATCATTGTTAGCGACAAGCGTTGCAGAGCGCTTTGTACGCACGCTTGGCGTTGTGGCCAAACGCGATGTTGTTGAAATATTTGAGCAAGCGGTTGACCATCAACTTGGGCTTGCTTGATGGTGTGTAAACTGCGTAATTCTCTTGTCAATGCCCAAAGGATCAATGTTGGTTCGAGTCCTTCGCTTTCAATACGATCAAGCATACGCAGTATTTTAGTTTGATCACCTGCTAGTACACAATCGACAAATTGGAATACTTCAAAGCGCGCATTATCAGCAATGGCAGTGGCAATCTCATCACAACTCAATTTTCCTTGACCATGCAACAATTGTAATTTAATGATTTCTTGATGCGCCGCTAACAAATTACCTTCGGTAGCATCAGCAATAAGTTGTAAACCAGCATGATCGGTTTGCAAGCCTAAGGTTTGCAAACGTTGTTTGATCCATTGTATAAACTGATTGCCAACAAGTGGCCATACTTGCATGATCACGCCAACTTTATCGAGCGCGGTAAACCAACGTGCGCGTTGTTGCGCTTTATCTAATTTTTTACAAGTAATGATCAAGATAGTTTCTTGCGGTAATTGCTGGCAATATTGCGTTAATATTTTACTGCCTTGAGTACCAAACTTGCTATCAGGCATATGCAATTCAAGCAGACGTTTTTCACTAAATAATGATAACGTGCTGGCAGTTTCTAATAATTCTGACCAGGCAAAATTACTCGTTACATGCATACGTTGCTGCGATTCATAGCCTTGTTGTTTAGCACAAGCACGAATTTGATCGCAAGCTTCTTGAACTAATAGTAATTCATTGCCGGAAATTAAATAAATCGGGGCGAGTGATTGTTGTAAGTGCCGCATTAGTGCATCTGCACGTAATTTCATGGCTTAACACTCGTTTTTGAGGTTGTAGTTTTTGTTCTTGTTCGGGCTTTTTTTCTTGTCTTTGTTATTTTTTTAGTTTTTGAATGTGCGATTTTCTTAGAAGCGTGTTGAAATTTGTTAATTAAATTTAATGTTAAAGGTGAATCTAGTTGATCTAACATGCGTTGTACCACATCATGACGCAAAGAGTTTTTCAGCACTTCGTCAGTTTCGACACCTTGAATTTGGGTTTTATGAATTTGTGGCGTGCTCTCACTAATAACAGTATGTGGTTGAGTGATTGGATAACCGCTAGGATCTTGTAATTGATACACGACAGTCAAAGTGAAAATTTGATTAGCGTAAAAATTATTAGATTGTACCCCCATGTTACGTACTTGTAAGGTTTTCGTCAAAATAGCTAAGGTGATCGGCGCTTCATCTGGATGCTCAACAATAATTGCACCTTTTGCCTTTAGTGTGCGACGTAAAATTTGATTAAATCGATCATAAGGGGATCGTGCTTTAATATATAAGACGTGTAACTGTGGTAGCAGGGGAGTGCTGCCAGCTAAATGAAAACCACAACTCGTTAAGCTGATGCTTACAAGCCAACATAACAACAAAGCTTGGCATAATTTACGCATTATTGAACTACCAAATTAACCAATTTGTTAGGCACTACGATAATTTTATGGCATTCTTTATGTTGTAGGTGTTGTTGAATTTTTTTATCCGTTAACGCTGCTGTTTCGATACTGGTTTGATCAGCATTAGCAGGCACAGTGATCCGGCTGCGTAATTTACCATTAATTTGCACGACTAATTCAATTTGATCGGTGCGTAAAGCATCGGTTGCTACTTTCGGCCAGTGTGCGTCGACAATCAATTCACCAAACCCAAGTTCTTGCCATAAATATTGCGTCATAAATGGCGCAATTGGCGATAATAAACGTAAGATAATACTAAAACATTTATGCATAATTAATTGATGAGCAGGCTCATAGCCAGGTTCATTAATTTCAATGAGCTTATATAATAGATTAAGCAATTTCATGCAGCCGGAAACCACGGTATTAAATTGTTGGCGCTGATAATCATAGCGTGCTTGTTTGAGTAATTCATTCATTTCGCGGCGAATGCTAGTAAGCGATCGTGGTACGTCATTCCAATCAATACTTGGATTGCTATTATGACGCACGTCAGCACTAAAGTTTTTTAATTCATCATGGTGATCGTAAGCAAACGCCCAAACACGTTTGAGAAAACGGTAACAACCTTCAACCCCACTATCAGACCATTCTAGTGATTGATCAGGCGGCGCGGCAAATATAGCAAATAGGCGCACGGTATCAACCCCAAATTTTGCAATCAAAGCATCAGGATCAACGGTGTTGCCTTTTGATTTTGACATTTTCGCGCCGTCACGTAACACCATGCCTTGAGTGAGTAAGCGACTAAATGGTTCATCACTATTTAATAAACCTTCATCACGCATAAGCCTATGAAAAAGTCGAGCGTATAATAAATGCATCACTGCATGTTCAATGCCACCGACATATTGATCGACAGGCGTCCAATACTTAACACGATCATCGAGCATCGCTTTATCAAGGTTTTTGCAGGCAAAACGAGCGTAATACCAAGAAGATTCGACAAAGGTGTCAAACGTATCGGTTTCGCGATGTGCGTCTTTACCGCATTGCGGGCATTGCGTATGATAAAATTCAGTGATGTTACGCAAAGGCGAACCTTTGCCTTCGAAACTAACATCTTCAGGCAATACTATGGGTAGAGCATCTTCAGGCACAGGTACGGTGCCACAAGCATCGCAATAAATAATAGGAATAGGCGCGCCCCAATAACGTTGTCTTGAAACACCCCAATCACGCAATCGATAATGTGTTTGTCGTTTGCCTTTACCTAAACGTTGTAAGGCAGTTTCAACTGCGTCAAAGGCAGTGGCAAAATCCATGCCGTCAAAGTCGCCAGAGTTTTGTAATATGCCTTGCTCAGTAAATGCAGCATGCGCAAGATCACATGCCGCATTACCCGTCGGTGTGATCACTTGTTTGATGGGTAACTGATAAGCTTGTGCGAATTCATAATCACGTTGATCATGGGCTGGTACAGCCATCACTGCGCCGGTGCCATATTCCATCAAGACAAAATTGGCAATCCATATTGGAAGCTTTTCTCCACTCAATGGATGAATTGCCTCAAAGCCACTATAAATACCTTGTTTTTCTAGTGTGGCTAACGCAGCTTCAGCAGTTTGCACGTGTTGGCAAGCCGTAATAAATTGTTGAATGTCAGGAGAAGCTTGTGCCGCACGTTGTGCTAATGGATGTTGTGGGGCTATGCATAAATACGTTGAACCCATTAATGTATCAGGGCGTGTCGTAAATATTTCAATAGGAGTATCGTCATTAACAACATCAAAATGAATTTCTAAACCTTCAGAACGACCGATCCAATTGCGTTGCATCGTGCGCACTTGTTCGGGCCAATGTTCTAATTTATCAAGTCCGTCAAGCAGTTCATCTGCATATGCAGTAATTTTAATAAACCATTGTGGAATTTCACGACGTTCGATCAACGCACCAGAACGCCAACCACGACCATTCACAACTTGTTCATTAGCGAGTACCGTTTGATCGACAGGGTCCCAATTAACGATGGCATTCTTACGGTAAACTAAACCTTTTTGATATAACTTAATGAATAACCATTGTTCCCAACGATAATAGTCAGGTTTGCACGTAGCAAATTCACGCGACCAATCATAGGCGAACCCTAAGCGTTTAAATTGCGCGCGCATATGATCAATATTGGCATAAGTCCACGTTGCTGGTGCAATATTGTTTTCAACCGCAGCATTTTCGGCAGGCAAGCCAAATGCATCCCAGCCAATAGGTTGTAAAACATTTTTGCCTAACATACGTTGATAACGACTGATAACATCGCCAATGGTGTAATTGCGCACATGCCCCATATGCAAACGACCGCTTGGATAAGGAAACATAGACAAGCAGTAAAACTTTTCTTTACTAAAATCTTCTTTGACTTTGAACGTTTGCTGTTCTTCCCAACGTTGTTGGATCTCAGGCTCAATGACTTGAGGGTTATATTGCGGTTCCATAGTTTGGGTCATCTTTTACTTATAGATTTAACCAAAGTGCGTAGGATACCCCAGATTTGCAGCAAAGGCTAGAATCGAGTATGCCTCGTCATTGTTTCGCTCCGCTGGTGATCACAGGGTACTGTATTTCTCACCATTATTCAGTGGGTTATCTAATTGTTGCAGGGCATGAAAAATCAGCCAAAATTAAATAAGATAGTGAACAAGAGAACTGAGACAATGTCGAAAAAGCCTGAAGATCAACGTTTAGAAGCTGCCTATAAAGATATGCTGGCGCGGGTCAATCATGCGCTTAAGGATTTTGAGCAAATTACCTGGCCGAAATTGCAAAAATCGATAACTGAAGCGAAAGAAACCTCAACCAAAGTCAGCGAGCTTACCCACAAAGAGGCTGATATTATTGGCCATTCTTTGGAAAAAGACTTTCTCTCAGCCGGAAAAGTGCTTAAACGCGCGGGGGTGGCAATTAAGGATTGGGCTGAATTTGATTGGGAAGTCGCTGAAGAGCAGCTAATGCGGGGGTTTTTGTCAGTGGCTGATAAAACCGAGCTAGCCTGGCTCAGGCTGCAGCAAGGGCTGCCTCCTGAATTAGAGTATCATGCTGGTGAAATCACGGCGCTGGGCAAGCTAGAATGCATCTGCTGTGGCGAAGTTATTGATTTTAATAAGATTTCTACCATCCCACCGTGTCCGAAATGCCATAAAACCACGTTCGTACGCTCCACTCAACTATAGGTTGTTACATTCTGTAACAAAAGTGTTCATTTTTTAAGATTGTCTTAAGCTTGACCATGTATCATGGGAATTTCAAAGTAATTAAATACCCCTAAGGAGGAAGCTTTGAAATCACGTTATATATCTTGTTTTATTAAACGCGTTTTACCTGTATTGTTTGTTGCTACATTAGCACTATTTGTTAAGAATGTGTTCGCCGAAAATGCCGATCAGGCTGCATATCTTGCCAAGCAATGTCATCAACAAGTATCAGCACCAGCCATCCAGCATGCACTTAAAGCGTATGAAACAGCGCAGGCAAAAGGTTTGGTACAAAAGGATTATTTGACGGTTGTTGATTTCACTAAGCCTTCTGATCAAAAACGCTTTTGTGTTATCAATATGAAAACTAAAGAAGTTGTTTTCCAAGGATTAGTATCACAAGGTAAAAATAGTGGCGCGCGTTATGCAACTCGTTTTTCTAATGTCGTAAATAGTAATAAATCTAGTCTTGGTTTATACCGTACTGGGAAACCTTATGTTGGTATTGCTGGCTATTCCTTACATATTTATGGTTTAGATAAAGGGCTTAATGATCATGCTGCCGAACGTCATGTGATTGTGCATGGTTCTAAGCATGTTAATCCACAAGTTGTCGCCAAACTTCACCGCGTCGGCCACTCACTTGGGTGTTTCGGCTTAAATAATAAATATTCGAAAGGTGTGATTGACACAATTAAAGGTGGATCATTAATCTTTGCATACTATCCAAGTCCTAAATTATTACAAGGATCAGTTTACTTAAATTCACCAACCATAGGTTTTAATTGGATTTAAGTGAATGCTAACTATTTAAAAGGGTGCTACTAGCACCCTTTTTTTTAGGGTTATTGTTCTATAGTTATTGACTCAGGGGTGAGTTTTCGTCGATAAGTTTCTTTAATGCTAAGCAGACTCAATAAACTGAGTAAAGCAATAATGATAACGATTAAACTAGGAGATTTATCATTTTTCGTTAAATGAACCATATATATAACTGCAAACGGTGCTAAGCTGCCAAAGATCACCGAAGAGATATTATACGCAAGCGATACGGCAGTATATCGAATCCGAGTTGGAAACATTTCCGCAAGTAATGCTGGTAACGGCCCCACAACACAAGCAGTTAATATTCCTAAGAGTATTTGAGTTAAAAATGTTAATGCATAATGGTTGTAAGAAAACAATAAATATAACGGATAAGCATCGACTAATAATCCCAGCATGCCGCAAATCATCACCGGCTTTCTGCCAATTTTATCTGATATGAATCCCATGATCGGAATAAATATAATTAAAGTAGTTAAGCTTAAATGAGCTAATGTCGCTGCTTGTGCATTAGGCATGCTGAACATAACAGTGTTATATGATGGCATCATGATAAATAATTGATAAATGACGATAGCAAAAATTGCCGCGATCAATATCGCATTGATAATTTGTTGATAATAATCTCTTAATACTTCAGCTAGCGGTGCATGCGAAGTATTTTCAGCAAGCTTAAGTTTTAAAAATAATTGACTCTCAGCTAAATTTCGTAAGTAATAAATGCCTAGTGCTGCAAAAGGCAAACTCAATAAAAAAGGTATTCGCCACAACCATTGAATTTGGGTGATAGCGAGCAAGTAATTAGTGACAGTTGAAGTGAATAGTGCTATTAACGTTCCTATCATCGCACCAGAAAATACCATACTGCTTACGAAACCGCGGTTTTCATCATTGGCATACTCAACGGCGTAAGTAAATGAACCGGGGAATTCACCGCCAGCAGATAATCCTTGTAATAATCGGAAAATTATAATGATAGTGGGTGCTAGTAAACCTACTAAGGCAACTGGAGGTATTAGGCCAATTAAAAAGGTTGGAATAAGCATAAAAATAATTGCAGCGGTTAACGTTGATAGGCGCCCATATTTATCGCCATAATGTGCATAAATTAAGCCACCAACTGGCCGCAGAATAAATGCGGCTGCAAATAAAATACCATGAGCAATACCAGCGCCGGTAGCATCTTTTTTGGGAAAGAATAGATAGAAATGTAAAATAGAAAATTCCACAAAAATAGTAAATCCATACCATTCCAAAATGTTGGCAAATATTAATGCCACGATCACTTTTTTAGTAGTAGGTACACTTTTATTCAAAACTATATCCAGTTGCTAAGTTAAAGATTTAACGATATTCTCAGTAAATACTAATTTAACGATGGTTACAAGGATTTACCATGGCAACTCAGCCAAGTCATATCGTTTATGGAGTTGACTCGAAAGTCCCCTTTTGGAATTTGTTATTTTTGGGCCTACAGCATACTGTTGCTATGTCTAGCCCTTTAGTGATCCCAACGATTTTTATTGCTGCTATTATTGGCACCAATGCACAAGCGTTAAGCTTAATCCAAGCAACCATTTTAGCTGTCGGTATTGGTACCGTATTAATGGGTATAAAATCTCGTTTTATTGGTTCAGGCTATTTATGTCCGTTATTATTAGAACCATCTATTTATCCTGCGTCCATGCTCGCGGCAAAAGCTGGGGGTTTGCCTTTAGTATATGGGATGAATTTTGTGGTTGGGGTATTTCAGGTACTATTTGCAGCAGTGTTGCCAAAAATTAGGTACTTATTTCCGTTTGAAGTCACTGGAGTAGTGATCTTCATGATAGGAATAGCATTAATTATTCCTGGGATACATCAAGCTTTTGGGGTAAATCCTACGACTAATGTGCAAACTTATCCAACGAATTGGATAATTTCAATATCAGCATTGGTAATTATGGTAGGGTTAACCATATGGGGCGGTAAAAAATTATCGTTATACGCTTTATTGATAGGCACGATAATAGGCACCATCATCGCTTGGTTTGTGGGTAGTGATTTTAATGCGCAAAGTTTTGCTTATCTTCATTCTGTTAGTGTATTTCATGTCCCTAATTTTTCAGCATTGAAGCATTTAAAGTTTCAATGGGATTTGACTCTGCCATTCTCGATAGCTGCACTATCATCGAGTTTAAAAGCTGTTGGTAATTTAACAGCTTGCCAGAAAATAAATGATTTAGATTGGGTAAGAGCAGATATAAAAAAAATTCGCAAAGGTATTTTCACTAATGGCATTAGTAGTTTAATTGCAAGTAGTATCGGTGGGATCCCCACAGCAACTTCATCAAGTAACGTTGGTTTATCAATCGCAACCCATGCTACTAGTCGTTATATTGCTATGTCAGCAGGGTTGTTATATGTATTGTTTGGGTTTTTTCCTAAAGTAAGTGCCATATTCGTTATCATGCCGTCAGCAGTAAAAGGCGCCATATTATTATTTGTGACTTCTTATGTGTTAATTGCCGGCATTCAGATTATGATGTCAAGAATGCTGGATATGCGTAAAATTTTCATCATCGGGATCTCAATTATCGCTGGTGTAGGTTTTGAATTTATTCCCGAATTTGTTAAGCATTTCCCAAAATTTTTAGCCTATATTTTTGCTTCGCCATTGACCACGGCGACGGCAATTGCAATCATTTTAAATCTATTATTTCGTATTGGGATCACTAGAACAGATAGCATAGAGTGTGATCTAAACAATAAACCAGCCGATCACGTGTGGAAATTTTTACGGACTAAAGGTGCTGAGTGGGGCGCATTGCATCATAGTATTAAACAAATATCCCAAGCTTTAACTGATGCGATTGAAATTGTGCATACGTTAGAATTGGCTACACCAAAAGTTAATGTTAACGTTGCTTATGATGAATTTGTTATTACAGCTAAGCTTACCTATGATGGGCCTTTATTTGAAGATGTGAACGCTAAACCAAGCAAGGCAGATCTGCGTGATGCTGTTGCTGGGGGAAGAAAAATTGCTTTGTTCATGTTACATGAACATGCTGATGAAGTGAGTGTGAAAACAGTGCACGACAAGTCGCAGATTTTAATTCAAGTGAATCAATAGATCATTATGGCAACTGCAATAAATACCAGCTCTCAATATCAACGAGTCATTAAGCGTGATCGTATCCGCTTATTAATATTTGTAGCAGTTGTGATATTTTTTCCAGTGTGGTTTGCGGAAATAGTTATTTTTAATTTTTGGATCGGTGATAGGTTAACTTGGCTATTTTGGTGTGTCAGTATTGGAATAGCTGCGATATTAGCGCTGTTAGTGTTTTATGTATTTATTTACTTCCGTGCCCAGCAAAATTTACAGGTGTTAGCAAAAGTTATTTTTGCATTTGATGCCACAGATTTCGATCAAATTGTTAATAACCTCAGTCAAACTCGATCGATTGAAGAAGAAGCTAGTATATTAGCTAATTTATTAATTCAATTGAAAAAGAACTTTAGCCATTTTAAACAAAATTTACTTCATAAAACTCAAGAAACTGCACGGATCAAAGATGAATTAATTATTGCAAGAAATTTACAACAGCATATGTTGCCAACAGAGTTTATTAATGTAACTAAAAATTTTCCTAATATAAGCGTTTATGCCAATCTTATCCCTGCAACGGAAGTGAGTGGAGATTTTTATGATGTATTTGCTCTTGATGATGATAAATTATTATTAACAATTGGTGATGTGTGTGGAAAGGGGATTGCTGCTTGTGTATTAATGTCGCGGCTATTAACGATCATACGAACTAGTGCGTTGGCTATGCAACACAGTAAATCATCTGAGTCAACAATGCTGTTAGATTTACTTGCGCGGTTAAATACTGGATTATACCAAGTTGGCTATGAACACTGTATGTTTGCTACGATGATCTTGGCAATTTTTGACATGCGCACTAATAAATTAATTTATTGTAATGCAGGTCATAACCCGTTGTGTGTTATCAGCACAGAAAATAAATCCGTAAAGTTTATTGAAAATTCTTCTAAGCCGGTAGGTATACGCGAACAAGCTGTTTATCAATGTAAAGAATTGCAATTAGCAGCAGGAGATTATTGTTTATTTTATACAGATGGCATTGTAGAAACGCATGATCAAGCGGGGGCATTATTTGATGAGCATGGCATGGAAAAATCATTGTTAGGGCGAGTTGAGTTTGGCTCTAAAGCTGTTGTTAATGGTTTGTTACAAGATGCTGGTAATTTTGCACCAAATATACCGCAAGAAGATGATATGACAGCACTAATTATTCACCATCATATGCCTAAGTCAGGAACAATGAAATCAACGGCAATACAAACCACCAAACCGATAAAATCTTCCACCATAACTGTAAAAAGTGGCATCGAAGCCATAAAAACTGTACAGATAGAAATAAAAAGCTTTTTGTTAGCTAATCGTTTTAAAGCAGCAGAATTAGGTGATTTAGACGTTTGTATTGAAGAAATTTTGGCAAATATTATCAAGTATGGGTATGGTCCAAATAAGCCTGGTGATATTGATGTCAAAATTGATTTATACACGGATGAATTTTGTTTGCAATTTATTGATCAAGCAATGGCATTTAATCCGTTACAATTATTGGCAAGCCATATGGCAACGCAAGCAAAACGTACTAGCGGCGAGCGTGGCTTAAAATTGGTTGCATCAATGGCAGATGGTCTTGCTTATTCTCGCAAAGATGATCATAATATTCTTAGTGTTATCAAAAAATATTCTTCAATGCGTAAAGGTGTTTAACGATGGATATTACTTCAAAGGTTGTTAATGATGTCATGATAATTAAATTACATGGCCAACTTAATATCGATACGTCACCACAATTTCGTGAAATATTGTTTGCTAAAATCGATGCCGATCCCAGTAACAATAAAATCCTTATTGATTGTGATCTGTTAGAATATGTCAGCAGTGCAGGGATCCAGGTGTTATATATTTTACTTGATAAACTTGAGCAAAAAGATGGAAAACTGGCACTTTGTTCAGTCTCACCAAATGTTAAAAAAGTGTTTAACATTATTGATTTGATGTCTGATATTCAAATTTATAAAGACCAAGCCGAAGCACTCACTAAATTAAATAGTTAACATTTGTTATTTTTAAAAGATGTGGATTCACCAAATTCATCATTGCGGATTGTTATTTGCAGTTTTTACAAGTTGTGGATTTATAAAATTCGTCATTGCGAGGAGTGTAACGACGAAGCAATCCAGAGAGTTATTATTTGCGGTTTTTCTTAGTGCTTCGGCTTGTAAATATATATGCTATTAATAACAGAAAAATAATTATAATGATCGGCCAATTACCAATCCGTACCCAAGGTGTAATACCTTGGCTTGCATACACTTCACCTTTAATAATATCTTGTTGAAATAGTGGCGCAGTTTGTACTAGCCTACCTTGGTTGTTAATAATCGCTGATGGGCCACTATTAGTCGCAAATAATTGATAGCGACCGGTTTGTAGCGAACGCGTTTGCGCTATTTGTAAATGTTGATCTGCAGCGTTGGAATTGCCAAACCAAGTATCATCACTGATCGTTACTAATAATTGCGCTTGCGGTAAATCACTCAACACTAAATTAGCGAAAGCAATCTCATAACAAATAAAAGGTGCGATCTTAAAGCCTTTAGCTTGTACTAAGGGTTGTTTAATGGGGCCCGGAATAAAATTTGACATCGGCAAATCAAAAAAATTAATGAGCCCTCGCAATAAACGTTCAAATGGTACATATTCTCCAAACGGTACTAAATGGCGTTTTAAATATTTGCCACTGCCGTCGCCAAGTACCAATAAGGCATTATAAAATTGTTTTGCATTAGCTTGAATAGGAGCGCCGGTAATGAAAGCAGTATTCTTATCTTTAGCTGTTTGATTAATTCTTTTATAAAGTGTTGGTAATGTTTGCTCTGAGATAGGGATAGCGTTTTCTGGCCAGACAATAATGCCATTATTCCATTGGTTTTTAGTCAAGTTCCAATAAGTATAGAAATTTTTCTCAACAAGTTTAGGGTCCCATTTAGTCAACTGTGGAACGTTACCTTGTACGATAGTTATAGGTATTGCTTTGCCAGTGATCGTTGTCCAATGATAATTTGCTAATAAGCTTCCTAGCAGCCAAACCAAAATTGTAAATATGATTAATAAACCATTAAGCAGAAATTGTTTCGGCTTGAGGATTAAAATAGCCAAAACGCTAGCTGTGAACGTTAAAATAAATCCTACGCCATAATTACCAATAATGGGCAAATAACCACTTAATGGTGCAGTGACTTGAGTGAAGCCAAGCTGCAACCAAGGAAAGCCAGTTAAAAACCAAGAACGTAACCAGGTAAATAATACCCATAATGCAGGAAATACAATTAAAATTTTCCCGATAGAATTTTGACGAAAAAAACGGTTATAACAATAACCGGGTACCGCAATAAATAAAGCTAGGGTGATAATAAAAATCGCTGTTAAAAACAATGCTAAAAGAATTGAAGTATTGCCATAATGGTGGATACTAATAAATACCCAGGAAACACCAAAACCAAAGAAGCCAAGCCCAAACCACAAGCCTTGCAAAAAACTATGCCAAGCTTTACCTGTTGACCATGTTAACACTAACACAGCGGGTGAAACGATTGCGAGGTAATACCAATGATAAGGCGCGAATGCTAATGTTAGAAGACTGCCAGCAATAAAACTTACTAAGCTGATAAACCAGAAATTTTGTCGAAGATATTGCAACCACATATGATTATCCTAACAGGTTTTAACAATTTTAACATAAACTTTACTTAGCAGTGAGCAAGCGTTCAGCTTTTGCAATCATCATGAGCAATGCTTGCTTATCATGTGTGCCGTTAGCAAATAATGGTAACAGTGATTCCCACAGCTTGATCGCGCGTTGGTAATGTTTATGTTGATACGCTGCTAATGCGACTAGATTGATAAGGTTAGGATCATTGGGCTGTTGATGATAAAGTTGTTGCAGTAATTTTTCCATGCCCGGGCTAAATTGACGTTTAGCGGCAAAATAACTTGATTCAAGATAAGCAACACTATACGTGAATTTTTCAGGTTTTAACTGATGAGCATGGGCGAAAGCTTGCTTGGCTTGTTTGAATTGACCTTGGCTAGCGTAAAGCTTGCCAAGCAAATACCAGGCTTTAGGATCACTAAGGTGTTGTTTTTGATAATGCTTAAACTTAGCGATGATAGCATTGACTGAACCTAATTTTTTAATGGTTTTTTGTACTAACTTAGTTTCGCGCTGATCCTGATAATAGTGTGCTAACTGCTGACTATGACCCCAATATATATATAACCCAACCATAGCCACTGGAAAAATAACCGCAAGCATACCTATTGTAAGCCATTTCTTAGGCTGTGTTATAAGTGGAACCAACACAAAACCTAAGGCAATGACAATCATAATACCAATTATGACCCACAATAATATCATCAACGTTTCCTATAAATAATTAATCCTAAAATACTTAACGCAAGCAGCACAAATAAACCTGGTGCAAACCAGAGGATATAGGTATTTGTTTCTAATGGTGGTTTAAATAAAATAAAATTACCATAACGCGATACCATGTAATGAATAATTTGTTGGTTATTATTACCATGCAGTATTTTGGCATAAATAATGTTACGTAAATCTATCGCCAGCCTTGCATCAGAATCAGCAAGCGTCTCATTTTGGCATACTAAACAACGCAATTCATGCGAGAGTGTATTGAATTGTTTGCGTTGGTGAGCGTTAGCAAACTGGTATACATCATGAGCAGCAAAAGCCAATGCGCACCAGCAAGCAAAAAATATGAATAGTAAGCGTTTCATGATTGCTTCTTCTCAGCAGTGAGTTTGTTAATTAAAGGTAAAATCGTATTTTGCCAAATTTCATGATTAATTGCTCCAATGAGTTTGTAACGCACAACTCCGTGACGATCAATCACAAAAGTTTCTGGTGTGCCATAGACACCAAAGTTAATAGCAACTCGGCCATCTTTATCAAACCCGGTTTGTTGATAAGGATTGCCATACTGGCTAAGCCAATGTTGTGCTCGTTGGCGTTGATCTTTGTAATCAAGGCTATAAATAGGCACGATATTTTGGCGCGCGATATCCATAAGAACAGGATGTTCAACTCTACAAGTAATGCACCATGAAGCCCATACATTAAGTAAGCTAACATGGCCTAATAAAGCTTTGTTTGTAAAAGTTTGTTCAGGCTTAGCTAATTTATATAAACTAAATTGAGGCACGGGTTTATTCATTAATGCTGATGGCACATGATGTGGATCGTTATGTAAACCACGCCAGAGAAATATTGCTAGCAAAATAAATAGCAAAAGTGGCACCAACGATATAATAAATTTCAGTTTCACAGTTTTATTTTCCTAATTTATTACGTTTGCTTGCCGCAATAATCCCGCCTAACATCATTAATAATCCACCTAACCAAATCCAGCGCACAAAGGGTTTGACATATAACCGCACTGACCACGCGCCATCATTAAACGGATCACCTAAAGCAACATACAAATCTCGAAACAGGTTAAATGAAATTGCTACAGCACTCATGGCATACTGTTGGCTAGTAAAGAGTCGTTTCTGCGTATTTAACTGGGTGAGCAAACGGTGTCGTTGATAAATATTAAACTTCGCATCAACACCTTGATAATTCGGGCCGACAAGCCTTGTTAAATCCATAAATCTAAAATCATAATTGCCAACGTGAACGCTTTCTCCAGGTTTCATTACCACATTTTTTTGCATACTCAAATTCATGTTGACACTAATACCGATCACACAAATCCCAACACCCAAATGCGCTATTATCATTCCCCAAAAACGCAGCGATATTTGCTGCCATTGACGCCAAGGTTGGCGCTGCAGACGCTGTAAAAGTTTTTGCAGCGTTGTTAAAGTGATCCACACACCAATCGTCACGCCGAGCACTAAATAGTATTTATGTGGGAATATGAAAAGTAAAATTCCTGCCAAGCATAAACAAACAAACATAACAAACCATAATTTTTTGGCTAATTCTCGCCATGAAATACGTTGCCAATAAGATATCGGCCCGACTCCAACAAGGAGCAAGATAGGAATTGCTAAAGGGATAAATACAGCATTAAAATACGGTGAGCCAACCGAAATTTTGCCTGCATGTAATGCATCGATCAGCAAAGGATATAAGGTGCCTAACAAGATAGTTGCCATGATAACTACTAACAACATAGTATTTAACAATAGCAAAGTTTCTCTAGATAAAATGCTAAAACGTAAATTCTGATTATTAATAATAGTGTGGCTACGTAGACCATACAGTAATAGTGAGGCACAAATAACAATAAACAAAAATACTAGCATATAAATACCACGGGTCGGATCAACTGCAAAAGCATGAACTGAAGTTAATACGCCAGAGCGCACTAAAAAAGTACCTAATAAGCTTAAACAAAAAGCAATAATCGCTAATAATATTGTCCAACCTTTAAAGGCATCACGTTTTGCGCTTATGAGCATCGAATGAATTAATGCCGTACCGACTAACCATGGTAGGAATGATGCATTTTCTACTGGGTCCCAGCTCCACCAGCCACCCCATCCCAATTCACGGTATGACCACCAACTACCTAGCACGATCCCCAACGTTAAGAAACACCAAGCAATTAACACCCATGGGCGCGTCCATTGCAACCATTGGTTATCTAAACGTTTGCTTAATAGGGCAGTAATAGCAAATGCAAAAGCCACTGCAAACCCGACATAACCCATATATAACATCGGCGGATGGAATGCTAAGCCAGGATCTTGTAACAGTGGGTTAAGATCTTGACCTTGTTTAGGTACATTAACTAAGAAGCGTAAAAAAGGATTGGAGGTGGCTAAAATGAATAACAGAAAGCCGATGCTGATCCAAGCTAAAATCGCCAGCACTCTGGCAATAGTCACTAATGGTAATTGTCGGCTAAAACGTGCAACTGCAGCCGTCCAGATACTTAAAATCATCACCCATAATAACATTGAACCTTCATGCGCACCCCACACTGCGGCAATACGATATATTAATGGCAAATGGGTATTTGAATTTTCCGCAACATATGCAACGGAAAAATCGTTGCTAATAAATGCATAAGTCAAACAGGCATAACTCACTAAGATAAACACTAATTGGCCATAAGCACAAGGGCGGGCTAGTTGCATCCAGGTGGAATTATTACGGTACGAACCAATCAATGGCAAACTTGCTTGAATACAAGCTAAACCTAAGGCAATGATTAAAGCAAAATTAGCAAATTCTGGGATCATGATCGTGTTCCTAAAATTGCTTTAACTTCAGGCGGCATATAATTAGCATCATGTTTTGCCAACACCTGATCAGCAATGAAAATTCCATGCGAGTTTAATTTTCCTGCAACCACAATGCCTTGACCAGCGCGAAATAAATTAGGCAATATGCCGTGATAATGCACGACAACATCGTGTGTTTTATCAGTAACGATAAAATTAACATCTAAGTGTTGGTTACTTTTATGAATACTGCCAAGTTTAACTAAACCACCGATCCGAAATTGATGATGCTTAGGTGCAAGGCCAGCAATCACTTGTGAAGGTGAATAAAATAAATTAATATTTTGGTTTAATGCATACAGCGCTAAGCCCACCGCAATGCTAACGCCGGCAATGACGATAATAACAAATGTTAAGCGTTGTTTACGTTTGCGATTCATAAATAATATTGGGTTGTTTAATAGTTGTTGTAGGTTCACTGATTTGTTGTTTAATGTGGCGCAAAATACGTTTGCGTTGCCTAAAGGTGTTCAGTGCAAGTAACAACAATCCCGCAAGGACAATGCCATAAGCTAGCCACACATAAAATGCGTAACCACCCATGGCCAAGAAACTCGTTAATGAAGTGAAATGTGCATTCATGACATTATCCCTTTCACATTTTTAATCCAGCGATGTTGTTGTTGCCAAAATAAAATTTCATTACGAGTACGTTGTAAAATAAGCCAAACAAGATAGCATGCAAATGCTGCCATCATAGCTAACAATGGATATAACATGCTGTTAACGATTTTAGGTTTGGCGAATAAGCTCAAGCTAGCACCTTGATGCAAAGTATTCCACCAATCAACTGAATAATGAATGATAGGAATGTCAACAATGCCAACTAAAAGTAAAATCGCGCCAGCTTTGGCCGCTTGTTGCCGATCAGGCAGTGCTGTTTGTAGAGCAATAAAGCCAATATAAAGAAAAAATAAGATAAGTTCGGAAGTTAAGCGAGCATCCCAAATCCAATAGGTGCCCCACATAGGCTTCCCCCAAATCGCGCCAGTCACTAATGCTAGCAACGTGATAGTTGCCCCAACCGGCGCACTTGCACGAGTGATCATGAAAGCGAGTTTAATTCGCCAAATTAAGCCGATCGCGGCGGCAATAGCCATAAACGTATAGATTGCAAGTGACATCACAGCACAAGGAATATGAACATATATAATGCGAAAACCATCGCCTTGCTGATAGTCAGGTGGCGCGAACCATAAACCGCCACTTAAACCGTAAGCAAACAGCAGCAATGCTGCTCCTACGAACCACGGTGATAGCTTAGTCGTGATATCGTAGAAGTATTTTGGTGACGATAATTTGTGAATAAATTGCCACATAGCGCACGCCTATCAGTAAAAATCTGGATAATAAAATTGCAGCTATTGTCGCATATTTTTATGCTAAAATGTACTAATTTTATTTGCAGAACGAATGCAGGATGCATATGCGAGTCGCTATCCCTAAAGAACCGCGAGACATTGAAACCCGAGTAGCACTAGTGCCGGATGTGGTTGCTAAAATCTGTCAGCTTGGCGCCGAAGTCAGTGTCGAAGCAGGGTTAGGCGAAGCAATTTTTATCACTGACAAACAATATAGTGACGCTGGAGCTAAAATTATCGTCGATCACCAGCAATTGCTGGAGCAGGCTGATTTAGTCTTGCGATTGCGACCACCGCCAATCACCGATATCAATTATTTACAGCCGCATACCATTCATGTCAGTTTTTTAGATCCATTTAATCAGACGGATCTGCTTAATCAATTATTAACGCAAAGGATCAGTGCGATCAGCATGGAAATGATCCCGCGGATCACGCGGGCGCAGAAAATGGATGCATTAAGTTCACAAGCAAACTTAGCGGGATATTCAACGGTGATCTTGGCAGCTAATCAATTACGTAAAGCTTTTCCGATGATGATGACAGCGGCTGGCACGATTTATCCAGCACGAGTATTTGTTATCGGCGTAGGCGTGGCAGGTTTGCAAGCTATCGCCACAGCTAAACGTTTAGGTGCGCGCGTTGAAGCGTTTGATACGCGGCCAGTGGTTGCAGAACAAGTGCAATCCCTCGGCGCGAAATTCATTCAGGTAGACTTAGGTGAAACTGGGCAAACCAAACAGGGTTATGCCAAAGCGTTAACACCAGAACAATTAGCGAAACAACGCGAAGCTATGGCAAAAGTGTGCGCTTATTCTGATGTGGTGATCACCACTGCACAGTTATTTGGACGCAAAGCACCGCGTATTATTACTAAAGAAATGATCGCGCGAATGCAGCCAGGTAGTGTGATTGTTGATATGGCAGTTGGATCGGGCGGTAATGTTGAAGGCTCAGTGGAAGGTGAAACAACAATAGTTGATGGAGTACAAATCATTGGTCAAGCCAATCTTCCGGCTGAAGTTGCCGTGCATGCTAGCCAAATGTATGCGAATAACATTTATCAATTGTTAGCAGAATATTGGGATAAAGATAAGCGTCAATTCACTTTGCCATTAACCGATGAAATTATTCAAGGTTGTTTAATTACGCACAATGGTGAAATTGTTAATCAGCAAATTGTTGCTTTGCGGGGTTAAGAGTATGATAAGTAGTATCATTTTATTATTATTTGTCTTGGTATTAGCAATTTTCCTTGGCTTTGAATTAATTTCCAAAGTGCCATCAACTTTGCATACTCCATTAATGTCAGGGGCAAATGCGATATCGGGCATAACCATTGTTGGCTCATTAGTCGCAGCGGGAGGTGCTGCCGAAACACATGGCTGGATCAGCATTACTTTAGGCACTATGGCAGTTGCTTTTGCAACAATTAATGTCGTCGGCGGGTATCTTGTTACCGATCGCATGTTACGAATGTTTAAGCATAAGCCGGGTGGAAAGTCATAATGGAAATAGATGCTGCTTGGATTAATATCGTCTATATTGTTGCTGCTGGTTGTTTCATCGTTGGCTTGAAAATGCTGAGTTCACCAAACACCGCACGACGCGGTAATTTGATTTCTGCCTGTGGAATGTTAATCGCAATCATCGTTACCCTACTGCAAAAAGATATTATCCATTACCAATGGATTGCACTTGGTTTAGTGCTCGGTACTTTCATCGGTGCGTTTGCGGCGCGTTTAGTGGCAATGACTGCGATGCCGCAAATGGTAGCACTATTTAATGGTTTTGGCGGCATTGCAAGTTTGCTCGTTGGCTGGTCGCAGTATGAAATTGCGAGCGCCATTTTGCCATGGCCGACGGCATTAGCGATTTTTTTAGCGGTGATCATCGGGGGAGTAACTTTTGCGGGAAGCTTGATAGCTTTTGGTAAATTAGCCGGAGTCGTGCCTGTTAAACCCATGTTATATCTAGGACAGCAAGTAGTAAATTCATTAGTCTTATTAATATTATTGGCAGCAGGAGTGTTTTATATTGGTCATTTAGCGCCAGGATCAACTTATATAACGTTTTTAGTGATGGTCGGTGGATCATTACTATTAGGCATACTTGCGGTGATCCCTATTGGCGGCGCTGATATGCCTGTGGTGATCGCATTATTAAATAGTTATTCAGGCTTAGCAGCCTGCGCCGCTGGGTTTATAATATTAAATAATGTATTAATCGTTGCAGGTGCGTTAGTTGGCGCTAGTGGAATTATTTTAACGAAAATCATGTGTAAAGCGATGAATCGTTCATTAGCGAATGTATTGTTTGGTGGTTTCGGCGCGGTAAAAACAAAAGCTAAACATAAAATTCAAGGTGAAGCCAAACCAATAAGTGTTGAAGATGCGTATATATTATTAGAAGCGGCGCGTTCGGTAGTGATTGCTCCCGGTTATGGTATGGCGGTGGCACAAGCGCAGCATGTCGTCAACGAATTAGGTGAATTGCTAACGGCAAATGGTGCAGAAGTAAAATATGCAATTCATCCCGTTGCAGGGCGCATGCCTGGACATATGAATGTATTATTGGCTGAAGCTAATGTTGCCTATGAACAATTAGCTGAGCCAGACGATGTTAATCCAATGATGGATAGCGTCGATGTCGCTATCGTGATCGGCGCTAATGATGTAGTAAATCCAGCAGCGCGTGATGATCAATCTAGCCCGATATACGGGATGCCAACGATCGAAGTTGATCGTGCGCACACAGTTATTATTCTAAAACGCTCGCTGGCTGCTGGCTTTGCTGGGATTGATAATCCGTTATTTTTCAAGCCTAACACGCGTATGTTATTTGGTGATGCTAAAGTGTCAGTATCTGGTTTGGTTGCTGAGTTTAAGTCGGTTTAACTTGTTGGAGCTGTTAGGTTAAGTGAGTGTGCTTGGCTGTTATTGCTGTTATCTTCATTGCCTTTGTGTTCTCGTTGTAATTGCTTAAGAGAAAATTTAATGGTTTTCTTAGTATAGGAGCTGCGGAAAAATCCTCTAGTTAATACAGGATTCTTGAGTGCATTTTGTAATTCTTGAATATTTTTATCAGTCTCTTGAGCTAATATATTTCGTTTGAGTGTTCTGCGTAATTTTCTTAGCTCAGTAATTTTATCTTGTTTTTTGGCAGTCGATCTTCTGTAGAAGAAAGCAAAAAAGCTACGAGTACGTTTTTTCACTGCTTTTTTTAGGGCTTTTTTTCTGATTTTTAGATTATTCAACACTTTTGTTTGAGCGGTAGGATCTTGTTGATGTTTTAGCTTTAACAGCTTAGTTAATAGTGAGTTGGCTGGCAATATTTTAGCATCAGAAGGGATTTGGTGAGGCACTATCTTGCTAAGCAGACCATTTATCATGTCGGTGTCTTTTTCTTTAATAATATCATTAATAATTTTATTAACAAAAGGTTTTGCCTTGGGTAGAGCAGAGACGTTAGGGTTTTGTGCTAAGAAAGAGTTTTTGGGTGTTGATTTATGATGATTAATATTAATAGTTAGTAATTGCTGGAATAGATCTGTTAATTCTACATCTTGATTTTTTGTTTTAGCATACGGTTCAAAAGTATTTTCTAACACGACGCGTATTAGATCATTATTTTCTGAGCTAACGGCAATAGTCAACACTTTTTTCAGCAGAGCATTATCTTGAAAGTCCAATAAGAATTTTTGACAAATTTCTGGCTGAGAGAATGCCTGTTGAATAATTTCATTATATTGAGTTTTTAAAAGCAACTTACGAATAGTATGCTTAGGGGTATCTGGGTTGTTAACAAATAACATGGCTGAGGCACGAATATCAGAATGACTTATAGTGCCTTTTACGTATCCAGCGTGCTCAGCAAGTTTCAGTATTTTTTTAGTTTTATACGCTCCACTTGTTGTCAATGAAGTAAAAATAGTTTCATCAGCCATTAGCTCTTGAGCAATTTTTTTAGAAAGATGGGCGATTTTATCAAAATCTTTAAAGCTTGATGTGCGTTTGCGTATTTTAAAATAATTGAAATAAGCTTCTGCCAACCTAGTGCTTTTAATTGTCACAATATCATCAACTGTCAATTCTCGAAAAGTATTATTTAATTCTAATCTGTCAATTAATAATTCTAAAATATTTTCACGACCATACATTGCTGCATAATGTAGTGCAGTGAATTTGTTCATATCACGGTATAATAATATGGTATCAGGATTTAATAATGCTTTCACAACTGCTGTGGAGTTAGTAATGGTAGCAAGCATTAAGCCGGTTTTGTCATTTCTATCCGTAAATGTATGCAAAATAGGATGTTTTCTAACAAGTTTTCTTATTCTCTCATGATTTTTTGAAAAAATTGCAGCAAAAAACTTGTTATATAATCCAGGATAAGGATTTTTACCATTGGTCACAGTTATTCCTGTCTGAGATAAGTAAGCAACCGCTTTTTTACTGAGAATTTTTTCTTGTGGGTTAACATGGATTAATTCAACTTGGCTAGGATCAGAAATGTCAATAGCTGGTAGCATTGCTTCAATGTAGCCACACGTTGGTGCAAAAACAGTACTATATTGTTGAGAGAAGGGAGCAGGAAATTCGCCTGTTGTTACACGATATGCAATTGCTTGCAGTTTTTGTTCACTGCATTTGGATAACATACCTACAAAATTGTCAGCAGTCCAAGAAGTTAGATTTTTAGACTTATAGGTCAAAGAGTCATCGCAAACAAAAAGAGCATTTGACATGACCGTAGGTCGAAGCACTACAAACGAGTTGCCGTAATTAGAAATTGCTTGGGGCAATTGTTTTTCATTTGGCCCTAATAGCCATAAGGCACCATAGCGAGGTCTTGCTGATAGGTTACGTATAAAGTTGTTATAGAGATCTGTTGGCAAATAGGAAAAATGTAGTCGTTCACAATTATTTCGAGATGAAAAATATGATAAGTCCCGATGGTTTTTTTTAAACATATTAAGCAATTGATGAAAATCTAATTCTTCTATGAAACCCGCATCAAAAGTTACTACTATCCGGCATGTTTTTAAATAAGCTAGCATTCTTTTAAGAAGGGCTTCAGGCTCTTGAGTAAATCCAAGGTTTTTTAGTCGTTTGACAACTTTGGTAGAAATGTTATTTGTGTTAACAAGTTGTTTATTGTGTTTAGCTGTTGCAGCAACGACATCTCCCCACATTCTTCTGGTTTCAATTGCTTGTTGTTGTTTTTCAAGAGCAATAGTTTGTTTCAGTTGGCCCAAGTCATTCAAGTCAGCATTAATGATAATTTTACATATATCTTTTGTGTACTTGGATCTAATAGAGTCTAATTGGTCGTGTGGAACTCGTCGTAAGTCTCTTAGATATTCACTAAATTTAGGTAGTGATTCTATAAGTTCAGCAATTTTTTCAATATTTTCATTTGTGGCTTTTAATAGATACATATGTACAATTATTGTAATATGAGAAAAATTACTATTATCGCTTAGGGGATTTACATTAAATAACATTAAAACATGTCTTAAGCATGTTTCAATGTTGTGCTTATCGATTTTATTTATTTGAGCGGTGATATTTTGATATTCTAAAAATTCTTTTTTGCTAATAGTGCGAAATTTTATATTATTGATGGCATTTTGTGCTAAACTAATTAGCATATCATTTTCATCTTTTTCGAAAGTAATTTTAGGTAAAGTAAATAGTAATTCATAAGATAGATGACGGTTAAATTCGATAACATTTTCAATACATCTAAGCAAAAATTGTTTGGGAGGAGTATTATTAACAATATAGATTGTTCTTAAAAAGTCATTGGTAATAAAATTATTAAAAATTTGTTCATCTTTAGTGCGAGTTAGTAAAGTATATATTGCATGAGGAGAAGATTTTCCATCATAGATGAACCTATGACAACTTTCATAAAAATCTTCTATTTGCTCGTTACCATAACCTGCACGAAAGCCTAAGGATAAAATTTTTCTTGTGCCAAACCATTCAGTGTCTTCAGCTATTCTTGAGAATAATTCTTTATCATCAAATAATTTTTTGGCAATCGTAGGTGATTTATCGGCTAATTGATTAAATTCGGCAACACTGAAATTTTGTTTTTTAAAGATATCGATGAGTTGTAAAGTTTGTTGTTCACTAAAATTTGCTACTGCAAATTTAATAATATGTTCTTGTAAAGATTTTATTACCGCATCAATATTTTTTTCTAACACCCTTTTAATATCAGAGTTTATATATAGAAAACTCATGAATTGAACAGATAGCGCATATTTTCGCATAGAACCTTGAGCACAACTGGTAGCGGATTTCAGATGAGACAGCTTTTTTAGATTTTGTTGGCCTAGTTGTTGAACGAGCTCAGAGTAAGCACTATCAGAACTTTTCCATGCTGAGATAGCCTCCCAAAGACCTTTAGGAAGTAATTTCTCCTCATTTTGAGTCGATGCAACAAAAATATAAAATTTTGTTTTTCTATATAAACAATCTAACGTCATAACGGTCTGTTTTTTAATAAAAAATCATGATATTTATAGTGGTTTGTATCATAGCAAAAAACAGTCAAAAGGTCAACATTTAATCGATTGTTTTAGAAAATTGGCACGATTACAAGGTATATATTATTTCAAACCATAGAATTGGTGTTTATTTGGCTAAAAAATAGGGATGAGATGGCTGCTTATTCAGGTTGAATAAGCGGTGCAGGCTCAGTATTACGATTATTAGAAACCATTAAATCATTAGCGCGTACCACCGGAATTCCATTAATTAGGATATTGTCTGAGCCCGTGATGAATTCAGCGATACCATTGACTGTGCCTGATTTAATTCCGCCATGGATGCCCGCTTCATCACCCGTGCTTTTTGAGAAATACGATTGTTGATGGCAAATGGGATTTCCATTGCAGCGTACTCGATCTGCAGTGTTAGTAGCATCGGCAGATTTAGCGATGTTAGGATAGGGGACGGGCGTGCGTCTTGGCCCAGTTAAATTAATGCTGATCGTTGTAAGAATGCCGCCACTTTGTTTGTGCACGGCAGTTCGACCATTTAATAATAACATGTTAATTTTCCTAGGTTGGAGTATTAAATTCAATATAGCCTTGATCAGCAGTGATCTGGACCCCATGATCATGGAGTTTTATATCAGCATGAGCATTGCGAATGTGAAGTTCACCAGTTTTATTTAGCAATAACTCACAACTGCCAAACTGCAAACAAACCTGAGCCGCATTAATTTGTTGTAAGTGGATGCTAGGGGCTTCATGTTTTTGACAATTACGCGCGAGTATGTAAGCACCTTTGTCGGTAACAGTAAATAACACTTCATCGCCTTTTGTTAAATAAGGTACATGAGAGCCTTGAGCATAGACTTGGAGTTGAATGCAATGTTGCGCGATAAATTGCGCTTTACCTTGTTGACAAACAGTGACGATCCCAAATTGGTTTTGTCCCGTTAATTGTGACGTTTGAATGTTGCTTGGACGATCATTATTTATTATTTTTAAATGTTGCATGTTATTATTATCCGTAATATTTATTGTTGCAGGTTATTGTAATGAAACTGGATCTCGCGGTCAAGCCGTGGGTTGACGTGTCTCGGGATGGCAGGCTTGTAGAGTTAGTTCTTTTTTTGCAATGGAATAATCACAAACTGATCCGTAGTGCTTTAGCGATTATCCATGGTGCAAAAATCAATGTAAAAATCAATAATGCTCCAAGCAATGCTAATTGCCCACGGATCATAATGCCTTGTGAACCTAACACAACACTGCCGACAGCAAAAATAATAATAGGAATAATCAAGGGTAGAATTAACACGATCAATAAAATTCCACGATTACACATGCCGACAGTTAATGCTGCAGCAATAGCGCCAATTAACACAATAATGGGTGTGCCGATCATTAAGCTTGCTAGTAACAAAAATAAATTATGCCATGTAACATGCAGTAACAATCCAAGTAACGGAGTGATGAATAATAAAGGGATGATCACTACTAACCAATGTGCAAAGCATTTCGCTAGAATAAGCAATGATAATGGTTGGTTGCTCATAAGTATTTGTTCTAGGCTGCCATCAGTAAAATCAGTTGAAAATAATCGATCAAATGATAATAACATTGCAAGTAATGCACCTATCCAAATAATCCCTGGAGCAAATTGTTGTAAAAGTTGCGGCTGATCAGATAGCGCTAATGGAAACAACATTACCGTTAACACAAAAAACCATACTGGAAACAGTAACTCAGCAAATGATCGCAGTAATAATTTAATTTCATAATGTAGAGCGAGCAAAAAAATCTTCATAGTTTTAATCGAATGAGATTAACATTAGTAAAATTAACTGGTTGATGGGTCGTCAATACAACAATGCCTTGGTTTTTAGTGTGCTTAATGATCAATGCTTGGATTGTTGCAATAGCTTGTTGATCAAGAGTAGCAAAAGGTTCATCTAGCAACCATAAAGTGGCGTCGAGCAAGCATAATCGTGTTAGGGCAAGTTTACGTTGTTGCCCAGCCGATAATTGTTGCGCGGGTTTGTGTTGCGTTGCAGCTAGTTGAAAATCAGTTAACATTTGCTGTAGTTCGACAGTTTTGCGGCATTGTTTTAACGCTGTCATAAACTTGATGTTTTCAGCAACTGTTAAGCCAAGCTTGATCCCCAGCTTATGACCTATATACAGCGTATGTGTGTGATAAGCAGCTAAATCATAACTAATAGCGTTGTCGCGCCAGTAAATTTGCCCAGTGTATGCTTGTGATAAGCCAGCAAGTGTGCGTAATAAACTTGTTTTGCCAGAGCCATTTGAGCCTTCAATTAGTAATAATTGCCCTGGATTAAGCTCTAAATTTAAATCGCTAAACAAGACATTATCATTATGATAACAAGATAAGTTACAGATCTTGAGAACAGCAGACATAGTTAAGTTACATTTTCCTACGATGAGATATCAATATTAACGTAAATTCATCAGTTTCTCAAGCTTGTCACGGCTTTGCGGGCCCAGCAGTGAATCTTGCAACTTGCCCTGCGGATTAATAATATAAGTCGCTGGTACGACTTGGGTGGATTCAATGCCAAATTGCTCGGCTGGATTACGGCTTAGTAGGGGATAGTTAATTGCTAATTCACGCGCTAATTGTTGTTGTTGTGGATCAGGTAATTGATCGTAATTAATGCCGAGCACAATCACTTTTGCTTTGTGAGCACGATACAAAGCATTTAATTGAGGGATTTCTTCTAAACACGGTTTACACCATTTTGCCCAATAATTTATAACTACCCACTTGCCTTGTAATGATTTTAAATGAATGGCTTTGCCGTAAATATCATGCAAGGTATTTTGCTGCGGTGAGCACGCAGTTAATAACAATACACTAATAAAAAGATAAATAAGTTTTGTTATTCGCATTAGCGGATCTTCAAAAAGTCGGCGACGATATTGTCGGCTTTATGCGGCATTGAAAATAACGCAATTAACTTACCGCTGGGAGCGACTAATAAAATCGCGCCACTGTGGTTAATATCATAATCATTTTGAGCTTTAGTTTTGCCTGGGATCCGCATCGCCACAATGCCAAGTTGTTGCGAAAGTTTGTCAATTTCAGCTTTGCTGCCAGTTAAACCGATAAAGTGTTTATTAAATGTATGTACATATTGATTAAGTCGTTGTACCGTATCGCGTTGCGGATCAATACTAACGAGCACAACATTGACATTACTGGCCTTATTTAAGGTTTTGAGCTTAGTGTATACTTTATTAAGTAATGCCATTGTGGTTGGGCAAATCATCGGGCAATGCGTAAAACCAAAAAATAAAAATGTCCAATGGCCTTGGAGGTTTTTGTTAGTAAATGTGTTGCCTTGATTATCGGTTAATTTAAATGGAATGATGGCGCGCGGGGTAGTAAATACCGTAGCATCGATTGCTGATTGGCTTGCTGCTACACTTATTGTCGGCAAAAAAATCATTGCGAATATAAGCAAATAAATCTTGAACAACTGCTTCATAACACCATTCCTTGTAAATAATGATCAGCTAATAATAAGATAAACATTAATAGCATATAAATAATCGAATAACGAAAGGTTTGAATAGCAGCACGATTGTCATGTGTGAATAATAATCTGCTAGCATGATAAAGAAAAACTAAACCTAAGATTAATGCGCCAGCTAAATAAATAAAACCACTCATGCCCGTCACAAAAGGCAGCATGGTTACTGCAATGAGCAATAATGTGTAGAGAAAGATATTAAGTTTGGTAAAACGTATGCCGTGGGTCACGGGCAGCATTGGAATATCTGCTTTAGCATATTCAGCTTGTCGATGAATGGCTAGCGACCAAAAGTGAGGTGGAGTCCAAGTGAAAATAATCAATACCAGCAATAATGCATCAGCATTGACATGCCCAGTAACCGCAGTCCAACCTAACAATGGCGGTGCGGCACCAGCAGCGCCACCGATCACAATATTTTGTGGTGTTGCTCGTTTTAGAAACATCGTATAAAAAAATGCATAACCTAATAAGGTAATGAAAGTAAGCTCAGCAGTTAATGGATTCACCAAAGTTGCAAGGATCACCATGCCACTAATACCTAACGCAATCGCAAAGGTGATCGCATTAGCAGTATTAATTTTGCCAGTTGGTAATGGGCGGCGTCGTGTGCGCCCCATCATTGCATCGATGCGTCTATCGACTAAATGATTAATTACCGCAGCGGAGCCTGCAGCTAAAGCAATTCCCAGCGTGCCGAAGATGATCACGTGCAATGGCACTAATCCTGGCGTTGCTAAATGCATACCAACATAAGCAGTCACTAACATTAATAATACTACGCGTGGTTTGCATAGCTGCAAATAATCACGCCAGTGAGTGGTAATGGCGATATTCATTGTTACGCCTCACTTTGATGACGTGATAATCCAAAGCTCAAGGTAACCATTGTTAATAGTAATAACGCGGCAATAGCATTATGAGCTAGCGCAATGGATAAAGGTAACATCCAAGCGACATTCAATATACCTAAAACAATTTGGCTGATTAACAGTAACAACATAATAACACCGAAGTTACGTAGCCCCGCATTGGTTTTATTGAATAAGAAAATTAAGCTTAGTAAACCAACATACGCGAAAGTGAAAAATCCCCAAATTCGGTGCACCATTTGGATTGTCATTAAACCCGATTGACTCATATGACCAACAGGTGTTAATAAACTAAATGCGGCAGCGAAATTCCAGGTCATGGGGTGATTGATAAAACAAGCGGGAAAATTAGGGCACGCTAGTGCAGCATAATTAGAACTCGTCCATCCACCTAATACAATTTGTATGGCAACAAATAAAATACCTAAGCCAGCCCAAAATTGAAATTTATTTGCTTTTGCCAAACCGTTAACGAAGCTGCAATTCGCTAAGCGTAAGTTTACTAACCACAGTAGTGCTAAAATCGTTATGCCGCCAAGCAAGTGCCCCATGACAACAATAGGTAAGAGTTTTTCAGTCACGGTCCACATGCCTAAGAGCGCTTGAAAGATCACTAAGCCAACTAATAAGATGGGCACGATTATAGGCTGATGATCAGTCACTTTACGTTTTGCTAATGCCATAAAAAACAAAATAAGGATCAGTAAACCTAACGTACCTGCTGCGTAACGATGGATCATCTCTGTCCATGCTTTGGTTTGTTGAATAGGTGCGTTTGGAAAAGCTTGTTGGGCGCGTTGGATTTGCTGACTAGTCTCAGGCACAGTGACTTGGCCATAACACCCAGGCCAATCAGGGCAGCCTAAACCTGCATCGGTTAAGCGTGTATAAGCGCCGAGAATAACCACTGAAAATGCAAGAATTACAGCAATTAATGATAGATAATAAAAAGTACGATTTTGTGCGTGCATAGTCTTTTCCTTATTTTAGCCAATTTGAGATACTTTTAATAATTTTTTCATGTCTTTCAACACATCTGATGCGCTATTGTTATGACTATAACTCATCATAATGTTCCCATGTGGATCGACAATGTATAAATCGCCAGGCTTAACTTTGCCAAGTTTAGCTTGCGTCGAAAGTGCAAATTGCGTGCCTGGATAGGCATGTTCGATTAAGTTTTCAATACTTTGTTGGGACGATTTAGTAGTAGCTATCAGCAAGCGTGTAACACGATTCTGATCTTTACCTAATGCTAAACGAATTTGCCGCATATTATATAAGTTAACTCGGCAGGCTTCTTGACATTGATTTGGGTTAACGTAAACGAGGATCCACTTACCGCGTAATTGTTGTTGATTAAATTTATTGCCTTGTATGGTTTGTAAACTTAATTTCTGCATGGGTAATGGTGGCAGAATAAGAGTGCCACGATTGATTGTGCCGACGCGTAACTGTTGCCCCTGCTCAGTAAATAAAAACCATGCGGCTAACATCGGTCCGATGAATAAAATAGCCAGTAACAATGGGATCCAATATGATTTTTTTTTAATGTGGATGCTTTCGGCCATATTTTTCTCCTTTAGATTTATTGGCTTTAGATTGAGGTTTTGGGGTAATACGATGAGTATTTACCACCACAAAAATAATTATCAGTACCAATGCCAGTGCAAACCATTGGATTGCATAAGCTATGTTTTTTTGTGGATTGAGTTGTTTTGGTGACCAATTACGTACGAAACCATACGGTGATTTTGGCGATAGCAGAACGATATATTGATGAACAGGATACCCTAGCACTTTTGCCAAAAATTTATTATTAATTGTTTGAATTCGTATGGGCCATTGTTCATTTAATTCTTTTTTAGTTGATAATGTTAAATTATTAATAGGGACATCAATAATGCCATTGATACTGACAGTACCTTTAATAGCATTAATTCCTGGTAATTCATTGCGAGTTTTACCCATCGGTACCCAGCCGCGATTAATTAATACAGCTGTTGTGGCGCCAGTAGGAATAAATGGTGATAATACTTGATAGCCTGCGCGCCCTTGGTAAGTGCGATTGTCTAATAAAATAGTATGTTGGTTATCAAATTTACCACTGATGTTAACTGGAGTGTAACGATAATTAATTGCAGCGCCGGTCATGCTGCTAAGTTTAATCGGCTTACTGGTTTTAAGTGCTTGATAACTAATGATCAAATTGCGTTTTTGTTGGGCACGGTTTAACTGCCAAAAGCCTAGCCAGATGAGTAGTACTAATAAAAATAACGTAATAAGGCTAGGAACTAAATGTGGTGTAAAACTATAATGTTTAAATTGTAAACCAATACGTTTTTTTATCATGGTACATTCCTTGTAGAAAAGTTATTTAAAAAACTTTTTAGTGAATTCACAATTTAAAATAATTGCTTTAAATTTGCAAGCTTTACCGGATCAGGTTATAACATAATAACTCATATTTATTTCTCGACGTTGGAGAAAACATGGTTTCAAAAATAATCGTGGTAATCGCATTATTAATCATCATCGGCTGCTTAGGTAGTGGCATGGTGTATTTATTAAAAGATGATGTGAATTCAGAGCGTTTGGTTAAAGCATTAACTTGGCGGATTGCATTATCTATAGCGTTATTTGCATTTTTATTTATCGCTTATTTTTTAGGCTGGATCCATCCACATGGGATCACTTAATTAATTTGCAGTATTAAAAGGAGTCACTTCATGGGATTGAGCGGCATTGGACCTGGATCATTATTGTTAATTATATTGTTAGTGATTGTACTGTTTGGTAGCAAGCGGATCAGAAATTTAGGGGGTGATGTTGCTTCGGCAATTAAAAGTTTTCGTCAGGGATTAAATAGAGATCCGCAGGTGCAAGATAATAAAAAAGAAAGCGATGAAGATAATCGATAGAGTAGTATTGTAGTATGTTTAATTTCGGTTTTTGGGAAATTATTTTAATTATCATTGTTGCTTTGTTAGTGTTGGGCCCAAAGCAATTGCCTGAAGTTGCTCGAATCGTAGGTAAAAGTTTAGCGTGGCTGCGACGTTCTACTGAAAATATAAAAAATGAATTTGAACAACACGTTGATTCTGTGGAAACTAGCGCTAAAAAGCCAATGGATAGTACCGATGAATCATGTAGACGCAAATGATCGTACTACGATTGTCAATCATTGGTTGGAATTACGACGACGATTGATTTATTCATTGCTGTTTTTTGCTAGTGTATTTGTGGTTTTATTCTGTTTTGCAAAACACTTATATTATTGGTTGGCATTACCTTTATTACATCAATTACCAAGTGGCAGTCATTTAATTGCTACCGGGATAGCGTCGACGTTTCTAGTGCCGATTAAATTTGTTTTTGTATTATCAGTATTTATTTGTGTTCCAGTATTTTTGTATCATTTGTGGGCTTTCATTACCCCAGCATTGTACCAGCGTGAACGAAAGATTTTCTTTCCGTTATTGTTCGTCAGTATTGGGCTATTCTATCTTGGTGTCGCCTTTGCATTTTTCATTGCCATGCCAATACTATTTCATTTTTTTACTCAAGTGGCGCCACCGCCACAAGTAAAAGTAATGCCGGATATTTACCAGCATTTGGATTTCACCTTAAAAATTTTAATGGCGTTTGGGATGGCTTTTGAAGTGCCAGTGGTTGTTGTGATGTTGATCCGTTTAGGCATTGTTAGTCATGCTAGTTTAGCAGCAAAGCGACCTTATATCATTGTTGCGGCTTTTATCATTGGGATGTTGTTAACACCACCGGATGTAGTTTCACAGATCATGTTAGCTATTCCGATCTGGTTGTTATATGAAGTGGGATTATTGGTTGCGTCAAAAAACTAATGGTGGTAGATTAATCAGATTAAAAATACTGATGTTAGTTACCACAAGTAGGGCAAAGGATGAGCGAAGAAAAAATTGATCAAGGACGACGAAAGTTCTTGGTAGGTACTACGGCTGCAGTTGGCACTATTGGTGTGGTTGCAGCGGCTATTCCACTAGCCTCAGCAATGTTTCCTAATGCGCAATCAAAGGCAGCTGGCGCCCCAGTTAAAGTTAATATTAGTGATTTAAAACCGGGAGAACAAAAAACAGTGATGTGGCGTGGGCGGCCGGTGTGGATCATTCGGCGTACCCCAGAAATGCTGAATACTTTAGAAGCAATAACACCTAAATTGCGCGATCCAAATTCATTAGTTGATCAACAACCACCGTATGCTAAAAATGAATATCGATCGATCAAACCAGAATTTTTAATCTTAGTTGGGATCTGTACTCACTTAGGTTGTTCACCAACGTATCGGCCTGATAAAAAAAGTATTGATCAGCGGTGGTTAGGTGGATTTTATTGCGCTTGTCATGGCTCAAAGTTTGATTTAGCTGGGCGAGTATTTAAAGGCGTACCAGCGCCAATTAATATGGAAGTGCCGCCGTATGTCTTTTTAAATGATAATGAAATTTTAATCGGTAGCAGTAAAGCAGAGAATGTAGCATGAAGCAAGGTGTGATCAGAAACATATTTAACTGGGTTGATGAACGCTTTCCAGTTAGTGAATTTTGGCGGCAACATGTATCACATTATTATGCCCCTAAAAATTTAAATTTTTGGTATATGTTCGGGGCTTTTTCATTAGTTGTATTAGTTTTGCAGATCGTTACCGGCATTTGGCTAGCAATGGTTTATACGCCGACGGCAAGTGGTGCTTTTGCTTCAGTAGAAACGATCATGCGTGATGTCAATTTCGGCTGGCTATTACGGTATATACATACCACCGGTGCATCAGCATTTTTTTTAGTAGTTTACTTACATATGTATCGCGCCATCATGTATGGCTCGTATCGTAAACCACGCGAATTATTATGGCTGTTTGGTATGGTGGTTTATGTTTTATTATTAATGGAAGCATTTACTGGTTATGTATTACCGTGGGGGCAAATGTCTTACTGGGCATCACAAGTGATCACGTCGCTATTTGATGCTGTGCCAGTCATTGGTAAAGATCTTACGATTTGGTTACGTGGTGATTTTAACGTATCGGGAGTGACGTTGCATCGCTGTTTTTCATTACATGTGATTGCTATACCTTTAGTTTTATTAGCGATGGTAGGGTGTCATTTAATTGCTTTGCATACAGTGGGATCTAATAATCCGGATGGTGTCGAAATAAAAGATAATAAAGATGAAAAGGGAATTCCGAAAGATGGCGTGCCATTTCATCCTTATTATACAGTGAAAGACTTATTTGGTATTTTAGTGTTTTTAACGGTGTTTTTTATCATCGTGTTTTTCTATCCAAAATTCGGCGGCTTTTTCTTAGAGCCAGAAAACTATCTTCCGGCAAATCCGTTAGTCACTCCAGAGCATATTGTACCAGTGTGGTATATGACGCCATTCTATGCGATTTTACGTGCAATTCCTCATAAACTAGGGGGTTCAGTTGTCATGGCAGCGGCAGTAGCAATTTTATTTGTATTGCCATGGTTAGATCGCAGCCCAGTAAAATCTATTCGTTATAAAGGTGCATGGTCGAAATTCTTTTTGGTGATGTTTGTTATTAGTTTTATTGCTTTGGGTTATTTCGGTATTGTGCCGGTGACGCCATTGCGCGTTTGGTTAACGCGGTTATTCACGTTGTTTTATTTTGCATTTTTTATATTAATGCCGTTTTATACTAAGTATGAAAAAACAGCAACGCCGCCAACGCGGTTGACTGAGTGAATGTTTACAAAGATATGGCAAAATAAGTTGGCTTGAAATAAAGTTGTCATTGCGAAAAATGTCAGTGACGAAGCAACTTTTTTCTCGTCATTGCGAGGACCCGAAGAGGACGAAGCAATCCAGTATTTTAATTCAGCAGTTTTCTGGATTGCTTCGGAACAAAGTTCCTCGCAATGACAAGCAAAGATTGTTGCAAAACAAAGTTCCTTGCAATGATGGAGTCATTAAGGAGAGCGGTTTGGTTAGAGTAATTATTATATTATTGTTAATGAGTCCATTAATAAGTTTCGCTGCAATCGGCCCAGCAAGCATTCGTTTAGAAAGAGTGCCTGTCAATTTGCATGACATTGCTTCGATCAAACGCGGAGCGAAATTATTTGCTACGCAATGCATGGTTTGTCACACCGCGAAATATCTACGCCATAATAAATTAGCGCAACAGGCAGGCGTGTTATATTCCAAGATGCCAATTGGCGAACGTAAATGGGTTTATGCAACCCCGCCGCCAGATTTGACCTTAATCGCTAGTGTGCGTGGCCCAAGATGGTTGTACACGTATCTTCATAGTTTTTATCAAGATCCAAAGTCACCTACCGGCAGTAATAATTTATTAATGCCAAACACTTCGATGCCGAATATTTTACAAGGCATGCAAGGCACACAAGAATTAGTCAATGGATTATATGAGCAAGCTTCGAAGCCTTTGTTAGTAAAACCACATTGGTATGATCGTTTGAAACTCGTAAAATCCGGTACTATGACGCCAGAACAATTCAATCAAGCAACGATTGATTTAGTCGATTTTTTAGATTATGCCAGCGATCCACATAAACTACAGCGTTATCATCTCGGTTATTGGGTGCTTGGATTTTTAATTATCTTAGCGATCTTATTGTTCTTTGTGTATAAAGAATTTTGGCGCGATGTTAATACAAAAAGCCACAAAGATATAACGGGATAACTCGGTTAAACTAAACCACAGTCACTTTTTCGATAACAATATCATTCACTGGCACATCAGCATGGCCGCTACGCGAGGTGGTTTTTTGTTGTTTGATTTGATCAACTATATCCATGCCTTTGGTAACTTTACCAAACACACAATAACCCCAACCATCAGGAGTTTTAGCAGAATGATTTAAGAAATGATTGTCGGCGACATTTATAAAAAATTGTGCTGTAGCTGAATGTGGATCACTGGTACGAGCCATAGCGACAGTGCCGCGAGTATTTTTCTTAGCTTGGTCGGCTTCGTTATTGATCGGTTCATTAGTCGATTTTTCTTGCATGTCAGGTGTATGGCCACCGGCTTGGATCATGAAACCATCGATCACTCGATGAAAGATGGTGCCGTCATAAAATCCCGCTTTAGCATAAGTTAAAAAATTCGCTGCGGTGTTAGGAGTGTTTTCATGATCTAGTTCAATGTCAACATTGCCTAGATTTGTTTGTAGCGTAACGATAGTCATATGTTTTTCCTCACAACCAATAAACAAAAATAAATAATCCTAACCAGACGACATCAACAAAGTGCCAATACCATGATACCGCTTCAAATCCGAATAAATTATTTGGCCCGAAATGGCCGCGCGCGCAACGTAATGTAATGATGATCAGCATGATCGTACCAATGGTAACATGTAAACCGTGGAACCCAGTTAACATAAAAAACGTTGTGCCATAAATGCCTGAACCTAGGGTTAAACCTTTTTCCATATATGCAATTGCATATTCATGCGCCTGTAAATATAAAAATACAATCCCTAATAACACGGTTAAAACCATTGAAAAAATTAATTGCTTGCGTTTATGTTTTACGAGAGCCCAATGCGCCCAAGTGATCGTGGCGCCACTGGTTAACAAGATGGCGGTGTTGATCGCGGCAATGCCCCAGGTTTCCATCACTGATTTCATACCGGCAAAGATTTTAGTCGCTGGTGGATGAAATACCGGCCAGCCACCAGTGAAATTAGGCCAGAGCAATAAATTAGTATGAATTGATGCTTGCGTGCCGTAAGTGCCGGCAAGTGATGGGATGGTGATCCAGCGGGTATAAAATAATGCGCCAAAGAAAGCGCCGAAGAAACAGACTTCAGAAAAGATGAACCAACCCATTCCCCAGCGAAATGAGGTATCAACTTTGTCGCCGTAATGACCGGCTAAGCTTTCGTGAATGACGGTGCGAAACCAGCCGAACATCATAAAAAATAAAACGAGCAAGCCAAAAATCAATAAATAAGGGCCAATGGTGTTACCATGGATCCAATTTGCTGCGCCGATCGCCATTGAAAATAAAGCAATACATCCGATTAATGGCCAATGACTTGGATCTGGAAGATAATAAGAACCTTCACTCGACATTTTCTCTTTCCTCTTTTTCTTGGTTGGTTTACTCACGTTATTTGCTGATCCGTCCTGCTTTGCTGGATTTGCCACGAGTTTGCCCGGTGGTATTAAACACCGTATAAGCGATCGTCACCGTATTAATATTTTTTGGTAAATCACGATCAAGATGAAATTTCATCGGCATTAACATCGATTTTCCACTCATTAATGTTTGCTGAGTAAAACAAAAACATTCAGTTTTGCGCAGATATTTCGCTGCTATTCCCGGCGTTACGCTCGGTACTGCTTGAATTGTCATGGTTTTACCCGCGTTATTCTTCGCAAAATACGTGATTAAGCGATTTTCCCCAGGGTGAACTTTCACCTGCGTTTCTGAAGGATGAAAGTCCCACGGCAAATTTTCATTGTTCGTGGCGATGAATTGTACAGTAACCACCCGGCTCTTATCAATAGGTGAATACGCTTCAGCAACCGGAGTGGTATTGGTTTTGCCATTTATCCCTAAAGCGTTGCAGAGCACGTTATAGAGAGGCACGAGGGCAAAGCCAAAGCCGAACATCAAGATAGATGCACTGAATAGAATAATCCCCAGCCGACGGTTTTTGCGCTTATCAATCATGGCTATTTAACAACGGGTGGGGTTGCGAAAGTATGGTATGGAGCAGGTGAGGGCACTGTCCATTCCAAGCCTTGTGAACCTTCCCAGACTTTTGTTGTGGCTTTTTTGCCACCGCGAATGGTGAGGATGATGTTAGCTAAAAATAATAGTTGCGCGACCCCAAAGACAAACGCGCCAACACTAGCGATAGCATTGAAATCAGCAAATTGTAATGCATAATCCGGCACGCGGCGTGGCATTCCGGCTAAACCTAAAAAGTGCATCGGAAAGAAAGTAACATTCATCGAAATTACTGATAACCAGAAATGCCATTTACCTAAAGCTTCGTTATACATATGCCCTGTCCATTTCGGTAGCCAAAAATATACAGCTGCCATTAAAGCAAATAGCGAGCCAGGCACTAGCACATAATGAAAGTGAGCAACCACAAAATAAGTATCTTGATATTGAAAATCTGCCGGCACTATCGATAACATCAAGCCGGAAAAACCACCGATCGTAAATAAAATCACGAAAGCGACTGCAAATAACATTGGAGTTTCAAAAGTCATCGCGCCTTGGAACATGGTGCTAACCCAGTTAAACACTTTGACTCCCGTAGGCACCGCAATCAACATCGTGGCATACATAAAAAATAATTCTGCGCTTAAAGTGATCCCGGTGGTAAACATATGATGCGCCCACACGATTAATGATAATATCGCAATTGCAGCGATCGCATAAATCATAAAGCTGCGACCGAATAAGGCTTTGCGGCTAAACGTTGGAATGATTTCAGAAATGATCCCGAATGCTGGCATAATTAAAATATATACTTCAGGATGGCCAAAGAACCAGAATACATGTTGGAATAATAACGGATCACCACCACCAGCAGCGTTAAAGAAACTGGTACCAAAATGACGATCGGTTAATACCATGGTAACGGCGCCAGCTAACACGGGCATTACTGCTAATAGTAAAAATGCAGTGATCAACCATGTCCATACAAAGATTGGCATTTTCATCATTGTCATGCCCGGCGCGCGCATGTTGAGAATAGTGACGATAATATTAAGCGCACCCATGATGGAAGAAATTCCCATTAAATGTACTGAGAAAATAAAGAAATCGGTGCTCGGTGGTCCATAGCTAGTTGATAACGGTGCGTAAAATGTCCAACCAAAATTTGGTGCAGAGCCCTTCATGAATAACGTACTCATTAAGATCGTGAATGCAAATGGCAGCAACCAAAAACTCCAATTGTTTAATCGTGGTAAAGCCATGTCAGGTGCACCGATCATCATCGGCACGAGCCAGTTTGCTAAGCCTACCGAAGCGGGCATGATCACTCCGAATACCATGATCAAACCATGTAAGGTGGTCATTTGATTAAAAAAGTCAGGATTCATGATCTGCAAGCCGGGCTTGAATAATTCAGCACGAATTAATAATGCCATGGCGCCGCCAACAAAGAACATCAAAAAACTTAACCATAAATAAAGAGTGCCGATGTCTTTATGGTTAGTGGTAAACACCCAGCGGCCAATCCACGGTAAAATCCCTTTTTTAATATGCGGGCCGTGATGATCATCATGGCCGTGGCCATGAGTATGATCGCCGGTGTGAGTTATTGCATCACTCATTATTTTCTCTCCTTTGTTGTTGTCATAGCAACCGCTCTGATTTCGTCATTGCGAGCGTAGCGAAGCAATCCAAAACCATTATCATAATAACGACGGCCTATGATTTCTTCATCGGTTCTATCGTTGGACGATTTGGTTTCGCGCGTTCCTTAGCAACATCATCCGGAGTAACAACATCTCCAGTATTATTACCCCAAGCATTACGTTCATAAGTGGTGATGGCTGCGATATCTGTATCATCTAATTGGCTACCAAATGCTTGCATTGCCGTTCCAGGCACGCCATCAAGGATGATATGAATGTGACGTGAAATGGGTTTGCCTGTAGCAACCGAGCTACCTTTTAAACCTGGAAAGGTTGGTGGTACGCCAGTACCATCAGCTTTATGGCAAACAGCACAATACACATTATATTTTTCTTCGCCACGTTTCATTAATGCTTGGTAAGTCCATTCTTTTTTCGGTTGCTCTGCCTTAGCTTTAGCTTGGCCTTTTTGTTTGGCAACCCAATCATTAAAACCTTGAACTGATTTGGCAACCACAACAATAGGCATAAAACCATGATTAATACCGCATAATTCGGCACACTGGCCGCGATACGTTCCCGGCTTATTAATGCGTGCCCATGCTTCATTAATAAAACCAGGGATTGCATCTTTTTTCACGCCTAATGCAGGCACCCACCATGAATGGATCACATCATTAGACGTAATTAAAAAACGAATTTTTTTATGCACTGGAACGACTAAGGGTTTGTCAACTTCTAACAAATACCATTTATTTTTCGGAGCTTTGTTATGAATTTCTTGAATGGGGGTGGATAAGTTACTGAAGAAACTAATGCCTTGATTGAGATAATCGTATTTCCATTTCCATTGATAGCCGGTAATTTTAATCGTGAGATCTGAATGGCTTTCATCATTCATGCGGATCAATACCATAGTGGCAGGAATAGCCATTGCTATCAAAATTAAAAAAGGGATCACTGCCCAAATGATTTCAACATAAGTGTGTTCATGAAATTTAGCAGCAACCGCACCTTTAGCTTTACGGTGATGAACTAATGAGTAAGTGAGAATACCAAAAACAATGATGCCGATCGCGACACAAATCCAAAAAATGGTCATGTGTAGATTGTATATATCATGACTGATCGGTGTAACTCCTGGAGTCATGTTAAGTTGATAAGCTGCAAGTGCTGAAGAAGTATTGCAAACTAACCCGAAAAAAATAAACGCCTGTAAAAGTTTGCGCCAGAACTGCATATTACCTCGCTCCTTTTTGGATGTTTTTTTTCTACCATGAATCGCTTTAACATAATAGCGTACTGTGCAAGTGACTGTGCGTCAACCGTTTTTTCTTAAGCGGATTTATAGAACTGGACGATTATGCAAAAAATAAACTACCTTCACAGTAGCGTTTTTTTTGGATTTGAAATAATGGTTTTTAAGAGCATCCCTTGAACTAATTCGGAGTACATTCCGAATTAGTTGTCTTTTTTCGGAATATACGCCGAATTAGTTAGTAAAGAAAACCGAATAAATATAACGGGATTTTCTTACCGAAGCCAATTTCAATTCCATCAACAGCTAAATAGGCATGATCGTGTGATTTAATTTGTTTGAAGTCCTTGCCTTTACCACCAACTTCAATCACGGTTTTGCCATCAATTATGGTGGGAATGATGATTACCACAATGAATAGTCGCCTTTGCTAGTGCTATTTTGCAGTATGTATTTGACAGCTTCTTTGATTTCAGTGTTAGTACAATGTGTACAGCCACCACGCACATGTTTACCATCTTTGCCGCGAATAGCATAAACAATTAATGCTTGCACGCCTTGATCGGCAACCAATTTATCCCATGTTTTCGTGTCACCAAATTTAGGGGCACCATCTTTGCCGGTTTCATGACAACTTTGACAAGATTGTTGATAAATCTTTTGACCTTCGGTTAAATTTAAACGTTGCGGTGATTTAGCGGTGATAGGTGAAGTTGGTACGACATGCATTGGGGCTTTGTGCAAGCCGGGCAAGCTTTTAGCGATCATGTATTCAGTAACCGCACGAATTTGTGCATTGCTGCAAGTAGTACAGGTGCCTTTCGCGGGCATTTGGTTATAACCTTCAATCGCGTGGCGAATAACAGTATCTTTGCCTTTTAATAAACGGCGTTTCCAGTTAGCTTCATCACCCAAAATTGGCGCACCTTGTAAACCTCGATCGTGGCAAGACGCACAACTGTTATCGTAAATGTTGCGCACTGCTTGTGGGGTGATCGCGCCAGTAGAGGCAGCTTTTGGGGCAATGCCTTTGACAGATTTTAAATAAATTGCAATTGCAGCAAGATCATCATCTGTTAAATAACGTAAACTATTATGATTGGCTTCAGACATTGGGCCTAGCACTTCGCCTTGGCCGCCAAGCAGAACACCTTGTTTAAATACATCGACAATTTGTTTAATACTATAAGGTGCGAGTGCTGCCGAAGTAATGTTAGGAGCCCAATAACCTTCAACAAAATTCCCGCTAAGATATTTGCTTTTGATCGGTGCGCCTAAAAAATTAATAGGCGTATGGCACATTGAACAATGACCTAAACCTTCAACTAAATACGCGCCGCGATTCCATTGCGGTGATTTGGTCGGAACTGGTTTAAAGACACCGCGATCAGGATAAAAGAATAAAACTTTCCAACCATATTGCAAAAAGCGCATGCTGAAAGGCCAAAGAATTTTGTTGGGTTTATTTTTTTGTTTTACTCGTGGAATACTCATTAAGTAAGCTTTAATCGCCAATAAATCTTTCGGTGTCACTTTATTAAAATAAACATACGGAAACACTGGATATAAATTTTGGCCGTGAATACCAACGCCATTACGCATAGCATTAAGAAATTGTTTATCAGTCCAGTTGCCAATGCCGGTGGTTTTATCGCCTGTGATATTTGGGGCGTAAAACGTGCCAAAGGGTGGCACTACCATCGCTCGACCACCAGCGAATGGTTTAGAGTTAGGCTTGATGTCGGTATGGCAAGAAATACAATCGCCAGCTTTAGCTAAATATTCCCCACGCTTGATGAGGGGCTCAAGTTTTGGTGAAACATGGGTTGGTTTAGGATATTTAGGATAATAATCTGCACGTACTTGCTTGGCGAGATTGACATACGCGCTGCTTAGAGCAGGCATTAAGAAAATGCTTAGGACTACAACTAATCTAACGCATGGTTGGGTGATTTGTGAGTATAGCTGCTTTGTAAGAGCCATTTGAGCACTCCCTCTAAAACCTCAGTTAACGTCGAGGAACATATTGTAAGCATTTTTGTCTATTTTGCAAATGATGGAAGTTTATGCATTTGTGAATTATTAAAAATGTCATAAGAAAAAATTTTAGCTGACAGCCCAAAAAATCGTTTAGTATTGTTACCAGAAGATAAGCAATGGCTTAGTTAGTTACCAGCAGCTTTGCTGATCTCAACCGCTTTTTGTTGCCGCGCGAATTCCATCTGCATTGCAGAAAAAGTTAGTAACATTCTTTGCTGCAACATGCGTTGTTTATATAATTCATAACGAATTTCTGCAAGCAATAGTAAGGATTCGCGTTGTACAACGGAAGGTGGTGACTTCACCATTTCAGTGTACCAATTTGGATCTTCTAAGCGTCGGGTTGCCATATCTTTATCGAGCTCAGCAATACTGATCTGTTGGTTACGTTGAGTTTTAATGCCAGCAACTTTTGCAATAGATGCTTCACGTTTTTTACCATCTTGAGTTTGAGTTAATTTGCGTTGTTGTAATACATAATTGAAATTACTTAATGCTAACGACATTTGCGCAATATAATTACGTACTAACACGCGAAATTGCGTATTAGCACCTTCGCCTAACTCTTTTAATTGTGCTTGGCTCAAGCCAATGGGGGAACTAATTCCTGATACATAAGCAAGATAATTAGTTGCATTCTTAGTTTGGTTCTTATTATAAGTTAAATTGTTGAGTAACGTGGCTGCATTAAAGCTGCCATTTTCGAGCGGTTGTCGGGAACGATTTACACCATTCGAGTAAGAAATATTCGCTTCTTTTTTACAAGCATCAGGGTTATCGGTACCACAGGTATTCGCATATTTAGATAAGGTGCTATCAATAGATTCGTTTTTGATAAAGCCACAGATACTGCGGCTGCGACCACTGGAACTGATCCCACTAGGATCAACTTTACCGATCATCAATTCGCAGACAATTTTATTCATTTGTTCGGCATTCGCTTTACGAAGAACAGCGCCTGCGCCAACTTGCGCCGCGCTGCCTGCTTGTGCAGCAGCGGCATAAAGATCAGGGGCAAATAAAATTTGTGCGCTAGCGCGTGCTTTATTTTCAGCGTTGGTTACAAAGATATTAATCAAATCTTTTACTTTAGACTCAACTTTTTCCACGGCTTTTTTAACATCGCATAGACTACAAGATCCACTTCTTTGAGCGAAGCTAGTAGCTGGTAGGAATAAGCTAACCGCGGTTAATAAACTGAGTGAGAGTAATAATTTGTTGGTGGTTTGTTTCATGATTCACCTCTGCCTTAATAAATCTAATAAACAATCGGGCTGGTTGGCGATGATTGACGATCGCCTCTGTCTCTAGGCCCAAAAATTGAATTTGTTGCTGGTTTCGCTGGTGCTGCTGGTTCTGTTTGACTCGTCGGTGCTGAGCTGCTAGGTATAGTTTGAATGCTGCGTGATGGTGGTGAAGCTGACGTCCGTCGTTGCGAGCGCTGACTTGCAAAGTCATCACTGTTGCCGTTACCAGATTGAGCTTTTTTATTAAGTTTATCGAGTGTATCTGTCATGGTTTCACAGTATTCTTCAGCAGAGCTGCACTGTTGTTTGCGCATGTCTTTGCAGGATTTTTCAATATCACGGAAATCTTTATAAAACTTACATAATTTATCAATTCTATCTTTTTTGCACATTTCAAGTTTACATGCATCTTTAGCATACGCTTGACTGGCGAATACTAAAAAGCTTGCAGCAAAGACAATACTAAGTTTTTTAATCATCATTAATCTCCCTCAATCGCCCTGGTGACTAATTCAAGACGTTGTTGCGAAAATACCCGAGATAACAATCGTAAGCGTTCAAAGACAATGTTGCGGCGAAGAAAAATACCTGCCATATCTTCACTGGATTCACTATTTTCTTCAGCATGAATTAATAATTTTGAAGCAGCCCCAGGGCGTGCGGTATCTAAACATTGCATCAAACGTAAAGTGCGGCCCATTTTAAGATTGGTGCAGACATTGATAAATTCATCTTCGTGTTCGAGATCAATATCGTTAATATTTTCAAGTTCTTCACCAAGCTTACGCAAAGCAACTTCAACTTCGGGGTGCCCATCTTGTGCCCATTGCTCGACGGTTTCCATAAATAGGATCACTTTATAAATCATCGGATCATCATAGTTAGCCCAGAATTGATGAACTGCTTCGGTGCTGAAATCAGGCATAAAAGTAATTATCCGCATAAACTCAAACTTAACAATTACTCTAAACTGCTTATAGCTATAGATCAAGCTTGAAATTTTGATAATACATCGCAATTAACTATTGCTTTTGTTCTAATTTTGTGCAAAAATAACATTGGAATAAAGTGAGATCTTCGATGATTTCAGTTCATTGCAATCTCTGAGGGAATATGTTTATATCAACAATGGTGTAGGGATTGGATTGAGTTTATTAAGGTCGCGTTGCCATGAAAATGAGACGAACGTTGTGGCGTGGGATCAAGCCACTGATTAATTTCCCGAAATGGATGGGCGTGTCCGATATAAAGAAGACTACGTCAAATATTGCTGCGCTCGCCAAAGCTATTTTCGTTCCTGAGCGTGCCCAGCGCAAAGAATCTTTCAAGCAAGCCGTCAATCGTTTACATTTAACGGAAGCGAATATTAAAAGTCGCGAAAAACAAACCTTAACCTTAGCCATTATCTTTGCTGTCCTTGGTCTATTGTTATTGTTCTATGCAGGTTATTTAGCCCAAGAAGCGCATTTCTTTGGGGCTTTATTCGGCCTTATTGTTGCGTGCATTGCTTTTGCACAAGCGTTTTACAATCACTTTTGGTATTTCCAGATTAAACATCGCAAATTAGGTTGTAGCGTGCGCGAATGGTGGCGGTTTTTGTTGAAGGGGAAAAAATGAAGTGGTTTAAACGCTGGGGTAAGTGGCCAGTATTTTCGTTGATAACAACATTAGTTTGGTGGTGTTTGCCACAACTCGTGTATGCCCAAACTGCTACTGATCGAGCGCCTAATCTTTTTCATATTCCTAAAGATGATCTATCAATTCAATTTTTGGCACAGATTTTTGGTAAAGTCGGTAATGTGTTGGCATTGCCAGCGGTTGATAAAAGTATCACCGGTGGTGTAACCGTGATCGGCGATTTGTTTCATACTTTCAATGCTGCCGTATTAGCATTAGGCGGTATTGTTGTTATTTATACGATTATCATCTCAGTGCTTTATACCGCGCATGAAGGGCAAGTGTTGGGACGACGCTGGTCGTCATTATGGATCCCTGTGCGGTCCGCATTTGGGATTGCGTTATTGATCCCAATTAAGGGCTCGAGTTATTCATTAATCCAAATTTTTATGATGTGGGTAGTGATCCAAGGTATTGGAGCGGCTGACAGTATTTGGTCGACCGCGCTTAACTTTTTCAAGCAAGGTGGAGCGGTTTACTCAGTTACTCCACCGGCTGCTTGGCAATATGTGCCAGCGGCGGGTTCATTGTATAATATGCTAGTGTGTACTTATTCACTTGATAGTTATTTTAAAGCAGGAAATGATAAAAAAATTGCAGGAGTTTCTTTACCGAAATCTGCTGATCATGGCGCATTTAATTTTCCGGCTGATGTCAATGTTACCCAAAAAGGTCATAAAGATAGACATAAGATATACCGACGTTTAATCGGTGCATGTGGGACTGTTGCTGCTTTGCCTCCTCGCGGGATTGGTAATAAATATAATGCAGAAACTTACATGAAAGCTGCGGTGTTGCAAATGATGCAAGATATGGAACCGTCAGCAAAACAAGCAGCACGACAAAATCAATTGGATTCGCGACGCGCAGAAAGCGCTATGTTACAGGCGGCATTGGATTACAAAACCATTATGTTACCTGTATTTAAAGCAGTAGCAGCAGATCATCATGAAAGCACCAAATTTTTTGGTGATGCTGCCAAGCAAGGTTGGATCTTAGCTGGAGCGTATTATTATAATATTGCTAGTTATACCAGTAAGAAAGAAGCTCAATCAACCTATGTGCCGGTCACTATTTTTCGGATCGGGAAGGGCATAAAGCATTATTCGACGAAAGAATTAAAAAAAGATATTGAAGTTCTTACAAATGAAGCGAGTGACGTTAATAAAGCTGCTTTAAATAAAGCACGTCAACAATCAGGTGCTAATCAATGGGCAGGGATCCAGCTAAATAGTAAAATAAAAGTTTCCGGTCATGCGAATGAAATTTTAAAAATTTTGACGGGTGGTTTATCGAATGTGATCGATGACTGGAAAAATATTTTTACCGTAAAAGGTTCAGGTTCTACCGGGATCGGTCAATATCTCTGGGGAAGTGGTTATCACAGGCAACATCTTAACCCAATATCTAAAATCGCCAAGTTTGGTACGCAAACGTTAAAAGCAGTTGAAACATCATGGATTGTTGGCGTATCAGTATTGTTTGGGCTAGGATTTTTATCAGGTGTTTTAGGTTGTATTGGTGGGGCAGTTAATGCGGTTGTCAGCTGGATTGTGCCGATTGTCACTATCATTATGACTGCGTTGGTGATCGTAGGGGGCACTTTAGCTTACTATGTTCCATTAATTCCATTTTTGTTTTTCATGTTTGGTGGCATAGGTTGGCTGATCGGTGTCATTGAAGCGATGGTGGCAGCACCATTAGTAGCGTTAGGCGTAGCGCATCCAGAAGGTTCGCATGATGTGTATGGTAAAGCACAACCAGCAGTCACCATGTTAGTGGCTATTTTCTTACGCCCATCTTTAATGATTATTGGAATGTTAGCGGGGATGACATTAGCTTATGTTGCTCTTGGCTTATTAAATGCAGGTTTTGTGTATGCATTTACTCAAGTGGTTAGCTTAGGTGGCAATGATTCCTTAACGGGGATATTTCCACCGGTCATTATCATCATTATTTATACGGTTATTGTGGTGGTGTTATTAAATAAAACGTTCTCGCTGATCACTTCAATTCCTGATAAAACCTTGCGTTGGATTGAAGGCGGTCAAGCTGCAGCATCTATGTTTGGTGAAGAACGCGGTATGGTACAAGACACCGGCGGTCGAGTTAAAAGTGGTTTCAAAACGGGTGGTGATGCTCATGGTACGGCAGTGAAATCATCTCGCGAAGCCGCCTTAACTACAGGATCAAAA
>JANQRR010000025.1 GCA_028284465.1 Gammaproteobacteria bacterium | reverse complement strand
CGACGAAGCAATCCAGAAAGTTACATCATAGTAAGATCCTGGATTGCTTCGGAACAAAGTTCCTCGCAATGACAATAAATGCGCTTTGAGCCAAAAGACGAAGTTATTTTAAGGAGAGATACATGGCGAACAAACAACACGTAAAAGTTGCAATCACTGGTGCTGCTGGGCAGATCGGTTATGCTTTAGTTTACCGAATTGCTTCAGGGCAAATGTTTGGCCCAGATACTGAAGTTGAATTGCAGCTATTAGAGCTTGAAGCAGCGTTGCCAGCTTTACAGGGTGTCGCCATGGAACTTGAAGATTGTGCTTTTCCACTATTAAAAAACATTGTCTGCACTGCTGATTTAAATGTTGCAATGCGAGATATCAATTGGGCGGTATTAGTTGGCGCAGTACCACGTAAAGCTGGCATGGAACGTTCTGATCTGCTTAAAGTGAACGGTGGAATTTTTACCCCACAAGGTCGAGCAATCAATGATAATGCTGCGAGTGATGTGCGTGTATTTGTCGTTGGCAATCCTTGTAACACGAATTGTTTAATCGCCATGAATAGTGCGCCAGATGTTCCCAACGATCGCTTTTTTGCTATGACCATGCTTGATGAGTTACGCGCTAAAGCACAATTAGCAAACAAAGCTGGCGTTGATACGACAGCACTTAGTAATGTTACTATTTGGGGTAACCACTCTGCTACTCAATATCCTGATTTTTACAATGCTAAAATCAATGGTAAATCAGCGTATGATGTTATCAATGATGATGCTTGGTTGAAAAAAGAATTTGTAAGTATCGTTCAACAACGTGGCGCCGCTATTATTAAAGCACGTGGTGCATCATCAGCCGCATCGGCAGCTAATGCTGCGATTAGCAGTATTCACCATTTAACTCATGATACCCCAAGCAATGATACATTCTCTGTGTGCAGTTGTTCTCAAGGACAATATGGCGTTGATGAAAATCTAATTTTTTCATTTCCTTCACGCGTGAATAATGGCAATTTCGAAGTTGTTACCGGTATTGAGCATAATGAATATGGTCAAGAAAAACTGCAAGCCACTCTTGATGAATTACGTCATGAACGAGACGCAGTTAAAGAATTAGGTTTGATAAATTAAACCCAAATTGCTAGCAATGCCATAATTAACACGCCTAAAGCTAACACTAAAAAAATAGTGAAGCGTTGTGATTTAACAGGCGACAAGATATTTTTAAAGGTATGTATTGTTCCAATATATAAAAAAGTACCGGCAGCAAAAGCAGTAAAAACAGCTTCGACAATTTCACCGGTGGTATGTTTTAAAAATTGTGCGATTAATGTCCCACAAGCAATACCTAATGGCGTCATACAAGAAAATATAACGATCATGATAGTTGCTCGAGTTAATTCAATTCGTGCTGTTTTTAATTGAATACCTAAGGCGAAGCTAGCCGAACCTTTATGAGCAATGATAGCAATAAAAATAATTATTGCTGTGCTCATCGTAGTTTCAATACCTAAAGCAGCACCACCAATCAAGGCATGAATCGATAACACCACTGCTAGTATGTAAGGTGTCATAATATCGCGTTGTATGCTTTGCGTAAGATCTTCTGTGCGAAAATAAATTTTTTCGATAAAAACTAATAGTAAGAATCCCAGCAAACAAATTAAAGTTGCTAATGGGTAGGCAAAACCCGGAAGCGATGCGGTGAATTCAGTGACTGATTGCGGCAACATATGCAAAAATGCTGCGCCTAAAAACACACCGCTAGCAAACGCCTCACCTAAAATAAAAAATCGCTTATTATGCTCGGTTGCCTTGGCATAAACCGGTAACAAACCAGTGATTAAACTTAACGTAATAATTAAAACTGCCGCGCCGATTTTAAAATATAATAATGACACTTATGAGCCTCACATTGTCGTGCAAACTTTACTCTGCGCCAAGTAGCCGTTTCTGGGTCACTATACGTTAATTATTGCCCTTCGCCAATGAATACGGAATTCGTGGGTCAGTTGCCCCCATTAACAGATCTGTTTTTGAGTCACGCAAAATCGCATTCAATGCGCCCCATTCCTTAACATGATATGGACCGTCTACACGAAATCTATAACCCATTAATTCAAGCAATGCCAATGTATCATTTGAAAATGCATATGGCTCCATAAACACAACATCCGGCAACCATTGCATATGAAAACGTGATGCGCTTACAGCTTGCTGCAGATTCATTTTATAATCGATCACATTCTGCAATACTTCCAGTACTTGCGTAATAATAGTAGACCCACCAGCTGCTCCCAATACCATAAATAATTTATTATTGTGTGTGACAATCGTTGGTGTCATTGAACTTAAAGGTTGTTTACCTGGTGCTAGTAGATTCGCTTTGCCTTGGACTAATTGAAATAAATTTGGAGCGCCTACTTTTATAGTAAAATCATTCATTTCATTATTAAGGAAAAATCCGGTATTACCTGGAATTAAATGATTACCAAAATAACCATTTAATGTCGTGGTGACATCAACCGCATTCCCGGCTTTATCGACAACAGCATAATTTGTGGTTTCATGACCTTCATGAATTGTAATTTTGAAACCGATTTTCCTGGAATCACCCGCACGGTATGCTTGAATTTTTTGTCTAATAGTTGCAGCATGTTTTGCTGACAATAATCTTTTGATCGGATTATTAATAAACTTCGGATCACCTAAATAACGATTACGATCAGCATACGCATAACGCATCGCTTCAATTGTATAATGAGTACTGGCAGCAGCGTGAAATCCTAAAAATCCTAGCGGATAAGCGCTGGTGATATTTAACATTTCACATAACGTTACACCTCCGGAACTTGGCGGTGGTGCTGCAATGATATGATAGCCTAAATAATTACAATTAATTGGTTGTTCTTCACTAATTTTATAATTTTTTAAATCCTGTAATGAAATAACGCCGCCATGTTCATCGCTCGCTTTCACAATTTCACGCGCGATTTCACCTTGGTAAAATACCTTAGTACCTTTGCTAGCAATTAACTCTAAAGTACGAGTTAATTGTGGCTGTTTCAATAATTCACCTACTTTAGGTCCACCATGTTTAAAAAAAATGTCAGCAATATTTTTTTGTGGCTTAAAACGTTTAATTCTGGACGTCAATAATTCAACGTTTCTACGATTGAGGATGAAACCATCGCGCGCTAATTTAATCGCTGGTGCCATGACTTGTGGTAAGGTCATAGTACCATAACGTTTCAATGCGGTATCTAAACCCATTACCGTGCCCGGCACACCTGCGGCTAAGTAACTATATTTGGCTTTATGCTTGTCAACGTTTCCTTGAGCATCAAGAAACATTTTTGGCGTTAACTTTGCTGGAGCAGTTTCGCGAAAATTTAAAAACCTTGTACTACCATCAGCAAAGCGGATCAGCATGAAACCGCCACCGCCTAAATTTCCGCAAGAAGGATATACCACCTCTAAAGCATAACCGATAGCTACTGCAGCATCGATAGCATTACCGCCAGCATTTAAGATCTGTAACCCTACTTTGGTCGCGATTTGTTGATCAGTTACCACCATATCAGTTTTACTTTGTGCCGGTGGCAAGGTTGCAGCAAAACTGAGGTTGGCCAATAACCCTAACATCAACATTAATTTATATTTCAATTTTTGCATAACTTTAGCCCAGATTAATATCAAAGAAAGTAATACTATAACAAAATGCCGACATAAGACAGGAACGAACACATTATGCGCAATTTCAGCAAATCGATTTTAAGTGGTCTCGTCGTATTGATCATAGTGGCCATAGGACTTGGTGGATATATTTATAGCAAAACTCGCATTCAACAAACTGGCACCATAGCATTAGCCGGGTTACAAGGTAAAGTTGAAATTCATCGCGATGGCTATGGCATTCCTCATATTGTTGCCAGTAAAAATGATAATGATGCTTTTTTTGCCCTTGGCTTTGTGCATGCTCAAGATCGCTTTTGGCAAATGGAAATGCATCGACGCATTGCGCAAGGCACATTAGCTGCTATTTTTGGCACTCGTGCTGTTACTGCTGATAAACAATTACGCATGCTTGGCTTTTATCGTGCAGCCCAAGCAGCTTGGCCCGCTTTGAACAAACACACTAAAGCCATTATTCATAGTTACACTATGGGGGTTAATGCCTTTTTAGCGCGCGGCCATTTGCCATTGCCATTTCTTTTGCTGCGCTACAAACCTAAACCATGGACAGATATTGATAGTATTGCTTGGCAAAAAATTCTTGCTTGGGATTTACAAACTACTTGGCGTGCAAAAATTAGAAATTTGCTCATCGCTCGTCAATATGGCATACAAGCATTAACCACTTTTGCGCCACCTTACCCCAGCAATGCGCCTGTCATTTTAAGCAAACAAGATTTAAGACAATCGAAATTGATTGGTCAGCCTATTAAACAATTATTTGTTGTCCAAAATACCATGATTGCCAAGCTTAGCCAGCATACGATTTACGCTTTGCAACATTATCTACAACTTGCACGACAGGTTAAGAGTCAATTAGGTATTGCTGATCATCCAGGCAAAGGTTCTAATGACTGGGTTGTTTCTGGACGTTTCACTCGCACAGGTAAACCAATTCTTGCAAATGATCCACATTTAGAATTACAACTCCCTGCAATTTGGTATTTAGCTGAATTAAAAGGCCCGAATTTACATGTGATCGGCGCTACCTTGCCGGGTTTTCCAGGCGTGATTATTGGTCATAATGATCATATTGCTTGGGGTATGACTAACGTTAATCCTGATGTGCAAGACATCTACATCGAGCCTAAGAATGTCAAACTAAAAACTATTACTGAAACCATTAAAGTTAGAAATAATCCTGATGTGCAATTCACTGTATCAACAAGTAAGCATGGACCTATCATTAACGCTATGCTCGCTAAATCCATTCATACTAAAAAAATATTGGCTAATCCTATTGCTCTTAAATGGACTGCATTACAACCAGGCGATACCACAACACAAAGCATACTTGCCCTTGACTATGCACAAAATTGGCAACAGTTTGTCAATGCATTGCGCTATTACATAACCCCATCACAAAATTTTGTCTATGCCGACACTCAAGGCAACATCGGTTATTTTCTGCCAGGAAAGATCCCGGTGCGCCATGGTTGGGATGGTGCCTTGCCGGTAATGCCAACACAACATCGTGAATGGGCTGGCTTTATTCCATTTAATAAACTTCCTTGGGTTTACAATCCGCCTGAAGGATTTATTGCCAGTGCCAATAATAAAGCTGTTGCTAATGCTTATCCTTACTCATTAACTTTTCATTGGGAAACACCGCCTTACCGGATTGAGCGCATTGATCAACTATTACAGCGTTCAAAACAATTAACTATAAAGGATATGCAAGCTATTCAAACTGATGTAGCAAGCTATGTATGGCAAGCCCTTATGCCAACGTTGCTTACCACCAAGCCATTAGATGATTTGAGTCAACAAGCGTTAACAATCCTCAAACGATGGCACGGCAAAATGACCATGAAAAGTATAGGGGCTACTATTTTTGCTTTTTGGTATCGTGAATTAAACAAAATGCTGCCAGCAACAGCGCAAATTTATCAATCATTTCCAAATGCTTTATTTATTTATCAGCAACTATTAACTAACAATGCATTTTGTCGCCGTGGCGCTCAACAAACCTGCGCTAAGTTTTTAAGCAAAACCTTACAGCAAGCAATGCATTCACTAACCACAAGTTTGGGAAATAATCCTGCGCATTGGCAATGGAGCAAAATCCATCATGCTGACTTTAATGAAACTGGTTTAGGTAACAGCAAATGGCTTGGCTGGATTTGGAATCGATCAATTACAACACCCGGTGGTTATAATACTGTTAACGTTGGCACCTATAACCCAAAAAACTTTACTCAAGTTGAAGGTGCAGGTTACCGTCAAATAATTGACTTAGCTAACTTCAATAAAAGCGCATACATTATAACAGTAGGACAATCTGCTAATCCATTTAGTAAACATTATAATGATCAAATGATCCTTTGGCGCAATGGAAAATACTTACCGCTTTCTTCAATCTCGTCTTCATGGCACCATGTTAAGTCGCTAATGTTATTGCCTTTACCTAAAACCTCATCATAAAAAATTAGGTAATTGTTTTTTATTAAAACATTAAATATATAAAACTGCACAATCACAATTCATTTTCTATAAAAGAATGACAAATTTTAATTTTTTTTTAAAAAAATGTTTGAAATCGTTGATCATTTGCAGTAACTTAGTTGCATGTTTGCTTGTTTTTTTATTTATAAAAAACTTAGTAAGCAAGAAAGTAGTGAGGCTGAATTTATTAATTCATAAATTTATTTTGTGAAATAGAAATTTGGTGTTATGCTTTTATTGATTTTTCGTTGCTATTTTTATCTTGTTTAAGAAATGGAGAGTTCAACTATGAGGCTAAATAAATTATCAATCGGGATCGGTATCGCTTCTTTAGCGTTAATTGGTTCCCAAGCTTTTGCAGCAGACTTTGCTCCACCACCTCCTCCTGAAGGATACGTGTATCTTGGTGCAAGTATTGATTACACTGCAAACTTTCAATCAGATTTTATTGATCATAAAGTCCCACCGGGATTCGATCCTATTACTTTCAGAGATGGTCACGATGACATCGGTTGGAACGTATTTCTAGGTTATCAATTCAATGATCATTATGGTTTAGAGTTATTCTATAACTACTTTGGTGATCAAGATTTTAACTCAGATCGTTTCAGACCAGCTTTTGCACAAGATCAATCAGGCCAATTCTTAAGAAGACAGCTTATCGGTCGTGTAAAAGGTAGTGTTGATGATGCTTACATCATCGGCCTAGTTGGTACCGGCGCTATCCATCTAACTGACTGGCTCGATTTATTTGGTAAACTTGGTGCAGGCTACTATGATGCCGACTTTGATGCCAAATTCATTCCATTCAACAGACCAGAAAACGTCATTAGATACAGCAAAGACTTCGATGGTTTTGCTTTAATATACGGCGTAGGTTTACAATGGAACCTCGGTGAGTATGTTAGCTTACGTACCATGTACAATGGCTACGAAGTTTCTGACAATAATGGTGTAAGATTCTTCTTACCACATCAAATCTCACTTGATTTGTTGTATAAATTTGTCTAAATCATTATTGCAAATTACTTCAAAAACAGCCACTCATTTGAGTGGCTGTTTTTTTATATAAGTACCTAAAAATATATTAAAAAAAATTACCCCACAGATTGCCCCCCTATATTGTCACTAGACAAATTTGTCTAATGAGTACTAGACAAATTTGTCTAATATGCTATGCTTAAATCATCACCTACTGAGTCCTATTATTTACTCGCTTGAGGACCATATGCTTAGCAAATATCTCATCCATAACCGTTTTAGAGAAAGCAAAACTGCTTTCTACCAAACTGATCCACATTTGCTAGCGTTATCCCAATTATCTTATCAATATAGTTTCAACTGGTGGCGCAACTTAAACTTTAATACCCCAGGTATTTATATTCTCACTGGAGGTAGACAAGTCGGGAAATCGACTTCATGTAAATTATTAGTCAAACATTGTTTACAAAAAAAACTATTTTTAACATCACAAGTACTATATTTACCGTGTGATGAAATTTTTGATGCTAAAGAACTCGGGCAAATTATTCGTTTTTTTCTTAACGAAATCACTACAAAGCCCTTCCTTTTAATTATTGATGAGATCACTTTTGTTAAAGATTGGGATAGAGTTATTAAAGCATTAGCTGATGAAGGGCATTTTACTCATGGCCTTTGTTTACTCACAGGCTCAGACACCCTCATTTTAAAAGATGCTGCAATGCGCTTCCCAGGAAGACGAGGAAAAGCATCACAGACCGATTTTCATTTATATCCACTAACCTTTGCTGAGTATGTAAAATTATGTGCACCAAAAGCAAAAACTACAGCACTATCTTCATTATTTCAAGATTATCTACTTTGTGGAGGTTACTTACGCGCAATAAATGACTTAGCAGAACACGGTAAGGTGACTGCCGCAACCTATGCTACTTACGAACAATGGGTTCGTGGCGATTTTCTAAAGCATAAAAAAAGTGAAGACACATTAAAAGCTATATTACATACTTTACTAACTATTGGAGTTTCTCAAGTTTCTTACTCTAGGTTAACTCAAAAAGTTGGTTTAATCAGCAAAGAAACTTTGATTGATTATTGTCGATTCTTAGAAAGAATGGATATTTTAATAAATTTACAAGCATTTGATCAAAATAAAAAACAAGGTTATCCAAGAAAAAACCGAAAATTTCACTTTACTGATCCATTCATTTATCGAACGCTTGCACATTGGTTAAAACGTGAAGGCTATCTAAATTCATTGATTAACGAAAGTAATTTGGTAGAAGCTTGTGTCGCAAGCCATTGTTACCGTTTAAACAAAACCTTTTATTTTAAAGGTCAGGGCGAAGTCGATATTATATGGCTGCAAGGCAAGGTGATCAAAGCTATTGAAATTAAGTGGGCAGAGCAGATCCGTGCCAACGATTTAAAAATGCTAAGACAATTCAACAACAGTTTAATTCTAACTAAAGCGCCACATGCTGGTAAAATCGAAAATGTTCAAAGTATGCCAGTTTATCAATTTCTTTATCAAGAAAATGACTAACTTATTACACTTGCCTTATTAAACCCGGAGCTGAATGGACAGCACTGCCTAATGCATAACCCAAGGTGTAAGCGCATCCTTGCAAGCTCAGCAACATGCAAATAATGGTTACACATCCGATATGCTTCATAGAATTATCCTCTGTTATGTCTATTGTAAAATGCTATCAACTGCCGCAGCTAAATCATCATACACGTCAACATCCAAACTTGGATTCGCTGCTAGCGTTTGTTTACCATAGCCGGTACGAACTAATATTGGTCGACAATTTACAGCTTGCGCTGCTTGGATATCACTTAATTTATCACCAATATAATAAATATCATCCACTGGAACCTTAAAATATTCTCCCACTTTTAGCAACATGCCTGGCTTGGGTTTACGACAATCACAATTATCGCTTGTTTGATGTGGACAATAAAAAATCACCTCGATATTACCAGCCATTGCGACAACTGCATGCTGCATTTTTTCATGAATGGCTTGTAGCGTAATTTCATCATACAAACCTAAAGCAACACCTGATTGGTTGGTGGTAACCGCAATGCGATAGCCCGCTTTTGTTAAACGTGCAATCGCTGCCAGGCTACCCGGTATTGGCTGCCATTCTGCTGGTGATTTGATGTATTCATCAGAATCATAATTGATGACACCATCACGATCTAAAATAATAATTGGTTTCATGGCAATAATGAGATATCTGCAACTTTAATAAACAAATTTCGTAACCGTGCCAGCAACGCCAAGCGATTTTGACGTAAATTTTTATCATCAACTACTACCATAACGTTATCAAAAAAATCATCGATAGGATCTTTTAGCGTAGCTAACTCGGTTAACACTTTCACGTAATCACGCTGCTCAACTAAAGGCGAAACTGCGACTTCTTTTTCTCGAATTAATTGTGCTAACGTTTTTTCTGCAGTTTCCTTTAATACTTTATCATCGAATGTATCTGTGCCAGCAAGATCTGTTGCTTGCTTTTGTAAAATATTTTTTACCCGTTTATTAGCAATAGCTAAACTTTCAGCTTCAGGTAGAGTATAAAAATGCTTTACTGCATCCAGCCGATATTGAAAATCTAACGGACTTGTGGGCTTATTAGCTAACACTGCCGCAATGATATTTGTCGAAACATCATGACTTTGATACCAGTGCCGTAAACGTTCAAATAGAAAATCCATAACCTCGTTTAATGTATGCGGATTTTCTAATGTCTGTTGATAGCTAGCAATCGTTATCTTAATTAACTCTTGTAGATCGAGATCAATATTTTTTTCCAGGATTATGCGTAATAAACCAATAGCTGCACGGCGCAATCCAAATGGATCTTTTTCTCCAGTAGGACCCTGATTGATACTAAAAATTGCCACTAAGCGTTCTATCCGATCAGTAATCGCAATGATACAACCTAATGGCGTTGTTGGTAATTCATCTTTTGCATAACGCGGCAAATAATGTTCACGCAATGCCAGAGCTATCTCTTCAGGTTCATTATCATTGCGCGCATAATAATATCCCATGATCCCTTGTAGCTCAGGAAATTCATAAACCAAATCGGTTAATAAATCCGTTTTACATAACAATGCTGCGCGCTGTGCTAACCCTTCATCGCACTGTAATCGTGAGGCAATTTGTTGCGCAATAACTTGTAAACGTTCAATTCTATCATATAAGGTACCCAATTTTGCTTGAAATAATATGTGTTTCAAGCCTTCGATCCGACTTGCCAAACTCTGCTTACAATCAGTTTCATAGAAAAATTTTGCATCGGCTAAGCGTGAACTCATGACACGCTGATTACCCACAATAACTTGCTGCTGATCTCGACTTTCAATATTACTAATAGCAATAAAGTTAGCTAATAAATTATTATTTGCATCAATGATTGGAAAACATTTTTGATGATCTTGCATCGCTGCAATTAATGCTTCCGCTGGTACTTGTAAAAATGCTGGATCAAACTCACACCAACAGGCTACAGGCCACTCAACAATATTAACTACTTCTCTTAATAATGTTTCATCAATTAGCACTTGCGCATTATGTTGTTGCGCATGCTGCTTAGCTTGTTGAACAATCGTTTGTTGGCGTTTAGCCAAATCAACAATCACTTTACCTTGGTCAAATAACAATTGCGCATAATCTCGTGCTTGAGGAATATTAAGCTTTTCTGGCGCTAAAAATCGATGGCCATAGGTGTAACGATCAGCGTTATTGCCATAAAGCTCAGCTGGCACAATATCATTGCCATATAACATCACTAACCAATGTACAGGACGAATAAACTCTGTAACATTATCACCCCAGCGCATCGGTCGCGGTATAGGCAAGCTAGCTAATGCTTTATGAAAAATGTCCGGCAATAACGATATCGTAGTTTTTCCAGCTTCAGCTTGTGAATAACCCAAGCGTGCGCCATTGTCGGTGTCTATTTCTATTAATTGATCAACATTGACTCCGCATGACCGCGCAAAACCTAAAGCCGCAGGAGTTGGTTTTCCTTGCGGATCAAACGCTGCTTTGATTGCTGGACCTTTGCGTTCGATAACACGATCAGGTTGTTTATCAACTAATTCCGTGATGAGTAATGCTAAACGTCGCGGAGTCGCATACGATATTATTTCTTTGAATGATAATTCTGCTTGCATTAATTGCTTACTGACATTTGCGTGCAGATGATCAATGAGTGGCGTGACCAACTTAGGAGGCAATTCTTCAACGCCTAATTCAAACAGAAAATGATTAGTCATGATGATTTGCTCTGATTAAAGGAAAACCTAGTTGCTCACGCGCATCATAATACGCTTGTGCTACGGCACGCGTTAAAGACCGTACGCGTAAAATATAACGCTGTCTTTCAGTGACTGAAATGGCATGGCGGGCATCCAATAGATTAAATACATGTGAAGCTTTCAATGCCATTTCATACGCAGGCTTTGCTAATTTAACCTCAATTAAGCGTTTACTTTCCGTCTCATACGCATCGAACTGAGCAAACAACATATCAGTATTGGCATGTTCAAAATTATATGCCGACATTTCCACTTCGTTTTGATGAAATACATCACCATAAGTTAATTCGCCTGCTGGAGTTGTTGTCCAGATCAAATCATAAATGCTGTCAACTCCTTGCAAATACATTGCAATTCGCTCTAAACCATAAGTGATTTCTCCAGTAACAGGCCGACATTCTAAACCACCCACTTGTTGAAAATAAGTAAATTGGGTGATCTCCATACCATTTTGCCAAACTTCCCAACCTAAACCCCAAGCACCTAAAGTCGGTGACTCCCAATTATCTTCCACAAAACGAATGTCATCGGTTAATGGATCAATACCTAATGCTCGCAATGATCCTAAATAAATATCTTGGATCTCTAACGGTGATGGTTTAAGCACTACTTGAAATTGATAATAATGTTGGCCGCGATTTGGATTTTCACCATAACGACCATCAGTTGGTCGGCGCGATGGCTGCACATAAGCAGCGCGCCATGGTTCAGGACCAATGGCGCGTAAAAATGTTGCCGGATGAAACGTTCCTGCACCTACTTCCATATCATATGGTTGTAAGATCGCACAACCTTGTTCACTCCAATAATGTTGTAATGCCATTATGAGCTGCTGGAACGTCTTAATACCTTTATTATTCATCACTAATCATTATTAAGCTTATCAATAACTTTTTGTAAGTATTGTTGGTTAGCAGCACCTGGAATAAATACTAACATTGGGTGATCATTACTTTTAATGATCTTATGAGTATTAACATCATATTTGGCGATAATGAATGAAGGCGTACCAACCATGCCAATTTTAGTTGCTAAACCAAAATTTTGTTTGAGTTCATTAGCTATCATTGGATTTCTCATATCATGACGTAATTTTGTAATGTTGATACCAACTTTTTTAGCAGCATTTAAAATAATCTGCCGATTAAGCGGACCATTAACATTCATAAGTGCATGATGAAATGCTAAGTATTTACTTTGTGGAAATGAGGCAATGGCTGCCGTCGCAGCAAATTGTGAATTTTTGCCGAAAATAGGCCATGCTTTGTAAACCACTCTTAAGTTTGGGTTAGCTTCAATTAATTTCTTGATGGTGCTAGCCACAGCTTTACAATGCCCACACTGATAATCGAAAAACTCTACTAATGTAATATTGCCTTGCGCATTGCCAACGACTGGTGAATTCGGATCAGCAAAAATTTGTTTTGCGTGATTAGTAATCGCAAGCTGAGCATGTTGTTGTAGTTTTAGCGCTTGCTTTTGTTGTAGTTTATTCGCAACCTCAACCAAAATATGTGGGTTGTTTAGCAAATAGTTATGAATAATCTTTTCTATCTGCTGCTTCTGAGCTGGTGAAAAATTGTTGGCTTGCTGGCTGGCTGTTGCAGTTTGGATCAAAAGAATAGCTGCAAATACTGCCACCATTAACATAACGATACGTTTCAATTTCATTGGCTTATTCCTCAAAAAAACGGTGAAAATTTACAAATTGTCATTGTAACAGAAACCACCACTCTAAGATAGGATGAGAGTTTATATCTTTTCTATATATTTCAATAGATTAGATTATTTTATTTAGTAGCTAAAACTCAACCTGACCATATTATGATATAATCCTTATAACTAAAAATAAATTGATAAAGTCAATTCCTAAACCCAGAGTTGTAGAAACTTAATCTGATTTGCCCAAACACATAAGGAGTACTTTAAGATGTGGGGTAGACGTGGGCATGGTCGTGGCCAAAGCTGGAATCGAGGTCGAAATCAACAACCTAGACGAGAACGTCCATCGGGACAGCCACATTCTCGTGGACAACAAAGCCATTATGATCAGGAATCACCGTATCGAAATAATAATCAAAGTACATCAAAACAAGGGCCGTATAGAAAACAAGTTTGGAGAAAAAAAGCAGGTCCTATATCACCAACTCTCGCAAAGAAGCTTCCACTCCCTGAATTTGGGATTAAACAACCACCATCAAAAATCTTTCACAGCGATCTTTTCACTAATCTAGATGATTCCTCAGATGAAGAAGACATCAAAAAATGGTCGAAAGTTCCTTTTGAACAACAAGAAGATACACATGCTTATGATTTTGAGGGAATGAAAGAAGATTTCTTTAAATCAAATCCAAAGCTTAAGAGGCTTAACGCTGAGCCCTCATTTTTAGTGCATGCTTTAAGCATTCGATTATTTTACTTACAAAGGGTCAATGCCGTATATTACGATCTTAAAAAACTACATCTTAACAATGCGGACCAAGATTTTATAAGCTTCGACAAATTAAATATATGGCTAACAGAAGTAATCAAAAGAACTCTGAAACTGATTACTAACCTTGTTAACATCAACCCTCCTACAAAAGATATTAGTTTATTAACAAAAGAAATTGTTAGTGAGTTAGTTTCAAAAAATTATAATATACGAAAAATTTTAAAATTTATGCATAGAAGACAACATGATTTTTTGTTTATGGAAATACTTAAATATTTTCATAAAGCTTCTAAAAAAAATCAACAATATGCCATTGAGTCGTATGCACACAAATCTTCAAATAGAAAAAAACCTATTCCAAAAATTGAAACTACTGATGGCACGTCTAACTTTTATTCTTCAATGTTTGAAGTTTATAGCAACAACACGAACACCGAAAAGAATTATACCAATCATCACTTGTATGATAGAAATAAAAGAAAGTTTATCAGAGCTTATTTAGCAGATTGCAAAGAAAACAACACTAAAAAGGAATCATGGGCTTTGCTTTTGAAAGGAGTATGCGAAAATAATGGCATATTATCTATAATAACAAAGCCTAAAGATGATACAGAAAAAGTATTTTTGGATATTTTAATTTATTATCTTCATGCTTTTTTTCCTGGAATGAAAAGAAATACTCTAGCTTATAATGATATTATAAACATAATGAATGGTTATTCTTATCTAGCAAGAATAAGACTGGTGCTGCGATCTTTAGCACGAGGAGGCAGAAACCTTCTAGACGACCCACTACACGGAAAACTTTTATATGCAATAAATGATGGCAGTAGAAAACACACATCCACTACAAGCATTATAATCTTTGGCAAGGGAAACACAGCAAATACCGCGGAAACTACTACTTTATTTATGAAACTAACAGGACCACAATATCATAAATTAGCTCAAGATATTGAATCTTCTAAACTCAGGAATTATTCTGCTATTTATACTAAACTTGAAACTTTATTCCCGGCATTAAAAAACCCTTGTTCTATCACATTAACAAGGCAAATAGCTGAAGCAATACGTGGTATTATAAAAAATGATTTAACGCGATTAGTTTATTTTAAGCACGATAAACAAAAACGATTTCTGATAGATTTAGCACATCTACTTTTTGGAGTCGAAGGAGCTAGGAATCCCGCTATTTTAATATTAAATCAAATGATATTAGATTTGTTAATCATAGGGAAAATAACGTGGTTTCAAGTTTTTGTTAACAGCAATAAAAATGAGCCATTAATGCCTACCGCTTTCTCTGGAGCATTATCTGCCTCTCGTAAACTACAGGGAATTTATAATAGTCATATGCCTTATTCTCATATATTTCCCGGATCATCAGAACAGCAAGAATCTGCCTCACATAAGAAATTAATTGAAAGTGAAAATAAGGTGATTGAACTATGGAGCAAGTGTTTTTCAAATGATTTATCTAATGCTAACAAACATAAAGAATTATGGAAACATATAAAAGCTTGTTATTTTAAAAAATCTTTAGGGACAACTAGAGATTACGTAATAAAATATCGAAAAAATATTTCTCGTGAATTTCCTTATCAGAATTTTGCCGAGAAAAAATATCTTAGATTGAATCGCCATCATGTTGATTTTGAAAGTTTAATTTCATTAGACAGAAAAAAATTCATAGGTGACTTTCTTTTAAAGAAAGAAAAAAATGAGCTAACATTAAGTTCATCACTTAAAGAAAAGCTAACAAATGAAATTGTATTTTCAGCTTTCGCCTATTATTATAATTATTCCCAAAAAGACGATTTTGACGAAAATACTTTCTTATCATGTCTCTTAAATTTAACATGCAGCCGTGTAGAAAAAAAACATTCAAATAAAAAACATTTATTTAAAATAATCAAAAAGTTTATTGCTAACGAAAAAGAAACATTTACAGAGGAAAACCCCGTTTTTCCCGAGATTTCGTCAAAAAAGAAAGCTAAAAGTAAGCCCAAGTTTTTCATGCTTATTTTAGAAGCATATAATAATTATAAAACACAAAATTCATGTCCGAGTGATTTAGCAGAGAATATTATAGCTCTCTGTGAAAAAAAATTTGAGCTCTACGTTATACATAAATATAGATCAAAATTTAGCAATGGAATTAAAATAAACCCTTTTCTTAAATTTAGTATAATTGATTGCATAGCAGTATATAGAAGTACAAACATTAAAATTTACTATCTTAAAGACAATAGCACTAATGAACTTGTTCTTGCTAGAAAAACTTTTGCAGACTCATCATCAACTATAACTATCCTTTTCAATATTTTTAATCAAATGGATTTATTATTAGACACAAAAACACTGGAAAAATTTTTGTATATTAAAAAGCTCAAGGAAAACGATTCTACCCCAGATCTCCCAGACACATCACCTCATAAAAACAAAAGCCCTGCATTATAATACAAAAATGTATTCACTAATTGGCACTAAGCCCTGAATGTCGCAGCAACGCATCGATTTCAGGCTTGCGACCACGAAATTCAACGAATAAATCTAACATATCTTTGCTGCCGCCTTGCTCTAAAATAGCGTGCAGAAAACGCAAACCAGTAGCTTGATCTGTAATGCCTTTCTCTTCAAATAAACTAAATGCATCACTCGCTAGCACTTCCGCCCATTTATAACTGTAATAGCCAGCAGCGTAACCGCCAGCAAAAATATGAGAAAAGCTATGCTGAAAACGATTGAATGTAGGTATTGGCATAACTTCATATGAACTGCGTACTTCATCGAAAATTTGTTGAATGCGCGCGCCTTGTTGCGGATCAAACTCTTTATATATACGAAAATCAAATAATGCTAAGACAATTTGTCGGATCATAGCTAGCGCCGCTTGGAAATTTTTTGCAGCGTTCATACGTTGAAATAATTCATCAGGTAATGGTTGCTGTGTTTTATAATGTTCAGCGATCAAATCCATGACTGATTTCTGCCAACAATAATGCTCCATAAATTGACTTGGAAATTCAACTGCATCCCAAGGCACATCATTCATACCTGATACTTCAATATAATCCATCTTTGATAAAACGTGATGTAAGCAATGACCAAATTCATGGAATAATGTGATCACTTCTTCATGTGTTAATAATGATGGCTCATTAGCACTTGGCCCTGCAAAATTACACGTTAAAAAGCTTATAGGAATTTGAATCTTACCATCTTTTAATTTCCGTCGATAACGACACTCACTAACCCAAGCACCACCGCGTTTGTGCTCGCGCGCATAAAGATCCGTATAAAATTGACCTTGTAAGTTACCTTGTGGATCATAAACTTCATAAAACTTAACATCTTTGTGCCAAATGTCGACATTCGTTTTTTCAACAATATCGATGCCATATAATTGTTTAACTAGCGCAAACATGCCTGCAATAACTTTATGTTCTTGAAAATAAGGCCGCAACATTTGCGTTGAAATATCATATTTCTGCTTACAAAGCTTTTCACTATAATATGCTGTATCCCATACTTGTAAATCTTCAATGCCATCACGTTTAGCAAAATCTCGCAATGCTTGAATTTCTTGTTTCGCTATAGATAATGTTTTAGTTGCCAACTGTTGTAAAAAATCTAAAACTTCTTGCGGCTCTTTTACCATGTGAGTTTGTAAATTGTATTTAGCAAAATTGTCAAAACCAACTAATTGTGCTTGTTGATGGCGATAAGCGAGAATGTCTTCCATCAATTTGCTATTATCCCATTTACCCGCTTGTGGACCTTGTTCAGATGCCCGTGTGACATACGCCGTATACATTTCTCGACGTAATTCCCTATTATTTGCATAAGTGACTACAGCTTCATAGCATGGATATTCTAACGTTAATAACCATCCTTTTTTATTTTTTTCTTGCGCAACTGTCAATGCTTTTTGAATAGCATACTCAGGCATGCCAGCCAATTCGCTCTCTGATGTGACAAGCTTAGTCCAACCATCTGTAGCATCCATTAAATTTTCTTCAAATTGATTCGTAGCCTGAGTTAATTTATTTTCAATGTCTTTATATGATGCTTTATCCTGCTCGTTTAAATCAACTCCAGCGAGTTTAAAATCACGCAGCTCATGTTTAATGATCCGTTGTTGAATAGGATCAAGCTGAGAATAATGTTTACTAGACTCTATTGATTTTACCGCTTTAAATAAATGCACGTTATGACTAAGCTCAATATCATAATCACTAAGTTTAGATAAACATTGGTGATAGACTTTTCTTAGTGCATCATTGCTGACTACAGTATGCATATGTGATACTAGCGACCATAGCTCGGCAAGACGTTCGTCATTAGCTGCTTGTGGTTCTATTAAATTATCCCAGGTATATTCTGTTGTATCATCAAGCAAATGTTTTAATTCACTGCGATTATTTGCTAGTATGGCATCAATTGCTGCTTCAATCTTATCAGGTTTAAGTTCACTAAAATTTGGCAATTCATAACGTTGTAATAAAATATTTTCCATAAAATGTCACCTTAGTAATGCAATTAATAATTTTATTCTTACTTTAACACCAATTGATACACCTTGTATCGCCAGTCGATGCACAAAATCACGCAATATTTTCGGGTCATTTATTTTGCCAACATTGATAAGTTTACGACGCAATAATTGAGGAATAATCGATGAATCTAGTTTAAATTGATGCCGCCGTAGCGCTTTAGCAAAGTTAGTTACATAAAGTTTAGCAAAATTACCATGGAATTCACACACATTAATCATCGGTTTTTTAGTTTTAAGCTGATAATAACCTTTAAGCTTTGGACTATTATATTGTGTGCATTGAATATCTTTGCTAGTAAGATAATCTCGTTTCACTATTCCTGCCTCGCGCACTACGATTTCAGTATTAAAGCGATGATTGTTTAATGCCATTAATGTTTCATCGATAGTGGCATTGACACCATCCTTACGACGATAAAAAGTTTCATTAAAAGTCGGATCAAAAATATAATAATGCCATTTTTCATTATTACGAAGCACTAATACAGTAGTGGCATACGTCAGATCATCTTGCGCCATTCCTATGTCAATAGTAAAAGCGTGAAGACCAAATAATTGTAATATTTCTGTTAAAAATAATGCGGCACCACTGCTGTAACTAGCACCAAGATCGGGTTTAAAATAATTGTAATACATATTGCTAGCATCGTCTCCCACGAATGAATGCGCTAATTCACTATTTAACGCATAATTAAAATTATTTGCCACCCATGACGTTAATAATGTTGCAGCTTGTAATTTATTAGTAGCCAGATAGTGTGTTAATCGCGGATTTTGATCAATGATAAGCTGGCGCAAATTTTCGTTAGTCGGACAATTAGTACAAGATGTAATTGTAATTGCATGTAATAAATAATCCAGATCTTTTGTGCCATAAATTTTTAACGCTAAGATTTTAGTATTGCGCAAACGATAGATAAATGCTTCGTTACCTAATTTAATCCAATCAGTCACCGGCTTTGCTATACGCATTTGCCATAACAAACTACGCACGCTACGATGAAGAATACTTCGCTCATTACTCGACTCCCATGCTTGTGCGGCACTATAGCGTTTTATTTCCAGATAAGGATAATTACTAAAAGCCTGGCCTACTATTTTAACTTTATAATGTAGTTTAGGATCTAATTTAAAATATAACACTATTCCTGCTGGTGCTTTATCTGCTTTGATGCTGATCCCAGAAGTTAAAAACTTAATCTTTGGATGTCCATAGAGGCTAGCATGATAAAAGTAATTTGGTGAAAATAATTTTCTTTCTGATGATGCAAAAAAGTATCGTGAATGCGCATTAAATTTTCGATGCATGGGGCTTACTAATCCCATCAAAATGGGAATAGTAATAATAAAAATAATTAACAATCCTTGTTTTATCAATCGCATTTGCTTTTTTTAACTTAACCTTTGATATAATTTATGTTGTTGCCAATTGCTAGGAACGCTCAATGTTAACCATAACGGATAAAAATTTTCTTTATTAACAATCTGAATTTTCGTCAAACATTGTTTTTGATCAGCATTTAGAATTAAACTTTGTGGATAAGCATAGCCCCGAGCAAAATATACCGGAACGAAATAAATTGTCCATGGTTTTCCGCGCGCTGGTACCGTAGCTGTCAACTGCCGTGTGAAATTAAATGACAGCATATGGTAATGATATTTTATAGTAAATGGTATTTGCAGGCCTCGGCACTGCGAACCAGCAAATGTTAATTTTAACATTTGTGCTGCCTCTGCTTGTTCATCAGGAGTAGTCGTGGTGGGTAACACTGTTTGCGACCAAGCAAATTGATAGGCAAGTTTATGTTGGTTTGCTAACATTTTTGTTGTGTAAACTAATTTTTTACTCGGTGCTGACAAATACGCATGGATTATTTTACTCAGTTGTTGCTGTTGATAATGCCGTGCTAACCACAAAGGCACAATCAGTAATGTTACTGTTACACCAGCAAATAAAGCCATACGTTTTAGTGGAATACTTGCTATACCTGGTTTTTGTAAAAATGTTCGTATTTTTAGTACGGTATCGTTACGTTGTTGTCGATAACCAAACCGTTTAACGCCTTGCGAAATAAAAAAGCCAATTGGCCACCAGTATAAACACAATAAGTAAAAAAAGTGCCGTAGATCAAACTGCACCGCTGGGTAACCAAAAAAGTACAATAACCCTAGCAACATAAAAAATGCTATTCGTAAGCTTACCGCAGCTACACTTAACAATAAAATAGGCATCAATACTAGATCAGGATTAAGTAAATGATGATAATGCACTCTGGTACTATTCTCGTGTGATTTAGCAAAAATCCGATAACGTTCAACAAGTAACTTCTTAATTGACGCATAAGCACGAACAATAATATCTGCCGGGAAAGTTTTGACGATTTGTAAATATTCTTTACCTGAAGCAAGATCATAATTATGAGTACAGTAACCAACTGAAGATAAGTGCATCACTCGATTACCATAAGTATTAACCATCACACTGACCATCGCATCATCAAATTGATAACCCCAATCATAGAGTGATGGTTTAAGTTTTAATGATTTAGTAAACGGTGTTGCTAAACCTAAAGTTGCAAAATGCCATTGACATGATCCTGTATTTTTATTTTTAAACGTATTAAATACGGGCGCAGCAACCACTAAAAAACTTGCTAGCATGATCCCAACTAATAAACAATTACGAGGTATCTTTTTCCAGCTATTTTGTGGTAGAAATAACAATATTGTCACGATCGCAGGTGGAATAATGATCAAAGCGTCAGGACGAAAACCATAACCCAATCCAGCAATGACCCCAATAGCTAAAGCTAGCAACATTAAACTGCGCATACTCAATTGCTTAACAACCATCACTGCGATGATGAATATAGCTGCAAGCAAAAATGGTGCTTTACTATAATCACGTAAATCTTTTAAATAACTTAAATGATTATAAGCTAATGCAAACAGTAACACGCCTATAAACGCTAACACGCGCCCCATACCAAGCCGATAAAGCCCATAACTCACACATAAACTGATGGCAAATAAGATCGCTAATAAATAATCTACGGCTGGCCACGACACTCCGGTGATTGCCCACACGATCCCTGTAGCATACATCATGTAATACCACGCATGTGCTAACACATGGGTTTGCAATTGAGTGTTAGGCCTTAGCTGATCACATGAAAAATGTTGCGTTTTAAGTTGCAGGAATTTTCGCAACGCTGGAACTGAGCCTGCTTTATCTATCCCAAAACCGTGTCCACAAGCTATCATTACTGCAGGTGCAAACATACCTTGATAAAAAAAAGGTTTAGTTTTATTACTATGCATAAAATGCATAGCAATGCAGACTCCAACAATAAAAACGCTAATAACAATAATCGTTTCGTTAATAATATTTTTTCTTTGCATGTTTAACCTTGATCAGGCTGATAAAACCGTTTAGGTACAGGTTGATAATACTCATCTATCGTACTTGGAGTTCTGGCGTTATAACCTAAGAGTTGACGCAATTGCGGCGTGATTTGCTCACCATATGCTTGCCCCAACAAACGTGGATAATCCAATTGTTGTTTGAAGAACGGCCGACTAAACGTTAAAGTTAAGCCTCGACGAATCGCTGTTGATTTATTTTCTCCGGCTGCATGCCAAATGTTAGAGTCAAACACTATTGCATCGCCGGCTTTACCGACAGCACGAGTAGCATTAGCATAAAATAATTCTTCTGGCGGTTTTGTAGCTACGTGATGGGAACCCGATAAAATATAGGTAGCTCCATTCTCTAAAGTAAAATCATCTAACATGATCAATACATTTAATAATAAACGAAACTCTCCCGCATAAGTGCGGACATCACGATGAATGCGCGAAACATATGCCGTATCATTAGGCTGATTAATAAAAGCGCCAAATGAATTCAAAATATAATTTCCGCCAAAATAGTGTTTAACTAACCCATCTAGCGGCCAATTAGCAAGCATAGTTTCCATGCTATTATGATCACCTAATAAATGATGACATGTGCCTGACATAACTTCACCAATCCCATTGTCAATTTGCACCGCGCGTCGTTGTTCATACATATCCGCTAGATCTGTGCATAATCCAGCCAATAAATTATCATCGATCAGCGACTTACAATGCAGCCAACCTTGGGTTTGTAAGAGGTATCCTGTCTCATATTCGTCTATATTTTGTTCCATTTCATACTACCTAAATAAAGCATGTGGTATTGCGGCTAAGTATACCTTATCGATTGTTATTTGCACATCCTTAGTTTACAATGAGCATAATTAAAACTGCTGGCTTAAGGGGATTAACAACTTGTTCAGCGTTGAATTATTCAAATATCTGATTGTTGGTGGCTTGAATACTATTTTAACAACTATCATTTATTTTACTTTGTTAAAAATTTTTTCTATTAATTACATTGTAGCTTTGAGTTTGTCTTGGATCTCTGGCGTTATGTTCACCTATGCATTAAATTTCTTATGGGTATTTAAACCTGAAAATAAACTGTGCTTTCGCGGTCGTTTTTCAAAATATTTTGTTACCTATTTGTCATCGTTTGTCTTTAACTTGGTAAGTTTGCACGTACTGGTACAAACATACCATATGGATCCATTTTTAGCGCAAGTATTATTAATGCCATTTATCGTTGGCTTTAATTATTTATTAAATAAGTATTGGTCGCTGCGGCGCATACAGGAGTAAAAGTTATAATGAAAATGAAAACTATCTCATTTGTCATTGCAGTGTATCACAATGAAATTGCGGTTACTAAAACCTATGAAAAGATCCATGAATTATTCAAGACCCAATTAAGCAATTACGATTTTAATATTAATTTCGTCGATGATGGTTCAACTGATAATTCATTAAATGAATTATTAGCATTACGCGAACGTGATAAACGCGTCAGAATCATTACATTTACCCGTAATTTTGGCCAAAACGCGGCGATGTTGGCTGGGTTTAGGCAAGCTGATGGCGACGCTGTTGTAAATGTATCGGCTGATCTACAAGATCCGATTGAATTAGTTGAACAAATGGTAGCGCAGTGGGAAGCGGGATCTGAAACCGTGATTTGTCATCGGATCAAACGTAACGATAGGCTTACTGCTAATCTAATGTCACGGCTTGCTTATCGGTTATTACGCTTATCGTTTCCACAGATCCCTTCTGGTGGTTTTGATTTTGTATTAATGGATCGTAAAGTTATGGAAGCATTTAATCGCGTTGAAAACCGTAATCGTTTCTTTCAAGGTGATTTATTATGGACAGGCTATCGTACAAGTTTTATTCCTTATGAACGTCAAGCTCGGCGCTTTGGTAAGTCGCAGTATAATTTCTGGAAAAAATTGCGCAACTTTGCTGATGCCATTTTAGATGCTTCTTATTTGCCAATTCGTTTTATTTCTTTCATCGGGATCATGACATCTATTGGGGGTTTTATTTATACCTTAACCGTGATCTTAAGCTGGATGTTAAATGCAACACCATTCACTGGCTGGGCTCCATTAATGATGGCCATATTGATAATTGGTGGTTTGATCATGACAATGCTTGGCATTATTGGTGAATATATTTGGCGCATTTATGATGATGTTCGTGGTAAACCCACCTATATTATCAGAGAAAAATTCTGTGATTAGACAACTTATCGGTGATATAATTTATAGCTATGATTTATTTACGCGAAATTACTCAACAAGACTTAGCCACTATTAACCGTTGGCGCCACGATCGCGAAATTATTAGCGAATTAGGCGAAACCTTTCGTTATATTAATATGGAAACTGAAGCGCAATGGTTGCAAGATTACTGTCAACATCGACATCAACAAATTCGTTTAGCAATATGTAAACAAGACAATGACCAACACATCGGTAATGTTTATTTATTGAATATTAATCGAATCGTTCGCAGTGCGGAATTTCACATTTTTATAGGTGAAACTGGCTGCCAAGGACGAGGTTATGGTAAACAAGCAACTTTACAATGTTTACAACATGGTTTTTTTGATCAAAACCTTAATCGCATTTCACTTAAAGTATTAACTACTAACAAACGTGCGATTAAGATGTATGAAAAATGTGGCTTTGTACAAGAAGGCATTGCTAAACAAAGCACTTTTAAAAATGGTCAATATGTCGATTTGTTGCAAATGGCACTATTACGCGAAGACTATCAATGAAAACTACAAACGAGCACAAATTAAAAAATAAAATACCATTACTCATTCCTGACATGCCAACGACGGAAGAATTAATACCATGGCTACAGCGAATCGATCAAAGCCATTGGTATAGTAACTTCGGCCCGTTAAATGAATTATTTCAACAAGAATTATTAAAACACTTTGACAACAATGCTCACATAACCACTGTTTCAAGTTGTACTGCAGGCTTAACATTAGCGTTACAAGCCTTGGAATTGCCGCCAGGTTCATCGATTTTAATCCCTGGATTTACCTTTATTGCTACTGCCAACGCTATCATCGCTGCTGGCCATAAACCAATTTTTGCTGATATTGATCCGCAAAGTTGGTTGTTAACACCTGAAATTGCACAGCAGGCTTTAACATCGCAGCAATTTGCCGCCGTCATGCCTGTGACCGCTTTAAATCATCCACAAGATGTTAATGCTTGGGATCAATTTATTGAAACGACTAACATTCCGGTAATCATTGATGCTGCAGGTGCTTTTGGTTCTCAGCCCAATGGCAAACGCGCCACATTAGTATTTAGCTTACACACAACTAAAGCTATGGGAGTCGGTGAGGGTGGTTTTATCATTCATTCTTCACCCGCTTTTATTGAAAAAATTCGCATCATGAGTAATTTTGGTTTAGGTGAATTGCCTCATCCACGCACCATTAAACACATCGGTATAAACGCTAAACTTAGTGAATACCATGCAGCCGTTGGCTTAGCAAATTTGCAACGCTGGCCTCAGCAACAACAATTACGACGCGAATTATTAGCTTGCTACCGTGAGCATTTTGCTGATTTTGACGATAAAATTAGTTGGCAAGCTAATAATGATGACTTCATTCATTCCAATTTAGCAATTCGTATTCATGATTGTGTAGACATTGCTAATATTGCTGCGCAGCTTGATCAACAAGGAATTGCGACATTACGTTGGTATTATCCACCAGTATTTGATCATCCACCTTTCAGCCACTATCCACAAATTAACAAACTAAGTAATACTAAACAGTTAGCGCAAGAGCTTATTGGCCTGCCATTCCATACGGTTTTAACCCCGGATAATATTGCTTATATTTGCCAAGCCGTAAAAACAACATTACATCAATGCGTCAACTCATGAGTAAACGTCTTATTGGTGGATTTCTACCATTACATTTAACTGCTGATAGGCATATCAACAATAATGTGTGGGCATTTTGGGGGGTTAACGATGACAACAGTTTACGTTTACATAATGCGCGTAGTTGTTTACATTATTTATTGACAGCTAATAAGGTCAAACGATTGTGGTTACCTGCGTATATTTGTGATTCATTAGTCAGTGCGGTTGACAACACCAACACTGAACTACATTATTATCCATTAACTTCTAAGCTTTCACCACGTTGTGATTTTTTACATGATTATTTACAAGCTGGCGATTATGTATTAGCCATTAATTACTTTGGTAAAAATCCCGATCCTGACTTTCTACATTTAGTTAATGAACGTCGCGATATTGTTTGGCTAGAAGATCGAGCACAAGCATTATCACCGGCAACATCAACTTGGGGAGATTGGATCATCTATAGCCCTCGCAAGGTATTAGGTGTCGCTGATGGTGGTATTTTAGTTGCCGCTCAAACATCATGTTCACTACCAAATATCATTGCAACATCATTAACTGAACCTGATTTTGTCGTGCCTGCATTATTACGCTTTGAAGATCATGATGAAATTCACAATCAAGTTTGGTATGAGCATTATCAAATTAGTGAACAACAAATGCGAGTCAGTAGCAAATCGATGAGTCAATTAACACAAACGTTACTGGCAATGATTAATCCTGCAAAATTATGTCAACAAAGACAATCTAATTATCGCTTATTAGCCCAAGCATTTGCAGATATCGCATTTATAGATGACCTTGAACCTAACTTCGTACCACTTGGTTTCCCGATCCAATTAAGATCTGCTGATCAGCTCTGGCAAGGGTTATGCAAGCAACAAATCTTTGCCCAACGTCATTGGTTAAATCTACCATCGCCTGCAGATCAATTTAGCGTGGAGCATCAATTATCACGAGAACTAATAACCATTCCTTGTGATCATCGCTATCAAGCGCAAGATATGCAATATATCATTGAGGTTTTAAAAAAATTGTTATGACGCATCCCTACGCCAGTCAACAATACGCTGAAGCATTTTCACCAAACTATAAACCAATTGGGTTATCCCAGTCACAAACTTGGATTTTACAACGTGCTATTGATAATACCGACTATGTCGATGCAATTGGCTGTTATCCTCGCTGTGTGTTAGCTGCCAATGTAGATTTGAGTAAAGATTTTATCATGTTACAAAATCAACAAATTGTATCATTGACTTTAATTAACGATATTTTCTTTCATCCGGATCTTAATTATTTACAAACAAACTTTGATGTGTGCAAACCATTTAAAACACATTATCTACATGATTATCAGCAATCATTTACCTTAACTAAACATCACCGCTATGAAGTTAAACGCGCCCACCAAGATTGTCATGTTAAAATTATTACTCTAAGTGATTATATTGATCATTGGCAACAGCTATACCAAGAATTAATTAAACGCCATGAAATCCGCGGCATTCAAACATTCTCACCACAATACTTTCATGCAGTAAGTCAGTTTCCACAGTTAATCACTACAGCGGCTTTTGATCAGCAAGACAACATCATCGCGATGCATCTGTGGTTTGAATATGAAGGTTACGTTTATAGTCATTTAGCAGCTGCAAATGCCCAAGGTTATCGTTTACGTGCAGCTTATGCAATTTATGATTTTGTAATTAAACACTTCGCTAATAAAAAATGTATTGATTTTGGTAGTGGTGCAGGACTTAGTGATGATCCTAATGATGGCTTAGCTCGATTTAAACGAGGCTTTGCTAATACCACGAAAACCAATTATTTATGTGGCAAAATACTCATGCCAGATCGTTATGAGCAATTAAGCAAACACCAAGATCAACAAATTTCTACCAATTATTTCCCCGCTTATCGAACTTAACTTTTAAAAAAATCTAATTCAGGTAAAATTAGCACAAATTACAAATGACAACAATTACCATGATGACAAATAAAACTCAGCAAATTCAATGGCATAAGCATGGCTGTATCCTTCAGCCCAGCACCCAGATCAACTGGCTGGCAACGCATGCCGGCTCAAGCTTTGCCTTACAAGTTGATGATTCGGCTTTATTTGATATTTATATCACTGGCCGAGATCAGCAAAATCGCTCGCTGATTGGGCGGGTTCGAATTGATATTAATAATCCCACAACCATTTTGGAAATATCATCGCAGCCAGTATTAAGTTTGGGTGATCCGGGTAGTTTCGATGAAAACGGCACTTCTTATCCAGCTATCGTTGCTCATCAACAACAAGTTTATATGTATTATACTGGCTGGGTGCCAACCGTGCTTACACCATTTCAAAATTTTCTTGGCTTAGCAAAAATGCAAACTCGAGATTCATTTCATCGTGTATCTCGGGCGCCAATTATGCCACGGATTGACTCTGAATATCTAGGCACTGGTTCTGTCTATGTGATGCATGAAGATGATCGTTTGCGTATGTGGTATACCGATTATCAACAATGGTATAAAGCCGATCCAACAACTAAAGCGCAACATCTCTATCATATAAAATATGCTGAATCTAATGATGGTGTGACTTGGCAACGCGATAATACTATCTGCATTACTTTCGCTAATGATAGTGAACATTCTATCTGTCGCCCAAGTGTTTATAAACATCATGATCTTTATCACATGTGGTATTGTTATCGCGGTGATACTTATCGGATTGGTTACGCATTCTCACAAGATGGTGTTCATTGGCAACGCCATGATCATTTGGCTGGAATTGACTATTCAACATCAGGATGGGATTCAACATCGTTGTGTTACCCTCACGTATTTGCTTATCAAGATCACTTATATTTATTATATTGTGGCAATGATTACGGCCGTGAAGGTTTAGGTTTGGCATCAATGCCAATTAAATTTTTAGATAACATACCATTAGCATTAAATGAGTAAAACAATTTTATTTCTCGGCGCGGCACATTTTCAAGTACCCGCTATTCAATATGCCAAACAGCGTGGTTATAAAGTCATTACTGCAGATAATCGACCGCACAATCCTGGGCATAAACTTGCAGATCGAAGCCACAATATTAGCACTTTGGATCAAGCCAGCATTTTAGCTCTTGCTAAACGTGAAGCTATTGATGGTATTATCACATTTGCTTCTGATGTATCGGCACCAACAGTCGCTTATGTAGCTGCTAAGCTTAATTTACCCGGACAAAATTATGATGTGATTTGCAACCTCGTTAATAAAGCTAAATTTCGTGAAACACTTAATGCTGCTGGCTTACAAACTCTTGAGTATAACGTTTTTGCTCAAGATCAGATTAACCTTGCAATTCAATATTTACAAAGCTGCCGATTGCCTATGATTGTTAAGCCCACCGAAGGCTCTGGCAGTCGCGGCGCGACTATTGTGCGCGATCACAGCCAAATACAACAAGCAATAACCCTTGCTTTTAGCGAAGCACATAGCAAAACCATTATTATTGAAACCTTTAAACAACGCCAAGGTAAACAATTGTGTGGTGATGGTTTTATGCAACAAGGCAAATTGGTATTTTTTGAATTTGGTGATGGCCATGTGCCAAATTCACATTCGTTAGTCCCTTGTGCTGAAACATTCCCTACAACACATCCATCAGAAATATTAATTAAAATAAAACAAAAAGTTGAAAATGTTCTGCAACACATTGGTTTTCACACTGGTGTTTTCAACTTAGATTGTTTTTTAACGACTGATGATGAACCATTCATTGTTGAAATTGGCCCACGCAGTGGTGGTAATTTTATTCCTCGTGCTATTCAATTACGCACTGGGATCGATCTGGTCGCTGCTGCAGTAGAAGCGTGTTGTGATCCACATTATCAATTACCACTCACTCCAACGACGCCAAAACATGATTTTATTGCTTGTTATATGCTGTATTCAATGCAATCAGGTATTTTTAAACATATACAATATCATCCTGACATCACCACTAAAATCATTGAAGACAATCCGTATTTACAACCTGGTGAAACGATTCATCCTTTTACTAAAGGCAGTGCTGCAATTGGCAATATCATTCTGCAGTTTGATACATTTGCGCAAATGCAAACGATCATTGCTAATATGCATAACTATTATCAAATTAAAACCGAAGCTATGGAGACTCACTATGATCCCATTAATTGATTCACTTGCTCATCCAACGTTAACTAATCAATGGATCGATGATAAAAATCGCGATGCTTCATTTGATAAGTTAATTAAAGATTTACAACAAGCAAATTTTATTGGTGCTTGTGCAGTAGGTTTAGCTGGAACTGAAAACTATTCTCATGAAAATTTTATTAAGGCATGCCATCCATATAAAAGTCTGATCCCCATTGCTGGATTTAATCCATTAACTTCCGCTAACATCGCCAATGAACTAGATACTATTAAAGCTTTAGGTTATCAAGGCATTAAAATTCACCCTCGACTATCGAAACTCGATGTTACTCATCCGATTTTAGAAACTGCGTTTAATGAAGCAAGTAAACGACATTTACCGATTTTTTATTGTTCATATCAACATACTAAAATTCAATCTTATCCGAGTACCGATCCTTTTTATGGTTTAATTAATTTATTAAAAAAAGTACCACACGCTAAAGTTGTTATTGTACATGGCGGTAATGTGGAATTACTAAGGTATGCTGAACTGGCGCGATTTAATCATAATTTATTATTAGATTTATCACTCACCATCATGAAATATGCGCACAGCTCAATCGATAATGATATTCGCTTTTTGTTCGAAAGTTTCGATACTCGCATTTGCATTGGCAGTGACCACCCTGAATACACTCACGCAGATCTTCGCACTCGTTTTGAATATTTTGCCGATGGGATCAATGATGACAAAGCTCAAAACATCGGCTATCAGAATATTATTAAGTTTCTTGGGCTTGAAGATCGATTTAATAAATAGCAAATGATAGTTACCTATTTTATTATAACCTACTGATTTTAAAGCTTATTTTAATTAAGTTTCAAATAATTTCGATAATGATATCTACTGTTTTTGTTTCATAATTCTATTTTTTTCCAATATTAGCAAATAATACGTTATTATATAACCATCCTCAAAAATGAGGATGGCTCTACTTTCTTATAATAAAAGTTACTTTAAAAAAACTTAATTATAAATTTTATAAATAACTTATTGATAATTTGAAATGAGCACTTTTTACTGACCGAAATAATATTTAACTCAATTGCATACTCTTTTAATCACTTTTTTTATTTTAATTAACTAGAAAAAGAGAGATGATCGTGCTTTATAGTTGTATTGAACTATTACCTCAATCTTCAAATACACAAATTCCTAATCATGTGAAAGGTAGTAAAATACTATGGATTTTAGAAAAAATCATTGAGCATATGATAGAGGCATTAAAAAGTTTTTTCATTTCACAAAAATATTATGAATTTGATCCTCATGTAGGCGAAACTGCTTGTCAAATTAGAGCATATCATATCTTTGAATTATCTTGTTTAATTAAAAAGTACAAAATAAATATAAAAAATAAATTACACTCTCTTGAAAATTTAAAAAAAATCATTCTAGTAGAAATAGAGCGTTTACAATCATCTGAATCTAAGAAAATAAAAGGACTAAAACCAGTTAGTTTGGAAGTCTTTTTAGTAAAACAACAATTTTTTGTTACTTTTAATAGTTTAGAGATATATCTTTTTCTATGTAGATTCTTATCCATTTATAAAATATTTGATAAATATCAAGAGCCGATTATTAATTATCCATTATTATGTAGAAATCTAGAAATTAACAAAAATCTTGCCAGGAAAATCATACATCAATATCAAATAAAATTATCAAAAATCTCTTGTGACAAAATCCTTGGTGCAACTAAAAAAAACTATGAATTTATTCTTTCTTATAAGTATTTATCTCAATTTCTACATTTAGACGATGATGGCCGTAATGTTTTACCCTGCTATCTAGTCACAAAAGTATTATTGAAATGTTTACAAAAAAAAGACAATGTTATTCTAATTGTATGCAAAAGAAAAAATCATTTTGGCATGATCGATAATATTGTGTTACCTTTTAAATTCAATAGTCAAGGTGAATTTGCATACTTTCCCACTGACAAAATAGAAAAGAAACAAAATAGACCATGCTACGTAATTGAAGGAATAGTAAATTATGAAAGAAACAATATTGAACCTGAGAAATCTTATATAAGTCGCTTTCTAAAAACTGGATTGAAGAAAATTATTCTAGCTAACATGGCTATTCACCCACAATATAGTGGAAAAAAACTCTATAAACTAAGTATCAATCCTTTTCATTACAAAAAAAATAATATAAATAAAAAAACATGCCAGATTGAAAAAGAATTTTCCATAATGAGAAAAACAGCCAAATTGATCGGTTGCAGTTATGAGAATCCTAAACTATTCTATATTAAACATATTTATTGTGATAATTTAGTGAGACATACTACAACAATAAATAACTCAAAATTTATTATGAACCATAACAATACATCACAAACACTAATTTTTATATAATCAAATATATTTAATTTTATTATGAACAGAAAAAAAAATTATACTCTAGAAAAAGTTTTTAAAGAACCGTGGCTTTTAGAACAAATCATATCGCTATTACCCGGACATGTTTACTGGAAAGATCGTAATGGTGTTCTAATTGGTTGCAATGATGAACAAGCTAAATTTATAGGTTTAGAGTCACGACATGACATAGTTGGGTTGACTGCAAGTGAGACTTTACCTAAGGAACTAGCTAAACAAATTGCAATCGTTGATACAAATGTTATTAATACAGGCTCTGAACAGACTGAAGAGGAAATTTTACCTTTATCTTCCGGTGAAAGATTAACATACTTATCTAAGAAAGTACCCTTGCGGGACAAACATAACAAAATTATTGGTATTTTAGGAGTATCATTTGACATAACAGAACTGAAACGCACTAAGATGCAATTAGCTGATACACACCATAAACTAGAAGGTATGACAATAGCTAGCGCTAGCATTGCTCATGAAGTAAGAACTCCTTTGGCCACTATCAAAATGCACTCTCATGGAATAATTAATTTATTATCATCATTAATTGATGGTTATAAATTAGCTAAAAATAATAATTTACTCGATCAGCCACTGCAAGATCTCCAACTTAAAAAAATAGAACGTAGCATCCAAACAATTGAACACTCTGTTACTCAAGCAGGAACATTTATTGATATACTATTAACTAATCTTAACCCTTTACAAAAACAAAGTGAATTTAAAAAATGCTCAATAGCAGATTGCATCAAAACAGCATTAGCAGAATATCCATTTACTGAGGATCAAAAACAAAAAATCTTATGGAATAAAAGCTGCGATTTTATTTTTAACGGGAATAAAATCTTAATGATACATGTGTTGTTTAATCTTATAAAAAATGCATTATATTATACCGCCGCTAAAAACACTGCTGATACTTATATTGATATTAAGATTCAAAGTGAAAATGATAAAAACCTCCTGATTTTTAAGGATACGGGAATTGGAATTGCGCAAAAAGATATTGCTCATATATTTAATCGATTTTATAGTAAAACAAAACATGGTTCAGGAATCGGTTTAGCTTTTTGTAAGATGATTATAGAGCAGTTTGGTGGTAATATAGAATGTAGTTCTAAAGTAAACGAGCACACAACATTCATATTAAGCTTCCCAAAAATTGAGGATACTGAAAATGATAACTGATAGTTTACCTTGCTGTTTTATCCCAAGTAAAATTGTTGTAGTTGACGATGATCCAGGTTTCTTAGATAGCTTTGACCTTGCATTTAATAATATGCAACCATTCCAAACTTTTGATAACCCAAAAAGTGCTGTTAAATTTTTTCTGAATGAATATAAACCTCACAGTTATTTAGATCAATGTTTAAATGTAGACGATGAAGTTAAGTCAGATCATGCAGTCTATGATTATAATTTAAGAAAAATTTGCTATGAGATTTATAATTCAAAAAGGTTTGATTTAGTACCTGTGATAATTTCTGACTATGCCATGCCTGGACTAAATGGTATAGACATGTATCGAACTATCAAAGATATTCAGGCTAAAAAAATCTTACTAACCGGAATTGCAACCCAAAATGATGCTGTACAAGCTTTTAATGAAGGTATAATTGATAAATTTATTTTTAAAAATCCAGCGACGATGATATCTGAATTGAAAACTGCTATTTCAGAATTGACATATCAATTTTATTTAGATCTATCGCATACAATTGTTGGTAGTCTCATTACTTCAGAGCAACAAAAGTTAACTTGTTTAAATGATCCTGCTTTTGTCAAATTCTTTCATAATCTGTGCAATGAGCAGTATATTATTGAATACTATCTTGCAGATGAATATGGTAGTTTTATTTTACTCGATAAAAAAGGTCAGCTGAGTATACTTGCTGTTAAAAGTGAAAAAGATCTTGCTGAATATTACGATTTTACTCAAGATACTGGTAACGTACCAAACGCTATTACTGATGCTTTAAAAAGCCGTAAAAAAATTCCATTCTTTTTTTCAGATACTGATTATAATACTCCTCCACATAAATGGGAAAAATTCTTACATCCGGTATCTAACTCTATACAAGGCCAATCGACCTATTACACTGCATATATAAGCGATCCATCAATTTATGATATTGATAGCGATAGAATTTTAACATTTCTACAATATAGCGCAGGATAGTAAGCAATATCTTACAGCACGTTGGAAATAATTCTCACATTACAAGTGTGTTATTTTAATACGATATCAGCTAGAATAAATAAAAAATAATAAATAACAATTTACTGGAATAGAGGAATATTAATTATGAAACAAGCTTACTTAATCAATGAAGAAAACACCATTAATTTTCTTATTATAAAATTACTAGCTCAATTAGGTAATAATGAACCTTCAAAAAAACAAATAAATTTAATTGAAGGTCTTCTAAGAACTACTACTATTAAGCAACAAATTTTCTTTCACAAACATCTAACCTCCCGAGAAGTTGCTTGCTTATATTTAGCAGCTCAAGGTAAATCTTCATTCGAAACAGCTAAACTATTAAATCTTCAAAAAAGCACTATTGATACTCATAGAAAAAAAATAAAGAAAAACTTGCATGTAATAGCATGGCACAAGCAGTTTTCCGTGGTATTCAATTCGGCTACTTAAAAGAATAAAACAAGGTATTAGAACTCCAAAACAAGAGATAAGTTTAATTAAACAGCGTCTTCGTGAAGCAGAATCTATAGAGAAACAGTTAAGAGGTGAAAGTGATGAGCACTCAGAAAATAAAATACACAAAAGGCAGTGGGAACATCTATAAAGATTTAGGCTTTTCAGATCCAGAAGCGCAGTTGGCAAAAGCGAGATTAGCTATGCGCATTGAAGAAATTATTGCAAAAAGAAAATTAAAACAAACTGAAGCTGCTGAAATTCTTGGGCTCACTCAACCAAAAATACCTGCTCTAGTAAATGGAAAATTTGGTGGATTTTCAATGGAAGCATTAATTCGTTTTTTAAATTTATTAAATCAAGATGTAAAGATCATCGTAAAAACAAAATCCAAGCGTTCATCTATGCATGGTCATTTAGAAGTAGCTGTCGCATAATAAGGCTTAACAGATATTATTATATCCATTAAACCATCGAAGCTTCTGCAGCGCTATCACTATAGGTATGAGCTAAAAAGTTCATGACACCATCAACCACATCATTGACTTCACTATCGGCAATACCGGCCCATAAAGGCAAACGGATTAATCGTGAACTTAAATCATTAGTAACAGCAAGGCTACCATGAGTACGGCTGAATTTTTTGCCAGCAGGTGAGCTATGTAATGGCACATAATGAAATGGTGCACCAATACTTTTTGCTGCAAGCTCAGCAACTAATTGATCTCTGGTCTTACTATCTTGCATAATTAAATAAAACATATGCGCATTATGGCCTGACTCAGCAGGAATAATTGGACGACGCACTAAACCTTGCGCTTCACTTTCAGCAAAAATCTGATAATAATGCCTCCATACACTTTTGCGCTTTTGCATAATTTCTTCAGCAATTTCTAATTGCGCCCATAGATAAGCCGCATTAAGTTCACTCGGTAAATAAGAAGAACCAACGTCAACCCAAGTATATTTATCCACTTGGCCACGAAAAAACTTCGCGCGATTAGTGCCTTTCTCCCAAATGAATTCAGCACGTTCAGCAAATTGTGGATCATTAACAATGAGTGCACCACCTTCACCACAGATTAAATTTTTAGTTTCATGGAAACTAAACGTAGCTAAATGGCCATGTGTTCCTGACTGTTGACCTTTGTAGGTTGCGGTGATTGAATGCGCTGCGTCTTCGACTACATATAAATTATGGCGCTTTGCAATATCCATGATAGCAGTCATGTCACATGATACGCCGGCATAATGCACCGGCACAATCGCTTTGGTACGCGGTGTGATCGCTGCTTCAATTAGCTGCGGATCAATACATAAGGTATCGGCGGTAACATCAACAAATACTGGCGTAGCACCACGTAATACAAATGCATTAGCGGTAGAAACAAAAGTGAATGATGGCATTATAACTTCATCACCAGGTTTGATATCAAGTAAGATTGCTGACATTTCTAACGCTGCAGTACATGAATGTGTTAATAGCGCTTTTGCACAGCTAGTCAATTGTTGCAGCCAGCGATGACAACGTTTGGTGAATTCACCATTGCCGCACAATCTTTTTAAATACACGGCTTCTTTGATGTAATCGTATTCTTTTCCCGACACATACGGTTTGTTAATTGGTATACGCATTAGTTGTTTCCCTTTTTATGAAATTCTATCCTTTTGCAAGCACCATCACGCCACCGATGATAAGAGCAGTCCCAATAATTTTTGGAATAGTGATCACTTCATGAAAAATTACAGCACTTAAAATAATAGTTAATGGAAACGCTAAGCTCATGAATGGATAAGCATAGCTTAAGGGCAATTTACTCACTGCCATCATCCAATTTAATGACGCGAGAAATGCAGCAAATAAACCACTGATCACCCACGGATTTAGCAGTAAATGCATTAAATATAATGCCACACCGGTAGGATTATGCGGCATACTGCCCGCACAAGTTACGCGCCATTTAATGATTAACTGACCATAAATAGTAAATGCTAATGTCATAAAGATAAAAAATAAAGGTGATACCATTGATGCAGTGGTTTTCATAAGTAATACCCTCAAATAAAAATTACTATATGCTTTTGTAATCTAATGGATTAGATATAGTGTCATGTGCACTTAATTTATTAATAACAAACAAAAACATCCAACGCCCGCGGAACGACAACCAATCTAATTCTTCATCCGGATCAATTGGTTCAACTCCATGAATAACTTGCGCATTGGTATATGTAACATCACCCCATTCAACAATATCATCTAAAATAACTTTTTCTTTATTAGGCCTAACAACATACGCTCCGCCCTGGCGAAAATCCTCACCTTTTTTCGACATTGTTAATATTGGCACTGTAATTTGATGATAATCAATTGGATCAGAATGCGGATTAAGGCTACCACCGCCTGCAGGATAGTTTTGGCAAACAATGCGCATCACACAATCATCATCTGGAGTTGCTGATAAAAATCGATCGCGTGATTCAATTTCACCTAAGCGGTTTTTTAGATAACAAATTTCCTTAAACAAATCAAATAAGCCAAACATATCTTGGTTCCATGGCAAAAATGAAAACTGATAAAATGTGCCTTTGACATAAGCCCGCTCATCTGCATGATTAAGCCGATGAAAATTAGGGCAACCTTCTAATAAAGGATAATAGTTTGGTAATGAAGATGAACCTATATTAATTAGGTAATTTCGAATTTTTTGTAATATTTTTTTTTCAATAAAATTCTTAATGATATAAATGTCGCCTTGCAATATATTTTCCCGCATCGTCGCAATGAACTTATCATCGTTAAGACACGGATCACCATAATGAATAGTATTTATATCTCTTGCAAATAATGCCATCCTATGTCCTTACTTATTATTTATTATAATCAATTGAATTATTAATATCTGTGGTACTTGCAAGCTTATTTACCGCAAATAACAACATCCAACGACCCTTGAAAGCCAACCAATCTAGATTATCTTCAGGGTTAATGGGTGCAACTCCATGAACAACTTGTGCATTAAAATAAATGACATCTCCCCATCCAGCAATGTCATCAAGGATAATCTCGCTACCATCACTCGCCATCACATAACCACCGCCTTGCTGAAAATCTTCACCTTTTTGTGACATCAGCATTATTGGTACAGTAAGTTGATGTCTATCTTTTGGATCAGCATGCGCATTTAACATGCCACCACCATTTGGATAAAACTGAAATGACATTCGGGCAGTACAACCTTCTTGTACTTCATGAGATATAAACTTATTTGCAGGTAATTGACTTAGCTTATTCTTAAGAAAATATATTTCTTTAAAACGATCATATAAATTAAAAACATCTTGATTCCATGGCAAAAATGAAAATTGATGGAAGCAGCCTTTTACGTAGGCTCGATCATCGAATTTATTCATCCGGTGAAAATTATGACAACCTTCTTCGATAGGATGATAATTTGGATATGAGTTTCGCCCAATTCTAACAAGATAATCACGAATTCGTTCTAGTAGTTGTCTATCATACCCACCTTTAACGACATAAGTATCACCCTGCTCAATATTCCGTCGCATTGTGGTGATAAAATCATCATTTTCTAAATCGATATCGTTATGATGAAGTGTGTGAACATCACGAGCGAATAGTTTTGCCATCAATATCCCTTGAACTTAACTGTATTAATAGTAACTATATAACCGTGCTGATAATGCCAGTTATAAGATATATTGTCAATTTTTGTATAAGTTATGTTAAGCTTAGAAAAAGCAGTTGAAAGAAAAGTGCATATTTAATACTATACTGCTTTCAACTCGCAGTAGGTCCATCTATGAGCACCAAAAACCAAGAAATCTTGATATCAATAGTCAGCCCTGTTTATCACGGTGAAAAATCAATCGCTGAATTAAGTGAAAAAATCATTGCTGCAGTTGAACCTTTAGGTGGAAAGTTTGAAATTATTTTTGTCGAAGATTGTAGCCCTGATCAATCTTGGGCTGTTGTTGAATCTCTGTGTCAAAAAGACAACCGCATTATCGGTATTAAACTATCACGTAATTTTGGTCAACATGCAGCCGTTACTGCTGGCTTAGAAGCAGCTAAAGGTAAGTATGTAGTGATCATCGATTGTGATCTTCAAGATGATCCGCGATATATTCCTGAATTATACGCTGCTGCACTTCAAGGCAACGATGTCGTTTATACTCGTTTGATCACTCGCGCCCACTCATTTTTAAGAAATAGCTGCGCACAACTATTTTATGCAGTAATTAAATGGCTTACTGGAGGCAAACTGAGTATTGGTAAAGAAATTAATACCTTCAGCTTATTAAGCCGTAAAGCTGTTGATGCGTTCTTGAAAATCAAAGAAGTTGATCGCCATTCCCTCTATATCATTGACTGGTTAGGATTTAAATCGACTATTATTCCGATCGTTCATAATAAACGTCCGCATGGAAAATCATCCTATACATTCCCAATGCTTATCAATCATGCCATTAGTGGTATCACATCGCAATCAACACGTTTACTTAGCTTATCCATTGGTGTTGGCTTCTTTGCAGTGGCAGCATCATTTATTAGCATTTTTTATCTGGTCATTTTGCATTTTGCTCAGCATAACAATGTTCCTGGTTGGACTTCAGTCATGGTTGTTATGTTGCTATGTACTGGCCTTATTTTGATTTCATTAGGCATTATAGGCTTGTATTTAGGAAAAGTTTACGAGCAAGTTAAAGAACGCCCAATCTATCTTATTGACGAAAAACTTAATGATTAACCTTAACCCAACCATATTGGGTAATAACAAAATGATTTCTATAGTCAGATGAAGTTAAGCTGTTCGTTAAGGTAGGTTGATAAAAACCCGGTTTAGTTACCTTCATGACAACCTTAAAATTTTCACCGCCATCTATACTAACTAAACTATATGGATACCATTCTTTATCCTTTATAAGGCCAAATGTATAACGACACCAATTGCCATGTTTAATCAATCCCAAATTATAAAAACACTTGTTTTTATATGTAATAAACCCCAGCTTAAATCCACCATGAAAACGTTTGCCTTTCGCAATAAAGTAATAATCTGCTCGATTTAAGTCAGCTGCAGTAAAATTATGTGGCGCGAAAGTTGCTAAAAAGTTCCATTTCGATTTTGCAATACCATTAACTTTAATCTCATTATCAACCTGTTTAGCTATTCTCGATTTTATGTTTAACTTTGGAGAGGTAATTGGTAATTGCCACAAATTGTTAGGCACCACTAATCCTTCAGGAGCTGCATAAATAGATTTTGGAAAATAATTTTTAAGCGGTTCTAAACCTATTTTTTGATGTAATTTTGCTTTTTGCCAACCTTTAGGCAAAGTCACCACCAACTGTAGAGGATATTGTGCTAAATTATCTACACGATAAAACTTTTTTATACAACCTAATTGCTGAGTTGGGATCTGCACTCCGCTAAAATGCGAAAAGTCAGTATCGTAAATAGGCACAAATGTTTTGGTAATACCTTTAACATTTACTAAAGTAAATAAAGTATATCCATATGCTCCTAAATTTTTATTATATCCAGGCGATACTTCATATTGAAATTGCATCATTACTGGATTATAACTGCAATGTTTACTATCTAACTCTGCGACTAAATAACCATATTTCACTCCTAACTTAGCAATATCTCCTGAAGTGATATTAGGCTCTAGTTTAATTGAGGAAACTAAACCTTTATGAGTTATTTTTTTAATTCTGACCGGTGATAATTTAGCAGCTTCATAATGTTTAAAAAGCTTTACAAGATTATAATGTTGATAAGTCACTGCTAAATAATATATTAAACCGAAAGATAATATCGGAACCATTAAAAATATTGCGAGACTACGCCAGCTTATTGTTACACTCTGACGCAATTGTTTTGAAGTAATATACAATACAAAAGATTGTGCCAAAAATCCTAAAATCCATATTGGGATCATTAGTAAATAAAAAACATGTCGGATCTCAAATTGTAATACCGGATAACTACCTAAAAATAACACCAGTAAGCCAACAAATATTGCTAAACGTAGACTAAAAATCCTAATAACAAGAATGCCGAGAATAGTCCATGCTATAGATGTAAAGCGCAAAATATAAAAAATCGTAGATTCATGTAAATGTTGTGTAATGTCTATAACATTAGTAATTGAAGCAATAGTACGAATAAAAATATCTGCGGGAAAATTTTTAAAAATCTCCAAACTGTATAATAAAGTAAAATTCCCATATAGCCCACGCATATATACTAAAGGAAATACATGATAAATAGTATATGCATAAGCTTGCATCACTGACGTTATAAATTGATCACTATATTTATACACCATAGTGTAAATAGGTGAATTTTTTACTCCTAAGCTAAAATTAACGTAATTAGACAATCCTAATAGGATCAGATGAAAATTGTTATTTGTTTGTTTATTTTTAGTATACAATGGTGATACTAAAATTACGATCAGAGCTAAATATATCGCGATAGCCAATAGTTTAATGCCTAGCTTTTTAGTTAACTCTACAGGCATAAAAAATAAAACCGTAATAATAAATAACGGCATATAAACAAACATATCATCTCGAAATCCTAAGCCTATGCCCATCACAGCGCCTGCCGCAACTGTAATTAACAGCAATGTTGATATTTTAAAAGGCAGCCTAGTCAATAATGCGAACAAATAAATAAATATAAAAATAAAAGGAACGATACAAAAATCGCGTAATTGGGGTAAAAACGCCTGGCTATGACCAAAATAAACAAATACGGCTACACCAAACAGAGCAAACACATTGCCCATACCTAAGCGTAAAATACCATATAACGCAATGAGCGCAATTGCGAACAATAAGGCATTTAATATATACAGATTAGGCCAAGATACTCCAAACGTTTTCCATACTAAAGATACTGCGCGTAACAAATAATATTCATCAACTTGAAAACGACTTAAAGGTATTAGTTTTAGCGTTTTCGGTAAATATTCGCATGAAAATGATTGAGTTTTAGTTTCAAGAAAATTTACTAATTGTGGCACAGGATCTGATGGAGATAAATCTTTAAAGCTTTTACCACAAGCTGATAACACTGCTGGCGCAAAAATTTCTTGATAAAATTTTTGTGAGCCCGTGTAATTATGCATAAATGAAAAAGCATAGAAAAAACCTGAAACAGCTAATAAGCTAATAATAAACAAATCGTAAAATTTCCGTTTTGCTGTTAATATTGCTACAATGCTTTTATACATTTGATTTCTTCCTGATCTTTAGCCATCCATAACGAAATAATTTAAAATGATTGCTGCCCGAATTTCTTAGAAAATTAGCCAAAGTCATTTTATACATCCCTGGAGTAATAATTTTTATAGCTATTTTAAAATCACCTGTCGTAGTTAAATTTAGCAAAGAAGATTGTATCCACTTACGATCCTTAACTAATCCTATGCTAAAACCACCTTTTTGTAATTTCCCTTCAGCAACAAAATAATAATCTGCTGTAGCTAATTCAGATTTTGTAAACACTTTTGGTACAAATTGTAAGATGAAATTGAAATCACTATTAGGTTTACCAGCAACGATAAGTGAACCAGAATTAAACTTAACTAACCTAGAGCGAAATGATAGCACCGGCTTGTGCAATTTAAACTGCCAGATCTTCTGATCAATAACTAGATTTTCTGGAGAAGTATGAATAACTTTAGGTAATTTTACCTCATAATATTGTGGCCTACCAATTTGCTGAAACAATCGTTGAGAATGCCAATTGTTTGGTAGCATCACAAATAATTGCAAAGGAAAACGACGAAGATTTTTTATCTTAGCAATCTTAGTAATACAATTAACTTGTTTTGTTGGTACTTTTATCCCTGAAAATCGATAGATATAGTTATCGTATACTGGCAAAAAGACTTTCGAATTATCTTTTACTGATATCTTTAAAGTATGTGCTAATTTATCATAACTACACACATTTGGATTAGTTTGACAAAATGGCGATTTTCGATAGGTAACTTGCAGATAAACTGGCGATGATTTACATTGTTTTTGATCTAAATTAATCATCAAATAGCCAAAACGTACACTTTGTTTAACTAAATTACCAGAAGTTACATTTGGTATATTAATTTGTGTTAAATTGTTTTTTTCTAGTTTAGTTGTAAAACTCACTGCTTGTAGTTGTGCATTGTCATAGCGAGTAAATAGCTTGTGTAATTGATGTTGTTGCCAGATCACAGCAATAGTCATCGCTGACACAATCAATACACTTGGGATCAAAACAATTAGCAGACTACCCTTTAAATTTATCCTTATACTGCCTCTAAAATTAGGTTGAGTAATGATTTTTATTGCTAAATTTATTATTAGCCCAAGCATCCATAAGGAAATAATTGACAAGAAGAATACATGTCGGCCTTCATACTGAATAGCCGGATAAAATCCCAAAAATAATATTAACAATAAAACAAATATTGCGATCCGCAAGCTATAATTTCTTAATACGATTAAAGATAACGCTGCTATAGATAATGAAGCAGCATATATAACACCAACTGTAGGTAACCATCTTGCCGGTAATAAATGAGAAAAGGGTAAACTTAGAATTTTTAATAAAGAAGCCACCCCGTGAGTGATCACATCTCCAGGAAAATATTTAATGATCTCTATTAGATAAGTCATACCAAAATGAACATACGGTTTTGTATCGAGAGGAATTGATAAAGTGTAATGATGAACATGATTGGCATAACTTACCAAAATCATACGAACAAATTCATCTGAATAATGTGTTAGCATGTCGTATATTGGTGATTGTTTTATATATAGCTCATAAACGTGTGAATCAGATAAACCTTGAATGGCATTTTGGAAAAGGTTATTGCCATGTGCCATGCGGATCAATACTGGATGAGCAACGCAAAATAGCACCGCACAATATACGCCACTTATGCCCAATTTGATACCTAGTCTTTTTGTAAGCCCTGCTGGTGTGAATAAAAACACTGTCAAAATGAATAATGGGGTATAAATTAAAAAGTTTACTGTAAAACCTAAGCCTATTCCTAATACTAGACCTGCCAACACTGCGAGGATAAAACCACGATAGAAACTAAAAGGATATTTAACTAATTTGCCGAGAAAAAGCAGATACCACAAAAAAAAGGGTGCCATACAAAAATCATGTAAATCAGGAAAATAACCTGTATGTAATAGTGTTACTCCAAAGACTAAAGTAAGAAACCCACTAATTGTTAACCCCATTGCTAAGCGGAATAATAAAAACCCTGCAACTAATGCCAATGCAAATAAAATCGCACTAATGTAAAATAACTTGTCCCATGAGATCCCAAATAACTTCCATATACCTGCAGTCATTGCTAACAAATAATATTTTGTTGCTTGTAAGCCAGTAAATTTCGCAGGAATAATATTTTTTGGTAGTGCATCACAAGAAAATGTTTGTTTACCAAGGCTGAGGAATTTTTTGAGTTCAGGAGAAGCCACATTACTATTTATATAACCATGGCCACATGCAGCTAATACGGCAGGAGTAAAAGCCCAATGTGCAAAACCTTCTTCACGACCGTGATGTTGCATATAATTATTTGCAAGGACAAAACCGCCGATCAGTAAAATCGCGATAAAACTAATATTAACTAGTTGCGTTGTGATTCTTCTCATTTTCTTTGAGCCAACCTATTTTATCAATAACAAAATTATTTCTACCAAGACGATCTAAATTATTTGCTATAACAGGAGTATATTTTCCAGGCTTAGTAATTTTAATCGCTATGTAAAAATCACGGCCATGGTGATATTTAATGTTTAGCATTGAATTTGCCAACCAACGCTTATCTAATAAAAATCCGATAGTAAAGCCGCCTTGATATAATTTTCCTTGAGCAACTAAGTAATAATTTGCTTTAGCTAGTTCAGCAGACGTTATATTTATCGGGGTAAATAACGCAATATAATCAAAACGACTTTTGGGTTTACCGTCAATAAAATATTTATTTTCTCGTTGCTGAAAAATTTTAGTATTAAAGTGCAATTTCATTGTTTGCAATTTCTGTTGCCAAACCGTTTTCGGTAATTTTAAATTTGATGGCAGCACATAGAAGGTTTTAGGTAACTGTAATTCAAAAGAAGCACGGCTGCCAATAGATTGATGCTTAGTTAGTTGTCGCCAATTTGAGGGCAATTTAACAATAACTTCTATAGGAAACTGACTCGTATCTACAATTTTTTCAGCACGCACAAAGCATTTGCTTTCATCATTAGGAATATCAATCCCAATAAATTTTCCCCCGGCATTGAGATAAATAGGTATAAATACTTTGGTAATCTTACTTGCTTTAAGCCGCACAGTATGTGTCATCAGATTATACTCATACAAACCATAATACTTATCTGCGGGTGGCCAAGTATCATATTTAACTCGCATATATAATGGATTTCTATTACAAAGCCGTTGGTTAAACGTCACTGCCAGAATTCCATAACCAACTCCTTGAGCTTTGCTGCCAGTGGTAAAATTTGGTAGCTTAATGAAAGTGTAATTATTATTTTTAATTTTGTTCAAAACAGGCAACCGCTGTACTTTTGCATGTTCATACTTATTAAATAATTTTGTTAACGAATAATTTTGATACCCAATAGCACCACCTAAAACTATTAATAGCAACCCTCCAAAAGTGGCAACGAATATAATTATCCGACGCCATTCAGTTTGAGTCACACTATATGTTCCTTTAGGAGAAAATATAACGTTATAACCACACTGCAATAAAAACGCGGCGATCCAAAATGGCACAAACGCCAAATAGAACATATGGCGATATTCATATTGCACAACTGGATAAGCACCCAAGAAAAATAAGAAAAATAGTACTATTAATGCTATTCTAAAACTTATTTTACAAATAATGATGATCGCTGAAATTGCAGCAATAGCTGCAAAGTATTTCATTATGGACACAGCCATCAGGGAAACAAATAAATGATTAGCTAACTTAACATACGGAAATGACAGAATATTATAAATTGAAGCTAGCACTCTGATGACCATATCAGCAGGAAATGTCAAAACAAAATGCCAAAAATACTGACTGCTAACTTTAGCATATAATGGTGTTCCACCATGTAACGGCACTGACATGTGAAGCACATGATTGAAATAACTAATAACGATATAATGAATAAAATAATCGGTATATTTGTAATGATAACCATAAAGCGGAGCAGGAATTATTCCTAGATTATAGGTGTGTGACGTCGAAAAGCCTTGAAGCGCATTATGAAATAAATCATTATGTCCTAACATTTTAAATATAGGATAACCCAGCACTGCAATGATTATAAGATAAATAACACTCGCAATAGACTTTGAAAAAAGTTTATCAGTTATTCGTGTTTCGGTGAAAAATAATAACAGTAGAATAAAAAAGGGCGCAAACAATAATAGGTCAATCCGAAAACCGAAACCAATCCCAAAGATCACTCCTGCTAAACAAGCCAAACCAATTGTTCGCCATGACTTATAGGGGAATTTAACTAAACTACCTAATACAAATAGATACAATACAATAAAAGGCGCAATACTATAATCTCTTAACTGTGGCAACATCCCATAGTAAAACGAAAGTTTAAAAAATAATGTACTCACCAACAACGCGATTATTATGCCACTACCTAAACGCAATAATGCATAGATCCCAAGAATAGTTAAAGCAAATAAAACCGCATTAAGAGGATAAAGATTAGGCCAAGATACGCCTGTGTACTTCCATAAGAGCCCCGCACTTAATAACAAATAGTATTCTGTATTTTGATAGCGACTAAACGGGATAATTGCTAGTTTTTTGGGTAACTCACTACAACTCAATGCTTTAGTTTTAGTCTGCAAAAAATCAGCTAATACTGCTGGTGACTTTTTTTTATCAACAGCGACGAAACCTCGATCACAAGCCAGCATGACTGCTGGAGCAAAAGCATCTTGATAAAATTCCTGCTTGCCATGAAAATTCTGCATGTAGCGTAAACCAACGAAATAGCTCGCTATAACCAAACTAATAATAATTAGTATTTCAACCGTGATTTTATAGCCACATAATTTTGTCAGATTTTTTTTCACGTTCAGTCCCATTTATTTGTGATTTTATTTTGTGGTTTTAAGCCAACCTATTTTACTAATAATAAAATTATTCTCACCAAGATGAACTAAGTTGTTTGCTAGAGTTGGAGTATACACACCCGGTTTAATAATTTTAATTGCTAATTTAAATTTACGATGTTGTCTTACTCCAATGATTGCATCTGGCAAAAAATGCTTATTTCGAGAAAAACCTAAGCGAAAACCACCTTGATATAACTCACCTTCAGCAAGCAAATAATAATTTGCTTTGGCTAATTCCGCAGAAGTGATAATTTTTGACGCAAACGAGGCAATATTGTCAAACCGGCTTTTCGGCCTTCCTTTGATCACATACTTATCGCCATGAACTCGAAAAATTGTAGTATGGCGCTGTAATTTCATTGTTTGCAATTTTTGTTGCCAAACTGTTTTTGGCAATTGTATGTTTGCTGGAAAAACATATAACGTTTTAGGTAATTCAATTTCAAAAAAAGAACGCTCACCAATAGTTTGGTGCTTAATTAATTTACGCCAGTTATCCGGCAGTTTGACAATAATTTCCATTGGAAACTGGCTAACGTCAACAACTTTATTAGCACTGATGAAACATTTTTTTTCTTCATTAGGAAGTTCAATACCAATAAAATGACCGCCACTTTCACGATAAACAGGAAAAAATATTTTAGTAATGCCACTAGCGTTAACGCTAACCGTATGGGTCAAATTATTATAGTTATACAATGCCGGATATTTTTCTGCAGATGCTGCTGTATGATACTTAACACGCAAAAATAACGGGTTTAATTTACAAAGCCTTTGATTAAATTTTACCGCTAAAATACCATACCCTACACCAGAGCCAACTGTACCACCGGTGGTAAAATCCGGTAATTGCAAGAATGTATACTCATCATGCTTTACTGCTTTTACAATAGGTAATGATTTTAATTTTGCATGCTCGTATTTAACAAACAATTTCGTTAATGAATAGTTTTGATAGGCAATAGCACTACCTAAAATCAGGAAAAATAACATAATACAGCTGACAGAAAAAATAATTATTCGGCGCCATTGTATTTGACTTACGTCATACTCTTGTTTATACGCAAAGATAACGTTATAAAGACTTTGAATTAATAACCCAGCAAGCCACATTGGCACAATTGCTAAATAAAAAATATGCCGATGCCCATATTGAATCGCAGGATAGCCAGTTAAAAATAACACTAAAAATAGGGTTATCAATGCCATCCGCAAACTTATTTTACAAATGATCAAAATTGCAAAAATTGTACTAGCTATTGCCCAATACTTCGCGATCGACACTGCTAGATCTGAAGCAAATAAACGATTAACTAATAGCACATAAGGATATGATAAAATATTATAAGCTGAAGCTAACGCTCGCATGATCATATCAGCAGGAAATGTCAAAACGAAATGCCAAAAATACATACTGCCAATCTTTGCAGACAATGCTGTATCTTCTAGTAATAACTTAGATGTAGGCACATGGAGCACATGATTATAATAACTAGTAATTAAATATTGAATGAAATAATCGGTATATTTGTAATGATAGCCATAAAGCGGCGATGGAACTATGCCTAATTTAAACGTACGTAACGTTGCAAATCCTTGCAATGCATTATGAAATAAATTGTTACTTCCTAAGGCTTTAAATATGGGATAACCCAGCACAGTAATAGTCAAAATATAAATTGCAATCGCAACACACTTTGCAAAAAGTTTGTTGGTTATTCCTGCTGAAGAAAAAAATAATAATACCAAAATAAATATCGGCGTATAGATCAGTAAATCAAGTCGAAAACCTAAACCGATCCCAAGAACCACTCCTGCAAAAAGAGCTAAGCCCATTGTTCGCCAAGTGTTATATGGAAACTTAATTAAACTACCTAAAATAAATAAATAAAAAATAATAAATGGCGCAACACTGAAATCCCTAATTTGCGGGAGCATGCCATAGTAGAAATTAGCACTTAAAAAAGTCACACTGAGCAGCAATGCAATGATGATACCGCACCCTAAACGTAATAATGCATAAGTACCTAATATCGTTAAAACAAATAAAATGGCATTAAGAATATAAAGCTTAGGCCAAGATACACCGGTAAATTTCCAAATGACCCCTGCACTCAACAGTAAATAACGCTCAACTCCTTGATAAAGATTAAACGGCGCTGTTATCAATTTTTTAGGTAATGCCTGACAATCTAGAGCCTTAGTTCTAACTGCCAAAAAATTACTCATTGCAGCAGGCTGTTTGGTTTGCTCAACTTCAACAAAACCTCGACCACATGCTAGCATCACTGCAGGAGCAAAATTTGCTTGATAAAAATACTGTTTATGATGATAATGCTGCATTCGATGCATACCAACGAAATAACTGGCTATAATTAATGCAGTTAGGATAAAAATTTCTGTGGTAATTTTATACTTGGATGATTTTGCTTGGTTTTCTTGCACTTTTGAGTCCGTATAAGTAAGAATATCGTACTCTAATTTTAAAAATGCTGATTCTACCTTCTGAGCAATTCAAAAACAACCTATCTGCTTTGAAATTGCAAGCAAACCAAGTATAGTATGCTGCATATATACTAAAGCAAGGATATATTATGTCGTCGCTAAAAAAAATATTGGATAAAACCATTACTGAAGCTAACAATATTAACACGCTTGAACGCGATGCTTTAAAAAACACATTATCTCAATACGGTTTTGCAATTGTCAGAGGAATTGTTAATCCACAAGAAATTATTGAAGCTAAACAAGCACTTAAAAATGCCTTCTCTGCCGAAAACGATAACCCAACTACTGGTGAAACTCCTGAGCAACTCAAAGATAATTATCAAAAATTTGTTATCAATGGTTTTAGTAGTAGAGAAAATTCTGATCCCAATGCTAAGTGCATGCGCACATTTTATAATCCAATTTGGGCCGAAGATATTTATCGCATGCGTGATGTTTTTCGTCGTTTAGCGATGGTACGAAACATCATTTACGGCTTTGACACTAATTTCGCAGTCGATGATGTTGAAGATGGTTTATGGACAGCAGCTCGCATTCACCACTATCCTGCAGGAGGCGGTTTTATAAGCACACATATTGATAATTATATTGCTCCGATCCCTGCTAAAGATGGCATGCTTGAATATTACCAACCGATTTTAACCATGAGCAAAAAAGGTAGCAAACCAGACTGTGATTTTGAAACTGGCGGGGGCTTTTTTGAAGTAGATGGCATCCGTTATTTTTATGAAGAAGAAACTGAACTTGGCGATATGGTCATTTACAATAGTAAAGTGCCGCATGGCGTTGTTGACATCGATAATGCAAAACGTTTTCAGCAAAACGCTTTAGCAGGTCGCTTTGCTGCTTTTGCAACGCTCTATAAACAATTATAAGGAAAACCATGGCAACGCATTTTGATCTGATCGCTATTGGTGGTGGTAGTGGCGGTATTGCTGCGGCTAATCGCGCAGCGAGTTATGGCGCAAACTGCGCAGTGATTGAAAAAGGTTTTCTCGGTGGTACTTGTGTCAACGTCGGCTGCGTTCCTAAAAAAGTGATGTGGTTTGCCAGCAGCATCGCAGAAACCCTCCACGACGCGTTAGATTATGGTTTTGACGTTACCAACAATGGCTTAAATTGGCAAAAACTTGTTACCGCTCGCCAGCAATACATTCACAATCTTCATGACATTTATCGTCGCAATTTTACTAAAAACAAAGTGACACTAATTGAAGGTCATACGCATTTTATTGATCCTAAAACGGTAACTGTCAACGGTAAAAACTATACTGCCGATCATATTATTATTGCTAGTGGTGGTGCACCTAAACTACCTGATCTTCCTGGTGCCCAGCTTGGGATCAACTCTGATGGTTTCTTTAAATTAACGCAAGCGCCAAAAAAAATTGCCGTAGTTGGCGCAGGCTACATTGCTGTTGAGCTTGCTGGCATGTTGCAAGCGTTAGGAAGTGAAGTCACTTGGATCTTACGCAAACAATGCGGTTTACGCAGTTTTGATCCCATGTTAAGTCAAGCATTAATGGAGAATATGGCAAGCACTGGCATGCAAATTTTAACTCATCATGTACCAGAACAATTAACCCGTGAAGCTGATGATAAACTTGCATTGCACTGCACAAACGGTAGTGTTATCGCTGGCTTTGATACTTTATTATGGGCTATCGGTCGTGGCCCAAACACTACAGAATTACAACTTGATAAGGTAGGCATTAAGGTTGATGAGCGTGATTTCATTCCAGTGGATGATTATCAAAACACTCAAGTCGCGGGGATTTATGCTTTAGGTGATGTTACTGGGCAAAAACAATTAACGCCGGTTGCGATTGCCGCTGGGCGACGTTTAGCGGATCGTTTATTTGGTGGCAAACAGGATCGTCATTTAAATTATCATAACATTGCTACTGTTGTTTTCAGCCATCCACCCATTGGCACCGTCGGTTTAACTGAGCCACAAGCCCAAGCGCAATTTGGTAAAGATAATATTAAAGTCTATCAAACATCTTTTAAACCAATGTATTGTGCGTTTACTCAGCATGCACCACGCACCATGATTAAACTTATCACTGCCGGATCAGAAGAAAAAGTTATTGGTATTCATATCATCGGGCATGGCGCTGATGAAATGTTACAAGGGTTTGCGGTTGCGGTAAAAATGGGCGCAACCAAAGCAGAATTTGACGACACCGTTGCGATTCATCCAACGAGTGCAGAAGAATTAGTAACCTTATGACCATTCGCAACTTCAATGATAAAATTCCTCAAATTGCTGACAGCGCTTTCATTGATGAAACTGCATTAGTTATTGGGGATGTCCACATTGGCGCTGACAGTGGTATTTGGCCAACGGCGGTGATACGCGGCGACATTAATATTATTAGAATAGGTCAGCGCACTAATATTCAAGACGGATCCGTGTTGCATGTTAATCATGCTGGACTATTTAATCCTGAAGGTGATCCACTAATCATTGGTAATGATGTCACTGTTGGTCATCGGGTTATTTTACATGGATGTACGCTTAACGATCGCTGCTTAATTGGTATGGGTTGCATTATCATGGATAAAGCCATTATTAATACTGATGTGCTTGTCGGTGCGGGCAGCCTCGTACCACCCGGCAAAGAATTATCAAGTGGCTATCTTTATGTTGGCAATCCGGTTAAAAAAGTTCGCGCACTTACTGAAAAAGAATTAAAATATTTTCATTATAGTGCCAAACACTATGCGCAATTAAAGGATCTACATCGTGCCAACCATTAGTTTTGTCGTCGCCATGGATCAACAACGTGTAATTGGCAATCATGGCCAACTGCCTTGGTCAATGCCAGCGGATCTACAACATTTTAAAAAAATCACCATGGGTAAACCGATCATCATGGGACGAAAAACTTATGAATCGATCGGCAGGCCTTTGCCTGGGCGTCACAATATTGTGTTAACGCAAAATAAAAATTTGCTTATCGATGGTTGTACTGTCGTTAATACGCTTGGCGATGCGATTAATGCTGCAACAGAGCATGATGAAGTCATGGTGATTGGTGGCGCGCAGATCTTCGCAGATTTTATGCCACTAGTGTCAAAGATGTATCTTACATTGATCAAACATGATTTCGACGGTGATACGTTGTTTCCTGCTTGGGATCAAAATGATTGGCAAGAAGTTGATAGAATTGAACATCAACCCGATCCTAAAAATCCATATCCTTACACGTTTATTACGCTCGTTAAAAAATAATTTATTTTTTAAGATTCGATTTCACCTGAAACTTTTCTTTTGTTTGCAAACACAACGCCGTTAACCAACCACCCCATACACAACCAGTATCTAATGCATAAACATTAGGTTCATCGATTTTGCCTTCTAATGACGCCCAATGCCCAAAGAGTATTTGCAAGGATTTATGTTGCCTGTCTGGAATTTTAAACCAAGGTAAAAATCCTTGTGGCTGCGTGCCGATCGGTGTTTTTGTGGCAAGATCAAGTTTGCTCGCAGGTGTGCAATAACGAATACGGGTAAAACAATTAATAATAAAACGTGCACGTTCCCAACCCGGCAGGTCATCATTCCACGTATCCGGCTGATCACCATACATATGTTTAAAAAAATCATGCCGCGCATTGCCTTGCAATAAGTATTCTATTTCTTGGTTTAAGGTTAATGCAGTTGCTAAATCCCACTGCGGAATTAAACCTGCATGTACCATAGTAAAACCTAAAGTAGCATCATGGTACACTAAGTGTTGTTGGGCTAGCCACGAACATAATTGTTCGCAATCGTCGGCTTGCAGAATTTCATCTAACGTATCTTTAGCTGACTTTGATTGCACGCCAGCCGCAACGGCTAATAAATGCAGATCATGATTCCCTAAAGTGATCACCGCTGGTTTCGGTAATTGTTTTATAAAACGTAAAACATCCAGTGATTTAGGCCCACGATTAACAAGATCACCGACAAACCAAAGTTGATCAACATGCGGATCAAAATGAATTTTTGCTAATAACGCTTGTAACTCATCATAACAACCTTGAACATCACCAATCGCATAAGTTGCCACTATTGATTAATCCGTTCGTATAAACCGATCAATTCTGCTTGCTGCAAAATATGGCCTTCCATAGCAGCTTCGACTTGTTGTTTTGTTGATTTTTCTGCAAGGTTCAACTCTGTATCAAGCGCATAAAGTTTGAAAAAATAACGATGCTCTCTGTCGGGCGGGCAAGGACCAAAATAACTTAAATTTCCTGCAGTCCCGCTGCCATGTATGCCGACTGGTTCTTTACCTTCATGAATATCAGTTGTGTTTGTTGGAATGTTAAAAACAACCCAATGATCCCACATACCATCTTCACGTAAATTTTTAGGCACGTCAGGATCATCCATAATTAATGTTAAACTTTTTGCTCCTGCTGGTACATCTGCAATTGCTAATGGTGGGCTAATGTTATCGCTATCACATGTATATTTTGAGGGGATTTTACCATTATGGGTAAACATTGAGCTGGTTAATTTCATGTTTTACTCCTTGTTATGCAAATTAGAATATACTATCACGTCTAATTAGTTTATTAGCATCTTGAAGTGAAATGGGTATATATCACACAACTGCTTGTGTTAAAACTTCAAGTGCTGCTTTAGCAACTGTGATATCTTGATCAGCATTGCCACCACTAACCCCAATACCACCAACGACTTCGCCATTTATTTTAATTGGAAAGCCACCACCGATCACCATGTATCTCGGAATATGTGGAATACCTATAAGCGTAGCAGGATTCTTTTTTATGTGATCATAGAATTCATGAGTAGCATGCCCCCATGCATTCGCCACTGCACTATAGGCTTTATCTTGCGCGACACCAATACTAATTAATGCAGCTCCATCCATCCGCCGAAATGATTTTAACTGACCGCTCTCATCCACAATCGCAATCACCATTGGTTTATTAATTTCTTCAGCTTTAACAATGGCAGCATCAAGCATTATTTGTGCTTGCTCTGCGGTAATGCTTTGTTTAGTAAATGTTGCTTGCATAAGTAGATCTCCTGCATTATTAAGGTACGGCAAATATTACACTATTTTGTGCTATAGTAGTGACATTTAATGTCTAATTAATTTCTGGATGAGCAAATGGCTAAAAATGACACATTGATTCTAAGCCCATTTAAGATGGCGATAACTTCATTAGAGAAAGCGTTAACGCAGCCTAAAAATGAATTTACTCGTGATGCTGCTATCCAACGATTTGAATATACTTTTGAATTAGCATGGAAAATGACAAAACGATATTTAAAAATAGAAACCGGAACAGATGAATATAATATCAAGAATATTTTTCGTGAAGCCGCTAAACAAGGCTTAATTAATAACATTGATCAGTGGTTTTCTTATCATAAGGCACGTAATTTAACTAGTCATACTTATAATGAAACCACCGCAGAAAATACCTATCAAGTTGCAAAGCAATTTCTCAATGATGTTAAACCTTTACTGCAAAAGCTGGAGCAGCTCTGTGGCAATTCAAATTGAAAATAATGAGTTAAAATTTATTAAACATCTCATTTTAAAGTATGTGCCTGATGCAAAAATTAAAGCTTTCGGCTCTCGTGTTAAGGGTACCGCAAAGAAATATTCAGATCTCGATATCGCCATTCAAGCAGATCAATCGATATCACTTCTAACTTTATCTAACCTTGAAGAAGCATTTGCAAATAGTGATTTAGTATATAAAGTTGATCTCATTGACTGGCATCGCATTTCACCAGAATTTCAACAGCATATTGAAAAAAATTGTGTTGTAATATGACAAATAATACCTCTCAACTACAACCGACAAGCTACTCTTTTGGCAGCTGCAGGTGTGTATTGAGCTAATTGATAAACTGGTATTCTTTCTCCAGAATTTGGCAACATGTAGGTGCGATTGATCGGATTAGCAGGTGCTTTTTCAAGAATATACATTTTTTCTTGGTCATAAACTACTTTATTACCGACTAATTCATCAAGCATTAATTGACGAAAAAGTTTAATCTTGCCATTTTCCTGAAAATATAAACATTGTCCCAATCTTGCATTTTTCTGCTGTTCTGTCAACCTTGCCTGATCTGGAGGAAAATGTATATTCGCTTTATAATCTGCATAACCTTTTGCAGTTAAGTAGCTTTCAATGTCACCACCCAGTATTTGTAATTCAACAGATAAATTTTCAATACGATAATAAAATTTTATCACTGGTTCACAAGCAAATCCTTCTGCTTGCGGCAGCACTTGATTACGAAAATGTAAAAACTGAATATTAGGTAAGTTTCGCACACCGTTAATAAGCGCATCGACTCGATTTTCACCTAGTAATACTTTCATATTCCAGCGCAGTGCAAAAAAATCATCTACGCAACTACGAAACGCTTCTGGATCCATTTGTTTAAGTTCGATAATGCTAGGTACTTTTTTCCAGATGGAATTTATGCTTTTTTCTCGATAGTAACACCGACAATCTTCATTTGGATTTGTAAAAAGACTTACAATTTTATTAATTTTTTGTTTACGATCATCGCTCATTAGTCGATTGATTTCTTTAGAAATGATTTCATTAAGCTGTGGGAATAAATATTCAAAGGTTTTCTGCCCGAAGTTCGCTGCAAGCTGATTAAAACCAAGCTTATATAATAATGGCACCATTAAATAACGATAAAAAGCAGCTTGCTTTTTGTTTACAAATGTATCTATCACGATCGGATTTTTTATAAACTCTAAACCTTGCTCTTTAGCCAATTCAATGATTAAGTCAAAATTATCTATGACCAATTGCTTTTCTAATTTTCTCAATTTTGGCTCATATTGCTCAATATTAGTTGAGTCCTCGAGTAATTTAGAGTAACGCAGTAAAGTATTAAGATGTTTAATGTCGTTAGTTAATTTCATTTTTTAGTGCATAACAAAAAAATGCTCTGCCTATCCCTTCTTTTGAGTTAACTCGAATTTCGAATAACCCATCACCTAATGGCTTTGTTATTGGATAACCTATTTGTGGCCCATGAAGTTCAATTAATTCAATCGTTCGGATATACTTAGCACGCATTAGCACAGGCCATTCCTCAATTGCTTCCATTACTTTTTGATTATAATAAGTTATTGCCCATTTCATTTTGAAGTTTACCACCTTTTTATGATTTCGCAAATATGCGAAATTATTAAAATTAATGACCCTAGTATAAATATAAATAAATAGGCATAATATCCGCTAAAGACTATTTCGATATAAATTAGATAAAACTATCAGCGAGGCTATTTATGGCAAAAACAGTGATTGTCGGTGCAGGGCCAACAGGTTTAGCGGCGGCCATTGCTATCAAGCAAAAAGATTCTAGCGCTGACGTGCTAATTTTAGAAAAACGTCACAAGCTTAATGAAGTCGAAGGTGCTGGTATTGCTATGCCAGCAAATTCTGTCGTTGCATTGCGAGAGTTGGGGTTAACTGAAGAATTAAAAGAACATGCTTATCAAGTAAAACATTGTATTTATACTGAAGCTGATGGTAGGCCAATTTGTCGTGCATCTTTTACTGCTACGGGGACTAACGTTCCTTTTATGGCAATTAATCGTGGTGAACTACAAAACCTATTGCTTAAAAAAGCTCGCACTCTCGGTGTAAAAGTACAAACAGGTTGTGAGTTAATTAATTTTAAACAAAATAATAATGCTACTATTGAAGTTAATTGGCAACAGCAAGTACCAATAAGCGCTGACAATAAAAAATCAGAATTGCTCCATGACACCTTCGATTTATTAATTAGTGCTGATGGCATTCATTCAAAAACACGTGCTCTAGTATTTCCTGACGTTAAAGTACAAGATTTTGGCCTAACTAATTGGCGTTGTATCGCCGACAAACCTACTGAATTCAAAGAATTAGAATTTGAGCCAACTTTTATGTGGGGAAACCAAGGACAATTAGTAATGCTATATCCATTTAGCAAAGATCAATGTTATATGTATTTCCATACTTTTGATGAAGAAAAAAATGATGCTCAATACCGTTCTTTTTCAGCAGATGATTTTAAATCTTTTGGTTTATTTGTACCGGAAATATTAAATCAAATCAAAACTCAAAATATTTCATTAACCACAAGTCGTTTTCAAATCACTGCCAAACCTTGTTATTTCAATCCAAAATTTTCTAGTGTTTTATTAATTGGCGATGCGGCTCATCCAGTAACACCGATCCTGCAACAGGGCGCCACTCAAGGTTTTTGGGATGCTTATTTCTTGGGAAAATTATATAATGAAGCGACTGTGGAAACTCTGCCAATGTCGTTTTCTAGGAGCCGTCAAGATATCATGCAAAATATAATGAACCGATCAAATGATCCAGTGAAAAATATAGTATCTTCAATCCGTAAAGGTGATTTTGCTGAGCGCATAACAGCCTTAAGAAAAGCAGGCACGCCCTTAAACATCGCTGGCTGGAAGAATTTATTTGCATCCTACCCTGATCAAATCAATGTTCGTATAACTGCACCTTAAAACAAAGCGCGTTTATAGCTACTAGTTTGATCCACATGAGAGCTAATAATAGGGTGATGCTGGCTACCTAAAGGAATAAATGTGCTTGCTTTTTGACCAGATTATGTTAGAATTACAGCTACATATTTACTACGAAATTAACTATCACTTCAAAGATAAATACTATGTTATTCGACAAAAAGCAATTGCTCTTAGATATTTTAGCTGCAAACGATCTTAACATCATCAATAAACATGTTGAGGCTTTACTGCAAGATTTGCATCAATTAGCTCAAAAAGACATATTTTCTAGTGAACGTTTTTATGCATCGCTTAGTAGTGAAGTACTTATCATATTAATGTGTAATGAAAAATACCTTGAGCAATTCAAAAAGTTGCTTAAGGGAATTAATGGCGAAATGCTTAGTTCTGAACATTATGACGACTTAATAAATTTCGCGATATGGCAAAAAAAAGAAATGGCTTCTATTCTTTTATTAGAAAAGTACAAAAATGCTAAATATCCGATTGAAAATTTAGTAAATGATCGACTTAGACAAAATTATTTTTACTATGCAGTACACCAAAATTTATTCGAAACTTTTGCCTGGTTTCTTAAAAACGTCACTCAAGCTATTCAAGAGCTAGCATCATCTGAATTTTTTTTCATAAGTTATAATATGATAAAATCGTCAGAAATGTTATGCCTTTTATCTGATAATGGCTTTGACTTTGCAAGTCGCGATATCCATTTAAAAGAATTAATTACATTAGATGAAAAAATTATTATTCAGCTCCTTAAATTATACCCGAAATTACATGAAAAACTTAACAATAAATTGTTACCCTACCAACCTGTTTCTAAACGTGGCATATTAGGACAAATATTAAAATTTAATTTATTACATTTTGCAATTTATACTGATCATGTTGAACTAGCAAAATATTTATTAGAACATACACTGAAAATTAATATATCTGACCCATATAGGGCAAACAGTTGTGAAATCCCTTCATGGCATTTAGTACATTCACCGGAAATGGCAGAATTATTAATTAGCAAAGGTTTAAATAAAAAAAATATAAAAAAACATATTAAAAGTGTAACAAAGAAATTAATAGCTGGCACATATGGAGAAGAATTTAATATTGTTGTTAAACATACTCGAGTAAAAATTAAATCATTAAACCCTTGTTTGTCACACAAATCACATTCTAATATAACTGAATACAAAGAAGAAGTTGCAATCACAAGAGAGCAGTTCTACTGCAGTTTGCTCCATTATATTAATAATTATATTGATGAAGAGTCTGCTTCATCTTGGTTAACCGCAAAATCTCTTGACCAAAAAGCTTTAAACAAATATATATGTCTTGCGTCCAAAGCAAATCTAAGCACACTGACTAATATACTATCTGATCGATTTCATGAATACGTGACTGAGCAATCATGGCAAAAGGTGTTACTTTGCTTCCTAAAAAATAACAATTACCGACAACTTGATCATTTAATGTCTCAGAAAAAGTATCTATCTAAAGAAAGTATTATCACATTAGCAGAATTTGCTTTTACCGGACTCGAACACAAAATTTTTAATATCTTAATCAGACACTATCAAGTAATAATGCTTAATGATCGTAACATAAGAAAATTAGCACTGAACACTCCTTTCCCTAAAATAGCGATTTGCTTTATGAACGCTGGGCTTGAGTATCCCACGCAAACGCTTAATCAATTAAAATTAACTGCAAAAATTCAAAATGATCCCAAGTCATTAGCATTCATTAATAAAAAACTTCATCATAATTCTACTAGCAAACATCGAAAATGGCCATATAATATTAAACAACAAGCCACAGATCAGGGAATCGAAGGTACTGAAATCTTGGAGAATTATTATGGTAAAGGTATTACTCAACAGCAATACCAAGCTTACTCTCAAACCATAACTAACGTTATTTTAAGTTATATGTTAACGGCTAATTTTAACTTACTAGATATTCTTCCACACTTTAATCCTTCAACAGTGATCCCCGTTGAATCTAATGCAATTGGCTTCGTAAGATTAGGTGAAATGCGCCAATGGATCGCTGTAATGAGTAATTCAGATAACGCTAAACTTTTTGGTAAACTCAGACCAACATCAACTGAGGGTAATAAAGCACTACAAACACCTCTTAAAGCCCGCTATCACCCTTATTTACAACGTTTTATTTCTGACATTCTGCCTCAATATCAAAACTCAGCGTTTATATCAAAATTTGAAACTTCTATTTATGAGGGACGACTCTTGTTTATATGCAACATTAGCGGGAAAATAAAACAAGAATCTATTACTCTCACCAAGTATAGAGAAAATGAAAACAAAGTTCCTTGCTGGGTTCACACAAAAGCTAAGCATATAGCAAACATTATCGCATACGTTCAAACATTAATTGATTTAATCTTAAGTAAACCTATAGATATAAACCAAGAAACAGAAGTCAGCCGATTAATAGAAGACATCGCCAAAGTTCATTGGTGGCTATCACATACTACTATTACTGAGCGCGGTAATGCTGCAGTGACTGAATGGATTATCAAAGCACTCTTTCTTTATCATGGTATAAATATCAGTTGGAATACACAACCTGATTGTGAAGCGCTCATTCATCCTGATGTCGACCATTTTGCCAAGCAATATCATAAATTTTTAAAAAATATCGAAATACTTCCCAAATGTGGCGAGAAAGCGAGCCGATGTAAACAAACGCCTGCAAGTCTTGTTACTACTCACGCTTCACTTTATCCTTCCCAACGGACTACTAGTACTAGTAGTAGCAATAGAGTGGATAAAACATCTAAAAAAACTGACCATCCTGCTCTACAGATGTAACGTTTTTTTAATAGTTCATTAATGTAATTATGACCATATTTTGATAATAGTTGTAAATCTCAACATTTGCGTTTATAATTAGTTATAATATCATTTGAAACTAGTTACAAAAAAACAGGTTAAGCTATGACAACTCAAGCTGAAGCTATCAGAACCTATATACTCAAGCATATTGAACGACATCCATCCAATATTGTGGCGATAACATCTTCGCATTTTAGTGTAACCCGGACTACAGTTCATCGACATCTTAATAATTTATTAAAAGATAATTTAATTATTAAATCTGGTACTACACGTGCAATTAAGTATTTTAATACTAATTCACTGAATCGTGAAATATCATACAAAATAACTAAGAATCTTTCTGAACTTAACGCTTTGGATAAAGACTTTGATAGCATTTTTAAAAAATTGCCTGAAAATATTTATGATATTTGTACTTATGGTTTTACCGAAATATTTAATAATGCAATCGATCACTCTGGAGGCTCTAAGATCACTGTATTTACATCGCTAGAAAAAAAACATTTAACGCTAAAAATTATTGATAATGGCGAAGGTATATTTAAACATATTGCAGACTATTTTAAATTAGATGATTTAAGAGAAAGTATATTAGAGCTTAATAAAGGTAAAATGACAACCGATCCAGCGAATCATACAGGCGAAGGTATTTTCTTTTGTGCACGAGTATTTGGTATCTTTGAAATATATGCCAACAATATTCATTATATTCGTGATAACTATGAGAATGATTGGTCAATAGAAAATGTTACAACACCAAAATCTGGATCACATATAATAATGAGTATACATTTAGACTCAGAGCAACATTTAGTTGATATATTTAAAAAATATCAAGAACCAGAAAACTTGGCATTTGACCGTACAGAAATTCTAGTTGAGTTATCACAGTTCGGTAATGAAAAATTAATTTCTCGATCACAAGCTAAACGTATAACTCGCGGTTTAGAAAAATTTAAACATGTTACTTTAGATTTTACTAGAGTTAAATTAGCTGGACAGGGTTTTGTTGATGAAATATTTCGAGTTTATGCAAATAAGCATCCTAAAATTAACATAAATTATATCAATGCTAATGATGATGTTGAATTCATGATAAAACGAGGGCTAGCAACCGCACGACTAATGAAATAACTGTCATAAAAAAACCCCGCCTTACGAGCGGGGTTTTTATCAATTAATAACAAAATGGATGTTAATAATATCCATAGGCAAAAGGGGCTTACATCATGCCGCCCATTCCTCCCATGCCACCCATTCCTCCCATGCCGCCCATGTCACCAGCAGCTGGAGCACCTTCATCTTTCTTCGGTGCATCAGTTATCATGCATTCTGTGGTGATCATTAAGCCTGCGATGGAAGCAGCTTTTTGTAATGCAGTACGGGTTACTTTAGTTGGATCGATAATACCAGCTTCGACCATATCAACGTATTCACCTGTTGCTGCATTGTAGCCAGTGTTACCTTTGTTTTCGACGACTTTATTTAAAATCACCGCAGCATCAACCCCAGCGTTTTGTGCAATACGACGCAATGGTGATTCAATCGCTCGACGCACAATAGCAATACCCATATCTTGATCATGGTTATCACCTTTGACGCTATCAATAACATCACGTGCTCTTACTAATGCGACACCGCCACCAGCAACAACACCTTCTTGCACCGCAGCACGAACCGCGTGTAACGCATCTTCAACGCGCGCTTTCTTTTCCTTCATTTCAATTTCAGTGGCAGCACCGACTTTAATAACGGCAACCCCACCAGCTAATTTAGCTACGCGTTCTTCTAATTTTTCACGATCATAGTCAGAGCTGCTTTGCTCTTTCTCAGCGCGAATTTGCTCGATACGACCTTTGATCCCGCCAGCATCGCCTGCACCATCAACAATCGTGGTGTTGTCTTTAGTGATCACAATACGTTTAGCGCTACCTAAATCTTCTAAGGTAGTATTTTCTAAGGTTTTACCAACTTCTTCTGCGATCACGTTACCACCGGTTAAGATAGCAATATCTTGTAACATTGCTTTACGACGATCACCAAAGCCTGGTGCTTTAACCGCAGCAACTTTAACGATTCCGCGAATATTGTTAACCACTAACGTTGCTAAGGCTTCACCTTCAACGTCTTCAGCAATGATTAATAATGGTCGGCTAGCTTTGGCAACGCTTTCCAACACTGGAAGTAAATCGCGAATATTTGAAATTTTCTTATCAACTAATAAGATGAATGGATTTTCTAATTCTGCAGACATGCTTTGTTGATTAGTAATGAAGTAAGGTGATAAGTAACCACGATCAAACTGCATACCTTCAACCACGTCTAATTCATTTTCTAAGCCAGAACCATCTTCAACGGTGATCACGCCTTCTTTACCGACTTTTTCCATCGCATCAGCAATGATTTTACCGATAGATTCATCAGCATTAGCTGAGATAGTACCAACTTGTGCGATAGCTTTGCTATCTTTGCATGGTTTAGATAATTCTTTTAGCTTAGCTACAACCGCTGTCACTGCTTTTTCAATTCCACGTTTTAGATCCATTGGATTCATGCCAGCAACAACTGCTTTAATGCCTTCACGCAAAATCGCATGTGCCAATACGGTTGCTGTCGTGGTGCCATCCCCAGCTTCATCAGATGTTTGTGACGCCACTTCTTTCACCATTTGTGCACCCATATTTTCAAACTTATCTTCAAGTTCGATTTCTTTAGCAACGGACACACCATCTTTGGTTATCGTTGGCGCACCAAATGATTTATCAAGCACGACATTACGACCTTTTGGCCCTATAGTCACGCTAACTGCCCCCGCTAAGATATTTACACCTCGTAACATACGATCACGAGCCGTACCTTCAGCTATAATTTCTTTCGCAGCCATGTTTCATATTCCTCTTTTAAATAATTAACCTTCAACGACACCCATGATGTCATCTTCACGCAATACCACCAGTTCATCGCTGCCAATCTTGACTTCGGTACCGGCGTATTTACCAAATAACACTTTTTCACCTTCTTTCAGGCCAATGGCACGACGATCGCCATTATCCATGATTGGCCCAGGACCCACAGCAACGACTGTACCCGTCATTGGTTTTTCCTTATTAGTAGTGTCAGGAATGACAATTCCCCCTGGTGTTGTTTGTTCCTGCTCCTCGCGGCGAACAATAATACGATCGCCTAAGGGACGAATTTTCTTACTCATGAAGCTTGTCTCCTTAAAATTAACTCATTTAAATATTTAGCACTCTAGCCTAGCGAGTGCTAATGGTAGCTATATGGGTTAGGATGTCAAGATTTCAAGGGTAATTTGCTAAATTTTTTGTACTTTTGGCTTCCGCCACGCGAAAAATTGCTTTACTATCTATATTTATTCGGGTTTCAAATGTATTTTAGCTGTCATTGCGAGGAGTGTAACGACGAAGCAATCCAGTAGAAATTTTCTGGATTGCTTCGTCGTTACACTCCTCGCAATGACAATAAATAATGGCCCTGGGTCAAAAGACGACATTATTGGAGAGGGAAAACCATGTTAAATCGCGCTATTTTACTCATTGGCATGTTAATTATTGGCATCTCGTTATCAGCTTGCACTTCGAGCGAGCCAATTAACCCACAGCTAGCTCGAAAAGCCTACAGTACCAGTATTAATTCTGCCGCAGGCAACCCCAAAGGTTCGGTAACTTTAGTAGAATTTTTTGATTACCGCTGCCCCTATTGTCGTAATATGTTCCCAGTCATCCAAAAACTTATCATGAAAGATCCGTATCTACGCATTGTTTATAAGGAATATCTGCTATTTGGTGATAAATCTATTGAACCCGCAAGCAGTGCTTTAGCGGCACGCTTACAAAATCGTTATTTGGCTATGCATAATGCATTAATGTCGGCAACGGTGCCATTAACCCGTAAGGAAATCTTGAAATTAGCCAAGCATGTTGGGATGCGGTCTTATGAAGT
>JANQRR010000006.1 GCA_028284465.1 Gammaproteobacteria bacterium | reverse complement strand
GCATCCACACTCGCAATGTTATTTAAGGCATTATGATCGGTGACCGTTGCGACAATCTCTAACGTCGCACTACCACCATTTGCTAAGTTAAAGCCATCCCACACGCCCGTGCCATCATCATAACTGCCCACACTTGGGTTAGATGATACAAACGTAAAGCCGGCTGGCAGTAAATCCGTAACAGAAATATTGTTCGAGGCATCCGGACCGCTATTCACAACCGTTAACGTAAACGTTATATTATCACCGACGTCTGGGGTTGCATTGTTCACGGCTTTCGAAATACTAAGATCCGCATCTAACGCGTTAACAATTTGGTTATCCGTATCATTGCCTGCAACAGGATCAAACGTATCGGCATCGACACTCGCAATGTTATTGAGCGCATTATGATCCGTAACGGTTGCCACAATTTCTAAGGTTGCACTACCACCATTTGCTAGATTAAAGCCATCCCACACACCGCTACCATCATCATAACTACCTGCACTCGGGTTGGAGGAGACAAACGTAAAGCCTGCCGGTAATAAATCGGTGACTGAAATGTTATTTGAGGCATCTGGACCGTTATTCACAACGGTTAACGTAAACGTAATGTTATCACCCAAATCTGGCGTCGCATTATCAACGGCTTTGCTAATACTTAAATTTGCATCTAATGCATCAACAATTTGGTTATCGGTATTGTTTCCTAAAGCTGGATCAAAAACGTCTGATGTCACTGTGGCAATATTGTTTAACGCATTATGATCATTGACCGTCGCTACAATTTCAAGTGTTGCGCTACCGCCGCCACCCAGGTTATAACCATCCCAAACACCAGTATTTTCATCATAACTGCCGACACTCGGATTTGCAGACACATAGGTAAATCCAGCTGGCAGTATATCTGTTAAAACAACATTATTTGCCGAGCTAGGACCATTATCAATAACTGTTAAAGTAAAAGTAACGTTATCGCCCACATCTGGGGTCGCATTATCAATAGTAATCGTTACACTCAAATCAGCTTCAGGAGTTGGTACCGGTGGTGGCGAGCCTCCAGAACCAGTATCACCTCCAGGTGGTGTTTCAATGCCACTTGAGTCAGCAACATCTAACAAGTTATTTTCTAAATTCGCAAAATTTTCTAATCTTACTCCCAATTTTTCGAGATTATCTTTTACATTTCGAAATGTATCTTCAGTTTGCTCAGTAATATCCGCCGCATCTATTTTTAAATTATTAAAAATATCCTGACTGTTAGTATTGAATGATATTGCTAATGCTGGCACAGTTTGAAAGCTATCATGAAGCAATAATGCAGGCTCTTCTAAAGATTCTGATAATGTTCCACTAAATAGTTTTACTAGAAAATCACCTATTGTGAGATTCTCTGTGAAGTGTAATTTTGGAATGGGAACATTATTAAAATCTTGTTCAGTAAGTTGAATACCATTATCTTCAGGTAGGAATATTGAACCGCCGATAAAACCACCAAGAATAATAAAACCACTCTCGGCTGTTGATATTGTTTCATCAAGAAATACTAGATCACCAGGTAATAACTCTCTTGCTTGGCCAAGTGAATTTGTAGCCAAGACCACTCCTTGAGTGAATTTGACATAACCTACTGCGAGCTTCCCTTCTGAATTTATCCTTGACTCCTCGTCATGAATATTCTTGTCCGGCATTACGCTTGCACCTATTTTGCTTTTATAAGAGCAGCATAAAAAATTTCAGCTAAAGTTTAGTAATTACGAAAATACTTATCCTCCCCCTCTTTGGCATTATTTAAAATGTCACTTCCTTACTGAACTTACGTTATGATGATGATTTACGGTTATTTTTCGACATATTTATAGAAAATATAGCTCAAATTTTGAACTTTATCAAATTTAAAAGACACTAAGTTAACTTATTGTTTTTAAGAGATATTCAAGCTATTTCAAATAGTATTCTTGGGCTGGTTGGCGCTGATTATAGCCCGAACTCATGGTATGGCCATAAGCCCCAGCATTGGCGATGAGGACCACATCGCCCGCCGTGGTTGCCGGCAACATTCTGGAATAACCAAGAATATCGCCCGATTCACAAATCGGCCCAACGATGTTGGCCGTTATGGTGTTGGGTTCATCGAAACGCGATAAATTAATAATTTCATGATAGGAGCCATAAAGTGCTGGTCTTATTAAAGAATTCATCCCGGTTTCAATACCAACAAAATGGATCCCTTCTTTATCTTTAGTTTGCGTAACTTTAGCAAGGATCACGCCTGACTTAGCCACTAAGAATCTTCCTGGCTCAAGCCACAATTGCGTTTGCGGAAAAGCCGTTTTGACTTGTTGCAATAATGCATTCACTGCACTGAGATCTAATGGCTTTTGTCCTGGTTTTTCAACAATACCCATACCGCCACCCACATTAATTACCTTAACAGTTGGGAACATTTCTAATAAGCTAGTTAATACTAAAGAAATTCGCTGCCAAGGTTCTGGATGTAAAATGCCACTGCCAGAATGCGCATGTAAACCAAACACTGTGATCTGCTGTTCAATAATGATTTTTTGCACTTGTTCTAACTGTGAGATCATGATCCCAAATTTAGAATCAGAACCCCCAGTATTTACAAACTTATGATGACCAGCACCTCTGCCTGGATCAATACGTAAAATAATTGCTTGGTTATGAAATACTTCCGGCCAATGCACTAATGGATACATATTATCAACCGTGACATTGATCTTTAACTCAAGCGCAGTTTCATATTCTTGTCGTGCTGCAAAATTTGGCGTAAATAAAATACGTTTACGATCAAGATCTGGAAACAATTTAAGAATAGTGTTCACTTCATTAATAGACACACACTCAAAACCAATATTTTCTTGATAGCATTGCTGTAAAATATCAGGATTGTCATTAGCTTTCATTGCATAAAATATTCGGTCAATAGCATCACAGGCTTTAACTTTATGAATAGCATCAACAATTGTTTCGCGATCATAAACATATAACGGCGATTGTTCTGTAGCAATTTGTAATAACTGTTCGCGTTTATGCTCCCACCAGGGAATTTCGCGTTCGATGTATTGACCAAACTCTTGTTGCCAACTCTTACCGAGATAATGACTCGCTGGGTTTTGCTCAATTAGTAATGCATGCAAACGTTGCGCGATACGATCAGCTTGAGCTTCATCAACCACAAATGTTAAATTTAAATTGTTTGCTGCCTGCGATAACAAATGCACTTGTTGCGATTCAAATACTTCGAAAATACCACCTAATTTATGTAAAATAGAACGAATGTTATGCCCAACAATACTAATCGCTGCACAAGGATTAATGATTGTCGCTTTAGCAAATTGATTTAAATCTGTAATCAATGCTTCAATGATCCGCATGTCTTGCATATAAGTTCCAGAGTCTAGCGACACGGTAACGTTAGCTTGCGAGGTTGAAATTAGATCGATAGATAATTTATGTTGTTTAAAACAAGCAAAAACTTCGGCCAAAAATCCTATCTTTTGCCACATTTTGACAGTCTCAATCGAAATCAATAATACATTTTTTTTAGTAATAATCGATTTGATCCGCGCTTCTTGTTGCTCAGTGTCGATGCTAACAACCGTGCCTTCGCGATCAGGTTGCGGCGTATATTTAACGAATAAAGGGATCTGATGCTGTTTTAACGGTGGTATACAATTAGGATGCAACACTTTAGCACCCATCGAAGCAATTTCTTGCGTTTCATCATAATCAAGTTGTGTTATTAAACGTGCTTCCGGAATTTGATGTGGATTAGCCGTATAAACTCCAGGCACATCGGTCCAAATTTCACAACGTTTAGCGCCAAGCTTAGCAGCAATATATGCAGCAGAAACATCGGAGCCACCGCGCCCTAATAAGACGGTTTCTTGATGGTGATCACTTGCGATAAAACCTTGCGTAACGATAACATCGTTGTTAAGTTGGCTAAGCTGTTCAGCAAGCTGCGGACAAAAATCAGGATCACATTTTGCGGCTAAAAAATGCCGTGAATCATTATGACGATGCTCTACACTTGCAATTAATAGTTCGCGTGCATCTTGCCAGTGCGCTTTAATACTTTGACGATTAAGATAGTCTGCGCCCATTTTTGTTAAGCTTAACTCGCCAATAGATAGCACTTGCGCGCGAATACGTGGGCTGACTTCTTTAATTAATGCAATACCTTTTATGACCTGGGTGAGATGATCAAAATAAGGTTTAATATGAGTATTAAAATCAACATCGAGATCATTAGCTAATTGATGATAAATAGTGAGAATTTTTTCGAAACTGGCAGGCTCAGCTGAAGTTAATGATTCTTGCAGCAATTGTTCTAAAAGATTTGATACTTGGCTTGGTGCCGAACACACAATGATCGGTTGCAAGTTATTGGCGCGGCGTTGCTTCACAATAGCTGCGATATTTTGCCAATTTGCCAAGCTCGACACACTGGTACCACCGAATTTAATTACTACAAATGCTGATCCTGATCTCATTTCTCACTAACCTTAAAATTTTATTACCTGTCTTGTCTCGTCATTGCGAGAACCCGTAAAGGGGACGAAGCAATCCAGAAAATTGAGTGGAATGACGATCCTGGATTGCTTCGTCGTTTCACTCCTCGCAATGACAAAAAATACATTGCTTTGCTCTACTTTCAATAACGGCGTTGCATTTTGACGATTTTAACCATAAAGCGCTAGATTATCCAATAATTAATCAATCTATAGGAACTAAAGTATATACATTTTACTTTACTAAGCGGTTAAATATTGACAAAAATGCTATCCCATGTAAACTCAGCTCGGAAATAAGGAAGTTAAACCATGAAACAACTAGGTGAAAACACTAGTTGGCAAGGTTAGCACTTTAATTTAAATAATCTTAACTTCTTATGAGGAGATCCACTTATGAGACCAGCTTTTAGACAAAGAAGATCATATACAACACCAACTTCCAACAAACCTAAAATTCCTACTACTATTTCTAACGCGCTTAGAATTTTAGGATTTTTTGGCGTATCGACAGCTGCTGCTGGTGGAATTCACTTGTCAGCTGCAAGTTTAGGATATCGTCAACCTATAGCACAAAATAATTCACAATCTCCAACTCATACTCCCTAGCAATAATAAACTAAATATATAAAACTTTTAATTCTGGGTATTGTAATGCATAAAAGCACTATCAATACCCTTTCTCTACACACTCTTTGCAAAAAATAAATTAAAATAATTGTTGACAATTATTTTTCTCGCTATGTTATCCTGGCTTAACTCACTGCCAAGCCGGTTTGATTTAAACGCTATATCGAATATTACTGTTTATCACCCCAAACTTTTTTAATAGTTCCAGTTGGTAAAAACAATCTATTTTTCGAATTCTTCAATAGCATAAATCCATAATGCTGATAGAATTTGATAGCTGATTTATTTTTTGGATCAACAACAACTGCTACTGAACCAATTTTATTACTAATATCCAAACTACGCTTTAACGCATCTACTAACAATAAATCTCCTAACTTATTTCCCTGATATTGCTGATCCACTGCTAAACGCCCTAGCAATGTTGCAGGTAATGTTGGATACCTAGGAAGTTTTTTTATAACCGTTTCTGGCAAAGTGTTTAGAGCGATACTTGTTGACGATAGAGTGTAATAACCACATACCACTATTGAATTAATTTCGGTAAGCACATATGTTGCCGTGACATGACGTTTTTGATGTTGGCTTGCTTGTTTTTTTAAATAGCAATCTAATGGTGAAATCCCGCAAGAAAATGACTTTTTCTCACAATTTTTGTCAAGCAATTTTATTTTGTATTTTTGTGAACTCATTTATTTTTATTAATCTTTAATATTTTTATGATATCGTTCTACTGCCTTCAATAGTCGTTTATTAGGTTTTGGAGGATTATGTAATGCTTCAATAAAAATTTTTTGATCTTCCCCAGTTAATTCAATAATATGGTGTTCTTTAATGATCCGTTTAGCAGATTCCAGTAAAGCACTAATGGCAAAATCAGTTAAAGAGCGACCGCATAATGCTGCTGCCTGCTGAAATAAGTTTTTTTGTGCTAGTGAAATCCGCGCCTCTAACCGCTCTGATTTTACTGAAGACTGAGATATTGATGACATAACTTAACCTCACACTATATATCCTGATTATACGGCAACAAGCCGTACAAATCAAAGGTCTCTATCCCTGATCAAATTGACAAATGTTAATTCATTATGCTAGATTTGCCGTGAAATTCTCCTAAATAAATCAACATTTGCTAAACTTTTATGGAAAAATTGTAACTGACTGATTTTATTAGAAGAAAAATATTGCCTACCGAGTAAACCAATGACAAACATTAAATTTCATGATTTTGAGAGCATCTCAGCTGAATACCTAAAAACCGTTGATGATAAGCCGATTCATTGTTTTTATCAGCGCCCGCATCTACTATCATTATTGCCAAAAGATATCAACGATCTAAGCATTCTAGATCTCGGTTGCGGCTCTGGGTGGTACACCGAACAACTTTTGGCACGGGGAGCAACCGTCACTGCTCTCGACAATAGTCAAACGATGGTTGATTACACGTTACAACGAATACATCACCAAGCGAAAGTTATTCATGCTGATCTTGAAAAACCTCTAGATATGCTAAAAAGTGAAAGCTTTGATTTGCTAATTGCACCTTTAGTGATCCACTACATAAAAGATTGGACTCCTTTATTTAAAGAACTAGCGCGCGTGTTAAAAATGTCTGGCAAACTGATTTTTTCTACTCATCAACCTCAAGCAGAGCATTACTTATTTCACCTTGATAACTATTATAAGAAACAACAAATCACCGACACCTGGGAAAATGTAGGTAAAGTCAGTTACTATCATCATACGCTTGCAGAATTAGTCACAAGCTTAATTGATGCCGGCTTTAGTATTGAAAAATGGCTAGAGCCACAACCGCTGAAAGAAATGCAAAAAGCCGCACCTGAAATGTATGAGAAAATAACGAAAAATCCTTGGATTTTGTTTATCAGAGTGGTTAAAGTTCCATCTTAGTCTCTATAAAATCTCGCCACTTGTAACTTCTTTGAAAATGACATTTGTCATTCCTAGATTGCTTCATAGAACTCTTATAATCATTAATTTATTTTTTAATTTTTTTCACATAATTAATAAAATTATTAACAATAATGCTATCTCTTCTGTTATCTGATAATAAAAACCATTGATTTTCTAATAATAAATTCTTGGTAGCCAATTCCTTCAAAATACCATGTTTAATTTCATTAATAACACTAATTTCTGGCACTAAAGCTATCCCTAAATTAGAAATAACGGCTTGCTTTATTGCTTCAGTGCTATCTATTTCAAATAAGATGTTTGGTACCATTTTGTGCTCATCAAATAATTTGAATAAATATTGTGATATCACCGCATTTTGTTCACGAGCAATAAAAATTTGCTTGGCTAGATCGTTGATAGTGATTTTCTTTTTTTTAACTAATAAATTTTTAGGATGAGCAATAAATATTAATCGATTTTTCCCAAGATGTGTTCTTGCTATATGCTGATTATAAGGCGCATCAGTTAATACCCCAATCTCGTAATCATTGTTTTTGATCCCTGAAATTATATTTTCTCGACGTTTAATGTCACAATGAAATTTTACCTCGGGAAAATCCAATAAAAAAGTATTGATCGCCCTTGGAATGAAATACTTAGCACTAGATACCATAATGATGCGAATATCACCTACTAAACCTTTTTTGTAGCGGTCAATTTGCTGATGTAAATTATCAAGCGCTTGCTGTACTAAAAAACTTTGCTCATACAACACTTTTGCCGCCGGTGTTAATTGAATTTTTTTGCCCACAATATTAAATAACTTAATTGCAAAATGATCTTCAAGTTGCTTTATTATTGTTGACACTGCCGGTTGAGTCATACAAAGTTTGTTAGCAGCATTAGTAATAGATCCTTGTCTCACAACTTCCGCGAAGACATAAAGCTTTCGCTCGCTTATCAATCTAGTATTAATTTTAGCCATAATTCGATAATGCATAAATCCATAATTTTTTTTTATGAATAGCACAAAAACTATTAATTATCAATATATATCGATGTGTCTTACAATTGAACCCGCAAAGTAACTTAGTTAATAAAAGGAGGGAGTAACTAGCCATGTTCAGTACCCTCGACATTTCACGATTACAATTTGTGATAACCATCACTTTTCATATTATTTTTCCAGCCTTAAGTATTGGCTTGGCAACTTACATCGTGATTGTCGAGGGGATATGGCTAACAACATCACGACGTATTTATTATCAATCTTGTCGCTTTTGGACTAAGATCCTAGCCCTGACGTTTGGCATGGGTATTATCTCCGGCTTAGCGATGGAATTTCAAATTGGAACAAATTGGGGTGGTTTTGCCAAAATTGTTGGTCCGGTTTTAGGGGTATTATTTGTTGCCGAAGCATTAACAGCTTTTTTCATCGAAGCAACTTTTCTTGGCTTTATGTTATTTGGTTGGGGTCGAATCAATAAATATTTCCATTTCTTTTGTAGCATTATGGTATGGATTGGCGTCATGCTATCAGCATTTTGGATTCTAGCTGCAAATTCTTGGATGCAAACACCGGCAGGTGTTACATTTTTTCGTCATACCTTCACTGTATTTAGTTGGTGGAAAGTTATTTTTAACCCATCTACTGTACCGCGCTACCTACATATGGTCATTGCGGCTTATTTAGCCACCACAATGATCATGGCAGCAGTATCATGTTTTTACTTGCTAAGAAATCGCTTTAAAAGTTTTGCCAAATTTAATCTTAAATTCATGATAATCGCATTAGCGGTATTAACACCGTCACAGATCATCATTGGTGATATAGTGGGTTTAACTGTACATCAATATCAACCAATAAAAACCGCAGCCATTGAAGGTTTGTGGCATACAACTCAAGGCGCACCATTATTATTAATCGCTAATATCAATCAAAAACAACAACGCAATGACTTTTCAATTGGACTACCGCACTTAGCAAGTGTGATCAACACACATCATTGGAATGGTAAATTAATTGGGTTATCTCAAGTACCAGTCAAAAATCAACCTTTTGTGCCAATAGTTTTTTACAGTTTCAGAATAATGGTAGGACTTGGGCTCATGATGTTACTATTTAGTCTCATTGGAATAGTGAAATTACTTAATAACACATTATACCAATCGAGTTGGTTTTTACGATCAGGGATCGTGCTTGCCCCCAGTGGTTTGCTGGCATTAATCACTGGATGGTATACTGCTGAAACGGGTCGCCAACCTTGGGTTGTTTATCAATTATTAGCAACATCGAATGCAGTCTCCCAGGTACCAATATTCAAAGTTATCACCGGTTTTGCCTTAATTATTCTTATTTATGGCATTATATTTGGTTATTTTTATAATCGCTATTTGTTTAAAACCATTAGAAAAGGACCTGTGATCTGATGATGCAATACTATCCTTTCATTTGGTTAATAATTTTAAGCATAACATTGCTGATCTATCTTATTAATGATGGCAGTGCACTCGGCATGAGTTTATCAATACCTTGGTTACCACATCGCTTACAGCAAAAAGCATTAAATTTACTCTTACCTACATGGGATGCTAATCAAACTTGGTTAGTGTTTACTTTAGCAGGCTTATATGGTGGCTTTCCTTTAGGGTTCTCAGTGGTCATGAATCTATTATATTTACCGTTAATTTTGTTATTATTAGCATTAATCTGTCGAGGCGCTGCTATTGAGTATGCTATAAAAAGTCATAAAAAATACTGGTTATTAACATTATCGTTAAGTTCATTAATTATTATCGTATTGCAGGCTTATGCATTAACAACTATGGTTAGCTCTATTGTCAAATCCATTATCAGTAATTACAACGGTTGGAATACTGTTTATTTTTTGCTAGGCACTAGCATATTCTTATTATTTGATTTACAACTAGGACTAAATCAATTAGCTGATCGCAGCACCATTAAAGCACAACGCTTGCTATTAATTATATTAATGATTTGCTTTACTAGCTTTATTTTTATGTATACACCTTTATCCGTCACTAAATTTTTTAATCATTGGCAATTGCTCGTTTTGATATTGACAGAATTAATGTTTGTGATTCTTATGTTGACGCAACGCCATAACCCAATTTTTTTTAGAATCATATTAATTTTCTTTGCACTACTTAACATGACAATTGTTGAATATTGTATTTTCCCTTATTATTTCCCTAACTGTCTCAGTTACCAAAATGCAGCTGCCGAGACTAGTTCGCTTAAGTTTATGATCGGTTTGGCCATGTTGATGTTGCCATTAATATTTTTCACCCTATTTTACTTTAAGCATTATTTTCGAACCAATATGCATGATATTTACTACTAATGCTTAGTTAGCTTTCGTAAAAACTTTTTAGCATCAGAATTGATAGCTGATATTTGCTGCGCATTCATCTTATCAAAAGTATTATACATCATTGCTAGACGAGGATTCTTCGCGAGCTTAACGCGATTTTTACTAAGAAAATGCCAATAAAGATAATTGAATGGGCATGCTTGCTCACCTTGTTTTTCATTAACTTTATAACGACATTGCTTGCAGTAATTAGACATTTTATTAATGTAAGCACCACCGGCAGCATAAGGTTTACTTGCTAATTTGCCTCCATCAGCGAAAAGGATCATTCCAGTGACATTAGGCATTTCAACCCATTCATATGCATCCGCATATACAATCAAATACCATTCATTAACTTGCTTTGGATCAATTCCAGTTAGTAATGCAAAATTGCCTAATACCATTAACCGTTGAATATGATGAGCATAAGCATTTTGCTTTGTTTCAGTGATACATTGCCGTAAACAATTTAAATCGGTATCGCCCGTCCAAAAAAATTCTGGTAAGTCGCGCTTAGCTTGTAAAAAGTTCGCTTGCGCATATTCCGGCATAGTTAACCAATAAATACCACGCACATATTCTCGCCAACCTAGGATCTGGCGAATAAAACCTTCAACCGCATTTAACGGTGCTTGTTTTTGCTGATACGCTTCTTCTGCCGCTTTAATACATTCAAGTGGCACAAGTAAGCCACAATTCAAATAACAACTAATCTGGGAATGAAACATCCACGGTTCATTTGCTAACATTGCATCTTGATAATCCCCGAAATATCTAAGTCGGTGTTGAATAAAATAATGTAATGCTTTTAACGCTTGCTCACGGGTAACTGCAAAATCAAAAGGTTCTAGCTCGCCAAAATGATCAGAAAATTTTTCTTCAACCAATTTAATAACTTCTTGAGTAATTTTATCAGCTTGCTGTTGATACGGTGGAGGTATGTTAAGTTCAGTAGTTGGTGGTTTGCGATTAGCACTATCATAATTCCATTTGCCACCGCTGGGCTTGCCATTGCTAATTAACACATGATGTTTTTGACGCATCTGTCGATAGAAATACTCCATGCGTAACTGCTTGCGTCCCTCTGCCCATTTTGCGAATTCTTCACGCGAACAAAGAAAGCGATCATCTTCGCGGACCTCAACTGTGATCCCTAACTTGTCAGCCCAAGTTTGTAGATCTTGCCAAACTCGATATTCTCCCGGAAAAGTAACTACAATATTATTAGGTTTATGGCGTTTTACCGCGCGTTTTAATTCTTCGAAAAAACTACCGGAATTATGCGGATCAGTCAATGTTATATAATCAACTTGAAATTGTTGTTGTTTTAATGCTTGGGCAAAATGACGCATTGCTGAAAATATTAACGCTAACTTTTTTTTATGGTGTTTAACATAAGTCGCTTCTTGCCACACTTCACACATCAATACAATATCATGGCTTTTATCACATTTTTGTAGACTAGATATTGCTGTATTAAGTTGATCACCTAAAATAAATCTTAGCGTTTTCATATTACCTCTTAATGGTATTGCGCGTGACAATGTGTTTCTTGTAACAACAAAATAGAAAAACAAGCAACCAACAAACACACTGTCACAAAACTTAACGCCACTTTATAATCAGCTACTGAATACGCTAAACTGTGTTTTACAACGTTTGTTGCTTTATTCATGTCTAACAGCCATCCTGTTATTGGCTCAGAGGCCGCTGCTCCACCAATTAATAAGGTATTCACAAAACCTAAAGAAATGCCTGCTGAACCTGGTGGGCGAATATCTAAACTATAAGCATAACCTAAAGCATTACCGCTAGCGCAAAATCCTAACATAAATAAAATGATATCAAGTAATACAATTGGTAAATCGGCAATATATAAAATGATTACCATTGTCACGAGTGCACCTAGCGCTGCTAATAACATTGGCAATTTGCGCTTTTTTAAATAATCTGAAAACCAACCCCAAAAAATACTCCCCGGTATTGCCCCAACAAAAACTAATGCCATTGCTCTACTACTTGTAAACACGGACAAATGATAACTTTGCTGTAGAAATTTAGCGCCCCATAAAGCTCCAAATGCAACAAAAGGAATATTAATAGTTGCTGTAAAAATTCCATTGATCCAAACGGGTCGCTTTTGTAAAATATGTTTGATGTCTTGCCATGTTTTTGTTACGCCACGCTTATAATTTTCATCACTTTGTAAACTGCGTGTGCGAGTTGGATGATCTTTTATAATAAAATAAAACAATATTGCTATAATGATAAAAATGCCTGCTAAGCACTGCATGGTATTACGCCAGCCAATGTTTTTCACGATATGTATAAGCACAAGATCTACAACTACTGCTCCTATCATTCCTACAGTATTGCTCATCCCCGCTAATACACCACTCATGGATTCCGGAAACCAACTCGATACCAATTTTAAGCAAGATACAAAAGAAAATGCCGTACCAAAACCAATTAACATTCGTGTTAAAAAAGCTATAATTGCACTATCGCTGTGATAAAACAAGAATGTGCCAATACCTGCAATCGTTGCTGCAACCATCAATGGTCTTCTTGGGCCAAAATGATCGATGATCAAACCTGCTGGGATCTGCATTGTAGCGTATGAATAATAATAAGCAGCTGCAATTGATCCGAGCATAACTGCATTAATATGGAATGTAGTAACTAGCGAACTACCTATTATGCTTGGTGCAACTTGCTGAACATAATCAAAAAAGAAAAATAAAACTGCCGTAACCCAGATAATCCAAGGCTGAAATCGTATTGATGCTTTATGCAAATCTATATCCTTTTGTTAAATAACCTGTTTACCGCTTACCATAACTGAAGAAATAACTGTTGGATCTCCTGAATAAATAAGCCTTGATAATCGATTTTCTTTTGGTGTGTCAACTAACCGCGGATGTTCGGCGTTCAGCACGACACAATCAAAAGGTTCATTTTTGCAAAAAATACCTGTTTTCCATTCACCCATTGCAATTTTTCCACTTCGATATACTTGATTAAAAAGGATTTCGCCACTTTCACCTGACTTTCCGAGGCAAACAATGTTGCGCTTTTGAATTTGTAATCTTTGACCGTAATCAAGCCAACGCAATTCTTCAAGTGGTGATAAGCCAACATGGCTATCAGTACCGATTGTATAAGAGCCACCTTGTCTAGCAAAATCTATCAACGAGAAAAACCCATCACCTAAGTTTCCTTCCGTAGAAGGACATAAAACAACATTAGCTTTTTTAGCCGCTAATGTATTCGTTTCTTCTGTTGTCATATGGGTTGCATGAACTAAATTGTAGCGTTGATCAATGTCAATATTCGCTAATAGCCATTCTACAGGTCGCTTACCCAACACACGGATACACTGTTCAACTTCTCGCATTTGCTCTGCAATATGCATATGAATTGGGATCTGATAATTCACAGCACTACATAATTCAATAATATTTTCAGGTGCAACAGCACGAATAGAATGTATTCCTAAACCAATATTAGCTCGAGCATAAGCTTTGCATTCAGCATACGTTGCTTCATGTAATCTCCAATAATCATTTAGTGTTTTTGATATAAACCTTCTTTGCTCTGGTTTGCTAGCAGATTCAAGATCACATTGTTGGTATAAGATAGGAATAATAGTAATTGCAATACCTGCATTTTTTGCAGCTTGAATAAGGCGAATACCCATTTCAGCAATGTTTGAATATGCTTGGCCATTTTTATCATGATGCAGATAATGAAACTCTGCAACAGATGTATAACCATGTCGCAACATTTCACAATATAGTTTAGTGGCAATTTTCTCCATATCATCTGGGCTAATCTCTAGAGCCGTTCGATACATAGCTTCTCGCCAACTCCAAAAATCATCTCCTTGCGCTTGTGGTGGAATACCTTCAGCAGTGCCTGCCATCAAATATTGAAATGCATGAGAATGCGCGTTTTGAAACCCAGGTATTGCCCATCCTGGAATTTTTTCAACATCATGATCATGTTGTGGTGCAGTAGTTGTGATCTGCATCACTTTCCCTGCTGCATCTAGACTCACATAAGCATTATCGAGCCAACCTGAATCTGTATACAGACTATTAAACTTTAATATTTTCACGTCAATTCCTTTAACACTTTATTGAGATTATAAAATAATGATTGCAACAATAGTTGCACAGTTTCTGCTTTTGCAACGTTATACTTTACAATCTCTTCATCCATATAAATATCTTGTGACATTTCTAATTGTAATGCATGAATCCCTTTACTTGGCTGACCAAAATACCGAGTTATATGCCCACCTTTAAAAGGATAATTATCGCTAACACTATACAAGTTATCTTTACCCAAACTGTCTAAGCCACACTGAATAAGTTTTAGATCTGCAGTTTTATGGTCTTGGTTACCTAGAATAAGCGAAGGAAATTTTTCAGCACTAATTGTTGGCACATAGCGTTTAATTGAATGTGCATCAAATAACAAAACATGAGGAAAATCTTGTTTTAATTCTTGAAGCAGTTGGGTGATTTTCTGATAATAAGGCCAGTAATATTGCTCAAGCCGCTTAGCCACATCACTTTCTGCAGGTAATGTATTGACATAAATATCTTTGTTACTGAATGTTTTTGTTGGTAATAGTGAAGTGATGTGCCGATTATCATTATATAATGCTTTATTGTTCGGATCACGGTTGAGGTCAATGACATAGCGGCTGGCTCTCGCTTGAATAATAGTGATCCCCATTTCACTTGCAAACTGATATAAATCATCAACGTACCAATCTGTATCCTCAGGTTTTTGCAAAATATGTGGGTAGATTAGTGATGCGATTGATGGAGGAAACTCAGTACCTGAATGTGGAATGCTTATAATAATAGGTAATACATTAGCTTTATGCGGTTTAATAATCTTAAAAGGTAACGATAAATCATCCATGTTAACTCTCATATTTTAATTGATGTAAACTAAGTGCGTTACTTTGATATTAACTTTGTGTAAGGATCAACAAAAGAGTCATCGTCATATCGATCATGATGCCTTATCCACTCCATCGAATATATTAATTTATCTTCATCTCGTCCTTTAGGAGTAATGTCGAGCAAATGGTAGGCATTGATAAACATATCTAAACCACGAGAGTATGACGAATAGGTGTGAAATACCGAATTGTTTTGTTTAATGAATACACTAATCCCGGGGGCTTCTGCCACCGGAAATACCGCACCTTCATGGTAATTATAATAAGCCTTATTTTGTTTAAGTTCTTCTTCAGTGAATGATACATAATAATCACGATTAAATTCATTATTGAGTGAAGATACCCAAGTAAAATTCCATCCCATGCGCTGTTTAAATGCTTTTAGTTTTTCAATCGGTGCTTTGGAAACAACAGCCATTGATACATCTCGATGCTCCAAGTGCACAATAGCTGGATTGAAATGATCAGCAAGTAACGAACAGGATTTACAGCCTTCATCCCACTGCGGATCAAACATAAAATGATAAATAATGAGTTGACTACGCCCGGCAAATAACTCTGCTAATGATACTTGACCCGTTTCACTTGCGAACACATAATCTTTAGTAACTTTTTCCCACGGCAATTCACGCCGCATTTGACTGACGTGATCTCGCAGCCGGGTTAATTCTTTTTCTTTTTGCAGCAACTCTTGACGGGCTTTAATCCATTGTTGGTGTGAGATGATTGAATGTTCGCTCATATAATTTTTCTCCTTAGACAGTTGTGTTAGTTATAGTAATCGAATTTTACTACAGATCACCCCCATCAAAGAAATTTAATTATTTAGCCAGAATTTTATAATAAAAACAATGAATTGACTTTAGTAAGTAGCCCTTAGATAATAGATCCATGGATTTTAGCATCTTCTTAATAATTGGATTATTAATCAGTGGCCTCTTAGCTGTCTGGCCAACTCTAACGTCAGTGTTAGTCAGCATTGTATACTGGTTTATTGTATTATTATGGTCTTTGAACTTATTCAACCCGTTTGCTTTCAATACAATTCCATGGGTAAACCTACTTAATATCAGCATCAATTATCAGATTGACGGTTTAGCAAGATTATTTGCATTACTGATCAGCGGCATTGGAATTTTAGTGTTATTTTATGCTTATATCTATACCAACATGGAGACTTATAAAAGAGCTAAATTACTATCGTTGCTCCAACTCTTTGCAATAAGTATGCTCGGTATAGTCGTTGCAGATGATATGATCATGTTATTTTTATGCTGGGAATTAACGACTATAACATCTTATTTATTGATCCAATTCAAGGTTCAAAGTGAATCGGCAAATCAAGCGGCATCAAATAGTTTGTTTGTTACAATTATAGGAAGCTTAGCTATGTTAGCTGGGCTTATACTGCTTGAGAATAAATCGGCAAGTTGGTCCATTGCAAGCACGATTAATCAACTCACAACACAAGTATCATCTCCACAATGTATTACTGCTTTTAGCTTAATTTTACTTGCCATAATAACTAAATCAGCTCAATTTCCATTTTACTTCTGGCTCCCAGGTGCGATGAAAGCACCAACGCCGGTAAGCGCTTATCTGCATTCAGCGACGATGGTCAATGCTGGTATTTATTTACTTGCTCGCTTACACCCACTTTTTGGCCAGCTTAGTATATGGTATCCATTGCTTACATTTTTTGGTTTATCAACCATGGCTATTTCAAGCGTTTTATGTTTAGTACAAAAAGATTTAAAAGCATTGCTGGCTTACACTACAACGTTTGCATTAGGTGCAATGGTGTATTTGCTCGGCAGTGATCAACCTTTAGCGATTGAAGCGTTTGCGATTTTCTTTTTATTTCATGGAATTTATAAAGCCGCAGCTTTTATGTTAGTTGGCACTTTGGATAAAGAATACCATACCCGAGAATTAGATAAACTCAGTGGAGTTGGCAGAACAAATTTCTTATTAGCATTTGTCCTGATTATTATTTTAGGTTCAATGGCGGGGCTACCACCTTTTTTTGGTTTTACCGTTAAAGAAATGATTTATGAAGCAAAACTAGCAACTCCAACTATTTCCTATTTTATAGTGGGCATCAGTCTACTTAGTAGTATGCTAATTGCTGCAATTTGTTTTCGCTGTGGTTGGTTCTTATTTAAAGCTGCAAAAAAAACGCATATTAAGGTCAAAATATTAAAGTTTGGTTTATTATGCCCAGCAATTTTAGCAGGTGTAATTTTAATCTTAAGTTTTTTTGAAGAAAGCTTACAAGATCTAGTACAACCCTCAATTGCAGCCATTGTACCTGCAACCAAGGTTATCTACGTAAATCCCAATGTTGGCAGTAGTTATTTATTAAGCTTAACAACCGTTCTTGGAGGAGCGTTCCTGAGCTTGCTGTTTATACTCATAAAAAAATTGCCTACTAGCGTACCCGATTTGCTCAATCCACGCTTGTTATTTGAAAATAGCTTAAATTATTTGCTACTTTTTGGCAAACAGCTTACTCGTTTTACCCAAGAACAATCGCTCACTATTCAATTGAAAATTGCTACAGCAAGCATCGTGATTTTTTTATTGCTAACCATGATAGTAACGCAATGGTATAAGTTGATCCATTATCAAGTTTTCTCTGTTAATGTAACTAATCTGCCTTTATTTATCTTATTAATATTAGTTGCTGTTAGTTTACTGAGTTCGTATAAATTTCTTTACAATTTGATCAGCTTAAGCTTATTAGGCTTGGCAACAGGATTTTTTTTCATGGTAAATGGTGCAGTCGATCTCGCTATGACTCAATTACTCGTTGAAGTGCTAACGATTATTGTTATTTTAATTGCGTTACATAAATTTAGATTAATCAATATATATAATAAAAGTTCCATAAGCTTATTAAACATTGCTATTGCTATCGGAATTGGCTTGTATACTACATTAATGCTCTTGTTAGTAAAGGCAACACCTTTTAACCCTGAATTACAGCAATACTACATAAAAAATAGTTTATTGTTAGCGTATGGTAAAAATGTAGTTAATGTGATCTTAGTTGATTTTCGCTCGCTTGATACTTTTGGTGAAGCTATCGTGATCATTGCAACTGCTATCGGTATTTGGCTGCTAACTCATAAGAGTTTGTTATCAATAAGGAAGAAACATGTCCGTCATTCTTAAAAGCTACTGCCATTTTATTTTTCAAATCATGTTGCTGCTTTCTATTCTTTTTTTGTTGAGAGGCCATAATTATCCTGGCGGTGGCTTTATTGCCGCGCTTATCGCTTGTGCAGGCATTGGGCTTTATATTTTATCCTATCGCAAAACACCAAAGTTTATCATTCGCAAAAACCCTATTCTTATTAGCTTAGGAATGTTATGTTTAATTATTAGTATGTTACTGGCTTTAAGTTTTAAACATAGCTTATTAACAGGTATGTGGTGGCAATTTAAATTATTTGGCCAACAAATTAAGTTAGGCACACCACTACTATTTGATCTTGGGATTTATTTAGCGATTTTGGGCAGCCTTTCATGGCTAATTAAAGAGCTGGAGCAAAGTAAAAATGATTGAACTAACCTGTGGCATACTAGTATCAATAGGAATGTATTTGATACTAGAGAATAACTTCATTAGAAAAGTCTTTGGCATAGTAGTACTAAGCACAGCTATTAACATTGTTATATTAGCATGTGGCCGTTTAAATCATGCTACACCTGCTTTTATTAGCAGCTCTTCAGTAAATGGCTTTGCTAATCCTTTACCGCAAGCATTGATTTTAACTGCAATCGTTATTGGCTTCGGCCTATTAGCATTTTTGTGTGCTGTTATTAAAGCATTAATGGCCGATCATAGTATTTTTAAGCAAAAATCATGAACATCATGCAATTATTAATAAGTTTTTTATTTGCTTTGCCCATCTTTGCTACGGCAGTTTATTTATTATTTATTAAAAATAATCAAATGATTGTAGTGAAACTAACTCAGTTAATATTTTCATTACTACTATTAACATTAAGTGTAATGATATTTTTTAAACATAATAATAACATTATCATTCACGTTGCTAGTTGGCATGCTCCATTTGGCATTAGTCTAGTGTTTGATCATCTAACAACATTAATGTTAGTGATCTTTTCCTTAGTCATTGTTTGCATTAACATATTTAGTTTCCAAGATCCTGATCTGCAAATACAAAGTAATACCTTCTATTGTGGATTTTGGCTGCTGATCTTAGGCATGATTGGAGCATTAACTACCTACGATGTGTTTAATTTATATGTTTGGTCTGAAGTGATGTTAGTCAGCGCATTCATCTTGCTAAGCAATAGTCAATTACATAACACATTTAAAGTATATCATTACGCAATGTTTAATATTGTTGGTACATTATTAATGTTACTTGCTATTGCTTTTATTTATGGCATAACTGGCAGTTTGAATTATATGAAGATCGCTGAATTTCTTCGCCATCATCAAAGCAGTTTAATGACACCTGCGCTATTACTATTATTGCTTGGGCTAGGTGTTAAGGGTGGATTATTTCCTTTTTATTTTTGGCTGCCTAATGCCTACCCAAATACCAGTTCTTCTTCAGCTATGTTGCTCGCTAGCTTGATCACCAAAGTGATCATGTTAGTGTTACTAAGGCTAGCGTGGCTATGGTCGCCATTGCATACTTCATTTATCGAATATTTATTTATATTTATTGCTAGTTGCACAATGTTTTTTGGAGTAATGGGTGCAGCCAATCATTTTCGCATACGTGATATTCTATCGTTTCATATTGTTAGTCAATTAGGTTATATTGTATTAGCGATTTTTATCCCAACTTCTTTAGCCATTATTGCGGCAGTATATTTCTTGATTCATAACGTTTTTGTAAAAACAAACTTGTTGATGGTGGCAGGTATTATTGAAAAACAATGTGATTCTACTAATCTCAATAAAATTGGCCAGCTTTTAAAGAGCAGTCCTTTATTAGCAAGCATATTTTTTATAGCTGCAATGTCATTAGCAGGCTTGCCGCCTTTGTCAGGGTTTTGGGGGAAATTGTTGATCCTCAAAGCGGCACTTACTAGCCACGTTTATATTGGTGCATGCATCGCCATCATAGTTAGCTTATTTACTTTGTATTCCATGATTAAAATCTGGCGTTTTGGCTTTTGTCAAAATCAGCAAACAACCAAAATAACAACACCTAAATTCACTCTCACTGCAACTCAGCTCATCGCTACACTACCTTTATTAATTATTCCTCTTGCGCTAGGATTATACCCAGATATTATTTTGCCAACACTAAAGAGCATTACCGTTGATTTAAATAGAGGTTTAGGATCATGAGTCGATTATGGGTAATACTTTTTTTACTAGCCGTTTGGAGTGGCTTTAGTAACGACTTTCATTTCACAAATTTACTATTAGGACTGGTTATATCATTATGTGTTCATTGGTTAGTTGTTCCCAAAAAATTTCAATTCAAAATCAATATCTATCATTTACTCATTTTGATAGCCTACACTGTTTGGGAATTAATTCGATCCAGCATGCAAGTTGCTTGGGATATTCTAACTCCTGGGCATAAAAGCCAGCCTAAATTAATCAAAATTCCATTGTCTTGCGAGCATATTCATCAAATAAGCTTATTAGCTAACCTTATTTCGCTTGCTCCAGGGACACTTGCTGTGGATGTATTAACAGAAACGAATGAATTAGTCATTCATGTGATGTTTGCCCAAGACCAACAAAAAACCATTGAATTTGTTAAACACACTCTTGAGCCTAAAATTTTAAAGGTGTTTCAATATGTCTGAGATCAACACTTGGCTAGTCAATGCAGCAATTTTTTTTGTGGTACTTGCGTTTATTATTTCCATTGCATCCATGATCAAATTCCCTTCCATTCTTATAAAGTTAATTGTGCTGGAAGTGATAACTAACTTATTAATGGCTGGAGTTGCTTTATGGGCTTTAGTGAATCATCAAGCAATTTTTATTGATATTTGCTTAACACTTGCTTTGATCATGTTTCTTGGTATTGTGGCTTACTATCAATTCTTAGCAAAAGGGAGCTTAACTAATGCTGATCCTTGATTTTGCAGGCGATATCGTCATCCTTGCGGGTTCATTATTTATGGCAATAGCTGCATTAGGCTTATGGCGGCTACCAGGGCTTTACTTAAAAATGCATGCCGCAACCAAAGCTGGCACTTTAGGTTGTGGATTGATTTTGCTGGGCGTTGGTATTCAATTACGAGATGTTCACAGTATCACTGAAGTCATCATATTAATTATTTTTATCACTATCACTAATCCAATAAGCGCGCATTTAATTGGGAAAATACAATATTCACAGCAAAGCTAAAATAAAACACATTTCGAAGAAGAGTGATGTAACAGAGTTGTTCGTTCTGTCGGTTGCTGTTGTTTGTTTCGATTAAAAAAAGGCAAATTCCACCTTCTTACTTTTTTAGGCGAGGAGCTACTGGTGCTTGCACCACGGTTTAAATTACCTTCTAATTTAAAACCCAATTCTTCTGTGAAATTACCATAAGTTCTGCCAGCCTGTTTTGTTTTGAGCCTATCAGAGTAACATGTAATTTTTGTATTTAATTCATGAGTTATTCCAGATTTAAACACGTTTTTTAATTTAACAACACTCCAGTGAACAAAATAAACAGCCGCAACCAAAGGGATAAGGGGCAGCATGATAACAGTAAGAAAACGATGATTTGCTAGATACCACTTGGGTGCAGTTGATATCTCTAAATTTGACTTAATCCTGGTTAAATTTAAACGATTGCTTGAAATATCTCGAAATTTTTGCTTATCTTTAATTTGCTGAGATAATTGTTTACAGTTAATAATAGTATCTCCCTGTTGAATCGCTTGCTCCAGTAAATCAACATTGTCTGTCTCTCTTGCTGCTTCTATTAACAAATAAAAACAATGATAATTAAGTTGATATCTTACACTATCAGGCATATTGTAACTATCCGGTATATTGCGAATTTGAAGTAATTTTTGAAATATTTCTAAGCATTGTTTATGTGTAATTACGGAAAAACCTGTTTCTACACCCAAAAAATTTGCGTCATAAAAACTTCGAGTGATTTTGTAAACTTGCCAGGCCGTCTTAGTAGCTTTAATAGGCCATTCATCTTCCTCGCCAACACAGTCAAGTAATATTTGTCTTGCTTCTTCCAAGTATATTTCATTGTTTTGTGAAATTTTTTTGTCATATCTGGGTCTTTTGCTTGAATGTTTGTTAATTTCCTTCTTAGCTTTAGCAGCTCGCTTTTGATCTATTCTCTTTTCGACAGCAATTCTAGAGCCTCTAGTGTCAGATAATCGTATTTTTTCCGTATAAAGTTTTCTTAATTTAGAGGGTGATTGTGCATCACTATAAAAACGAGAAGTAGGAGGTATAGCTTCAAAGTACTGTATGGCTTTATTAACTTGTTTCAAGCTTGGTTGATAACCTGTTTCTTTTCCCCACGCACCCATATGGTGAAGACCAAGTTCATAACGAGCTTCATCGATATAACAATCATTTTGTCTTATAATAGATTGGTATAAAGCTACTGCCGCTGCAAAACTACCACTTTGACGGTTTAATTTAGCAATTTTCAGTTTAGCATCTGAGAAACCTTTGTTCGCTTGCTTTTGGATATATTCATTCTTAGTATTTCCAGCAGTGGTTTTCATATATAATCCCTCCAAAATTTTACTATCAAAGTTGTATATTATCGGGATGCAGAATAATAAGCTGAAACGAATAATTATTTTTTAATATTTTATCACATAATTTTTTGCCTGTATATAAACACATGATGCTCCGCAGTATTTTTTTAATTTTATTAGTTTTTATATTTATTCATTATGATTTTTTTTATTCCAATTTATTTGTTAGGTAAAAAAACCTGTAAAGTACCAACCGGTTGCTTAGAAAAAACAAATGATCACTATGCTGCTGATAGTTTAGTTTTTCCTACAACAAAATCCTGGGAACTTTTACTTTAAACCGCTAAAATTAAGAACCTTATCTAGTATAATATACGTTACATTGTTGGAATGACATATTAGACAAAAGGAACATTGAAAATGTTAAACACGAAAATAATATCGCTGATAAAACAAGGTGAAGGGCTAAAGATTGAATTCAAAGAATGTCATTCTGAACTTAGTAAAAATATCTTTGAAACTATCTGTGCGTTTCTAAATCGCTCAGGCGGAGAGCTTTTATTAGGCGTTAGTGATTCAGGCAAAATAACCGGCGTTAATTCAAAAGTTATCGATAAGATTAAAAATAGCTTTGTGGTTACCATGAATAATCCACAAAAGATTAACCCACCATTTTATTTATCGATCGATGAAGTAATAATAGAGAATAAAACTATTCTTTATATTTTTGTCCCCCAGAGCTCACAAGTGCATCGATGCAATAACCGAATATTTGATCGTAATGAGGATGGTGACTTTGATATTACTCATAAACAGCAATTAGTCTATTCGTTATATTTACGAAAACAAATCAGCTATTCTGAGAATAAAATATATCCTTATGCTGAATTAACTGATCTAAGACAAGATGTGATCGCTCTCGCTAGAAAGATGGCAAGTTTTCAGCGTGAAGAACATCCTTGGGAGAAAATGAGTGATATGGAGTTAATCCAGAGTGCTCAGTTATACGGTCAAGATTTGCAAACGGATAAAAGTGGCATTAGCTTAGCAGGTATTTTGTTATTTGGAAAAGAAAGCACAATTCTTTCTGCAATACCACATTTTAAAACAGATGCGATTCTACGACGAGATAATGTCGATCGTTATGATGATAGAGATTATATTTGTTCTAACCTCATTAAAAGCTTTGACCGATTACTGCATTTTGGTGAAAAACATTTAAATGATCCTTTTTATTTAGAAGGTGATCAGCGGATCAGTCTGCGTAGTCATATTCTACGAGAGGTTATTAGTAATCTACTCATTCACCGAGAATTTACCAATCCTTTCCCAGCAAAATTTGTGATTGATCGCGAGAAATTTTACACTGAGAATAGCAATAAGTCACACAACCACGGCATTATTAATCCAACAAACTTTTCCCCTTGCCCTAAAAACCCAACAATTGCTCGCGTGTTTAGAGAAATCGGCCGTGCAGATGAATTAGGTTCAGGTGTGCGTAAACTGTTTAAATACTGCAAAGCATTTTGTGGCAGTGATCCAGAATTAATGGAAAGTGATGTATTTAGATTTATATTACCTTTGAAAGCCAAGACCACCGGACAAGCTACCGGACAAGCTACCGGACAAGCTACCGGACAAGCTGAATTTAAGATTGAGGAAAAAATTCTACACTTTTGTGAACAGCCAAAGAAAGCTAATGATATCCAAAGCTTTCTAGGCTTGAAACACAGAGAAACATTCCAAAATAATTATTTAAAGCCTTTACTCAAACAGCAATTATTAGCTTTAACAATACCGGACAAGCCAAAAAGCCCATTTCAACAGTATACAATAACCGAAAAAGGTAAAAAGTGGTTAGAACACGAAAAGTAAATGTTACTGAGGAAGCTTTGTGTTCGGCACCAAATTGGCATTAAGTCAAAATAAACTCAAGATACGTAAAATTTGTAGTCGACATAAACTGATTACTGCATTTGAAAAAACAAAAATCACCTGTGAAATAACCCTCGGGTCACATTATCTTTTTTAAACGTCAAAATAATTTGATAACATAAGAGATTGAAGAAAAAACCAAGCAAATGAGTTGAGCAAGCCAAGTAATTCTACAAATACCAAGTAGCTACATCGGAGGACAAATGATGGATGAGAGAAAGATTCATATGCTGCAAGACAGAATCGAGATTCTCGACTTGCTCGGACGCTACTGCTTAACCCTCGACACACGCGATCTTGATGGTTGGGTTAACTGCTTCACTGAGAACGGAGTGTTTGGCACCGATGAGCGGGCTATTGTCGGGCGTAACAAAATAAGGGCCTATGCCGAGGTTCATGCGCAGCTTGGAACGCGTCATATCACGTCTTCCCCTGTCTACGATGTGGCTAAAAATGGTCTGACGGCGACTGGCGTCGCTAGCACTGTCGTAACAGTTGCTACTTCAAAAGGCTTCAGGATCCTCATGACCGGAGGCTATCGTGATTTGCTCGAGAAGGTCGACGGTCACTGGTTGATCGCGCGCCGATTGGTCGAGTTCCAGTGCATCCCAGATGATCCGGCACGCGACATCCCCAGCCATGATCCCGATGTTGCTGAACTATACCATAGGCTGATAGATGCTTTCAGTCGTCTTTCACAACCAATATAGCCAAGCCCGTATGTAGCTCGCTTGCTTGTGTAACGTATTTTGCATAGCAACAATCATTTTTCCTTTTAAGCAAGATCTTATGAAATAAATCTATATCAATAATCAGTGCTGATTAGGCAATACCTATTTATAAATTCATTTAAACTTAATATCATCTTTGCATTCTAGCCGGACCATTATTTGACCTCTGTTGAGATTGACCAATCTGATTTTGAAGTACCTCAGAAAAATCATTTTCATACTCCAAGTTTGAATTAGATTTAATGCCTTTTAACAAGTGTGAATTACTTGATTCTCCAGTTAGTAAGTCATGAGTACGTCTTAGTGAACGTTGAACAAAACGCATCGAATGAGAGAATAATCCGAGCGCTTCTCTTCCTATTAAGCCAGCTCCTGGTTTGAAAAAATCTATAACATATGTTGTTTTTCTGGCATAATAATAAGTGCTAGTTGGCGTACTAAGCTGAACGATATTTCCCTTTGAAGGATTAAGACGATTTACAATATTGGGCATAGATTGAAAACTTGTTACATTTGAATAATCGCCTGTATGCCTACACCCAGGGTTATCAAAACAAAGTGCAGTATATCCTAATTTAGATGAATAGTATGTAGCGATTGCAGCACCCAATGAATGGCCTGTTAATATAATTTTAGAATTTGGATATTGTTGAGCTATTTTTTGAATTTCTGCCTTAATATGTCGATTCACGGAAGCAGGTATACCCTTTGCTGCAAGCACTGCATCATCGATAAACCACTGGGATGCCTTCTGAGAACCTTTGAAGGAAATATAGATTGTATTGTTTTTCTGATCAGCAAATGTTGAGACATCAAAACCATATTTTGGTTGTTCTATCTTTCCTATAAGTTTCATACCATATACAAAACCACCTGTTTTATTCTTATAACAAGCAATTGCGCATTCAGATGCATTATAAATTGCATTCCACGCTATTGATGTGTCACTAAAATCAGGAGTATAATCATCCTTCATTGGAACGTCTAAACGAAGAGTAGACTTGACGCCTTTATGATTATGAAAATAGCGATTTCGTTTGCCCAGTTGTCGTTCTTGCATCAATAATTTTTCTCGTTCCTGTATTAAATTTCCAACTAATTCATCTCCGTTAAATCCAGCTTCATCATATTTGGCAGCAAGATCTCGATTTGCTGCGTTAGCCTTTTGTTGAGCTCTTCTATAATCATCTAGGTTGTACATTGTCTTTTTGCTTTTTCCTTTCTCACCGTTTTCATCCCATTTAATTTTATACGCATCAGGAAATAATTTTCGTTCGGCTTCAATTTTTTTACCTTTACCATATTTAACAAAGGTAACTTTTTTTCCTGCTAGAATTGCATCAAAAATATCGTTGATATCTGTACTCTTAACTCTTAGCCCGATATTTAGGCCACGAGCATATACACATTCATTGGCGATAGCCCATTCGATATGTTTTAAAATTTCAGCCTGAGCCCTCCTTCTCATATCTAAAAAATAAGCATTAGCACTTTTTGCAGCTTCTGCCTCAGAACTATTTTCAATTTCTTTAAGTTTTTCTATATTTTTGTTATATTCCTCTATTGCCTCAAGCAACTTTTTCTGACGTAAATTGTGACACTCTATTACACCATTGAAAGCGCCGGTCACAGCCCCCGTTACCATGCCTAATAATATCGCTTCTTTAAACCCTTCTAACCACGGCCGTTTATAGCCTGTCAGTTTGTAATATCCGTTCGAAACTAATGTGGTTAGTGCTGCACTAATACCTCCTGTTGTAGATCCCACTAAAGAACCAGCAACAATCATTGCTGCTTCTTGGGAAGCTTCATCGATAGCTGAATCAAAAACACCATTATAAAAAGATTCAATAACAGGATGAGATGCAACATTGATACCGCTTGAAACTGTACCACTTATGAAAGCGAGTAGAGCATCTCTATTGCGTATAGCTGCTAAAAAGCTTCTTCTCTCAATAAGGTTTCTAGCAACGGTTGTTGCATAATATCCACTTAAACTTGCTAGCCCACCTATAGCAACCACTCTTACTGCTTGCTCGCCACCCTCAGATAAAAATGGTAAAAAGCGCGTTGGTGTACGAACCAATGGATTCAAAACCCTCCCTACCGTATGACTAGCAGCTCCTCCCATCATCGATGATATAACTTGAGAAGCATAATCTTCTGCAGTTAAATTTTCATCTTCATTAAATAACGCAAATCTGAAACTGCTAACCCCTCCCTGCAAAACACTATTACCAGCCATTGCAGCAGTGCCATTACTAAATACCAATGCGAAACCACCTCCTACCATTGCAGCAACCCCGAATAGCCCTGCGGCACCCCTTTTATAAGGCGCCCATTCTCTTTCAGAGCGGATTTCACGTATTCTATCTTCGGCCTTTTTATAGCCAAGTATTAGTGCAGGACCATAATACTGCATTGCACGCTTGAAATTTCGAGGTCTTCCTTTTTGAGATAAAAGACCTATATTATAATAAGCAACTGCAAAAGTTGGAGATAGTTTAATTGCGCGCTGAAAACATGCCTCTGCTAGTATATAATCTTTTCCATTATAATAATTTATTCCTAAAGAATTCCATTCAGGTGATGTAGTTAATTCATTGTGTGAAAGCATCATATATTCTATTTTTGCAGCTTCACTTCCCATTTCTTTTGCCTGCTTAAAATAATCTTTTGCCCGTTCGAGATTTTCAAGAACTCCTATTCCATCACGATAAAATGTTCCTAGAGCAAACAATGCTTCAGGATCAGAACTAGCCTGTTCAAAACAGACAATGGCTAGATTTATATTTCCCGCTATGCTTTTTGTACCAGTTAAATAAGCTACACCAAGTTGTGTATATCTAGATTGAGACATATTGCCATGTTCGAGTTCTATATACTTTTTTGCTGCTTTTCTATGATTTGAGTTTGCAGCTTCTTTAAAATATTTTTTTGCTATCGCTAATCGATTCCGATAACCGTTGCAATTTGTAATAATCAAACCAGCTTTGTACATAGTCACTGGAGCATTTAAAGAAAGTCGTATTGCGATTTCACAATAATCACGAAGTTTTATCACATTAGATGTCTCTCTGGCTTTTTGTAGCCATTGTGCTGAACTTAAATTTTTATGCTCCAACATCAAAACTCGCAAACGTATTTTACGGTTATTAGATGTGCCAGACATTTTATAATATTTAATTGCCTTTAGCCGATATTCATCATTTAGAAACTTTATCCGACTATTATAATAGACATCCTCATACAACCCGCCTAATTTTCTATACACATCTTTCGATTGATTAACTGTCATATCAAGATTTAGAATATGTTGATACGCCATAATTGCATAACGTGGATCAGAATATTCCCGTGACAACTCATTAGCATATTGTATCCATTCCCAAGTATCTTGTAATCTCTTTTTGCGCGCCTTTGAAAATACAGTATCTTTGATTTTACTCTTTGACGTTGGTCGAGCTAAATAAAGCGAAATAACAATAAGTAAAAGCGCAAAGTATCCAAAATTAGCAAACTGTAAAATGAAATGACTATCTGCATTATCCTCTTCGGTAAACATCATATCAGTTAAAAAATTCATGGCTATCTCCCTATTATCATGTTATCCGTTGCGATCGGCATTATATGTAAAATGAGCTGTAACGCTTAATCACGATAAAACGCTTATGGGTTAAGTTTTTTTCTGTAGTTAAGCATTATTGGGAATAATTTTATTTTTATCATGAATTACATAATGCACCAGAAAACTTACAAACAATATAATACAGGCATAAATAATAAGTAAATGGGTAAAAACACCCATATTTGAATTCAACAATGCACTACAAAAGAAGGCCTGCAAATGTTGCCTGACCTTCTTTTTATTAAGCAATATTTAATTTGATTATGAAGGATGTCCTACATGCGGAATTGAAGAAGAAGGCGAAGGTGTTTGTTCTTCTGTAGCTTCTGATTTAGACTGTGATGCTTTAAAAAATCTTGGGGTGAAATTCTCTTTTTGCTCAAAATGATCAAAAGTGAGCTTCCAGCCTTCTTCAGTACGCTCCCACTTTTCTTCATAAATCTCACCACCAATCATTTTTTTATCATCACCCGAACCTACCATCATAGTCCATGAAGCACTTAATTTCACAACATCATCACTTTCAACCTGGTACTTTATATTAGTATATTTAACATCAGAAATGCTTTTGACAATTAAACCTTGCCAGAATTCCTGAATAGCTTTTCGACCCTTATATTCCCCAAACGGTTCTGCTTTCATAATGGCATCTTTACTATAAACACTTGCACAGTCAGCCGCATTTCTGCCATTAAAAGCTGTAATCCATACTTGGCTCGCTTCCTCCACTGCCTTGATGATTTCTGCATTCATTTTCTTTCCATCATTTTTCATGATTGTCTCCTTGCATTTGATTTAAATAGGAACTATACGTTAGCATTAAACATATTGAAGAAAAATAACCAGGAGTTGAAAACAATGTTCATTCCTTCTAAACAAAAGAGTCTCGCTTATCGTATGTTCTTATTTCATGAAGTGATAAAACAAGGCAGTTTTACGAAAGCGGCTGAAATGCTCGATATGACTAAATCTGGCTTAAGCCAACATATCTCTGCTTTAGAGAAAGAACTCGATTCCCAATTGCTTAAGCGAACAACCCGCAAACTCGTGTTAACTGAAAAAGGACATTATTTAGCAGAAAAATCTCAACAATTATATCAATTAATTAATACAACATTTACTGAGTTATACGGCAAAGATACAGAAACCGTTGGCACACTTGCTATTACCTTACCTCATGCTTTTCAAGATATTGTATTCTCCGCAATTAAGCTACTTAAAAATACTTATCCTAACCTTAAAGTGATTTTTAGCATCGATGATAATTGCATTGAATTACTCACTTATAATATTGATATTGCTATTCGTGTCGGTATGCTTAATGATAGTGGGCTTAAAGCAAAGCGCATTGGCCATATTCATAGTATCTTCGTAGCAGCTCCCGAATTTCTCGACAATAAACAGCCTATAGAAAAGATTGATGATCTTATTCAATATGATTTTATTGCGAGTCATTGGCAACAAAGAAAACCTCACTATGACATAGAGTTTGATAAAAAAGTTTGGGCACTTCATCCCGCTTTTAAATCAAGCAATTTACCTGGCACTTGCAAGCTAGCACTTAACAGTATGGGTTATGCTTTACTACCGTCTATTTTCGTTAAACCTTACCTAGAAAAAGGCACATTAGTTCACCTGCTCCCGAAGATCAAATGTGAGATCAGTCCAGTATATTTGCTTCATCCCTACACCCATCAAACGCCCACTGTAGTTAAAAAAGCGATGGATGCGATCGTTTCAAATGTAGTATTTTAGCGTTAATCTAGAAATTTTCTCATTAGGATCATTTTCTATTCACCGTATCTAACTAAAGTGCTTACGTTACCTCAAAGCACACTGCATACGCTATCAACATTCAACATTAGGCGTTAAGACATCCAATAGTCGGCAAGGACTTCAGTGGCCTCATGAAGCTCAACAGATCGATCTCTTGATTAATAGGCTTTTCCAGATAAAACCGAAATGAATTCCTCTAACCTATTGATTTAATTGGTGGCCAGACCTGGAATCGAACCAGGGACACAAGGATTTTCAGTCCTTTGCTCTACCGACTGAGCTATCTGGCCAAATGCAGCTTCAAGAGATATGACTTTAAGAAGCGCTAATTAAACCTGATCCTCATTGGGTAAGTCAAGTGAACAAAAAACATCATCCCAAGCTGGTCATAATAACATCAATAAGTCTATTCTTCTGTAGGTTGATAACCGGGCGGCTTCGCGCTACCTTCGCCGAAGAAAAAATTCTGCATTTCACGTTCGAGAAATTCGCGCGCTTGGCTATCAAGCAAATTGAGACGATATTCATTGATCAACATGGTTTGATGCTGCTGCCACATTTGCCAAGCTTGTTTTGATACATGTTCATAAATCTTTTTACCTAGTTCACCTGGGTAAGGCGCATAATCTAACCCTTCTGCCTGCGTTTGTAACTTTTTACAAAATACCATGCGACTCATCTATGACTCCTCCAATTGCTTAGCTAATTGCTGCAACAGCGTGATAATGGGTTTTGCTAAACCAAGTTCAGCTGGCGCATTGTTGTTATACCAAATCAATGACGCTGAATCCATCACTACAGGACTTTTGTTGATGATCTGTAACTGGATTGGCGTAATATCTAAATGAAAATGGCTAAATGTATGACGTAAACTAGGCCATGCTTTAATGAAGGTTGTGTCGCAATGATATTTCAATGCGCACCAAGTGATAATATTATTTGGATCATCACATTCGGGCAAGATCCACAGCCCACCCCAAATTCCAGCCGGTGGACGCTTTTCAAGTAGCACCCGATGTTGATCATCTGTTAATAACAACATTGTTGTTTGCTTAACGGGCAACTGTTTTCGTTGGCGTTTACCAGGATACGCTTGAGTATTATTTTGTTGTTTCGCTAAACAATAATCTGTTAAAGGGCATTCATTACAAGCAGGTTTAGTGCGAGTGCAGATCATCGCTCCTAGATCCATCATTGCTTGGGTATAAGGCCCGGGTTGCTGTTGTGGCACATAACGTTCACTGAGTTGCCACAATTGTTGTTGCACTTTTGTTTCACCAGGCCAGCCTGCAATAGCATGCACTCGTGCTAACACTCGTTTGACATTACCATCTAAAATTGCTTCAGGTAATCCAAATGCTAATGCACAAATGGCTGCCGCAGTAGAACGGCCAATGCCGGGCAATTGTTCTAAGGCATGGCGATCAGCTGGAAACTCACCATGAAATTGCGTAGCAATGATCTTGGCTGTTTTATGTAAGTTGCGCGCACGTGCATAATAACCTAACCCCGTCCACAAATGTAAAACTTCATCGATGGTAGCTTGTGCCAAATTATGTAGATCAGGAAAACGCGCGATGAAACGATTAAAATAAGGAATAACGGTGTTAACTTGCGTTTGTTGCAACATGATCTCTGACAACCACACCCGGTATGGCGTCGCTGGTTGTTGCCAAGGCAATTGTTTACGTCCATGTTGCGCATACCAGGTTAGTACGCGCTGCCCGAATGATTTAGCCGTTAATGTTTGCAAAGCCTTATTCCAGCAAATTTTCAAGCTGATTAAGTTTTTTCTTCAAGGTTTTACCAAAACTACCCCCAATATTTTTATCGATCTCTTTATCAATTTGTTGTTTTCCTTGTAATAGCAAAATCGTTTGCATATCAGGGCGGATCGTTGGTTGTTGTAAAGTTCCTTTAACCAATAATGGAATGACCAATTTACTCGGCACATTAACTTGTTGTCCACCTACGGTTTTTTGTCTTAACTGAGTAGCTTTAAGCATGAAATTTAACGTATTATTGCTTAAGTTTGCTGAACCTTTGCCGGTCACTCGTAATAACGGTGACTCTAATAGCAAATCATTGCTGCTAGCAATTCCATTACGTACACTAAAACTACCTTGCAATAAACCAAAGGTTGTTTGCGTTGGGCTTGTGGTTCGTTGGGGTGGCGTTTGGCGATTTATCAACGCAGTGCCAAGGTTTATCAAATAGCCAATGTTAATGCCTTTAATCGCACCATCTTTGAAAGCAAATGCTAATTTGCCGTGTAAGTTCGATCGTAGTGCTTGCGCGTTTTTACCTTGAGTAGTTAATTCCGTATTAAAGTTAGCATTTCCTTGCACGTGAGTGGTGAATAACTGCCAAAGTTTATTAAACATCGATGACGCATACACACCGTAATTGATCAAACTAACTTGCAAACCCAACGTTGCCATCAACGGCCCAGCTTGCATATTTTTTAATGATTGTTTGATGTTAATGATTGGCGTCTCGCCAGAATGATCATAACGCCCAGAAGCTGTTAACCTACCACCATATACATCTGCGGATAAACTCGGAATACTATACACATTATTCTTAGCTAATATACCAATTATCACATGTTGCATTTTGAATGGTCCAAAACCTAGCTCCGATAAATTTAATTGGCCTTTAACACTGAGATCATTATTCATTGATGATGTTTGTTCACCATAACGAAATTGACCGTTAACTTTCTTTAGCATTAATGGCGCTGCTTGCAGATCTAAGTTAACCAAGCGCACTGCTTGTGCAGTTTGATTAAGGTTTATTGTGGTATTCAACACAACATTCATTTGCTTATTTGGCAAGCCTTCACCTTGCAAAGTAGATTGCAAACGCATTTTTTCTAAATTAATTTGTGCCAAACCTTTGCTAACTAACAAATTAGCTTTCAGATTCACTTGACCTGTTAACTTAGGTTTATTACTAACGATATGTAAACTTGCTAATAATGGAAAGCTATTACCAATATTAATATCGTGACTAGAAAATTGAATATGATCTAATTTAATATTTTGATCGGTTTGCTGATCACGATAAGTCAACGTGGAATTATCAAGCTCGATAGCAGAAATATTGATTTTCCATGGTGTTTTCTGCATTTGAGTACTAGCTTTAATCGCTGCGTTATATCCTAATGGTGATCCGCTCGGGTTAGTTATTGCTGCCAATTTTTGTTTACCGTTTTTATTCCAATGCTGCCAATTACTTTCACCTTTCGCATTTTTGATTAAATTAATTTGCGCACGTTTAGCAATAATTTTGTTTGCTTCTAAGCGCCCAGAAAATAATGGTAACAATTTAACTTTAATATCAACTTCACCAATGCTGGCAAATTGTTTATTAGCAAAGCCCGCTGGATTACCAATGCTCGCATCATGCAATTTTAAACCGAGCCAAGGAAACAATGATAGTTGTATATTGCCATTAATTGTTAAGGTGCGACCTGTTACTTTGGTAAATTGCGAACTAATTGCAGTTTTATAATTATTAATATTAAACGAAGAAATAAATACAATGGCTGCAATGATCACCACCACAATAGCAATAACGATAATTGATATGAACCACTTAATAGACTTACGCATGATACAACTACCTTAATCTTACAATGGCAATATTATATGCTAGAATCCATTGATTTGCTAACACTTTTGTTTTAAGGTTTGGCGATGGATATTAAAGAACGACCTACCATTCCTGCAGCTAAGAAGCTGCCAGAAATCACGTTTAAAGCTGTTATTATTGCCATCATTCTGGCAATAATTCTGGCAGCGGCAAACACGTATCTTGCGTTAAAAATTGGCATCTTAACCTCGGCTTCGATCCCTGCTGCGGTTTTAGCTATGGGTATTTTACGTTTTTGTAAACGTTCTAATATTCTTGAGACAAATTTAATTCAAACCTGTGCATCTGCAGGTGAAGCGATCGCTGGTGGCATCGTTTATACCGTTCCAGCACTAATTATCATTCACTATTGGATGCATTTTAGTTATTTACAAACGGTTTCAATGGCTTTAATTGGCGGGATCATCGGCGTGTTTTTTTCAATTCCGTTACGTCGTATTTTAGTCACTGATGCAAAATTACATTTTCCTGAAGGCCGCGCTATTGCCGAAGTATTAAAATTTAATTTAGAACACGCTGCTGGTTTTAAAGAATTACTGATCGGTGGCTTAGTGGGCGGTTTGGTTGAACTTGCACAAACGGGCTTTAAGCTTGTTGCCAGTCAAGTACAAATGTGGTTTGCGCGCGGTAATACACTCTATGGTTTTGGCTTTGGTTTCTCAGCAACCATGATTGGTGCTGGTTATTTAATTGGTTTTAACGTGGGAGTCAGTATTTTCATCGGCGCATTGATCAGTTGGCTTGTCGGCGTGCCAACATTAAGTTCGTATTATCAGTTACACTCAACCGATCTGAGTTACACCATCATGCAATTATGGGATAGCAAAATTCGTTATGTGGGGATCGGCGCTATGCTCACTGCTGGCATATGGACTTTAATTACATTAATAAAGCCGTTTTGGCGCAGCATAAAAACGTCGATGAAAGTGTTTTCTTTACAACATCCTTCATTAAATCGTTTGCCACGCACTGATCGTGACATGCCCTTGCCTATCGTGATCATTGGCATTGTGATCTTGGCGATATTTATGTTTGTATTGTTCCAACAAAATTTTCAATTATCATCATTGGGGCTTGCGCATTCTTTACATATTCCGTTTGTATTAGCTTGTGTGTTTTACACCGTTATCATCGGTTTTATTTTCTCTGCTATCACCGGTTATTTTTCAGGCCTGGTTGGGGTTTCTGCAAGCCCGGGCTCAGCGATCATTATTGCAGGCATGTTAATCGCCGCGTTTGCAATTAACGCACTATTAAAACAACAAGCAACCGTGACTGTGCATGAGTTACAACAAGGTGCAGCGATTACAATTTATCTTGGTGCTATTATCACCGGAGCTGCGGCCATTGCCAATGATAACATTCAAGATCTAAAAGTCGGCTACATTGTGGGTTCAACTCCATGGAAACAACAAATCATGTTACTGCTAGGTGCTATTGTTGCAGCATTAATTATTCCGCCTATTATGGAAGTATTGTTTAATGTGTATGGTATTGCCGGAGTATTTCCCCATCCTGGCATGGATCCAGGTAAACAATTACCAGCACCGCCTGCAGCATTGATGGCAACGATCACGCAAGGTGTGTTTCATAATAATTTACCGTGGAATATGCTCGGCTTAGGTATGATTATTATCGTTGTATGCATCTTAATAAATTTCATGCTTAACAAAAACGGTCGATCTTTTTCGGTACTAGGCATCGCCATCGGCATGTACTTACCGTTAGCAACCACCACGCCATTATTTTTTGGTAGCTTAATGTCTTTGTTAACTCAACGTTGCTTAGCTAAGAATAAACGTAAACTTGCGGTAAAAACGATCGCCCACAAAAACATTGTGGAACCTTGTTAGCATGTGGCTTAGTTGCAGGTGCCGCGTTAATGGATGTGATCATTGCAATTCCCTTTGCATTTGCACACTCTCCAGATGTGCTCACTTTAATGCCGCAACACTGGCAATTTTTAGCGAACTATCTCGGCGTAATTATTTTACTCGCCATTGGCGGCTGGATTTATTGGTCGGTGTGCCGTTAAATAGCCTTTTCTAAGGCCTTTCACAAATCATAGCCTTTCTTAATACCTTTCACAAATCCTTTACCCGCACCTGCGTAAGTTTTCAGGGTAATTCTCGCAGCCTTCTTCAAATTAAAACCACCTGTAACTTTAGCAGCTTTCTTCTTTGAAAGCTTTTTCACTTTACTACGTTTACTTTTCGGCATAATACTTTCTCCTATCACATGTTCTATTTTTACTTTACAAAATCACTAACGTCTTCGACGTCTTCCACCTTCATCCCGTATACCTTTTCGTTGGCCCTTAACAGCTCCTCTCCCGGTTTCCCTAAAAACATCGGGAGCTGCCTTTATCGTCTTCTTCACTATAGTAACTGGATTTATCAACTTACCAAGTTTAAGACCACCGGTTACCTTACCTGTTTTCGAACGTTTAAGTTTAGTACGCTTTGCTTTACCTTTTGCCATGGATACATACTCTATGTTATGAACTTATTTTAACCATAGAAGCGCCGAGTAAGGTTGTCAAATATTGACGCTTTTTAATTAAGATAGATAAATTTAATGACATTACCATTTTGGACTGTCAATGGTACTTTACTTAACTTGGCAACGCCCACACAAACCATAGATGTTAAGCGCATGATCGGTCATGGTGAAACCTTTACTTTCCGCAACAAGGTGCTGGTGTTTTTCAATGATAGGATCAAGAAATTCTTCTACTTTGCCACATTCAACGCACACTAAATGATCATGGTGCTCGCCGCGATCTAGCTCGAATACTGAATGTTCACTCGCAAAATTATGGCGTTTAACGATCCCAGCGGTTTCAAACTGTGTTAATACTCGATACACCGTCGCTAAGCCAACATCTTCACCAGCATCCAATAAGTGTCGATATATTTCTTCTGCGCTATGGTGGCGATTTTTAGAATGCTCCAAAAATTGTAAAATTTTTATGCGTGGAACAGTGACTTTCAGCCCAGCTTTGCGTAATTCTTTTTTATCCATCAACTTGTTCTCCTATCTGCCATCAGGTATGATCTCCTCCATTATTTTTCAGTTGGAACTCATTCCATGCGCAGACGCTACTATATCATGATTTGCTTATTCAGCCTGCTTTTATCCGGGTGTTCATTATTTCATGCCTACCAAGTGAAAATTCAACAAGGTAACATTATTACCCAAAAAATGATCGATCAACTGCGCCCAGGAATGACATCTCAACAAGTTGAATTTATTCTTGGTGCGCCAGTGCTCGTTAATACGTTTAGCGAGACCGAGTTTAATTACGTTTACACCTACCAAATAGGTTACGACAAAATTTCTGAAAAAAAACTGACGTTATATTTTCGTAATGGGGTACTTCATCATTACACGTCTGCTGGGGTAAAACATCCGTTTAATATTTTACGCCCTCGACATCGACGAAAATTACAACATCATCATCAAAAATAATTATTTTTTGCGCGCCGCTCGCAAACGTCGTGCTTGCTTTGGATCAATGATCAACGGCCGATAGATCTCAACGCGATCGCCATCTTTCACGAGATCAGTCAGTTCAACTCGTTTACTAAATATGCCAACCGTATTTTGATCGAGATCAATAGCAGGACATTGTTGCAAAATCCCAGATTGCATTATTGCCTGTTGCACGCTACAAGGTGCCACAAGCTGTAATGATAATAATACTTGTTGCTTAGGCGTTGCATAAACGACTTCAACATTCATATTCACGTTCACCATACACTTCAATTGCGCGTTTTTTAAAAGCATCAACCATCATATCCAATGCTTTTTGAAAAATCTTACCGAACGCCATGCGTAACAACAGACTGGAAAATTCAAATTCCATCGATAATTTTACTTCACACGAAGCTTCATCCACTGCCGTGAAGCTCCAAGTACCTTGCAAATGTCGAAATGGCCCTTCAATTAAACGCATTTCGATCCGATCGCGTGGATGCCGATGGTTAGCAGTGGTAAATGATTTGTGCATGCTTTCCATGCCCACTTGCAACATTGCTTTAACAACGCCTTCATCGCGTTCTAAAACATCACTTTTGATACACCATGGCAAAAACTCATCGTACTTATCGACATCATCGACCAGATCAAACATTTCTGCTGGAGTATAAGGCACTAACACACTGTGGTTGACTGTTGTCATAGCTAATCATTATTCATTAATTAAATATTCCATTTTACCTGAATTTAAATGAATTTTGCTAATTTTCCTACCCAAATACTGTGCTAGCCCTTATAATTCTGCCCTATGGCTAAAAAAACACAAGCAAAAACTGCAGAGCAGCGTACTATTGCTCTCAATAAAAAGGCAAAGCATGATTATTTTATCGAACAACGCTTTGAAGCCGGTTTAGTGCTACAAGGTTGGGAAGTAAAAAGCATCCGTGCGGGCCGAGTGCAACTTAAAGATAGCTACGTCATTATTAAGGATGGTGAAGCGTGGCTGCTTGGCGCTCATCTCTCGGCGCTAAGTTCGGCATCTACGCATGTGCAAGCTGATCCGCAACGCACTCGCAAGTTGCTACTTCATTATAAAGAACTTGATAAATTAATCGGTGGTATCGAGCGCAAAGGCTATACTATCGTGCCACTTGCCATGTATTGGAAACATAACCGGGTTAAGCTTGAAATTGCTTTAGCGAAAGGTAAAAAGCAATATGACGTGCGCGCAACTAAAAAAGAACAAGACTGGCGCCGTGAAAAAGAACGGTTATTTAAACGAAAGATCACTTAACACAGCCACAATTCGCACAAAACATGATATACTTAGATAAATGGGGGCGACCTGGCTTCGACGCGAGTTACGAAGCTTTCAGGCGCATGTCGAGGATGTTAGCTGACCTCGTTAATCACGCTGCAACTTTATAATCGCAAACGACGATTTAATCGCAGCCGCAGCTTAGACTAGCGGCTCCCGTCACAATAGATGTGCTTGTGCGTTTATACTGACGGTCATTGCACACAAGATCGCAGCTTAGCATGTTCGGGGCGACGCTGTTAAAACCTTACCGAACTCGCCGTTTAGAGCCCTGCCAGTCGGGTGATAAACGGTTAACTTAAAGACTTGGCTAAGCATGTAGAACCTCAAGTAGAGGACTAGCGGACGCGGGTTCGATTCCCGCCGCCTCCACCAAAATGGCAGCAATAATAAGAGCCCCTCATTTCTATTACTATAATTTCTTTTTATAAAAATATTTTCTTTGAAGGTCATGTATTCCTTTGCCAACTTCAAGCACTAAACCCTTTCCAACTAAACTAATTAATCGGGTACGAGTAGCTCTATCTGATTCATTGACTGCTTCAACGATTTCCTTTTCATCAACATTTATTTAAACACGAACGCTGATTCTAAAATTATATGATAACCACATGCATGCTATAAAAACAGACAAATTTTAGCACTTACATGTCTGTGTGCTATAATAGTTCAATTTTTATATCAAAGACTCATGCAAATATGGACATTGAAAACACGTTCTGAGCTAAAGCACGACCATATTGCCAAGGAGTTAAGCCATGAAAAATCAACTAACACCATCAAGCTCCACACCGGCATCACTATCTATGGCGAATGAGCTGCCTAATGAAATCTGGCTACTTATTTTGAGATTGTTACCCGATAAACGCTATGCGGCACTGATGGGCTTAGTCTCTCAACGC
>JANQRR010000041.1 GCA_028284465.1 Gammaproteobacteria bacterium | reverse complement strand
TTCTTGGCATGCAAATCTTATAAAAAAAACCTCATCTTTGATGAGGTTTTTTTTATAAGAATGGCGCGCCCGGAAGGATTCGAACCTCCGACCACCTGGTTCGTAGCCAGGTACTCTATCCAGCTGAGCTACGGGCGCTGCGGGAACTTTAGCTTTATCAATTAAAGATATTTGAATTCTCTTTAATCAGTTGGAAGGTGAAATTATACGTTAAAATCCTACTCTGTCAAAAATTTTTGGCTAGTATTACAGCACTTAAGATCTCATCTAGTTTCCATGCTGGAACATGGCGTATACCATTTTTACTTGGAAAAGATACTTCATCTAATGAAACCACGATTTTTGGCCAATGATCTTTGACTTTTTCTAAATTACCATATTCTCGTTGTATGACTGCTTCGCTATGTAATAAATAAGCTACCTGAATATAAATAACTTGCTGGTTTCTTTCTGCAACAAAATCAATTTCCACATTGTAAATGTTGCCAACGTAAACCTGATAGCCCGCACGCAATAAAACCAAATAGACATAATTCTCTAATCTTCGATTAATGCCATTATCAAATGAGCTTTGCAAATAATTAGAAAATCCTAAATCATTTAAATAATATTTTCTTTCGCCATCTAATATTTTTTTTCCTCTAATATCATATCGCCATACAGCATGAAGCAAAAAAGTTCTTTCAAGATAATCAATATAATTTCCAACTGTAACAACAGTTAAATTAATACTGTTTGCTTTTAATTTTTTTGCAATAGCATTTAATGAAAATAAATGACCTATATTATCAATCATAAAATCTAACAATAATGCTAATAATTTAGGATTTTTAATATTAAACCGTTTAACGATATCATTCATTAAAATACTGTCTTTTAAGGATGTCAGATATGATATTTTTTGGCTATATACTATAAAATTTTAATTTTGTAAAGTATACTTTACAAAACATAAAAAAATTACGATTTTATAAAGTTTGCTTTACAACATTGGCAATAGAAGTTTGCAAAAAATGAGCTCTTTCTTCAGCTGGCCCAATAGGAACATCGATAATGTTGTATCCAAGATCTAGGTAGATCTCTCGTAAGCTGTCTCCAAATGCACTGGCCTCGGCAAACGAGATCGTCCTTTCATCATCTGTAGCATAGATCTCTTGCCAATTTGGTAACACGAAAACATTATTATTATAACGATATTTGTTAGCCGCATTGTGCGCATGTTTAAGGTCAAATCCGAACAATTTAGCATACCCAATCAGATCAGGAATACCTCGATCAAATATAACTGGAAGCTGGTGATCCTGCATTTGCTGATATTGAAAAATCGCGCGTGATAGCATAAGTTCGGTAAACAACTTGGTATCTTTTTCTGATACACCATGGCCATCAACACTTCTTTGCTCAGCTAAAATCTGTCGAGCTGGTTCGTCTATTACTGTAAAATTTAGCTGACTAAGCCTTTGTAAAATCGTTGATTTACCACTGCCTGGGGCGCCAGTAAGTATAAAGAAATTATTCATATATATGTGCATGCTTTTCATTTTACAATTATTACTCCTTAAATAAAAACAATATGTTTCTTCTTAAAATTCGAAAAAAGCCCCATAATTGACCAACACATGATAAAATATCACTATAATTTAATATGAACGATGTGGAGTTGATGATGGCTAACCCTCAAAAAAAAGAAAAAGGAAAAAAAAGAGAGAAAGGTAAAGAAAAAGAAAAACAAAAAAGAAAAGAAAAAAGCAGAATAAAAAAAGAAGATCAGCAAGAAACGGGAAATCCACATGTGGACTTTTTGTTAATGTTGCCTGATGAGTTAGCACTTAATATACTAGTATTCCTTGCCTCCAAAGATCTAAAATCATATAGTAAAGCGCGCTTAGTAAGCAAACGTTGGCTTAATATGTGCAATGACCATGATATTTTAAAAATTCTAAAAGGTGCTCTTAAAAATCAGCATTATGAGAAATTGATAACATCAGAACTAAAAGCAAACCTTTGTAACTTTAAGCAAAAATTACTAGCAGCAAACAAACTTAAGGATATTTTTCATATTGATTTTTTCCCCAGCGGAAAATTTGATGCTAATAATATGTTTGTACATTTACTTAATGATGTTTTTGAATATTTCAATAAGAACTGGAAATCTTTAGACAAAATGCTCGAAGCGCAATGTGCTTTTTTAAAGGCCTTAGTCGAAATAAAACCTGAACAATCACCAGAGCATGTCATTAAATCCATTAAAAATGATGCCCATAATATTTTAAGGTTCGCAAATACTTTCACATTTATGTTAAAGCATGTTAACAACACAAGTCTTGAAGATAATATATTAGTAATCTTACAAGCACGAGTTAACAAATTAATGCAATTTAAACAATTCGCTTCTGAAAGAACTACGCATCTTAGATTATACAATATTGATAAGGTAATAAAAAAAGTCTATAGAGATAACAAATTATTAACAATATCAAATTACTCTAACATCATCCATAAATATAAGGCCTATATTTATAGTTTGCTTTTATTGCTACCAATAACTTATGGTGTTTATTATTATATGGCTCGTAAAACTCAGGAACAACATACAGATGAAAACCAGAATAATTCTCTATCATTAGGATTAAAATTTCTTGGGACTGTTTTTGCATATTTTACAGTAAAAGCTTTTACATTGGTAGGTGTTCGTATAAACCATAACTTTCGTGGTAGAAATTATCAACAAGCATCTTTATCATCTCAAACTCAGCAGACTCAAACCAGGCTCTCACAAAATCGGCATACCTTGATGAGATCACCGACATCTTCATCTAGCAGGAGACAGAACACTCGCTCAACACCAACACAACCACCGTCAACTTCTTCATCTTTACGCCGAAGAAACCAGTAAGCTTGTTACTTTATAAATACCAAACATTTGGCTCTTGCTATGCAATCCAAGTTCAAAGTTTTGTCACTTATTATAAATAGACGATTCTAAATTGATAACTTATAATTGTCATATGTATATTACACGTGACATTACACCTCAGTTATCTCAACCACCAAGAATGTGAAGGAGCAAATCATGAAATTAAAGGATAAAATCGCTGTCGTGACAGGTGGCAATAGTGGTATTGGTAAAGCCATTGTAAAAGATTTTATTGAGCAAGGCGCAAAAGTTACAATAATGGGTCGCAACCAAGAAACATTAGCAAGCACGCGCGCAGAGTTAGGTGAGAATGTATTAACCGTGTGTGGTGATGTGAAGAAACTTACTGATATAGATAATTTGTATGCGCAAACGAAAAAACATTTCGGCAATATAGATATTATTGTCGCTAACTCAGGCATTGTTCGTGGTGATTATATCACTAAAGTGGATGAAGCATGTTTTGATGATGTTGTATCGACAAATTATAAAGGTAGTTATTTTACGGTGAAAAATGGCGTGCCTTTTTTAAATGATAATGGCGCCATTGTTTTAATCTCCTCGGTTGCTGCTCATCGTGCAGTGCCGAATTCAAGCCTTTATAATTCATCCAAAGCAGCAGTGAGTATGTTGGCGAAATGTTTTGCCACAGATCTTGCTGATCGCGGCATCCGCGTTAACGCAATCTCGCCAGGATTTATTGTCACTCCAGCTTGGAAAGAACTTGCTGCGACTGAGCCTAATTATCAAAAAAAATTCAATCACTTTGTACCTCTAAAACGGTTTGGCACAGTAGATGAAATTGCTAAGCTAACGACGTTTTTAGTATCGGATGATGCATCGTATATTACTGCAACGGATATCACTGCAGATGGTGGTTTAGAACCATTTAGTGATTATTTTCGACATGATGATTAAAGAACTAGCGAACAAGTCCATCAATAAGATTTAAATAACTTGGACTGTCTCATAGTTTATTGACAGCATCTTGCAAGGCATTAATCTCAGCAATGAGTTGTTGATATAATGTCGATATTTCTTTTACTTGGCCTTTCATTAAATAATTTTCTAATTGTATACAAGCCTCTTTTAACCTTGGTGCGCCACAATAACAGACACCGCCTCGCAATTTATGCACTGCATTTTTTAACGCATACCAATCTTGTTGTTCATACGCAGAAGTTAAACTTTGCAAATCTTCTGGAAAACTTTTAATTAAAGATGTAAGTGTTTCTATTGCTAACTGTTTATCACCGCTCATTAATTCAGTTCCTAATTCAAGATCAACAACTTTACCACTGAGTTTTTTAGTAATTTGAGATGTGGCTTTAGCTTGTTCGATCTCAGAAACTTTAAGTTTTTTAGCCCTTGATGGAATAAACGCATTTAATATGTCAATTGCTACAGATTTCGATAAGGGTTTACTTAACACCGCATCCATGCCCGCTTCAATACACTCTTGTTTATTTTCGGTATCAACGTGTGCGGTTAACGCAATAATAGGTATGTGTGTGTTAGTAACAATTTCAGTGAAACGGATCTGCTGAGCGACATCAAAACCACTCATATCAGGCAATCCAACATCTAGAAATACTAAATCATATTGATTATTAACAATTTTTTGAATGCCTTCACGCCCTGTTTTAGCAACATCAACATTACAGTCAATAGAATTTAATAAATGTGAAGCAACCTTTGCAGCAAGCTCTTGATCTTCGACAAGCAGTATATTTGCAGAAGCTTTTATCGCTTGTCGGCTATCAGCTTGAACCACAGTTTTAACTTTAGCTTTAACTTTTTTAGAGGGGGTTGAAACATTAAAGTCATCGACTTCAACACCAGTATCGTCTTCAAGTAATGATTTTTTAAAGGGCAATAGACAAACGAACGTTGAGCCAACATTTACATTACTCTCGACGTAAATCTCACCATTAATATCATCAATAAATTGCTTAATAACCGTTAACCCGATACCTGCACCTTTATAAATACCATCATAGGATGGCGCCATACGTTTAAATCGAGCAAAAATTTCATCTTTCTTATTAGGAGGAATGCCAATCCCTGTATCTTCTACTGATATTCTAACAATAACATTAAAATCATCTTCTTTTGCTAATGCAGCGTTAACAATAACATGACCTTTTTCAGTGAAATTTAATGCATTCGTTACTAATTCTAAAATAATTCGATGAACACGTCTGGGATCACCAAGCAAATATTTAGGAATTTTATCATCATAATTTAATTTCAGTGTTAATCTTTTTTCTTTAGCTTTCGCTAAATTCAGATCGATAATGTGATTTAATCTAACATCTAGCTGAAATTTCTTTTTTAATAAAGGAATTTCACCGGAAGAAACTCGGATAATTTCAAGAATTTCATTAAGAAAATCAAGTAATGCATGTCCAGAAGCAATTAAATTATCCGCATACTCACCGATTTTAGGGTTAGTGGCTTCTTCTTTTATGACATTAGCAAACCCAATTATACCCGTTAAAGGGGTGCGAACGTCATGACGCATATTATGTAAAAATTCTGTTTTTGCGTTATTGGCTAATTCTGCTTGTTCTTTCGCTTGACGTAATGATGTAATAATTTCTTTTTGCTGAGTAATATCTGAATACATTCCAAGAAGACCGATAATTTCTTCAGTTTCATTTAGTAAGGGAATTTTATTAACAAGAATAATTTTTTTTTGTCCCTCTGAATCGACGAAAGGCACTTCTTTATCTATAATTCTTTTTCCTGTTTTAATAATTTCTTTATCTTCAGCAAGATAAATTTTTGCATAAGAATTTCGCCATGGCAGATCATTATCCGTTTTACCTATAATATCATTTGGATCTGCTAAGCCAACTGATTTAGCAAAATTATCATTACAGCCAAGATACTCTGAATTAGTATTTTTCCAAAAAATGAAATGCGGGATGTTTGCGATGATGTTATCTAAACAGATGGATTCAATTGACTTATACATATCCAATGTATTCCCTTTTCCTTTCTCTTCTATCAACAAAGTTTATTGCATTCCGAAAGATTGGCGCTTCAGTACTTCCTTGCCTTTATTTTCTCTTGGTGTTTTTTCAGTTCCTTGTACAGGTTGCTCAAACAACGTAATGACATTGCCGCTTTGTTGTTCTTTTCTTGGTGACTTTATCCTTGTTTTCTTTGCTGCTGGCTCAGAGCTACTACGAGGTTCATGCCAAAATGATAATTTTCCTCCATTTTTAGGCGAAATACAAGTTACATTTTCACTGCTATTATTGTTCTTAGCTTTTGCTGCTTTTTTAAGAGCTTCACCTACCATGTGAGTGACTCCCTGAATATGAGCTACAGTTTGCCCAAGATCTGTTGTCGCTAAAAAAGTGCCACGCACAAGTTCCCCGGTCGCAGATAAACCCGGTAGTGGCTTACCATCAGCATCTAAGATTTGAAATGTTTTTGGGTGAACTTTTATTCCTCCGAATGGATCTGATTGTATTAATCCATTTTTTCGCATATTCTCTAACAATAAATTATCTGTTGTTGCGATGCTATAACCAGGCCCTGTTGCATTGATAAGGTATTTTGCCGGAATTCTTGTGCCATCCTTGAATGTTAATATGAAATTATTTGTGCGCTCATCATGCTTTACCGAAGTTAAACCACCTTTCACTTCAAGCTGGCCACTTTCCAGCATTGCAAGAATCTTTTCAGCATTTTTTAATGGAAATGCCGCAAGATATGTCATAAAAATACTGAAATAATCTTTCAAAAATGTTTCTTTATCCTCAGTACTTAAAACTTGCCAAATATATGGCACTATAGAATACAGAGAAAATAAAAATGATTGCCAATGACGAGGAGATGGACTTTTTGCTGCTGCTATTTCTGCTTTAAGCCATTCCTTGGGTGTTTTGGTCGGATTAAGAAAAGCCTGACGAGCTTTTTCATCAAACTTTTTGTTTTCAGCTGTTTCAAGTTCTTGCCAGAATAATTCCTGTATTCTTTTAAGACGAATATATTCTTTTAGACCATTTAGTGTTTCTGCAAGGATCTTTTGTATTGTTAAATGTAACCTTGCATACTCTTTAGTGTTACCAATAACACAAGGTAATAATCCTCCTCTCGATACCAAAACAATTTTTATGTTTTCCCCATATTTTGCTAATATGTTTGCGATATCAATAGCCGTTAACCTCGTCCCCAGGACATAAACTGTTTTGCCATCTGGAATAACCCTAAGCTTGCTTGTCGGCCAAGGAGAATGAAAATAATTTTTTTTACCTTTTAACTCTGTATATAAAGAAGAAGGCAGATGGCCAATACATAATATAGCTTGATTTACTTCAAGAGCAGGTTTACTCCTAAGTGTAACTGTGTACTTCGCATCTTGCATAGGGGTTATATTAACAACTTCATCGTGGATGAAGTTTACTGCCATACCCATCTTTTCAGCCTGTTGCTTTGTTGTTTCTGCAAGATGCTTTAGATAAATGCCATATAATGAACGTGGAGGAAAATCGTCTTCTTCAGGTTTAAATTTTGGATATTGCTTTTTCCATAAAGATGGATTCTCCTTTAACCAGATCACAAAATCGTCAGGTTTTCCAGGTATAGGACTCATGACTCTGGCTGGCAAGTTAAGGATGTGACATTTTTCAGGAGTACTATATGGCAGACCAGGCCCCATTTCTCCAGATTTTTCTATAGCAGATATTGTTATTTTTCTTGGGTCCAGCTTTGGGTTTTCTTGAACAATTTTTATAAATTGCAAAAACGCAGAGACACCCGCCGCTCCAAAACCAACGATACCAATGTGTATGTGCTGTTTCATGATCGTATCCTTAAGGATAAATTAAAAATTACCCTACAATCTCTCTTTCAGTTTTAGAGTTAGAGAGTGGTTCATCTAACAATTTAGCTAGATAAGGGATAGTTGGATATTGCTTAATATCCTCAAACGAAACATCCTTGTTTAATGTAGTATTCACCACATCGAGAAAACGTGACATTTTTGATACATCGTTACACACATCCAAAATATTATCAAACCTCTTGATTCTTCCTACTTTTAATGTTTTTTTCAACATTAATTCTAATACTTTTTCAGTGTTCGATCTTAATGGAGCAAAAGCGAGATTTTGCATTAATGTGCTACCATCTAATTTTACTTTTTGATCATTAATTTTAATTAATTGATCATCTCGGCCTAAAAATTGTAGCATGTCATTGCCAATGAACTTCGCTTTATCTCCAGTTTTATAGAGACGTTTCGCCTCATCAAAACCATCGAGTTTTATAGTAATAAATTTACTTGAATTTGCTTGCGGCAAATTTAAATAACCTCTGGTAACGCCAGCGCCCCCAATATATATTTCACCAATTTCACCCACGGATACTGGTTGAGCCTCATCATCAAGAAGATATATTTCTGTGTTAGAAAATGGTTTTCCTACTGGTACTAATGAATCATTAGTGAGTTCGTAACCTTTTATGGAATCATCCACAATAAAATATGTACTATCAATCGTAGTCTCAGCCGTACCATATGAATTAACAATAGTAACATTGCTGCCTGTTAGTTTTCTTAATCTTTTATATTCACCAATCGTCCAACTATCAGAACCACAAATAATAGTATCCATGAAATCTAAACGTTTATTATTTTCTTCTAAATAGCCGATTAATTTTCTCATGACAGTTGGCACAAATTCAGCAAAATTAATGGCTTCATCTTGCAGCAGTTTATAAATTTTATCTGCAGGCGGTAAGTTTTTTTCAGCGCAAATTACTAATTGGCCACCGAAACATAGCGAACGAACAATATTGCCGAAGAATACATCAAGCTGACAACCCGCCATCTGTAAGTGAACATGGTGTTCATTAAGGTTATAAACGCCTTTCCAAGCATTACAAATGCTGATCAGGTTTTGATGCTCGACCATAACTCCTTTTGGCTTTCCTGTGGTTCCAGATGTAAATGTAATATAAGCTAAGTCTTCACCATGTCGTTGATATTTTTCATCGCTGCATAGCTCATGCGCTAACAGCTCAAATTGCTCAGTTAATAAAAACATTATGTTTGTCTGTATACCATATTTTGTAATTTGATTTCGATAAATACTATTAGTAACGATAAGTGAAACATTGGCATCATTGACAATATCGTTAAACCTTTCGGTTGGTAAATCAAGATCAAGAGGAATACATACTGCGCCTGCTTTTAGCGAGCCTAGTATCGCGGCATACATATTAATGGAATGATCAAGAAAAATTCCAACTCGAGGTTGGCTGCATTGAACAGGAAATAATTTTCTAATATAATTGGCAATGCGATCAGATAACTGTTCCAACTCTTTATAAGTGATTTGTTTTTTTTCGCAAACAATCGCTATACGAGTAGGGTGTTTTAGGGCGCAACATTTAAAATAATCTGTAATATAACTCATAAAACAATTACCAGATAATCCTATAGTACTTATTTATTATTTTTATAACCATACACTAGCAAGCAGACGGCACATCTCATGTACTCATTTATGAACGTTCATTGGCAAATTTAGTATTTTAGAACAATATTATACCATAAAGGTGGAGCTTGTACATCTTTTTCATACAGTATTAATATAGAGATCGCTAATCTTCGGATCAATTTGATTTTTTTATAAATATCAGCCTAAGTTTTCTTGGATCTGAACATATTGAATTATTTTTGACTGTTAAATGAAACTTGAATGTTGATTAAGCTTTACCAATTAGGCAATTGCTGTCCTGCAATTTTGTCGAACCCTCTACAAATAATCGCTGCGCGATTATTTGGGTTCTCACCCTCTCTCTCCGCCACCCAAAAAAAAACCACCTTATGGTGGTTTTTTTGGGTGGCGGAGAGAGAGGGATTCGAACCCTCGATGGAGTTAACCCCCATACTCCCTTAGCAGGGGAGCGCCTTCAGCCACTCGGCCATCTCTCCAAAAGGATGCAGAGTATAACACCATAGAATAAGGATTTAAATGAAAAATGGTGTGATAGCAAGCTTCACACCATGATATAGAATTCGTTAAAATTAGATCGTTACGCGGCAGACTTGTCTTCGGTAGCTGGTTGTGACTTAGTCTCAGTCGTTTCTTTTTCTTGGCTTTTCTCTTTTTGGATCCGCTGATAAATTTCTTCGCGATGAACTGATACTTCTTTCGGAGCATTAATACCAATACGTACTTGATTACCTTTTACTCCTAAAACCGTAACTGTGACCTCATCTCCTATTACTAGCGACTCACCTACACGGCGGGTTAGAATAAGCATGTGATTCTCCTTCTAATGTTCCATTTCCATCAAAATCAATGATAGCTTTAACTTTAATCAAATAACCCATTGAAATGTATAGATTTTCCTAGCAATTCTCAGGGCTTCATGTAAAAAATTCATACCTAGTGTTAAAAGTTTAGCAGTTAAACCTTAAGAAAACATTAAGAAAGCAAAAAAATTGCTTGTAAATAATTCATTAGCTCAGATCAGGATCATGCCTGTTGTTTGCGCAATGATCAAGTCCAAATGCACTATGAAGCAATCTTACGCCCTTTTCGAGAACTTGCTCAGCAACAACCACGGAGACTTTAATCTCAGATGTTGAGATCATTTGGATATTGATCCCTGCTTGACCAAGGGTATGGAACATGGTGTTAGCAACCCCTGAATGGGAATGCATGCCGCCACCAACAATGGATAATTTAGCTATTTTATCGTCACCAGTGACAATTTTTGCCTGTAGATCATTGGCAATACTATGTAATAAATCTAACGTGAGGTTATATTCATCACGATGCACGGTAAATGTGAAGTCCGTTGTGCCATCACTTGCTGCATTTTGAATAATCATATCAATGGCGATATCAGCAGCACTGATCGGTTTTATGATGCTAGAAGCAATTCCTGGATGATCCGGTACACCAAGGATGGTGAGTTTTGCTTCATTACGGTTGTAGGTGATCCCAGAAACAATTGGTTTTTCTAACGAACGTTGGGTAAATTCAATTAAAGTTCCTGGACCTTCATGTAAACTCGATAACACTCGCAGTGGCACTTGGTACTGTCCCGCAAATTCCGCTGCACGATTTTGAATAACTTTAGCACCTAAACTTGTCAATTCAACCATTTCATCGTACGTGATGTGTTCTAATAGTCGCGCCTGCGGCACAATCCGTGGATCAGCTGTATAGACGCCGTCAACATCTTTAAATATTTGACATTCCTTAGCCTGCAATGCTGCTGCTAATGCCACGGCAGTAATATCAGAACCCCCTCGACCCAAAGTTGTAATGTCACCATGCTCATTAATGCCTTGAAAACCAGCAACCACGACAACTTTATTTGCGTCTAAATCTGCAGTGATCCGGCTGGTGTCAATATCGAGAATGCGTGCTCGGTGATAACAATCATTGGTGCGTAAACCAATTTGAGCGCCAGAATATGAGCATGCTGGCTGTCCCCTGGCCATTAATGCCATCGCTAACAAAGCCATCGACACTTGTTCTCCTGTGGATACAAGTACGGCTGCTTCGCGCGGATCAGGCTCGGGATTAAAATGTTTTGCTAATTTTGTCAACCGATCGGTTTCACCAAACATGGCAGACACGACAACAACAACTTGATCTCCTCGCTGGCGTGATTTGATAATAAGATCGGCTACATGCCCGATGTGCTCAAGATCCGCAACCGAACTGCCACCATATTTTTGCACGATTAATGCCATGATTGATATTACTCCGTCAGCTTGCCTTCTACCCAAGCATACACGGATTGCAACGCGGCATCGAGCGCTTCAGGCTTGTTGCCACCTGCTTGGGCCATATCTGGACGCCCTCCACCTTTGCCTCCCACTTGCTCGGCAACAAAATTCACTAACTCTCCCGCTTTGATCTTCGCCGTAGTATCTTTGCTAACACCTGCCACTAATCGCACTTTGCCATCATCGACTGCAGCTAACACTATTGCTGCTGTAGTAAATTTTTGTTTGAGGCGATCTAATGTGCTGCGCAATGCTTGTTGATCAGCACCAACTAAATGCGCCGCTAAAACTTTTATGCCATTTATGTCACGTACCGCATTTGTTAATTCATCACCGGCTTGGGCTGCTAATTTGGTTTTTAATTGATGTAAGGTTTTTTCTAATGTGCGTTGTTTAGCAAGGATCTGTTGGGTTTTATCTGCAATAGTTTCGCGATCAGCATGTAACAATTGCATTAATGTCGTTAATTGTTTTTCGCCGGCATTAAACCACGCTAATGCTCCACTACCGGTAACCGCTTCTATGCGACGAATACCAGCAGCGATCCCAGTTTCAGCAATAATTTTAAATACGCCAATGTCACCCGTGCGTTGCACATGCGTGCCCCCACATACTTCGGTAGAAAACTCACCCATGCGTAATACGCGCACGCGCTCTGCATATTTCTCACCAAACAATGCCAATGCACCACTTGCTTTAGCTTCATCTAAACTCATGGTAGCCGTATCGCTTGGCACATTTGCACGAATTTGTTGATTCACTAACGTTTCAATTTGAGCTAGCTGCTCTGGCTTAACCGGTTCGAAATGTGAAAAATCAAATCGCAAACGATCAGCAGCGACTAAAGATCCTTTTTGGATCACATGATCACCTAACACGTGACGCAAGGCCGCATGCAATAAATGTGTGGCTGAATGATTCAATACAATGGCTTGACGCCGATCGCTATCTACTTCTGCAGTAACTTCGCTACCAAGGTTTAAAGTACCCGCTTGTAATGTTCCATAATGCACGCAAGCATTACCGTGTTGTTGAGTATCAACAACCTCGAACACGCCATCAGCAAATGTTAATACGCCTTGATCACCGACTTGACCACCACCTTGCGCATAAAATGGTGTTGTGTCGAGGATCACGCCGCCCTGATCACCCGCTTTTAAAACGTTTACTTTAGTATTGTCTTTGAGTAACGCAATCACTTTGCCACTATCATGCAATTTTTCATAGCCGCTAAAAATAGTTTCTTCTGCTAAGGTTAATGTGGCATGATAATCACGTTCAAATTGACTCGCTTGTTGTGATAACTGGCGTTGTTTTGCCATCGCTTGTTCAAAGCCAGCAATATCTAATGTTAAGTCACGCTCGCGCGCCATGTCTGCGGTTAAGTCTACTGGAAAACCATAAGTATCATACAACCGAAAAATAACCTCACCAGGAATAATCGTTTGTTTTAATTGTGCAACTTCTTGTGCGAAAATTTTTAATCCTTGATCTAGCGTCCGATCAAATTGTTGTTCTTCTTGCAATAAGATTTTTTCAACGCGTTGTTGTGCTGCGGGCAATTCCGGATAAGCATCACTCATTATTGTTATCAATGGCGCAACTAGTCGATGAAAAAATGGATCATGTAAACCAAGTTTATGGCCATGACGAATAGCGCGACGAATAATCCGGCGCAACACATAACCTCGACCTTCATTCGATGGCACGATACCATCAACAATTAAAAATGCACATGACCGAATATGATCAGCAATAACGCGTAATGATCGATCTTGTTGATCTTGCACGCCAGCGATCTCAGCAACTTTAGCAATCAATGGTTGAAATAAATCGGTATCGTAATTGTTATGCACACCTTGCATAACTGCAGCCAATCGTTCCAACCCCATACCTGTATCAACAGAGGGTTTGGGAATAGGATTTAATTTACCATCAGCACTGCGATTATATTGAGTAAACACTAAATTCCAAATTTCAATATAGCGATCGCCTTCTTGTTCTGCTGAGCCAGGTGGGCCGCCTGCAATATCAGCCCCATGATCATAAAAAATTTCACTGCACGGTCCACAAGGGCCAGTATCACCCATCGCCCAAAAATTATCTTTGTCACCACAACGGCTAAAACGCTGTGGATCAACCTTAATATCCTTTAACCAAATATCAGCGGCTTCATCATCATCTTGATAAATTGAGATCCAAAGTTTTTCAGCTGGAATTTGTAACACTTCCGTTAAAAATTCCCACGAATATTGAATCGCTTCGCGCTTAAAATAATCGCCGAAACTAAAATTGCCTAACATTTCGAAAAAGGTATGGTGACGTGCGGTATAACCAACATTTTCTAAATCATTATGTTTACCACCAGCACGCACACAACGTTGCGCAGACACAGCTCGCGTATAACTACGCTGCTCACGTCCTAAAAACACATCTTTAAATTGCACCATACCTGCATTGGTAAATAGTAACGTTGCATCATTTGCCGGAATAAGTGGACTTGATGGCACAACTTCATGACCTTTGGCACGGAAAAAATCTATAAATAAACGACGGATCTCTGCACTTTTCATCATATCTTTATCATATATTTGTCATATCTTTGTTGTCGAAAATTCGTCATTGTTCCACTCGCGGTCACGATGACGACATATATATCAAAAATTTATTAATTTGCTCAGTTGTAAAACCTCGATATTGTAAAAACCGCATGCATTTAGCACGTTCGGCAAATGTTATCGGTACCCAATCCTTAAATTTTTTACGATATACTGCTGCAATTTGTTCTTCCCAAGTGTCTTGCGCATTGATATCGACCGCTGCTAACAATTCTTCATTAATGCCACGTTGTTGCAATTCTTGCCTGATCCGAGTTGGCCCCATGCCGCGCTCACTACGTGAACGTACATACGCTTGCACAAAACGCTCATCACTTTGCAAACCTTCAGTTTGCAACCTTGTTAACACGTTTTCAATATCTGTATGTTCATGCCCTCGCTGCATTAGTTTTGTTATTAATTCTGCTTGCGAATGTTCACGCCGTGTTAGTAAACGTAAGGCAGCTTGGTAAGTGTCTTTATCAGTAGCTTGCAATGTTATGCTTATCTCCTACCTCCATTCTGAAGCAATCCAGAACTGGATTGCTTCCTGCCACGCTACGCTCGCAGTCGCAATGACGAGATGAAATCACATTGTTACTGCACTTCTCTATTCAGTTTCTGCCGCCGCATCTTCAGTTTCTGGCGCTTTGGTTGCAGACGTCGCTAACAATTGTTCACGAATTTTAGTTTCAATGTCACTGGCAATGTCTGGATGTTGGCGTAAAAATTCACGCGCATTCTCACGACCCTGCCCAATCCGATCGCTATTATAGCTATACCATGCACCCGCTTTATTCACTAAACCTTGCTGCACGCCTAATTCAATAATTTCACCTAAGCGTGAAATCCCTTCACCATACAAAATATCAAATTCAGCTTTCTTGAATGGTGGCGCGACTTTATTCTTAACGACTTTAACTCGCGTTTCGCTGCCGATCACTTCATCGCCTTTCTTTAACGCACCAATACGACGAATGTCTAATCGCACTGATGAATAGAATTTTAAGGCATTACCACCGGTGGTAGTTTCAGGATTACCAAACATCACTCCAATTTTCATGCGAATTTGGTTGATGAAGATCACTAAGGTGTTAGAACGTTTAATGTTCGCCGTCAACTTACGCAACGCTTGTGACATTAAACGTGCTTGCAAGCCGACATGATGATCACCCATATCCCCTTCGATCTCAGCCTTTGGTGTTAACGCGGCAACAGAGTCAACAATCACTACGTCGACCGCTCCGGAACGCACTAACATATCAGCAATTTCCAATGCTTGCTCACCTGTATCTGGTTGTGAAACTAATAAATCATCGACGTTAACACCTAATTTTTCGGCATAACTCGGATCTAATGCATGCTCAGCATCAACAAATGCGGCAGTGCCGCCAACTTTTTGCGCTTGCGCAATCACTTGCAATGTTAGCGTTGTTTTTCCGGATGATTCTGGACCATAAATCTCAACAATTCGACCTCGTGGCAAACCACCAATACCTAAAGCAATATCTAATCCTAATGAACCTGTAGAAATAGCTTCTACATCACGTGGGACATTCGCATCCCCCATTCGCATTACTGAACCTTTACCAAATTGGCGTTCAATTTGGGATAGTGCTGCACTCAATGCTTTTTCCCGATCAGTCATCGTCTTACTCCCCTTTGCTACGGATTATTGAATTCGCAAATCGAGGATTATCGCATATCGACAAAGAAATAGCATCGTCTAAAAAGGATGATATCTGTGCAGGATTTTGCCTATAAGAATTAAATGATTCTCGCGACCATCATGCTATTTTCTATGCAAATTTAGAATAATGAATTCTAAATTTGGATAAACCGCAATAATTCCGTTAATGCAAACGCTACAGATTGTTCTCTAACATTCCTACGATCACCTTGAAAGTGTTGGCATTTTGCTACTGGCGTTATTGCACTTCCAGCAAACCCAAACCAAACCGTACCGACAGGTTTTTCTTTAGTGCCACCATCAGGCCCGGCGACCCCTGTTACTGCAATGCTAATTTGCGCTTGGCTGTGTTGTAATGCACCAATTGCCATCGCCAATGCGGTGGCTTCACTCACTGCTCCATAGGTTTGCAAGGTTGTTGCTGGCACATCGAGCATTTCTTGTTTAGCTTGATTACTATATGTTACAAAACCACGTTCGAACCAATTTGAGCTGCCAGCAATCGCCGTGACTGTTTGTGCAACCCAACCACCGGTACACGACTCGGCTGTCGTCAACATCCAGTTTTTCGCCAACATAATTTCAGCAACGCGTTGCGCTAATTCTATCAATTCCATGATCACTCTCCAGTTGAATTCCATCGCCTATCCGCTAAACTAGCGTCCATGGAAACCACTACGACTAACTCTACTGCTCACACTCCCATGATGCGCCAATATTTGCGCATTAAAGCTGAATTCCCCAACATGCTGCTATTCTATCGCATGGGAGATTTTTATGAACTATTCTATGATGATGCCAAATACGCTGCAAAAATTCTTGATATTACTTTAACCAAACGCGGTAATTCCGCTGGCGAACCGATCCTAATGGCCGGCGTGCCTTATCATTCTGCTGAACCATATCTCGCTAAATTAATTAATAGCGGTGAATCCGTTGCCATTTGTGAACAGATCGGTGATCCCGCAACGAGCAAAGGCCCGGTAGAACGTAAAGTGGTGCGAATTTTAACGCCAGGCACTGTCAGTGATGAAGCTTTATTAAATGCCGATCAAGATAATTTAATCATCGCTGTTCATGCTCAGCAAAGCCAACAGCAACAGTACTTTGGTATCGCTAGTTTAGATATTACTAGCGGGCGTTTTAAAGTAATGGAAGTTGCTGGCGTTGAAGCGTTGCATAGTGAATTAGAACGCTTACGCCCAGCTGAAATTCTTATTAATGAAGATTGCCGCGAACATAACATTAACTCTAAACATTATCGCTTATGCCAGCGACCACCCTGGGAATTTGAATTCACAACTGCACAACGTTTATTGACGCAACAATTGCAAACCCAAGATCTTGCTGGTTTTGGCTGCCAGGAACTGACGGTAGCAATCAGCGCTGCTGGTTGTTTATTACAATATGTTAAAGACACGCAACGCAGTGCCATACCCCACATTCAAGCATTGCAAGTTGAGCGTCGCGAAGATAGCATCATTATGGATGCGATGACACGAAGAAATTTAGAGATCACACTTAATTTTAAAGGTGAAACTAACAATACCTTAGCCAGCGTGTTTGATCATACTATGACGCCAATGGGTAGCCGCTTATTACGCCGTTGGTTGCAACGACCATTGCGTGATCATGCATTATTACAACAACGTCAACAAGCGATCACTCAATTATTAACAAACGCACTGTATGTTGAGTTGCAAACATCGTTACACGGCATTGGCGATGTTGAACGTATTCTTGCACGCGTTGCATTACGCACTGCGCGCCCCCGCGATTTATTGCAATTGCGCGCTGCTTTAAAGCGCTTGCCATCGATCAAACAAATCTTAACAACTATTACTCAATCCACTTTGATCAATGAACTTGATCAACAAATTTATGAATTCAGTGAACTGCGACAAATATTGATCCGCGCCATTATCGATAACCCGCCGGTAGTTATTCGTGATGGTGGAGTGATTGCCGATGGCTATGACAAAGAACTCGATGAATTACGCAAGCTCAGTAATAATGCAAGCCAAGTGTTAGTTGATATCGAAGCGCGTGAACGTAAACGCACAGACATTAACACTTTAAAAGTTGGTTACAATAAAGTACATGGTTATTATATCGAGATCAGCCGTGCGCAAGCCAAACACGCGCCGCAAGATTACATTCGGCGACAAACGTTAAAAAATGCTGAGCGTTATATTACGCCGGAACTAAAGTCATTCGAAGATAAAATCATTAGCAGTCGTCAACGCGCTTTAGCACGCGAAAAATTATTGTATGAACAATTATTAGAAATTCTTAATGAACAATTAACTGCATTACAATATTGTGCAAGCGCTCTTGCGCAAATTGACGTGTTAGCAAATTTAGCTGAACGCGCTGAGCAATTACATTTAACCCCGCCAACATTGACAACTCAACCGGGGATCACGATTCAAGCTGGGCGCCATCCAGTGATCGAGCAAGTGCAAACCGAACCATTCGTGCCGAACGATGTCAGCTTAACACAAACCCATTCCATGTTAATGTTGACCGGGCCTAACATGGGTGGCAAATCAACTTATATGCGACAAACCGCATTAATTGTGTTGCTAGCGCATATCGGCAGCTTTGTGCCAGCAACCAGTGCCAGCATTGGGCCGATCGATCAAATTTTCACGCGCATTGGTGCCGCTGATGATCTCACTAGTGGCCGCTCAACGTTTATGGTAGAAATGACTGAAACCGCCAATATATTACATAATGCAACTGCCCAAAGTTTAGTATTAATGGATGAGATCGGTCGCGGCACTAGCACGTTTGATGGCTTAGCCTTAGCGTGGGCTTGTGCGGAATACTTAGCAACTAAAATTAACGCGTTTACTTTATTTGCAACACATTATTTTGAATTAACGCAATTGCCACAATTGCATAACAATATTAAAAACGTGCATGTCGAAGCGATCGAGCATGGTGATAGCATCACATTTTTACATACTGTAACTGATGGCCCTGCAAGTCGCAGTTATGGCTTGCATGTAGCGCAACTTGCTGGGGTGCCGCGTGAAGTGATTAAACACGCTAAACATAAACTGACGCAATTAGAAAACAAATCGATAGAAACGTCTGTTGACTTAGCTGCACCAAGCGCAATGCAAACAACAATTAACAACCCACATCCTCTTACTGAAGCATTAGCAAACATCAACCCCGATGAGTTAACACCCAAACAAGCTTTAAGCCAACTTTATCAACTTAAAGCATTGTTGGAAACTTGCCATGACACCTGAGCAATATTGTCAACAAAAGTTAATTAAAGGTACGAGCATTTATTATAGCTTGCGATTTGCGCCAGCTACAGCAAGAAATAATCTTACTGCGTTACATGCGTTTTTTCGTGAAATTGATAGTATACCAACTACATGCCATGATCCTGAATTAGCAAAAATTAAATTACAATGGTGGCATAATGAAATTGATAATCTGTATCAAGGCAAGCCTCAACATCCTGTAACTAAAGCCTTGCAAGCTGCGATCGAGCAACATAAACATAAACAAAAACTAACAAAAGAATTATGGCAAAGTGTTATCGCTGGCACTGTTGCAAGCATCAACTTACATTCTTTCGCCACATTTAATGAATTAGAATATCATTGTCATCAACGTTACAGTCCCATTTATTTACTAGCCGGTGAGATCTGCGGTTATCAGCAACCGCAAACCCTACGTTTTAATCGTGACATCGGCACTTTTTTAAAAATGGTAAGTGTGGTGCGTAATTTACGACGCGACTTACATCAAGGCAATCTATATTTGCCACTAGAGTGGTTAGATTTATTTGCGTTAACACCAGAAATGTTATGCAATCCTGACGCCCAAAATAATCAAACAAAAATCATTAAACTGTTACAGTATCATAGCAAACAAGCTCTTAAAATCTATGAACAAGCTATGACACAAATCGCGCCAGAAGATAGACATGATCAGCGCAGCATGATCATTCTTGCTAATTTACATAAAGATATTCTTCAATTAATACATGATGAAAACTTTCAAGTTTTTAAACACTACACCACACTAACTCCATTGCGCAAACTGTGGCGGGCATGGCGGGTTTACATCCATTCGATTTAGCATTAAGATATTTCTGTTGAACGAGTGAACTAGGATTAATTTTATCTATCAAGGGAATGAGTGAATTATGAGAAATTTTATATCCAAATTTATAATTATTTTAGCCATAATTTTATTTAATTATTCGATATCGACGGCGATTGCTTGTACCGACATCACTATCACAGCCAATGATGGCACGGTGATGGTGGGGCGCACTTTGGAATTTGGCCCTGATCTACAATCAAACATTATTTCATCTCCGCGTGACAAAGTTTTTAAAACCACTGCCCCTAATGGCAAACCAGGAATGGGTTGGACGTCAAAATATGGTTACTTATTTTTGGATTATTTTAATCTAGGTTACCCTTGTGATGGCATGAATGAAAAAGGTTTATCATTAGGTTATCTTTATTTGCCGGGCTATACTCAGTATCCTACAGTGCCACAAGGCAAAGAGAATCACTCAATTCCGTATACTAATTTTGCCGATTGGATTTTAGGTAATTTTAGTAGCGTTGCAGATCTTAAAGCAGCTTTAAAAAATGTTATCGTTTATGCAAAACCATTAACTGTTGCGGGTCAAAATAATATTGTATTTCCAGTACATGTTATTGTTACTGATCAACAAGGCAATAGCATTGTGATTGAATTCGCTAAAGGTAAAATGCAAGTATACGATGATAAACTAGGTATTCTTACTAATTCTCCACTTTTCCCGTGGCAAATGACTAATTTAAAAAACTTTGCTAACTTATCACCGTATTCTCCTAAAACCATTAACGTTGATGGCTATACATATTCTGGTACTGGGCAAGGTTCAGGTATGGTTGGTTTGCCTGGCGATACCTCTCCGCCATCACGCTTTGTTAAAATGGCTTGGCTTACGAAAACTGCTTTACCGGTGGATGATGCCATGGGTGCTCTTATCCTTGCTAAACATATCATTAACACCGTCGATATTCCTCGTGGTTTAGTTCGCGGTGAAAAAGGTACTAGCACTGCTAATGATACAGAAACCACTCAGTGGACAGTGTTTAAGGATTTGAAGCATCACATTTTGTATTTTACTTCTTATAACAATAGTACTCTGCAGGCGATTGATCTGAATAAAGTTGATTTTACTAAAAATGCATCGCCGCTGAAGATGCCAGTTGCTAGTAAACAAATCATTGTGAATGCTATTAAGGCTGGATCCCGCGGTCAAGCCGCGGCGGGATGACGGAATAAGCACATACGCCGTCATTGCAGAGCTTCTCGCAATGACAGCAAGCGTTCAAGAACTTGCTTGGCCGCGCGTCGTTAGATAAATTGCGGTTAAAGTAATAAGTGCCCCGATGATTTCAACCATCGGAGTTGGACGTTTGAAAATTGTAACATCCCAAACAAATGACAAACTAGGTTGTAATAATAATAAAAAACCAGCTAACGATAACGAAATATTAGGCAAACCCTTAGAAATTAATAACCATCCTAATACTTGCCCAAAAAAACCATAGGCTAGCATGTAACCCCAATTAGCAAGATCAGGAATATGAAAACTTTCATGGCTAAATACGGTTACGATGGCACTTACGATTGCTGCCATCGCACAAATATACATAAGGCTGGTAGTCGACGTTAGGCTTTTAATCAACATTTGTGACTGACGTAAAGTTAAAGTGTAAAGCCCATAAAAAACTGCGGTTGCCAGACCGAAATAAATGCCAATATGATAATAACTTGATAATTGTAACCATTCACGGCCAACTAATAAAAACATACCAATAACCACCAACGGAAATGCCCATAAACTTTTACGCGAAAAACGGTCGCCGTAAAATAACACTCCGATGGCAGCTAAAATAAACACTTGAAAATTACCAAGGATCGTTGCCATGCCTGGACCAACGCTTTCAATGCTTAAATGCCAGCAGATAATATCAAAAGCAAAAAAAATCCCACCAAATCCAACTACAATTAATGAAGCAGCACCGCCCCATAATTTTTGCCGCGTTAGCAGCGCTATAATAAATAAACCAAGTGCGCCAAAAAACATGCGATAAAACCCAGATGCCATTGGCCCCACTTGTGATAGCTTAACAAACACAGCAGAAAAACTAATAATGATGGCGCCGACCGCCACTTGGATTGTCGCTAAAAGATTTTTAGAGGTCTTTATTTTGTTAGCATGCATAATCATATACCTATTCCACTCTCTGGATTGCTTCGTCGTCACACTCCTCGCAATGACGTTGAATCAAGCTACATGTCACGGTTATTATAAACCAACCATTTTACTGAGCGCACTAATTTCTGAAGGTGACAACTCCAAATAGCGGCCTTGACGCAATGATCGTGGTAACATGATATTGGCAAAACGCACACGCGTCAATCGACTTACTTTGATCCCTTGTGACTCCCACAATCTACGAACCTCTCGATTGCGGCCTTCACGTAAAATAACGTGGAACCAGTGATTCATGCCAGTGCCACCGGCGTCGATGATCTTATCAAACTTAGCTTCACCATCATCTAACATGACACCTTGTTGCAATCGTTTGAGGATTATAGGTTCAACCTTACCAAACACTCTTACAGCATACTCACGTTCAATTTCATAACTAGGATGCATTAATCGATGCGCAAGTTCACCATGATTAGTAAATAGTAATAAACCCATAGTATTGATATCTAAACGCCCTACCATTACCCAACGCCCATTATGCAATCGTGGTAACCGTGTAAACACTGTATCACGAGAAGCTTCATCATGCCGAGTGCACACTTCACCCGCAGGTTTGTAATATAACAACACGCGTGGTTTACTCGCAGCAGACTTTGCGACTGCTATCATGCGACCATTGACTTTAATTTTATCGGTAGGTAATACGCGCTGCCCTAAGTGAGCAGTTTGATTGTTAACGATGATTTTGCCTGCGCTTATCCAAGTTTCAATTTCGCGACGCGAACCAATGCCTGCACGTGCTAATACTTTTTGTAATTTTTCACTCTTGTTCATGCACTACAAGATCTTCGGCTGGTGTTTCTGCTGCAACATCAGGATCGGTTTCAGCTAATTCGAATTGTTGTGGTGTTGTTGTGTCGTCGAAGGAAGCTTCCACAGCTTCTGCTAATTGATCCATATCTTTAATTTCAGGCAAACTTGGCAATTCTGCTAAGGTTTTTAAATTAAAGGCATCAAGAAATTTCTTCGTGGTGGCATATAAGCTTGGTCGACCTGGTACATCACGATGCCCAACCACTTTAATCCACTCATGCTCGATCAACATGCGAATGATATTGGTGCTGACTACCACACCACGCACGTCTTCAATTTCACCGCGGGTGATAGGTTGACGATAAGCAATTAATGCTAAAGTTTCTAATGCAGCTCGTGAATAACGCGCTGGCTTTTCATGCCATAAGTGTTTAATCCACGGCGTCAAATCATTATTAACTTGAAACCGATACCCACTAGCGACTTCTTTAAGATGTATGCCACGATCAGCGAAATCAGCTTGCAACTCAGTAATGGCTGCACGCAACTGATCTTTATTCATGTTGTCATCGCGCGAAAACAAGCCTAACATTTTATCTAATGTTAATGGTTCATCTGCCGCTAATACTGCAGCTTCAATAATTTGCTTTAATCGATTCATTTCCATAAATTTTTTTTTACCTCTAGGCTGCTCGAATATGAATTTGTTGAAATGGCTCTGCTTGCACAATCTCAATTAAGGCTTGTTTAAGCAATTCTAAAATCGCAATAAAACTCACGACAACACCTTGGCGCCCTTCTTCCAAGGTAAAACAATCACTAAATTCAACAAACTCTTTATCACTATTACTCAAGTGCGACAGAATAATTGACATTCGTTCACGAATAGATAAAGGTTCACGTTGAATGTGATGATGTTTGGTATGCGCTACTCGCGCCATGATATCTTTAAACGCTAACACTAATTCTTTTAAAGTTAATTCGGGTAATGGACGCTGCTCTTCAAGTTCGGGTGGCTCTGCTTTTGTTAAATAAATATCGCGCCCTACTCGCGGCAATACTTCAATATCTTCTGCCACTTGTTTGAAACGTTCATATTCTTGCAAGCGACGAATTAATTCCGCACGTGGATCATCTTCTAAGGTTTCATCTTCAGTGTGTCGGGGCAATAACATCCGCGATTTAATCTCTGCTAAAATCGCCGCCATCACTAAATATTCGCCGGCTAATTCCAACCGCAAATGTTTCATTAGCTCGATGTAATCCATGTATTGACGAGTAATTTCTGCCACCGGGATATCAAGAATATCTAAATTTTGCCGACGAATTAAATACAACAATAAATCCAATGGGCCTTCAAATGTTTCTAAGATCACTTCTAGCGCATCTGGCGGGATATAAAGATCTTGTGGCAAGGTGGTGACGTTTTCACCTTGCACAACCGCAATCGGCGCTGGAGTTGTGTTCTCAGTTTGCTCTACTGCTTCTGTGGTCATAGTTATTAAATTAAATCTTCTCTAAAAATAAAATGCTATGACATAATAACATGAACTAGATTCAATAAATAGTGCAAATTATGCTCTAAATTAATTATTTAGCCTGCATCTAACAACTCAAAGCTGAGCTATTCCTTTGCCTTGACGCAAGATCTGTGGCGGCTCACTGATCAAATCAATCACTGTGGTTGGCTCAATATCGCAATAACCGGCATCGATGATCAAATCAACTCGATCATTTAATCTAGCTTGAATTTCGTCCATATCATTAATGGGGTCAATTTCAGTAGGAAAAATTAATGTGGTACTCATCAATGGCTCGTTTAAGGTTTCTAACAACTTTTGGGTAACCACATGATTTGGCACTCGCAGCCCAATGGTTTTACGCTTGGTGTGCAATAAACGTTTGGGCACTTCTCTTGTTGCTCGCAGTAAAAATGTATAAGGCCCAGGCGTATAACGCTTTAAGATCCGAAACACGCGATTTTCTTCAACGCGTGCATACGTTGCAAGTTCCGATAAATCTCGGCACACCAAGGTAAAATGATGAGTTTTATCAAGCTCGCGGAGCTGGCGAATTCTAGTAAGTGCATCTTTATCACCAATATGACAGCCAAGCGCGTATGCGGAATCGGTAGGATACACAATAACCCCACCATTATGGATGATCTTAGCTGCTTGACTGAGCAAGCGTTGTTGTGGATCATCAGGATGTATATGGAATAATTGACTCATGACTTATTATAGTAGATATGGACAAACCTAATCACTTATTTTCTAAAATCAAACCCTTTAGTATCTGGGGAATGGGTGATTTATACTTTATTATCAGCGTTTCCGTAGCATTACTCTTCGGCATCTTATCGCCTAATATTGCAAAACAATTACATCTTAGCAGCACGCAATTAGGCTTTTTAGGCGGAGTATTTTTTCTTTGTTATGGTTTTGCGCAATTGTTAGCCGGGCGCCTGATTGATTTTCTTGGGCCGCGTTACACTATGACTGGTTCGGCTATTATAGCATCATCAGGCCTCATTTTGCTGGCTACTGCCAATGGCTTTGGTTTCGCTGTTGGCGCGCAAATATTAATTGGCGCAGGCTTATCGACAGCTTATGTTGGCACAATATATTTAGCTAACATGTGGTTTCCTGCAGATCGTTTTTGCTTGATGGCTGGGATCACTGAAATGTCATCGAATATCATTGTTGCAGTTATTATCTTTATCATGGTATTGGCGGGCGCATTAGTAAATTTTCGTATTATTATTGGAAGCTTTAGCATCATCGCGCTTATAATAGCCGTGTTAATGTTTCTAATTATTCGCAGCAGATCTGATCGTAAATCCATAACTGAGCATAAAGTCAGTTTTATAACTGCCTTAAGTAAACTAATAAAAATCCCGCAATTTCGCTTAAGTGTAATTTATTTCAGTACTGGTTTTGGCGCCTTATTGGCACTCGCTGATCTCTGGAATGTGCCGACTCAAATTGCTTACAGACACACTTTGCAAACTGCTGCCTCGCTAAATGCTATGTTCCCATTAGGTGGTGCTATTGGTGCATTATGCTCAGGTTGGATAGCCGATCATTTAAAATGTCGTGCCATAGTTGCAAAATTTTATATTACTGGCATGCTAGTTTTAACGATAATTTTAGTTTACGGTCCAGTATTTCCTACTGCGGTTACTTTCATTTTATTACTATTATTAGGTTTTTGCTTCGGTGGCGCCGTGCTTGGTTTTCCATTAGTAGAACAAAACATTACTGATGATTTACAAGGTACAGGGTTTGGATTTATGACTATGATTGCGTATTTACTAAGTGCTTGCTTACAATTTTTAATCGGTGACATTCTTGGACACACCAAACATTTAACACAATTCACCACTATTAGCCACTTTAAAATAGCATTAACACCATTAGTGATCATTCTTGCCATCGGCTGGATCTGCAGCTTATGGCTTAAAGATCCCAAAAATAAGGAGACTTAAACATGAATGAACAAAGTGTAAAAATTATTGATCGGATCTTAGAAGTTACTGAGAAGGATATTGTGCCTTTAACTCAACAAGGTGTGCGTAAAGGCAATAAAGTTTTTGGCGCCGCGATTTTGCGTAAAGATGATCTGTCGTTAGTGATTGCAGCGACTAACAATGAAATAGAAAACCCTTTATGGCACGGTGAAATTCATACTCTTAAAAAACTTTATGAGTTGCCAAAATCCCAAAGGCCAGCCCCACAAGATTGTCTTTTCTTTGCGACCCATGAACCTTGCCCGCTTTGTTTATCAGCAATTACCTGGGGGGGTTATGATAATTTCTATTACCTCTTTAGTTATACAGACTCGCGTGATTCATTCAATATCGCGCATGATCTAAAAATATTAAAAGAAGTCTTTAAATGTGATCATGGACAGTATGCTCATAAGAATTATTATTGGGAAAGCCATAATTTAGTAACAATGATTGCTGATTGTGATCACCAAACTAAGCAGGGTTTTACTGAGCGAGTTGAACAATTGAAGACGTGTTATGATGAAATGTCTGACATTTATCAGCAATCGAAGGTTGATAGCGAGATCCCATTTGACTGATCGTATTAATAATACAACTATTATACTTCAGAGCCAAAAACATGATACAATTTACCTCATTCTTTAGGTAAATAATGGATCTTGTCGAATAATGAAATTTTTAGCTGACTTTCTTCCTATTATCATTTTCTTCGGGGTATATAAATGGCTGGGGATTTACGCGGCGACGGCGAGCGCAATTGTAGCGTCTTTTTTTCAAGTCGGCTATACCTGGCTTAAGCACAAACGTTTCGAAAATATGCAAGTGATCACTTTTTTTATTATTTTGATCCTCGGCGGCGCAACTTTATTGCTTCACGATGAAATGTTCATAAAATGGAAACCCACTGCTATTAATTGGCTGTTTGCGCTGGCTTTTCTATTGAGTCAATATATCGGTAAAAAGAATATCACTCAACGCTTACTCGATAGCAATGTTAATTTGCCTGCAATCATATGGAAACGACTTAATATTAGCTGGGTGGGCTTTTTCGTCATCATGGGAATGGTAAATCTTTATGTGGTTTATCATTTCAACACTAACACTTGGGTGAATTTTAAATTGTTTGGCATGTTGGGGTTAACGGTAGTCTTTGTGATCGCCCAAGCATTTTATTTAGCACGCCATCTTAGTCATGATCAGCTCAAGCAACCGAGGAGAAATACCAAATGACGATCGCGCAACAACGTATTGATCAAATGACAACTCGTTTACAACAAGCACTTACTCCATCTAGCTTGGAAATCATTGATGATAGCGCACAACACATTGGCCATGCTGGCGCGCAGGCTGGTGGAGGCCACTTTACGGTAAAAATCGCCACAGATGCTTTTAAAGACAAATCCACCGTGCAGTGCCATCGTTTAGTATATGATGCATTAGGCGAGATGATGACAAGCGATATTCATGCACTGAGTATTCAAATTATTAAACCATGATCTAGGTTACTATATGCAACATTTGCGAAAAGGATTTCTGATTGCATTTTTTGCTCGCCATAAAGTAGCGGGTAATTTGTTAATGTTTCTGATCCTGATCGCTGGGACGTTTGCATTACTCAAACTCAATACGCAATTTTTTCCAACGTTTCATCTTGAACTGATCACTATTAATGTGCCTTGGCCAAGTGCTAGTGCTGAAGATGTTGAACGTTCCATCATTAATCCCTTGGAACTTGAATTACGCAATGTTGATCATTTAAAAAAAATGTCATCTAAAGCAACTGTTGGTGATGCTGATATTACCTTAGAATTTAAGCAAGGCACCGATATGAGCTTAGCATTAGAACAAGTCAAAGAACGTGTCGCACAAGTACGTAATTTACCGGAAGATTCTGAAGAACCCCAAATCACTCGAGTTGAAAATTTCGAACGCATTGCCAAGCTGCTTATAACAGGACCCAACTTAAAAGAATTGCGCCCACGCATTCATCAAATGGAACGTGAATTACTTGATCGTGGCATTGCTAAAGTAACCGTTACTGGCTTGCCTGAAGAAGAAATCGCAATTCAAATTCCATCGGCACGCCTGGCTGAATTAAATCGCTCATTAACTAACATCGCCGATAAAGTTGCAGCTCTCAGTAAAGATTTACCAGCGGGCACCGTCGGTCGCGGTCAATTTGCAACGCAATTACGTAGCTTAGATCAACGTCGTAGTATTAAAGAATTCGAGAAACTGCCGATCATAACCGGTCAAGATGGACGCGTGTTACGACTCGGTGATATTGCTATTATCGAACGTCAACCACGAGAAAATGAAGTTAAAGTATTTGTTAATAGTCATCCAGCTGTGGAAATGACACTTTACCGCAGTGAAACCACTAACGCGTTGCATTCTGCCAAAGTTTTACAGCAATGGCTTAAAGTCACGCGTCCAACTTTGCCTAAAAGCGTTAATATTCAAGTTTATTATAAAGTTTGGCAACACATTCAAGAACGCATTAATTTATTATTAAAAAATGGTTTAACCGGGTTAATTCTGATTATTATTATCTTGTTTTTATTTCTTAATTCGCGCGTTGCTTTTTGGGCGTGTGTCGGCATTGCCATTGCATTTTTTGGGGCATTTGGCGTGCTCTATGCGTTTGGTGGCAGCATCAATATGATCAGCTTGTTTGCTTTCATCATGGGCTTTGGGATCGTCGTCGATGATAATATTGTGGTAAGTGAACAAACCATCACAAAATATCAAAGCGGTGATGCGGCCGATGATGCTGCAATCTTTGGCGCGACTAAAATGTTAAAACCGGTGTTGGCGTCATCATTAACAACCATTAGCGCTTTTATTCCTTTAGCATTGATCACAACCTACATTGGCAAGCTACTCGGCGACATCCCTTTAGTTGTTATTAGCTTGATCATTGCATCACTCATCGAATGTTTTTTGATTTTGCCCAGCCATTTAAGTCATAGCCTAGCAAGATTACAACATCATCGAGAAAATCGTTTTCGGGAATGGTTTGATAGTAAATTTAATCATTTTAATTACCAATATTTTCGACCAGCAGTGAAACTTGCCGCACAACATTATATGACAACCATCAGTTTAGCATTAGCAATATTATTATTCGCGATTGGTTTAATTGTTAGTGGTCATATTAATTTTACATTTTTTATTAACCCTGAAGGAAGGCTTATACAAACTAATATTAAATTCTTAGCAGGGACTCCACAAAAAGAAATCCGCAATTTTCTTGATGAGTTGTATACCACACTCATGGCTACCGAAGCACAATTACGTAAAAAAGAAGGTAAAGACATAATTGCCGCTACAGTTACTTATTATAATTTAATTCCTTCAAGCAGTTCTAATGATCCAGGGCTTAAAAGTCGCGGTGAAGAATATGCAAGCATGAATGTTGAATTATTATCTCCGGATCAACGTCGTACTCGTAATAAAGATTTTATTGAAACCTGGCGCAAAAAAATTACCTTGCCGCCAGGTATTGAACGTTTTACTATTGTGCAACGTCGCGCTGGCATCCCCGGCAAAGACTTAGATATTCGCTTAAGTGGCAGCAATGCTGCGGTGTTAAAACAAGCAGCTAACTCATTAAAAAACACCCTAAAAAACTATCAAGGGATCAGCGACATTGAAGATAATTTACCTTACGGCCAAAAACAATTAATTTTTAAATTAACCCATGAAGGTGAAGCATTGGGTTTAACGATTAATGAGGTCGGCCAACAATTGCGTGCCGCATACAGTGGCAAATTAGCACAAGTCTATCACTTAGCAAATGATGAAATTGAAGTGCGCGTGATGTTGCCGCGCGCGGAACGCGATAGCTTGAATAGCTTGCAACAATTGCCCATTATTACCAGCCAAGGGCAAACAGTGCCATTAGGCACGGTGGTACAACTACAAAGCCAAGCAGGATTCGACATTCTGCGTCATACTGATAATCAATTGAGTGTTAATGTGTCTGCTGAAGTTGATACTCGTATTACTAATGCTAATAAAGTTATTAACTCACTAAAACAACAAACAATTCCTGAATTGGAACGCAAATATGGCATTAAAACCGATTTCGAAGGTAAGAATGAAGAACAAGAGTTAACATTAATTGATATGGAAATTGGTGCGGCAATTGCCCTGTTTTTAATTTATATTATTCTCGCGTGGACGTTTTCATCGTATGCAATTCCATTTATTGTCATGCTTGCTATACCGTTAGGTGTCACCGGTGCTATTTTAGGGCACGTGATCATGCAACTTAATCTTAATATCTTGTCACTATTTGGAGTTTTAGGTTTAACCGGGATCATTGTGAATGATTCGATTATTTTAGTATTACGTTATGTTGATTTGAAACATAAACACGATGGCGAGGTGCTACAAACCATTTGTGAAGCGGCTTGTCAACGAATGCGGCCGGTAATATTAACGTCGATCACCACCATTGCTGGCTTAAGCCCGCTGCTGTTTGAACGATCACTACAAGCACAATTCTTAATTCCCATGGCCACTTCCATCGCTTTTGGTTTGGCTTATGGTACCTTTTTGATCCTGCTGGTGATCCCCGCTAGTATTAACGTTTACGAAAAACTTACAACTCGACATTAAATAAATTATTTCTATATACACTACAGACATAACTCACAATTTGTCATATTGTTTTATCAATCAGATCATATTAGTTTTCATCTATAGAAAAAATAAAAAATTATTTTAACTTTTACAAACCTATCACAAGATGATATAATTATGAAACATAAAGATGCTATAATGCTCGAATATCTATTAGAGCTAGATGGTACTAGACTTCTAATTGACGAAGTGTTGGGATTATGGGTTAAGTTTGATATCAAACAAGCGGTTGATAGACACAACGGTATTAAGTATTCATTGAGCCTACACAACCAGTCAAATGAAAGGATATTAGGGTTTGATAACGCTCATGCTATTGAATATCGAAGCAAAAAACATGTAGCACCACAGCGTATTTATGATCATTGGCATAAAGATAATAAAGATAAAGGAAGACCCTACAACTATGTTAGTGCTGCGAAACTACTTGAAGATTTTTGGGATAGTGTTGACCAAATAATACTAGACATTAAAGAGGAAATATCATGAAGCTTAAACCAAAAAAAATTAAACTAGGGATTATGCCATTAGAGCAATTTAAGCAACGTACTATTGCTATTGCCAAAGGCCATTATCGTCCTAAAAAAAATGAACCTAAAATTTGGTTCACCTCTATCAAATCGCTAGCAAATGTGCTTTCAGAAAAAAATCAACATTTATTACGCTTAATTATTGATATGGAACCACAATCAATTGCAGAATTAGAAAAACCCACAAAACGCAAAGCTAATAACTTGTTACGTACGTTAAGGACTCTGGAAAACTACGGTTTCGTTAAATTATTGCCTGGAGAAAAAGGACGGCAAGGCAGAACCCCATTAATACCTAAAGTTATATATGATATTGCTAATATAGAAATTTATTTGAGTGAGACCTTATAAATTGTGATTAAAAAAGCAATTTTTTGTGTTATGGGGCCACTGATAGCAATGTTATTGGTGGCCCCATAACACAAACTTTTTGGTCTTATTATTGACATATCATTGATCTTACTGAAGATCCTCGTTAGTATTAACACTTGAGAAAAATCTACAAACCGAATCAAAGGTAACCAAGCATGACCACTGCCCAACAAGTCATTCTCGTCGATGAACAAGACAATCAAATTGGTCTTGGTGAAAAACTTGAAGTTCACCGACAAGGGCAACTGCACCGGGCATTTTCGGTATTTATTTTTCGTAAACGCAACAATCAACTTGAAGTGCTGTTGCAACAACGTAAGCATGATAAATATCATTGTGGTGGTTTGTGGACGAATACGTGTTGTAGTCACCCCTATGAAGGCGAAAGTATTACCGATGCGGGTCAACGTCGATTACAAGAAGAAATGGGTTTTACTACATCGTTAAAACCAGTGGGACGATTTCATTATACTGCCGATGTCGGTAATGGTTTAACCGAAAATGAAATGGATCATGTGTTAGTTGGTTTTGTTGATCTGGATAAGATTGATTACAATCAAGATGAAGTACAAGATTATCGTTGGGTAACTCCTGCGGAACTCAAACAAGACTTACAACAGAATCCACAAAAATACACGCCGTGGTTCGCCGAAGCTTTGCAGATTGTTGAAGAGAACTAGATTCGCAAAAAAATTTCTGTCTCTCAATGACACATTTGATAAGTTCGTATTTCCAATGACGAGCAGGATAAAAATTACCAGCCCGTCACTTCCGCGATACCTTTGCCAATATCCGTTGGTGCTTTCACCGTATGCACACCAGCTGCTTCTAACGCAGCAAATTTTTCAGCAGCCGTACCTTTACCGCCAGAAATAATTGCGCCGGCATGGCCCATGCGCTTTCCAGCTGGAGCAGTAACGCCGGCAATATAAGATACTACCGGTTTATTCACATGATCTTTAATAAACTCTGCAGCTTCTTCTTCGGCAGTTCCACCAATTTCACCGACCATCACAATGGCTTCAGTTTGTGGATCATCTGCAAATAAGGTTAATGCATCGATAAAGCTAGTACCTGGAATTGGATCACCACCAATACCGATACAGGTACTTTGCCCAAAACCTAAATCAGTGGTTTGTTTCACGGCTTCATAAGTTAATGTTCCCGAACGCGATACAATACCAACTTTACCTGGCTTATGAATATGACCTGGCATGATCCCAATTTTACATTCACCAGGCGTGATCACTCCTGGACAGTTTGGTCCAATTAAACGTGCATCAGTATTTTTATCGATGTAATATTTTGCGTCTAACATATCTAACGTTGGAATACCTTCAGTGATACATACAATTAAACGAATACCCGCATCAGCAGCTTCAATAATAGAATCTTTACAAAATGGTGCTGGCACGTAAATAACACTGGCATCCGCACCAGTTGCCTCGACAGCTTCACGCACGGTATTAAACACTGGTAGATCTAGATGCTTTTGCCCACCTTTGCCTGGAGTTACCCCACCAACCATGTTAGTACCGTATTCAATTGCTTGCTGTGAATGAAAAGTCCCTTGTTTTCCAGTAAATCCCTGACAAATTACTTTAGTTGCTTTATTAATTAATACACTCATGGTTATTTCCTCACAGCTGCGACGATTTGTTCTGCAGCATCCGTTAAACTTTTTGCGGCAATAATATTTAACCCGCTTTCATTTAATTTTTTCGCGCCTAATTCAGCATTATTACCTTCTAAACGCACAACGACAGGCACATTCATTTCAACTTCAGCAACTGCGCCGATAATACCGTCTGCAATTAAATCACAACGAACAATGCCACCGAAGATATTGACTAAAATACCTTTAACATTTTCATCGGAAAGAATAATTTTAAATGCTTCGGTAACGCGTTCTTTAGTTGCACCGCCGCCAACATCTAAAAAGTTTGCCGGGCTACCGCCATGTAATTTGACTAAATCCATCGTTGCCATTGCCAAGCCTGCGCCATTGACCATGCAGCCAATATCACCATCTAAAGCGATATAATTTAATTCCCAATCACGTGCGCGATTTTCGCGTTCATCTTCTTGGGTTGCATCACGCATCTCACGAATTTTATTTTGGCGATATAACGCATTATCATCAACATTGATTTTACCATCGAGACAAACTAGCTGGCCTTCTTTAGTCACAACTAATGGATTAACTTCTAATAAACTTAAATCACATGATGTAAACATGTCGCTTAAATTCATCATGATTTGAGTAAATTGTTTGACCTGCGCGCCACTTAAATTTAATTTAAAGGCTACTTCACGACATTGAAAAGGCTGAATGCCGACAAGCGGATCAACGACTACTTTAACAATCTTTTCTGGGGTTTCTTCAGCAACTTTTTCAATTTCCACCCCGCCTTCAGTCGAAGCCATAAACACAATACGTTGCTGTGAACGATCAACAACCGCGCCAAGATATAATTCGCGATCAATATTACATGTTTCTTCAATTAATAATTGATTGACTGGCTGACCACGCTCATCGGTTTGATATGTTACTAAGCGTTTACCTAATAAATCCTTGGCTGCTGCTTCGAGTTCTTCCTTATTTGACACTAAGCGCACCCCGCCCGCTTTACCGCGGCCACCAGCGTGGACTTGTGCTTTTACCACCCAACGATCAGTGTTGAGTTCACGAATAATGTTTAGCGCATCTTCGGCATTCCACACCACTCCGCCGGTTGGTACTGGAATGGAAAATTGCGCAAATAAATCTTTAGCTTGATATTCATGCAAATTCATAATAACTGTGTTCCAAATGTTCAGGTTATTGAAAAATCGAGTGATTATAGCAATTTTTGATCGGACTGTCACACAATTGCGACTTGGCAGAGCTCTTTCAAAACCCTATTCAATGCTAACTATTTCGGAGTTCACTCCGTATTTCTCTAACTATTACGGAATTCACTCCTGAATAGCGACATTATTTAGGAATAAATCCCTGTAAAATCAGTAAAATAGCGTCGTATCCCTATAGAAACAGTTAGTTTCCACAAACCCCCTTGATGATTAAAAATATTTCACCTATAGTAGAATGGTTGATAAATGGACATTCGCTAGATATTTAAGGATATTGGGAACACGTTACGCTAAGCAATACATCGAGGTATGTAATATGCCAGAATTTAAAAAAGAATTTAAATCTTCATACGAACGGCTAATACATAATGCTAGTTTCCATTATGGCACATACGACGATATCCTTAGAAAAGATTTACGTTCTATCAAAGCAGCAGTAACAGAATTAAAAAATAAAGCTACCGAGAACTTTGTGTTAATTCCAGGGCCTTTTATAAAAAGCCATAGCGTACCTACAATTTTACTAGTCAGCAAGGTTAAGCATCCAAACGACCCTACACAAACAGCGAAAAACTCTTCTTTCTATATTTATCAATATCATGTAAATAAAGATGGCAGAATTACAAATTTTATGGGTATGCCCGATAGAATTGATTTTTTCGCGATGCGCCTTAGAAACACCTTAGTAGACAATAATCCCGAAATACATTCACGAAACAGAAAAACATCGCAACCTGCTAAGCAAGATCGTCAATCAACTAAAGCAATTCATAAAAAGTCTTCTAGCTGGCTTAGTAAACTATTTAAAGGTTTAATGAAACTTTTATTCACAAGAAAACACAAAGCGGTAACAACGCCACCAAGGTTACAAGTTAGTACTCCTGAAGTAGTGAAGGCGCCATTACCATCATTCACTGGAGCAGACTTAAATAAAAATAGCTCGATGTTGCCTCGCTTGATTCAATTAATTGAGAAGCCAAAAAAGCCTAAACCTGTTCATCATTTTCATACAACTACTAATAATAACACTTTGTGGAATACCAAAGATGAGAGCCACTCAGCAGACAGCCTACATCAACAGACACGCCAAATTTCTCCCGTTAATAGTGCCAGACAACTTAGAGCATAAAGCCTCGCGTATACTTTAAAATCCTAATTTAAATTCAAGAATTAACAGCGTACGCTGGTTTTTTTAATTAACCTAACCGATTTCTCTTAGGCAACACGACTCATGGATGCCTACAGAACTTGGATAACATGCTGAAAAACGTTATCGACAGATAGTTTTGCTAGCACTGGCTCTTGTAATACTACCCGATTGGCTTGTAGTGGATAAGGGCCGGTGCGCGTTGCTGATGTCTCACCGAACATAGTTATTAAATTCACATCTGTAGCACAAGCAACGTGTAATGCACCAGTATCAGCAACCACATAGCATTTTAATTTTTTCATCAATGCTGCCAGTTGCAAAATTGACGTGCGATTAATTAAATTAATTGCACGCGGACATTTACGCATAAACTTTTCACCTAACGACGCTTCTTCTTTTGAACCAGTGATCACCATGCGAATATGCGGATCAGTAGCCATTAAACGCTGCGCTAAGGTGATAAATTTTTTTATTGGCCATGCTTTGCGATGTTTGCTACGACACCAGATCCGGGTATGCTTTCTAGCTAAGCCATGACAACCTAAATGCAAACCAATTAATTTATCAGATTCGTGATCAACCCCATGCTCCCTTAAGACATCATCAATAACTGCGACATCCTCAGCTTTAGGAGCCAAGTTATATTGTCGATCAAAATGACTAATATCACGCTCAATCACGGAACCAACAAATTGTAATAATTCTTCTGCACGGTGCATGTCCATTTGTAATTTTGGCAAATGCACAACATCCACATTTAGCTTAGCAAAGTAATCGCGGGCGATGTCGCTATCATGTAGATTGATCCCAAGATCATAATACCCAATCAATGCTTGCAATGTTTCTTGTGACGGTGCTACCAACACTCGATTAACGCTCGGATTATTAACCAACACACTCGCCGATAGCGCTGAAGCAGCGATCACATCTAATTGCACATTATCATGCGCAGATTTTAATAACCGTAACGCCGGAGTACAGAATAAGGTATCACCTAAACGTTCAGGAGTAATCGTGATAATTTTTTGATAGTTAAACATAACAACGCCAGGATACCTTAATCTGCTCTAAATTAAAATAACTTACTTTAGCAGCATTATTTAAGTTCTGGATTGCTTCGGAACAAGTTCCTCGCAATGACAAAACTGCGTCATTTTATTCGTCACAGTGATAGGATGATTAATTTAAGCGTTTCGATGATACATGCCTTGGCACTATGACGGATTCATCTTGACTATAATGGCGCAAACATCGCAATGCTCGCTGACTTCCTGTCGCTTGCCACAACTCTGCTGCCATTAGTGGCTCCAGCAAATTTGCTTCTGGATTGTCAATATCGCGCATGGTTTGTAAAACATCCATCATTGACACGAAACGTTTACATAATGCCGGATACGGCCCTCGCCAAATTTTTTCTGGCAATTCTGTTAAAACACCATAAGCGCTTTGTCCAACATCCACAAAATAATCCACGCTTACGCGACGTTTTTGTGCATGCTCGGGAAATAATCCTGAATACAGTAAACACTTATCACCAACATCACGTAATAATTCATGCTGCTGCGGACCAAGTGCATCAACGCCTTCTAAAAATTCCATACCTAACATGCTTTTTACAATTTCAGGTTTATCGGTAAAGCGCATTAAGGTGAAGACTAAATAGCTTTCGATATCTTGATCGAGATAAGCTGCACACGCAGTTTCAGCTTCATTAACCAAGGCTTGCCACTGCGCGGTTGAGGTAGGTTGTAGTAATAACTTTTTCATAGAAAACCATTCTCCTCGTGATTGTCTTTACCTTAACCATAGCAAAAAATCACCAATTTTCTGTAAATCACCCTGAATTATTGTATGGCTCCGTGCTAATAAATTTTGAACTTTTTCTCAGCAAAAAATGCATTAATAGTGTATAATTATTGGTTTGGCTAACTAACTTATTGAAAATGATGAATAAACAACTACGTAACATCGCGATTATTGCCCATGTTGATCACGGTAAAACAACCTTGATCGACAAACTATTGCAGCAAACCAATACCTTGCAAAAGCATGCGCAAGTGGCTGAGCGGATCATGGATACCAATGATCTTGAGCGTGAGCGTGGGATCACCATCCTCGCGAAAAACACGGCTATCAACTGGGGCGATTATCATATCAACATCGTTGACACACCTGGCCATGCTGACTTTGGCGGTGAAGTTGAGCGCGTATTATCGATGGTTGATTCAGTCTTGTTATTGGTAGACGCCGTTGAAGGCCCGATGCCACAAACTCGTTTTGTTACTCAAAAAGCGTTCGCCCAAGGTTTAAAACCAATTGTGGTTGTCAATAAAATTGATCGTGATAATGCACGTCCCGATTGGGTGATTAATCAAGTTTTTGATCTGTTTGATCAATTAGGTGCGACGGATGAACAACTTGATTTTCCGATCGTTTATGCTTCAGCCATTAAAGGTTACGCGAATTTCACCGGTGAACCTCATGGTGATGACATGACATCATTACTGCAAACCATCATCGACCGAGTGCCACCACCTAATGTCGACGTTAACGGTCCATTGCAAATGCAGATCAGTGTGCTTGATTATTCAAGCTATGTCGGCAGCATTGGTATTGGTCGCGTTAGTCGTGGCACCATCAAACCTAACATGCCAGTAACTGTGATCGATCGTCATGGCAAAACGCGTAATGGTAAAATCATGCAAGTACTAGGACCATTAGGCTTAGAACGAATTGCCCTCGACACTGCGCAAGCTGGTGATATCATCGCTATCACCGGCATCGATAATCTCAACGTATCCGACACCATTTGTGCGCCTACACAAGTTGAAGCATTACCCGCATTAAGTGTCGATGAGCCAACAATTAACATGACTTTTCAAGTTAATGATTCACCGTTTGCCGGCAAAGATGGTAAATACATTACAAGCCGTAAATTACGTGAGCGTCTCGATCAAGAATTAATTCACAACGTTGCTTTGCGAGTTGAAGACACTGATGATCCTGATAAGTTCCGTGTGTCAGGTCGCGGTGAATTACACTTATCAATTCTATTAGAAACCATGCGCCGTGAAGGTTATGAACTTGCGGTATCGCGCCCTGAAGTGATCGTTAAAGAAATCGATGGCGAACTTAAAGAACCTTATGAAATTCTAACGTTAGATCTTGATGATCAGCATCAAGGTGCCATCATGGAAAATTTAGCCACGCGCAAGGCAGAACTCAGCAACATTACCAATGACGGCAGTGGTCGCATTAGGCTTGATTACATGATCCCAACACGCGGCTTATTTGGGTTTCACACTGAATTTTTAACCGCAACATCTGGCACTGGCTTACTGCATCATGTGTTTGATCATTACGGCCCCTTGATCACCAGCAAATTAGCAGAACGTAAAAACGGTGTCATGATCGCAAATGCTGCTGGTAAAGCCGTTGCTTATGCATTATGGAACTTGCAAGCACGTGGCAAAATGATTATTGATCCACAAACCGAAGTTTATGAAGGCATGCTGGTTGGGATCCATTCACGCGATAATGACCTCGTGGTTAACGTATCAAAAGCCAAACAGCTTACTAACATTCGTGCTGCAGGCACTGATGAAAACATCATTTTAACGCCGCCAGTCCGCTTTTCATTAGAACGTGCGTTAGAATTTATTGCTGCCGATGAACTTGTTGAGATCACACCACATCATTTACGGCTGCGTAAAAAACATTTGAAAGAGCATGAACGCAAACGTGCTAATAGATTGAATCAATAATTGTATTAATCTATGTTAACCAACATTGCTTTTATCGTAATTCGCATACACATGGGTCGCTTTCATATCGTTATTTAGTAACATAACCTCTGCAGCAAGTAATCCCCGATTAATTTTATAGTACAACACAATACTTTGTGGTGAAGTAAATACGTCGAGTAACTGAAAATGCAAAGTATCAAATTTCTTTAATTGGCGAGAAAAATAATCGCGCAGATCATTAATGCCAGAGACAACACCTTTCGGATCGCCCAAAACATTTTGCACAATTGGCGAACAAAAAACGATTGCATCATCATAATGCTCCATAATGGCATTCACATCATGCTTATTCCAAGCATCAAGCCATTCATTAGCGAATTTCCAAGCTTTATCTCTATCTATCATCATCTGTCTCCTGTCTGCTTATACATAGAAGCAGCATCTTGAAAGTTCACTTCTACTTTGTCAAGCTTCCATCGGCTTTTGCTTGACTTCTGACTGTGCAACTGTTAAAAAGTTTTTTAGATATCATAAATTTAAGCTGATGCGAACATAGTTATCATGACATCAATAAAATCTCACCGTATCGTTACATTTTTTGTGCTAATATTTAGCATTTGCTATGCTGCGGTGGGTTATTGTCAACCACAACAAGATCCTTTCATGAATTATAATCGGCATGTTTATAAGCTTAACCACCATCTTGATAAAGCTGTGCTCAAACCTGTAGCTAAAGTATATCAAGGAGTACTTCCTAACTTTATGCGCACTGGGATCGCCAATTTTTTTAATAATATTAATATGGTGCCAACTATTATCAATGATTTATTACAAGCTCACCCCTACCAAGCAACGTCTGATACTTGGCGCTTGCTGGTCAATTCAACTATTGGCGTCGGTGGTTTTATCGATGTCGGCAGTAAAATTGGTTTAAAACCAAATAGCGAAGACTTTGGTCTAACTTTAGCGGCATGGGGTTATAAAAAATCCGCTTTTGTAATGCTACCATTTCTGGGCCCTAGCACGGTGCGTGATACTATTGCTCTGCCATTTAACTTTTTCCTCTTTAGTGTTTGGACTTACATCGAACCTTATCTCCTGAGAGTTGGACTTATAGGTGTTGATGTTGTTAATCAGCGCGCGCAACTATTACGCTTTGATAATGTCTTTCAATCAGCCGCACTTGATCCTTACACATTTGAACGCAATGCATTTTTGCAACGTCGTAATTATTTAATTAAACGCAATGAAACTTTAGTTGATCCGTATCTTAACGAGAATACACCGGTTAATAATGCTAATGAAGAAGATCCTTACATCAGTGCGCAACCCGTACAAACTCGTTTACCACAAGATGAAGAAGATCCTTACGTTGCGCCTGAACCCGAAGCCAAACATCATGAGAACACCTATCAGGATCTCAAACAAAATATTCATGAAGATAAACCAACGCATGAAATCAAACCGCTTCGTTATGATGTCCAATAAAACTTAATTGCTAATATGATCCGAATAGCGCTTTATCAACCTGAGATCCCGCCAAACACTGGCAATATTATTCGCTTATGTGCCAACATAGGCGCGCAATTACACTGCATTAAACCGTTAGGATTTGAATTAGATGATAAGCGTTTACGACGCGCCGGGCTTGATTATCATGAATGGGCTCAAGTTAAATTGCATGATAGTTATCAAGCATTTCTTAATGTAATCCAACCCTCACGAATTTTTGCCTGCTCAACTAAAGGTAAACAATGTTATACAGCTCCAACCTTTGCAGCTAATGATGTATTATTATTTGGCCCTGAAACTCGTGGATTACCTATGGAGATCTTAACAGCACTGCCAAAAGAACACGTATTACGAATTCCTATGCAACCTACTAGCCGTAGTTTAAATTTATCGAATGCCGTTGCTGTGATTGCTTATGAAGCTTGGCGACAATTAGGTTTTAAGATCCGTTAAACTTAAATGTTAAAATTCCGTTGTCAGCGCACGCTCAAGCAAAGTGTGTACTGCATCAAGAGGTTTTTTGTTTGCATACAGGATTTGGTAAACTTGTTCGACTATGGGCATATCAATTTGATGTTGTTGCGCTAAAGCCCGCACTTCCGCTGCATTGCGCTGACCTTCTACCACTTGCCCTATCGCTTGTACCGCTGTATCCAATGTTTCACCGCGCCCGATCGCTAAACCAAAACGCCGATTGCGTGATTGGTTGTCAGTGCACGTTAACACGAGATCACCTAAGCCTGACAAGCCCATTAACGTTTGTGGCTGACACCCTAACGCTTCACCTAAACGCATCATTTCAATTAAGCTGCGGGTGATCAATGCTGCACGCGTATTCGCGCCAAAACCTAAGCCATCAATAATCCCAGCGGCGATCGCTAAAACGTTTTTTACAACCCCTCCTAATTCAACCCCAATAACATCTGTACTTGAATATATGCGGAAAAATTTCGTCGCTAAACGGGTGATTGCGTGCTGACAAAATTCGGCAGACTTACTGGCTAAGCTTGCCGCGGTGGGATAACCAGCAACAATTTCTTTAGCAAATGTTGGCCCTGACAAAATTGCATAAGGCACTTGCTCACCTAATGCGTTAGCCACGATTTGATGAATAAAATTATGCTGCTGGGGTTCTAAACCTTTAGTCGCGCAAATGATACGAACATCGTTAGCAAATAATGGCTTGCATGAGACTAGCAACGACTTAACTGCATGGCTTGGTACTGCAATTAAGACATCTTGTACTGCTGTTAAGGTGGCGCCAAGATCGGCAGAAACTGTTAAGTTTTTCGGTAATTCAACGCCTGCAAGATAATGTAAACTAACGCGTTGCGCTTGCATCTGTGCCATGCGTTGAGGATCACGCCCCCACAATCGGGTGATTTCACCTTTGCGTGCGAGCGATATCGCTAATGCGCTACCCCAAGAGCCTGCGCCTAATACTGCAATGGGCGCTGATGATTGCGCATTCATTATGACTATCTTTCAGTAATAATGGTAGATTCATTAGCTGATTGCGCTTGCGAATTTGCTTGCTGATTTTGTTGCTCATAAAGCGCATTAAAATCAATCGGTGCTAATACTAATTGCGGGAAGCTACCACGAGTCACTAGATCAGAAATCACTTCACGAGCATAAGGAAATAACATTGATGGGCAATAACTATTAAGTAACAAATCCATATGTTCTTTAGGAAAATTACGTGCGACAAAAATACCAGCTTGTTTAACTTCTGCAATAAACACCACTTTTTCCTGTGCTTTTGCCGTCGCTGTAACCGTTAATACAATTTCATAGACACCTTCTTCTAAAGCCTTATGCTTCATATTAAGTTCAATATTAATATCAGGTTTCCAAGCTTCATTAAAAGCTTCCGGAGTTGATGGTGCTTCAAATGACAAATCTTTAACATAGATTCGTTGCAGTGCTAATTCAGGTTGATTAGGAGCAGTTTTAGGATCTGACATGATATTTTCCTCAATAATAATTAATGTTAATGACGGTTATACTCTGTTTTCTATTTACTTTTGTTTGCCTTTGTTAATGGGCAATTTTGCTTCGCGCCAAGCATTCATACCGCCGGCCAATATTCTAACATGATTAAAACCTAACTTATTTAATTTATTCGCTATTTGAAACGATTGTTGGCCATTTTGACAATAGAGTAATATAGCTTTGGTTTTATGCTTATTAAGTTTATTCATGTGTTGCTCAAGATCTGCTTGCGGGATCAATATCGCATCAATAATATGACCATTGGCAAATGCTGATTGATCGCGCAGATCAACCACTACTGCCTTGTCATGATTCATATAATTAACGGCATCTTGTGGTGAAAGCCTAATTGAACCTGCCAACAATAACTTAATTTCATAAGCAATAATCAGCAGTAAAATAACGACAAACGCTAACCATAATCCCCAGTGATTATGCACAAACTGCATAAATTCATGCATTGTCTACAACCCTTGTTCTGTTTATTAAATGAGGGGGGATTATAGCGGGTTTCAGTTACAGTTGCTATGATCACTAGGATTTTTCTTGGTCGCCATTGTCGTCGTCATCATCGAGCTTATAATCGTCTAATTCTTCGCGTAACCGTTTCTTTTCAAGGTAATCTTCTAATTCTCGACGAGATTTCGCAGTTTGCTCATCTGTAGGCTTATCGACACTTTTCTCAGCTTCCTCGAGTTCTTCATCCTTATTCTCTACAAGCTCCTCTTCTTTGCTGTCGATATCGGCTTTTTTGTTAATATTTTCATTAGTTACGTGAACCTCAACCATGGCATCCTCCACGCACAAATATTTACCAAAACCACAATTCTAGTATAGCCAAATCAGGACATTTATCTACCTTCTATACTAAATGAGAACGCTTCCAACCACCTAGTGCAGTTTCCAGCATTTTAGCGATCAACAAAGCAGAATTATCCATATACGGTTTAGTGACGATTTGCACTCCCATCGGGAGCCCAGATTGTGAGGTTCCAACTCTAACCACGGCGACTGGAAATAACGTGGCACTGACAGCCCAAGAGTAACTAATATTATTAATTTGATCGGCATCCCACATGGTTTTGTCATGAGTGATAGCTTCCGCTGGCGTCATCGGGCAAATAAAGGCATCGTAGTTATCAAAAAACTTCAACATATCACTACGATACCACTCCCAACAATTCCAACGTTCGGCAAAAGTTTGGATATCACAATTATATGATTCAAGCCGTTGCATTATTTTTGTTAACAAACTCGAACACTGCGGTACCTTAAAATTCTTTAATAATGTTTTAAAACCCGCTAGCCCATCAGCACCAACAAACTGCTTAAATATCTCGAAGCCTTCATCAAAACGTGGTGGCCGTTCATTGGTAACGGTCGCGCCTGCTTGCGCAAGTTGATCAGCAGCCGTTTTGATCATTGCTTTAGTATCTGCAGTTACTGCAGCGATGCCATCATCATCGAAATAGGCTATGTTAAGTTTACTAGGTTCAAATTGGGCTGGCATTGGTGGTAGTGGTGTTACAACTTTTGGATCAAAACCATCAGGGCCTTGGATAACCGACATTATCAAATCAACATCATCAACATAACGACATAATGGTCCTTCACTAATAAACATTCCTGCCACTCCGGTACGTAACCCATAGACTGTGCCACTCGATGGAACGCGGTGTGGGGTTGAACGCAACGTTGCTAAACCATTATAGTGCGCTGGTAATCTTAAACTACCGCCATAATCAGCACCAATATCAAACGCCGAACAACAGGCTGTAACACTAGCAGCAGCGCCGCCGCTACTGCCGCCGGCAGAACGTTGCAGATCATAAGGATTAATAGTTTTACCATACACTAAATTATTGGTATCACAAGCATTCTCAAATTCAGGTGTGTTGGTTTTACCTAACAATACTGCACCGGCATTTTTTAATCTTTTGACAATGGTGGCATCTTCATTGGCAACATTATCTTTTAACCCAAGCGAACCTGCAGTGACAATATCACCTTTAGTATTGTAAACATCTTTAAGGGTAAATGGCACGCCGTGCAAAGGCCCTGCTAATTCACCTTTTGCTTGACGTTCATCAAGCTTAGCTGCATCTGCTAATGCGCGTTCCGGATTGAATTGCACAATGGCATTAAGTTTACTGTTAACTTTATTAATTTGATCAATGTGTAATTGTGTTAATTCACGTGCAGATATTTTTTTAGTACGTACTTGTTCAACAAGTGTTGCTACTGATGATTCGATTAATTCCATTTAATACACTCCTTTTAAAACTATCCATGTTGAGTTAGCATCGATAATATTTTTTCATGTAAACCATCGAAACTGGTATTGCTCATAACGACAATGTGATCACCTGGCTGGGCATGCTGACTTAGTTTAACTAAGATGTCATCGGTATTTAACGCAATTTCAATTGGCACTGTGGCTTTTGCCGCTAACGATTTCACATCCCAAGCAGCTTGTGGTTGCATCACTAAAGCCAGATCTGCTGCTTTTAACGCGGTAAACGCATTAGCTCCATGATAACCTTGACGCATAGTATTAGAACCAAACTCTAATATGGCTAAAATACGTTGTTTACCGACATGTTGGCGCAAGCCTTCTAGCGTTAAAGCAATCGCAGTTGGGTGATGTGCGAAATCATCGTAAATTGTAATATCATTTACTTTGCCACGCACTTCCAAACGACGCTTAATGCCTTTGAATGCAGTTAATGCTTTTGCGATCACGCTTGGTTTAATACCAACATGATGACATGCTGCAAAAGCTGTTAATGCATTATTTAAATTATGTTTGCCCAACAACGACCAGTTAATTTTCGCCATTAATTGTTGTTGATAATTAACCTTAAATGCACTGCCATCCGCTTTAACATCAGTTAAAGTCCAATCTGCTTCAAGATCAGCATTAAGAGCGAAGGTTTGCGTTGGTGTCCAACAACCTTGCGCTAGCACTGCTTCAATATTGGGATCAGTTCGCGGAGTGATGATCAAGCCTTTGCTAGGCACAGTCGCTATTAAATGACGAAATTGGGTTTTAATCGCGGTTAAATCTGCAAAAATATCTGCGTGATCAAATTCTAAATTATTAATTACTAAGGTTTGTGGTTGATAATGCACGAACTTAGAACGTTTATCAAAAAATGCTGTGTCATACTCATCAGCTTCAACCACAAAAAAAGGTGATTTTCCTAACCGTGCTGAAACTGCAAAATCATTAGCAACTCCGCCAATTAAAAATCCTGGCGCGACACCAGCATATTCTAATATCCAAGCAATCAAACTAGTTGTGGTGGTTTTACCGTGAGTACCTGCTACAGCAATCACCCAACGATCTTGCAAGATATTTTTATATAACCAACGCGGCCCGGAAACAACGGGAATTTTTTCGTTAAGAATATATTCTATCGCTGGATTGCCACGACTAACGACATTGCCAACGATCACCAAATCTGGTTTTGGTTGTTTAGCAAAATTGTCATAACCTTGAATAAGTTTAATACCCTGCGCGGCGAGTTGCGTGCTCATCGGTGGATACACATTTGCATCGGTACCGCTGACTTCATGCCCTTGCGCTTTTGCTAAAGCAGCAATCCCTGCCATGAAAGTCCCACAAATCCCTAGAATATGAATATTCGCCATAATAAAATTATTTTATCCTACACCATAACCCATCAACCGCTGATAACGATTATCGATTAGTTGATCAAGAGGTTGTGCTTGTAAGGTTAACAGTTTTTCTTGCAATATGGTTTTAAGTGTTTGTGCCATTTCATCAATATCGCGATGCGCTCCACCTAATGGTTCAGGGATAACGTCATCAATTAATTTTAATTCTAAGGAATCTTTTGCCGTTAGTTTTAATGCTTGCGCTGCATCTGCAGCTTTGTCAGCACTTTTCCATAAGATAGACGCACAACCTTCCGGTGAAATAACTGAATACACACTATATTGCAGCATTAACACTTGGTCACCAACACCTATCGCTAAAGCGCCGCCAGAACCACCTTCACCAATCACCACACAAATGATCGGCGTTTTAAGCTTTGCCATGACTAATAAATTACGTGCGATAGCTTCACTTTGACCGCGTTCTTCTGCATCAATACCAGGGTAAGCACCTGGTGTATCAATAAAGGTGATAATAGGTAACTTAAATTGCTCCGCCATGCGCATTAAGCGCAAAGCTTTACGATAACCTTCCGGCCGCGCCATACCAAAATTACGCGCAAGTTTTTCTTTAGTATTTTTACCTTTTTGATGCCCGATCACCATCACTGGATCGCCCGCTAAACGCGCCAAACCAGCAATCATCGCATGATCATCAGCAAACACACGATCACCATGCAATTCATCAAATTCTGTAAAAATGCGTTCGATATAATCCAGCGATTGTGGGCGCAATGGATGCCGCGCTAATTGCACGATCTGCCATGGTGTTAACGATGAAAAGATTGATTTAGTAAGCCCCGCAGCTTTTTTTGATAGCCGCTCAATTTCTTCATTGATATTGATCTCGGCCGTGTCTTTCTCAACCATCTGCAACTCTTTGATCTTTGCTTCCAATTCAGCAATCGGTCGCTCAAACTCTAAGAAGTTAAGATTCATTGCTACACCTTTATTATCTATCCATACGTGGCGCTTATATTATCAGTAAAATTACCACAAATCACTTGTTATTGTCTGTTCATTCTAGTACCATTTGGGTTCATTTAACTTATGTATAGAGATTGACTCATGAAGAGACTGCAAAAACTGACTATCCTGTTAATTTCCTTAGTGGTTTTAAGTGCTTATAGCGTGACTAGCTTAGCTACCACTATTCCTAAAACCATCAATGGTGAAAAAACACCAAGCTTAGCGCCAATGCTTGCTAAAGTTATGCCAGCAGTGGTTAATGTTTCTGTTATTGGCACTATCAACCCTGGCCAAGGTGCTGATCAATGGGCGCCACGCCAGTATCAGCCAGGTGGCGGCTCAGGTGCACCAAACATGCCACAAGGGCGCCAAAACCCTGCAGCGCCTGGCGCAAACAATCGTCGTCCGATGCCTCCTGGTGGATTACCACCGCGTGCTAAATTTGAATACATGGGTTCTGGCGTTATTGTTGATGCCAAACATGGTTACGTGTTAACGAATGCTCACGTTATCCATCATGCTCATGTAATTAACGTTACTTTAAAAGATGGACGCCATTTTAAAGCTAAACTCATCGGGATCGACGTTCCTTCAGATATTGCGGTATTACAAATTAAAGCAAAACACCTTACCGCGATTAACATGGGTAATTCCAACAAATTGCAAGTTGGTGATTTCGTGTTAGCTATCGGTAATCCGTTTGCTCTTAATCAAACCGTTACCTCAGGAATTGTTAGCGCATTGCAACGCACTGACTTACACATTGAAGGTTATGAAAACTTCATTCAAACTGATGCTGCAATTAACGTGGGTAATTCCGGCGGTGCCTTAGTCAATTTACAAGGCCAACTGATTGGGATCAACACCGCAATCTTATCTAAAGATGGCGGCAACATTGGTATTGGTTTTGCGATCCCTGTTAACATGGCTCGCAGCGTCATGAAACAATTAATTAAATATGGCAAAGTTGAACGTGGCGTTATGGGAGTGATCGTGCAAAACTTCTCTTCCGCATTGGCTAACGCGTTTAACATGTCAGGTGTTAAAGGTGCTGTGGTTACCGAAATCACACCTAATTCTCCAGCCCAACATGCCGGCATAAAACCATATGACGTTATTGAAAGCATTAACGGCAAAGCCATCAGCAATTCTGTTGAAGTACGCAATGCGGTTGGCGTGTTACGCATTGGCGATGCGCTGACGATTAAGTTGCGTCGTGGTGCGCAAACTAAAATTATTCGCATGCGCGTCGGCAACCCAGGTGCGATCGTTAAAAAATTCCAAGAAGAAGATCCACTATTTATCGGGGTAACATTACGTAACTTTGATAGACAAACGACATCGCATGGCCATGTACGTGGAGTGCAAATTCTTAATATTAAAGAAGGCACGCCAGCAGATAGCGCTGAGCTATTACCGGGTGATGTTATCGTCTCGGCTAATCGCAAGCCTATTCATGATATTAATGACTTAAACAAGATCATTAAAAGTCATAATAAATCCTTGCTGTTGCATGTGTATCGTCGCAATGGCGCAATATTCTTAGTCTTGAAATAGACTTATCTTTATTTGTCTTACTCTTGTCCTCCTATATGCATTAGCGTGCAGGAGGACAAGATAAATCATAGGGTTTATAGAAGACTATTCCTCAATGAAAAGCTTTCTACACCGGATTCGGAATATCGATAAATTCATGTTTGATCGCAAACTTTTTCGCGAGATGCTCGCCAAGCACTTGCACGCCATAACTTTCAGTGGCGTGATGACCAGCCGCATAAAAATGAATACCATTATCGCGCGCAGCGTGTACGGTATGCTCGGAAATTTCACCTGTTAAATACGCATCGACATTTAATGTTAAAACGTCATGAATAAAATTCTGCGCGGCGCCAGTGCACCATGCGATCGTATTAATGATTTCAGCTTTCCCAGCAATGTGTAAAGGTTCGCGAGCTAAAGTCGTGGTGATGGTTTCACCTAGTTTCGCAGGAGTCATTGGTGTTGCTAAGGTGCCATGAAAAACGATGCCCGGAATACCACTGGCATCCATAGTACCTGCGATATTAAAGTGTAATCGCTTAGCTAGCTGGACATTATTGCCATATTCTTTATGCACATCTAATGGTAGATGATAAGCATACATCGCCATGCCATGTTGTAGCAAAGCACTTAAGCGTTGATGTTTGGCACCGACAATGCAAGGATCTTCATGTTTCCAAAAAAAACCATGATGCACTAACAACGCATCAGCATCCGCCGCAATCGCTGCATCAATTAATTGCTGACATGCACTAACGCCAGTAACTATTTTATTAATTGTGCGTGTACCAGCTACTTGTAAACCATTCGGGCAATAATCTGCAATTGCTTCGGGTTGGAGGATCTGATCAAGATATTTTTCAAGTTCTGTAATAGTTAACATGTTTTATCCCTTAATGATTTGTCATTGCGAGGAGTGCAACGACAATAACTCCAATCTAGTTATTCTGATCCAAATGAAACACTTGTTTTAAATACGCTAAATACGATTCATCTAAACAGATAGTTTTATCCGGTGCATCACTTACTTTCGCTACTGGCTGATCATTGCAGCTCACCATTTTGATAACATTTTGTAACGCAACATAACCTAAATCGTTTGTTAAATAGGTACCGATCCCAAATGCTGGATTAGTGCGATCTTTAAAGCGATTAAAGATTTTTAATGCCGTTTCAAAATCCAATGCATCGGTAAATACTAGAGTTTTAGTTTTAGGATCAACTCGATTTTTTTGATAATGTTCAATCATCCGATCACCCCAAATAAAAGGATCACCGGAATCATGACGCGCACCATCAAAAAGTTTACAAAAATATAAATCAAAATCATTAAGAAATGCATCAATGCCATAAACGTCTGACAGTGCGATGCCTAATTCACCACGATATTCTTGCGCCCAATTTTCAAAAGCAAACTTTTGGCTATACACTAAACGTGGGCCTAGTGACTGACATGCTTGAATGTATTCATGTGCCATCGTGCCAATCGGTGATAAATCATATTGTTTCGCAAACATCACATTGCTGGTTCCGGCAAGATTCTGCGGAAAACGTGATTTTAATGTTTTAACAACATTTTCATGCCAACTTTTCGCAAAGCGTCGTCGGGTACCAAATTCAGAAAATTTAAATGCACCTGGCTTGGTGTGCTCTAGTATAAATTGAATTTTCTCATCTAAACGCCGAATCCCTTCATCTTTATTCGGGCGCGGTTGCGTGTTGCGATAATACACTTCACTGACTATTGCTAACACTGGCACTTCAAACATGATGGTATGCAGCCATGGACCTTTAATAATAATATCAAAATGATCATCAGCCACTACTTCAATGAATTCATCATTAAGTTGGAAAATTTTTAAAAAATCGACAAAATCACTTTTAAAGAAACTGAATTTACGCAGATAATCTAACTCATCTTTCTTAAAACGTAATTGACACAATTGACGGATCTCATCACGAATTTCTTCGGCGAATGGTCGCAGATCAATACCTTCAGTACGACATTTAAATCGATATTCAACAATAGCCCCAGGGAAACGATGCAACACAACTTGCATCATGGTGAATTTATACAGATCGGTGTCTAATAAAGATTGAATTATCATGTGACTTACTCATTTACTATATGGTTAGCATCTGCTGCGAGTTTAATCCCCGCATTTTGCATCTCTGTAAAACTTTGTTGTACCGCGTTTGGATCGATGCCACGCACTGCGGCTTTATTTACAACTACTGCAAACCCTGCACGATGTAATTGCATTACCGTGGCTTTAACACAATATTCTGTTGCTAAACCACCAACAATAACGGTGTTAATGTGTTGTTGACGCAAAAACTCGATCACGCCTGTACTCATTTTCTCTGCGAAATCATGATAACAGGCGCCATAAGGATGCATGTCGCATTCAATGCCTTTCCAAACAAAATAATCATAATCGGTGACTGCTGGTAAGGTGTCGATTAATTCAAAACCTTTCGTGCCAACTTCTGCATGCAACGGCCAAACGAGATCCATGTTATTACCTTTAATGGTTGCAAAAGGTTTTTGCTCTGCATTCGCAATCCAATGCGCGCGCGGACTATGTGCATCTTTAGAACCAACTCGTAATGCTGCTTTGTTAGCTTGTGCATTTAATTGCGCTGCAATCAGGTTGCCTTCAGGCACAGGTAATTCATTAGGACATAACGGTGTAAAACAGTTTTGTGCATCCACATCAAAACTTGCTACCTGGGATTTCGCTGGTATCGTTACTGTTGCTGTCATTGCCACCAAAACTATTTTTGCAATCGATTCATAATCTCAAATGTTGAATGCACTGACTTATGTTCACCTTCCCAGTAAAACGAATCCGCTGCATAATCTTCTTCATTGTTATGATCGTCTGATGGAAACCATGCACTTGATGTTTCTGGGAGCTGAATCGTGACCAATGCGATCAAAGACTTCCAAAATCTAGCGCAGATGTTACGCAAAAACCCACCAAATCTCAAGCCATATAATTGCATTATGATAATTCCTTTTTTCAATGGCCGGATATCCTGGATAACATGAGTTTGCAAGATCCGTCAATCGTCAAAATCCGGACAGAGATAGGAGTCAAGCTGAAGTTATTGTTCTGTATGGGTTTAAGTAGGAATAATGGAAAACCACTAATTAGAGTTTGAACAGGTCGCGATTGGCGGCTTCTTCATCCCGCCCTCTCCGCCATTAAAAAAACCACCTAAGGGTGGTTTTTTCTTTCTTGAGACGGGATTGATGCGCGGCCTTCCATGGCCGCGCACCCTGCGGGCGCCTTTGGCGTCCAAATTTGCTTCCTGCAAATTTGTCAAACCCGCTCTCAATCGCTTCGCGATTGGCGGCTTCTTCATCCCGCCCTCTCCGCCATTAAAAAAACCACCTAAGGGTGGTTTGTTCTTTCTTGA
>JANQRR010000027.1 GCA_028284465.1 Gammaproteobacteria bacterium | reverse complement strand
TTTTGTCCTAGAGCGCGAATTTGTTTGGCGAAAATTTCACTGTAATCGTAATCATTAGCGATCGAGGTTAAGGTAGACGAATCTGTGGTTAAAGCGATTGCGGGTAAGCTTGGGCGTTCGCGCTCAAAACGATTTAACATTTCTGAAGAAAAATGCTGAGCATCACCTGCTGATCCACCATTACCGCAGGTTAAAATTTTATGCGCGTCTAGCAAACATTGAGTCATAGCATTACCGGCTTGCACGATACTAGCTGGTAGGGTTTCGGCAGCGTTGATTTTAGTTTGAATGCTGTCATTAAAATGTTGTTTGGTGCGTTCTATTAGATCCACTTATTTCTCCCCAATAACAATATAAAAAACTTAGTTAAAGAAAGCATTCTTCAGCCAATCAATCTTAGGATCATTGGCGGCATGCATGCCATCAATTGCAACAATATCAAACCGCCATTGAATTTTTTCATACAGTTCGTTTTTTACTAAGTAATAGCGCGCAGCCGCGATAATTTTACATTGTTTAGCATATGTAATACTTTCTAAACTATTACCATGATGATCGTCTTGGCGATAACGAACTTCAACAAATACCATCATATCATTATCTTGCATAATAAGATCAAGTTCGCCAACTTTGCAGCGAAAATTATTGGTAATGAGTTGCAAGCCCTGTTGTTGTAAATACTGACACGCAGTTTTTTCTGCTAAATTACCAATGCGAATTTTATTTTTTTTCATAATAGATATGTGGTTTGCCGTTACGAATTTGCGTCCAAACTAATTGGCGATGATACTCTTGCTGACGGTTACGATATAAACCACCAGACACGCCACCAACAATAGGTTGCAAATAATTTGTAGCGATCTGATAAGCATCACCACCTAAAGCATACATGCGTGCATTGTTTTTAAATTGATGCGGCCATACCGTGATAATTTTATGATAAAGCTTATTATTATTTGGCGAAGGTCGTACAGCCCACAGCATATCACAGAAAATTACGCCATTCAGATCGCGATCTTTATTAGCTTGTGGCGTGCCGGTATAAATAAGCGATGTTGAATAGATGGGAACATCATTAACATAATAAAATTTCAATAATGGAATAATTTGGCGACCATTTTGTGGCGTGGCGACGACAAAAACAATATTGAAATCTTGACGACGTTTTGGTGGTTGCTCGATAGTTTGATTAACATTCATATCATCTGTTTTATTATTATGGTTGTTATCATCAGGGCGTTCTTCTTGATATTTAGTATGTAGCAAATTGGCAATTTCAGTGCGCAAGTGTTTGCGTTTATAAGCAAGTTGATCGACGATGTTGCCACCGAGTTGTTGCCATTTATATGCAAAAGTTTGCGCGATTTGTTTGCCCCAAGCATTATTCGGATAAATCACTAAAGCTTGTGATGTGGTTGGTGAAAATGCTTTCATAGCGGCATATTGCGCTTGTAATTTAGGTGAGATCCCGAGTAAATAAAGATTTTTATGGGGGGATCGTATTTGGATGTAATTAAGCATTAAGGTTGGCACTGCTAGGGATTGCTCACTCAGTTCCTTAACATGGTTTTTTGTTAACGGTCCGACAACGAAAGTAGCACCAGCATTGAGTGCTTGCTGATAAACTGCTTTGATATTGCGGTGTTGACTTGTATCATAGATCTGGAGTTTGGGCTTAGCATTGCTAGCAGCAGCGTAATAAGCCGTAAAGAAACCATCACGTACAGCTTTGCCAGCAGCAGCAAATTGGCCGTGTAAAGGCACTAGCAAAGCAATACGTTGGTTTTCACGGCTTTGCTTATTGAGGATCTCAGTTGAATTTGGTGATTTGGTGGTGCTAGAGCAGCCTGCGCAAATAGCGACTATTAAGCTTAGAACAATAAATGTCCGGTAATTGCTAAATTTCATAAATCATCACCATGAGAAAATAGGATAAGCGTATGATAAATGAGAATAAAAAAAAATCAACTTCTAATGGTCAGCTTTATGTCGTAGCAACGCCAATTGGCAACTTAAATGACATCAGTCTGCGAGCTTTAGAAGTACTGCAGCAAGTGGCATTAATCGCAGCTGAAGATCCTCGCCATAGCCAAAAATTATTAGCACATTTTAACATTAATACACCACTAACAGCATTACATGAGCATAACGAAATTAAACGTAGCCACGATATTTTAAGCCAATTATTACAAGGTAAAGAAATAGCATTAATTACTGATGCAGGTACGCCATTAATTAGTGATCCAGGGTTTTATTTAGTGCGCGAAGCGCGTGCTGAAGGTGTGACAGTAACCCCGATCCCAGGTCCAACAGCATTAATCACAGCATTATCAGTTTCTGGTTTGCCCGTTGATCGTTTTGTATTTGAAGGTTTTCCACCAGCAAAACCTATTAAACGCCAACATTACTTACAAACATTGCGTGAAGAAATGCGAACGTTAATTTTTTATGAGTCACCACACCGGATCATGCATTTATTAACTGATCTTGCAGCAATATTTGGCGCTGACCGTTATGTTGTTATTGCCAGAGAATTAACAAAATTATATGAAACCATTCATGGTGATCAAGTACAGCAATTGCGACAATGGCTAGCAGCTCAGCCGCAACAACAGCAAGGTGAGTTTGTGGTGATTGTGCAAGGTGCAAAGCATATAATGGATAAAACTGAGTTAGATGAACAAGCGATTGCAACTTTGAAAATATTGTTAGCTGAATTACCGTTGAAACAAGCGGTTAAATTAGCTGCGGCAATTACCGGTGAAAAGCGTAATGTTTTATATGATTATGCACTTCAAGATGTGAATAAGTCGATTTGATTAAAAGCGTCATTGCGACCGCGAGTGTAGCGTGGCGGGAAGCAATCCAGGATCAGAATAATATAGGTTTTCTGGATTGCTTCGTCGCTCCACTCCTCGCAATGACGAATTTAAGAACCTGTCGTCAATATCATTAATTATTTTAAAAAGAGCAAATATGAGAGAGTTGAAATTATTCAGTAGCAGTTTTACGGAAAGTTTCGATAATATCACCAGTTTCACAACATTCAATTTGCGCTATTGTCCCAGATTTTTCATTTTCAAGGTACACATGCACCCCTGCAATAAGGTCATTTAAGTCATTGCCTGCTTGGCTGACTATCTGCTGGCCATTAGAAAAAATCTTAGCTACATAACTTGTCATAAGGCATCCCTGTACTATTTCTTATCCCAGCCAATATAGCATATTTTATAGACTTTGTATTTGTTATTTACAAACTAATCGGCTTGACATTTTGATTTTTGAAATAAATATCAGATATATCAATTATTTATTAGTAAATATAAATGTGATAAGGTAACAATAATTTTGCAGCGTTTTATAGTGTGAGTAATTAAGTGGATAATAATCAACAAATTGATGTTAGCTGGCCACCCGAATATAAAGTTGTTGATAGTTGTCGTGCTAAGCATTTGCAATTAAAAATCTCACCACAACAAGGTTTGCAAGTGATTGTCCCAACACGCTGTAAAAACCCTGATATCGATAATTTATTAATAAAAAGTAGACGTTGGATCGAGAAACACTTACCGCGTTATCAACAACGTGCAAAAACCAATACTCACTTGCCAATGTCATTGGAATTACGCGCAATAGCGCAAACATGGCAAGTTAATTATAAACAATGTGACATAATTACTAAAACCAATAAATTTAGTTTACTTGAGCTGCCCGGTGAACAATTAACATTGTATGGTGATGTTAGCGATCACACGCTTTGTAAGGGAAAATTAAAACAATGGTTAAAGCGTCAAGCAAATATCCATTTTAACGCATGGATGCAAAACTTAAGTCAACAAACAAATTTGTACTATAAAAAAATTAGTGTGCGCGGACAGAAAACACGTTGGGGTAGTTGCAATCAACAGCAAGAAATTAATCTTAATTATAAATTATTATTTTTGCCACCAGAATATGTCAAGCATACGATGATCCATGAATTATGTCATACCAAATATATGAATCATTCTAAGCGTTTTTGGCAGTTAGTTGCTAAGCATGATCCAGATTGGCAAAAGTATAGGCGTTGTTTGCAGGCAGATAGTTATGTTCCAGCATGGTTAGACACTTAGTAGATAATGTGTGACAAACCATTCATGACCATTACGATAAGCAAACAATTGCGCGCAAGCTCGAATAAACAATTCCCAGTGATAAAAACGTAATAAAGGATTGTTATCATAATGTTGGCGAAACAATGCTAAGATTTGTTGTTTATAAGTAAATAGATTATTTAACCAAGCATAGCAAGTTTGACTATAATGTTTGCCATTCACTCGCCAGCGCTGTTCAAACGTTAAATCATTTTGAAAAAATAGTAGTAAATCTTCTGATGGCATTAAGCCATCTTGAAAAAAATTTCTCGCTAACCAGCTATTAGTGCTATTAAAAGGATAAGCAAAATGATGATGACAAAAATGATGCACAAACAATTTGCCATTAGGTTTTAACCAAGAGGCAATGTTAGCAAGTAATTGTTGGTAGTTGCGTATGTGCTCAAACATTTCAATGCTGACTACACGATCAAATGATTGTGACAGAGCCAATTGATTAACATCAGCAGTCATTACCGTTAAATTAGTATAGTTATTGTTATTCGCTATCAGTTCAATATAGTGTTTTTGTGAAGCAGAGTTTGAAACTGCAGTGATCACGGCGTTAGGAAATTTTTCAGCTAAATATAAACTTAATGAACCCCAGCCACAACCCAGATCTAGAATATGTTGGCCATCATTGAGTTGTGCACGTTGGCAGTAAAGTGCTAGCATGTTTGTTTCCGCTTGCGCAAGGTTTGCATCGTTATCATAATAGCAGCAACTGTATTTTAATCGCGGGCCAAGGATATATTTGAAAAAATCAGTAGGCACCTCATAATGCTGTGCATTAGCAGTTTTTGTGCTTAGCGCAATTTCACTTTGTTTTAATTGGTTAATTAACTCAAGCTTGTTAGCTCCATGAGTTTTTTTATACATGTTTTTTTCTTGGTATAAACGCTTAATGATCTGATAGTGGACCCCAAGACGCAACAAATAATGTAACATTAGCTTGCCCTTTTAGGTGGTAATGGAAAAAACATTGAGGTGCTTTGTTGATAATCCAAATATGCTTTGCCTCTAGATTTAATAGATTGCCGTTCAGTGATGGGGCCAGTGATCGTTAACATTAAAAATAATAGCAATGCTGGAGAAATCAACCCGATCCAACCATAATTAACAGAAAGTGCAGCTATGCCAAAGCCAAGCCAGATCATCCATTCGAAAAAATAATTAGGGTGACGAGAGTAATACCATAAGCCAACATTACAAACTTTGTTGTTATATTGACGCTTAAATTGTTGTAACTGTTGATCGGCGATGATTTCGCCGATAATACCAGCAATGATTAATATAATTGCACATATTTGCCAAAAACTAACATGGCTTAATTGCCGAATAAATAAAAATGGGCTAGCAATGATCACTGCTAAAATACCTTGTGACTGATAGTTGATTAGATATCGCCATGATTTTGAATTTTGCCATTGCTCACTCAGGCTGAGATAACGCTTCTCAATTTTGCCAGGCATAATTCTAGTTAACAATAAATAACCGGCTAAACGCAATCCCCAAATCATAAGTAACAGCATTAACATTGTTTGGATGTTTGTCATCGGGGTACTGAATAAATAATTTAATCCAGCCAACATAATTGCTAATGACCAAGCGACATCAACTATACCAGGGTTATTGCGCCATAAATATATCAACCAAGTCAACAGCATAATAATGATGACCCAAAACCAACTGAATAATATTAATTTAATCATAGTTTACTCATCGCTTTGTCATTAATACTTGAAGATTATTGATGTAATTAGCTAAAAAACCTGCTTGGCAATAACAAAAATAAAACTCAAACATACGAATAAAGCAATCATCAAAACCAAGTTGTTTAATTTGTGAAGTATGTAAGCGTAAACGATCATGCCAATGCTGCAAAGTAAGCGCGTAATCTTGCCCGATCTCGACAATCTCTTGGATCATCATTTGAGTTTTTTGTGTAACGGCCTTATTGATCACCATTTTGCTTGGCAAACAGCCGCCAGGAAAAATGTAAGCTTTGATAAAATCAGTTTCATGTTTGTAGCGTTCATATTCAGCATCATTAATTGTAATCGCCTGTAAGAAAAATCGGCCGCCACTTTTAAGCAAGCGATCACATGTCGCAAAAAAGGTATTAAAATACTGATAGCCTACTGCTTCAATCATTTCAATTGCAACTAGCTTATCATATTGACCCGTTAATTTGCGGTAGTCTTGCTTTAGTAGCGTTATTTGGTGGCTAAGTCCAAGCTGTTGAATTCTTTGTTCTACGTAATCATATTGAGCATCAGATATTGTAGTGGTAGTAACTTTACAGCCGTAGTTTTGCGCTGCAAAAATCGCTAAGCCACCCCAACCAGAACCAATTTCTAAGACATGATCATTTGGAGTTAAAGCTAATTTATCGCAGATCTGCTTGAGTTTTAACTGTTGAGCAGAATCAAGATCTGCTGTTTTATCGTTAAAAACAGCACAAGAATATATTTTTCGTTTATCGAGCAATAAGCTAAAAAAATCATTACTTAAATCATAGTGTGCAAGGATATTTTGACGGCTTCTTCTAATACGATTACGTGCCAAGTGATTTTTAAGCCTATCAAGCAAGCGCGTAATAAACGATCTACTTTGCTTTTGAGCAGCAAGCATTGACTTATTGGCAATTACAATCTGCATTAAGACAGTTAGATTATCACAACTCCAGTCACCGTCAATATAACTTTGTGCAGCACCAATACTATGTCGCCAAGCAAATTTACGATAAAAATCTTGGTGGTGAATAATAACTTTTGCTTGGAGTTTAGCATGTCGCTGACCAAAATATACTGTTTCCTCATCTTGCCAAACAATTGCGCCATTGTTGATTTGGGCTAAGCGCTTGAGCACCTGTTTTTTTAGCCAATTATGTTGAGTCACTTCGTCTCCTCGGATGAGCAATGATAGGCACACGTTTAAGCCACAGCCGTAACGCTTGCCAATGAATAGCAGTGATAATTTTGCCGGTTATAAAAGGAAATTGTAGTAAGATTTTAGCAAGATTACGGTGATTAATCGGCTTCGCTTGTAATGATAAAGTTGCATCGAAATGGCATGCATCATTTTGCCAATTTTCAATGTTAACGATGATCTGTTGCGGAGTATATTTGCATTGTAATCGATATTCATAATCCATGGTTAAGAAAGGAGAAACATGCAAAGCTTTTTGAAAATGCATTGTGTAGACGTCAGGTTTTACTGCATTGGCTGTTAACACATAAGCATGTTGTTCATTCCAAGGGGTGTTAGTGACTTCTGCAATGCAATGCGTTAACTGGTTTTGTTGCTGACAAAAATACAAGCTTATTGGATTAAAGCAATATCCATAATATGCTAAGTTAGTAAGTAGACAAACTTTATCGGGTACAGTATTGGTTTGTTGAGCCATTAATTTCTTTACGCTGTTAAGCAAAGATTCATTAGGGTCACCTAAATATTTGTTGCGTTTAAATGCTGCAAGATTAAAACCTTTATGACTCCAAAGCCAATAGTCATTGAAAACATGATCGAGTTCAGCTAGATCCAAATACAGCATAAACAAACGGTAATTGAATTTGTGGGTCTTGCTGACGAAACGTCTATGCTGCACATTGCCAATAAAAATACAGCTATTCATAAGCTTAATCCTAATGGTGCTAACGCTTGTAAACTTGAAACTACGCCATCTTCATGAAAGCCATAGCCCCAATATGCGCCAACATAAAAAGTTCGATTACGATAATTAATCATATCATGTTGTGCTTTAGCAGCAACACTTTGTTGATTATAGGTTGGATGAGCATACACAAATTCATTTAAGATTTTACTTTCATTAATATTGCTTTGGTTAACACTGACACAAAAGTTTTCTGGTGCCTGAATTGATTGAAGCTTATTCATATAATACGTTAAGCTGGTTTTGGTATCATCTTGATGTTGATAATTCCAACTAGCCCATGCACGTTGTTGTGTTGGTAATACATTGTGATCAGTATGCAAGGTGACGTGATTAGTTACATAAGGAATAGCACTGAGAATTTTTTCTTCTATAGCGCTAGGCTTTGCCAATAACTTGAGAGCTTGGTCACTGTGGCATGCCATCACCACGGCGTCAAAGTGTTGTTCACTATTATCAGTGATTAAAGTAACTCCATCAGCTTGACGTTTAATACGCATAATGGGAGTATTTACATGAATTCTATCGGCAAATGGTTTAATTAATTGATTAACGTAGCGCTGCGAGCCACCTTTGATCACATACCACTGCGGACGCTTGAGCAAATTTAATAAGCCATGATGCTGATAAAATTGTAAAATAAATTGCGCGGGGATATTATCAACTTGTGTGGGTGGAGTGGACCATATAGCGGCTGCCATGGGAGTAAGATAGGTTTGCTTAAACCAGTGGTGATAATTTTTTTGGGCGACAAAATCTTTAAGCAAAATATTATGTGGTGTACGTAAAAATTTTTTGGCAGCATTATTAAAACGATAAACATCAGCCAGTAAGCGATAAAATTTAAAGCGTAATAAATTTTTTCGCTGCGCGAATAAACTATTAATAGTCTCAGCGCAATATTCTAGCTGCAATGCTTTAGAACTGAAACTAAAGCTCATGTTGCTTTTTTGTTTCGCCACGTTAAGTTTAGATAATAGTTTAATGAAGTTAGGATATGTTTGATCATTAAAAACAATAAAGCCAGTATCAATAGCATAATCACCAGAATTTGTCGCAACATTAACAGTATTTGTATGTCCGCCGACATAATTATTTTGTTCAAACACTGTGATTTGATAACGTTGCTGTAGTAAATACGCTGCGGTTAATCCAGCAATTCCGCTGCCAACAATTGCCACAGTTTTGATGTCATTTGGCGCTAGCATGTTGATTAATAACGTGTTCGGGAACTTCTCTTAAATAATGCACAATATGCAGTTTTTCCATTAATTTTAAACAATAATAAGTGATATCAATTTCCCACCAGAAAAAACCTTGTCTAGCAGTAGCAGGGTAGTAGTGATGATTGTTATGCCAACCTTCACCTAAAGTAAGTAATGCTAACCAAAAATTATTACGGCTTTGATCGCGGGTAGAGTAACGACGTTGGCCATATTTATGGCCAACTGAATTAATTGAAACGGTCGCATGAAATAAAGCAACTGTAGAAATAAAAAATCCCCACACAACTAATTGTAAACCTGAGGTATGCCAACTGGATTGCCATGATGCTAACATTTCTCCTAACAAATATAATACCGTCATTAATGTTAGCGGTACTATAATAACGTGACGATCAAGCCAGTGTAGTTCAGGAAATTTAAGCCAATCTTTAACACGTTCAGGATTATAATGATAATGACGATGTGATAAAAACCAACCGATATGGCTCCACCAAAATTTATTGGTTACCGGAGAGTGAGTATCAGCAGGGGTGTCGGCGACTTTATGATGTTGACGGTGATGTGCTGCCCACCATAATGGTCCACGTTGGGCGGCAGATGCTCCCAGTAAAGCGAATATAAATTGCCACAAGCGGTTAGTTTGAAATGCACGATGACAGAAATAGCGATGATAGAAAGCACCAATCGCAAAAATGCGTCCCCAGAATAATATTAATGCAGTAATAATTGCTGTTTTGCTGATCCCAACCCAAAATACCAGCAGACAACCAACATGTAGTAAAATAAATGGTATAACACGTACCCATGCAATGGTTGTAGATTCATTAACTGGCATAACTTGACTATCAAACAAGCCAAGTAATGATTTAAACATCATGTTCCCTCAATTAACGTGTGATCCAAACAGTAATTAAACTGGTTACACCGCACAATACCATTCCCCATAGTGTATCAATAATAGCTATTTGATATGGCCAATTAGCCATCACTGCAAGATTGGTGAAATCATAAGTACCATAGACTACAAAACCAAACAGCCCACCCCATAACAGTGCAGGGATTAATTCACCTCGTGCTTTAGGAATAACGAATACTAAAATTCCAACAATTAATGCAATATAAACAATAACTGCAGGGATCAATAATGGGCGAATTGCACCATTAGTTAAACGCAGCATGCTGCCGAATGCATTTATATACATTTTTTTAGCAATTAAGCCGAGCCAAATGCCATCAAGGATCAATAAGCTCAAAGTGACGACAACAACTTGCATGGTTTTTCTCCTTTTCGTAGATTATACACTAACGATAACGATGTAACATCAGATGATTAAGGATATAATAAAACAATGACAGTACTTTATTGGTTTCAAAATGATTTACGTTTGTACGACAATCCTGTTTTATCAGCAGCAGCTACTGTCACCGATGATCTGATCCCGGTATTTATTCTCGATGATACTATTACACGCCCCTTGGGTGGAGCGCAGCGTTGGTGGTTGCATCATAGTCTAACAGCTCTTATTAATAAGCTTAAAAAACAAGGCATTACTTTATTGTTGCGAAAAGGCAATACACAACAAATCTTAATAGAGTTAGTACAAAAATATAACGTTACTGCAATTTATTGTCATCGTAGTTATGAACCTGCAATGCTGCAATACCAACAGGCACTGCAACGCTATTTTGCTGCGCAAGAAATTATAATGCATTTATTTAAAGGGTATTTATTGACAGAACCTAGTATTGTCAAAAACAAATCGGGTAATTATTTTAAAGTTTTCACGCCTTATTGGAAATTTGTTAGCACGTTGATCACGCCAACACAATTATTACCTACGCCAAATAAACTTTCACAACGATCAAAAATTGTTTCTGAATCATTAGCAAGTTGGCAATTGTTACCAACTCATCCAGATTGGAGCCATGGTTTTGCTATTTGGCAAGCAGGAGAAGACGCAGGCCAGCAAGTGTTGCAACATTTCATTGAGCATGGCTTACAAAATTATGCTGAAGATAGAGATCGCCCGGATCGATTAGGAACATCACGATTATCACCATATTTGCATTTTGGTGAGATCAGTGTGCGTCAAGTTTGGCAAGTGATTAAGCAAGCTGAAATTGCTGTGCCAGGCTTGCAAAAAGGTGCGCAAGCATTTTTACGCCAATTGATCTGGCGTGAATTTTCTTATTATTTATTATGGCATTTTCCTTTGTTTTATCAAAAGAATTTTCGTGCCGAGTTTGATAAATTTCCTTGGTTAAATAATCAAAGTCATTTGCGAGCATGGCAGCAAGGTTTAACCGGCTATCCAATTGTTGATGCTGGGATGCGAGAATTATGGGCGACGGGATATTTGCATAATCGTGTGCGCATGATTGTGGCGTCATTTTTAACGAAGCATTTGTTAATTCATTGGTGTGAAGGTGAAAAATGGTTTTGGGATACTTTAGTAGATGCTGATCTTGCAAATAATTCAGCGGGGTGGCAATGGGTTGCAGGTAGTGGGGCGGATGCTGCACCGTATTTTCGAATTTTTAATCCAACCTTACAAGGTGAAAAGTTTGATCCTAATGGTGAGTATGTACGAAAGTGGGTGCCAGAGTTAGCTAATTTGCCGAATAAATATATTCATGATCCGAGTCAAGCGCCGCGCGATATTTTAACTGCAGCGGGTATAGAGCTTGGTCATAGCTATCCATTACCTATTGTTAACCATAAAATTGCGCGAGAAACTGCTTTGAAAAGTTATCAAGCTTGTCGCAAGACAAATAAATAAAAGTTGAGGGCTAAAATGGCGAAATACATGGTTTTTGGTTATGGCGGCATTGGGGCAGCTCTAGTCGAGCAACTTATACAGCGTGGTGATGAAGTTATTATGGTTTCACGTAAACGCAATATTCAATTACCCAATGTGGAATGTATTACTTTTCATGACTTAGATAATGTATTAACAGAAATCGTGCCTGATTATATTATTAATACCATCGGAGTTTTGCATGATAGTGATCATTTGCCAGAAAAAAACATTAACCAATTTACTGAAACATGGCTGCAGCAAAGTATTGATATCAATGTTATGCCAACAGCATTAATTGCCCAAAGTCTTAGTCGAGTTATGTCACGTAGTTCAACGTTAAAAATGCTAGCTATTTCAGCGCGAGTGTCTAGTATTACCGATAATCATCTCGGTGGGTGGTATAGTTATCGTATGAGTAAAGCAGCGTTAAATATGCTAATTAAAACCCTGGCGATTGAATGGTCGCGACAATATCCACACGCAGCAATTTTTGCTTATCATCCTGGCACCGTCGATACGCCCTTATCAAAACCCTATCAAGCGAATGTTGCTCCTGAAAAATTATTTTCACCAAGCCAAGCAGCAAATTACTTGCTCGATGTTTTAGCTAAATTAACCATAGAAGATTCAGGCAATTTGTTTGATTGGCAAGCTAAGCAAGTTCCATTTTAGCCATTGATCCAGTTTATTAGCATTTAATCGTTTGGATCTTATCAATACTGGCTTGCAAACGCTTTTTATCATGATCAACTAAATTGATATGCCCGAGTTTACGATTAGGGCGTGGTGATTTTGCATAATCATAAAAATGTGCATTAGGAATTTTAAGGACCTCATCACGATCATTGAGTTCGCCAATCATATTAATCATGGCAGATGGCGCTAAACAGCCAGTTTGCCCTAATGCGAGGTTACTGATAGCACGAACATGATTTTCAAATTGACTAGTAGCCGCACCGTTAATAGTCCAGTGACCAGAATTATGTACTCGCGGAGCTATTTCATTAGCGAGTAATTGATTGTTAACAACAAAAAATTCAATGGTCATGACTCCAATATAGTCAAGCTCATCAAGTAAACGTTGCGCATATCTTTCTGCTTGCGCTTGCAAGGTATTATTTTGCCAAGGCGCATAGCTTAAACGTAAAATACCATCTTTATGCATATTTTCAATCAATGGATAATAGTGCGTATTACCGAGTTGATCGCGCGCTGAGATTAGTGATACTTCAGTTTCAAAAGCAATAAAATTTTCAAATATTAGAGGATGCTCACCCAAGGTTTTCCAAGCAGACTGACAATCATCTTCATTAGCTAAACGATATTGACCTTTACCATCGTAACCAAAACGACGTGTTTTTAATACGGCAGGCAAGCCAATATGCTCGCTCGCTTGTTGTAGATCAGCCATTGAATCAATTGCCGCATACTTTACTGTAGGGATATTTAAGCGATCAAATAACTGTTTTTCCAACAAACGATCTTGGGTAGTTTGTAATGCTTTAATTGATGGATACACTGGAACGATTTCCGCGAGCGAACGAATAGCATCAACTGGAATATTTTCATTTTCGTAAGTGATCACATCAACGTGTTCAGCAAATTCATGTAATTTTTGTGGGGAGTTTAACTCACCAATAAATATATCCGTGACCGTTGCAGCAGGTTTAGTATTATCTTCAGCCAAGCATAGTACTTCTATGCCTATAGGAATAGCTGCTAAGGCGAGCATTTGCGCTAATTGGCCGGCGCCGACGATACCTATTTTCATGATTTCTCCATTTCAGGTTGTTTAGCAACTTTATCAGTTTGACGTTTTCGATACAGTGTTAATTCTTCATGCACTTCCGGATATTTATTACTTAAAATGGCCGCAGCTAATAAGGCAGCATTTGTTGCGCCTGCTTTGCCGATAGCGAGTGTACCAACTGGAATGCCTGCAGGCATTTGCACAATCGATAATAACGAATCTATGCCATTGAGTGCGGCTGATTGGATCGGTACACCTAGTACTGGTAATGTGGTTTTAGCAGCAACCATACCAGGCAAATGTGCAGCGCCACCAGCGCCGGCAATAATAATTTCTAAGCCGCGTTTTAAAGCAGTTTCAGCATAATCAAATAATCGATCAGGGGTGCGATGTGCGGAAACAATTTGGGTTTCAAAGGGTATGCTTAAGGTTTTTAAGATATTTGCGGCATATTCCAGAGTAGGCCAATCTGATTGTGAACCCATAATAATACCGATAAGCGGTTTTTGTTGTTTATCCATAGTTATTGATCCTTTCTCTTAATGATTGAAACTCCGAATGCCAGTAAATACCATAGCAATACCGTGTTCATTACATGCTGCAATAACTTCAGGATCACGAATGGAGCCACCTGGTTGAATGATAGCACGGATCCCACTTTGAGCAATTTTATCAATACTATCGCGAAATGGGAAAAACGCATCGGATGCAAGCACTGCATTGGCTAATTTGCCTTCGGCTTTAGTAAGTGCAATATCAACTGCATCCACACGTGATACTTGGCCTGCGCCAATTCCAGCAGTTTGTTGTTGGCGAGCAATGACAATAGCATTGGATTTAGCATGTTTTGCGACTTGCCAAGCAAATAATAATGCCGCTAATTGTTGATCATCAGGTTTAGTGTTAGTGACGCAGGTTAATTGGTCTTTAGTTATGGTGTGATCATCACGGCTTTGCAGCAATAAACCATGAGTAATGATTTTGCCTGTTAATGGTTGGGTGGGAGCAGTGATTTCGCCGATATCTAATACTCGTAGATTCTTTTTTTGTGAAAGTAAGGTTAATGCTTGTGTACTAAATCCAGGAGCAATAACGACTTCAAAAAACCGTTCTATAATAACTTGTGCGATAGTTTCGCTACAAGGACGGTTAAGTGCAATGATCCCGCCAAACGCTGATTTCGGATCAGCAGCTAAAGCAGCATCAAAAGCAGCATCAATAGTATCGTTGGTAGCAACTCCACATGGATTGGCATGTTTGATCACCGCACATGTCGGTTCAGTAAATTCAAGCGCACAATTTAATGCGCTTTCTGCATCAAAAATATTATTAAACGATAACTGTTTGCCTTGTATTTGTTTAGCATTAAGAATGCTACTGCCACTAGCTAATGGTTGTTGATAGACACAAGCCTTTTGGTGAGGGTTTTCACCATAGCGTAAATCAGCTCGTTTAGTGAATGTTAACGTTAAGGTATCAGGATAAGGTTCATCAGCCAAGTAATTAGCGATTAGTGCGTCATATTGTGCCGTGTGTGCAAATGCTTTAGCGGCTAATTGTTTGCGTAGGTTTGCTGTAATGCCTTGATATTCATTAAGCTCAGTAGTGATGCGATCATAGTCTTGTGGATCAACAATAACCCCAACCCAGGGAAAGTTTTTACTGGCTGCGCGGATCATGGTTGGCCCACCAATATCAATATTAGCTAAAGCTTTGTCAATATTACAATCAGGTTGACTGATAGTTTGCGCAAAAGGATATAAATTACAAACCACTAAATCAATCCAAGTGATCCCATGTTGTTGTGCTGCTTGCGCATGTTGATCGCGTTTACCAAGAATTGCTCCATGAATTAAGGGATGCAAGGTTTTAACTCGACCATCCATAATTTCTGGAAAGCCAGTGATCTGAGCAACCGAAGTATATGCGATATTCGCTTCAGCGAGTAACTTAGCAGTGCCACCAGTCGAAATAATTTCAACACCGTGTTTAATTAATGTTTGCGCGAATTCGACGATCCCAGTTTTGTCGTAAACTGAGAGTAAAGCACGTTTAATATTGACTAATTCGGTATTCACGCCTGTTCCTCATGCTGTTTAATAATAGTATTAATTGCTTCAATCATCGCTGGCCCTTCAAGTTGTTGCACTCGCATTTTTAAACTTTCAGGCGTGTCATTAGATAATACGGCACAGGATTTTTGGACGATGATAGGGCCTGCATCAACATCGTGAGTAACATAATGCACGGTGCAACCGGATATTTTTACTTTGGCATCAAGCACAGCTCGATGCGCTTTAAGATCCATTAAACCAGCAAATGCGGGTAATAGTGAAGGATGAATGTTAATAATTTTTCCTTGCCATTGATTAACGAATGCGGGAGATAAAATTCGCAAGTAGCCAATCAATAAGATCAGATCGACTTTATAGCTAGATAAAGTTTCAGTGATAGCTTGATCATAAACAACGCGTTCTAAACCCTGCGGCGAAATTAAATGCGCAGGAATACGATATTGATGTGCGCGTTGTAAAATAAAGGCATCTTGTTTATCACTGATCACTACTTCAATCGTAGCTTTAATGCGTTTGTGTACCACCGCTTGAATTATTGGTTCAAGAATAGTGCCTCGAGTAGAGCCTAAGACTCCAAGTTTTAATGGTTTCATGCAGCCACCTCACGTAATGATTGCATATGTTGAATGCGTTGATTAATAAGTTGTGCCGTACCAATATCAGGTCGATGGTACAGCGGCCCTTGGATCAATTGAATTTGAGTTTCGGCAAGCGTTTCAGCCGCCGCAATCGTTTCAGCAATGCCGATCACCGCGATTGCACGTGATCCTAATAATGTTAAGTCATTATTACTGGCATCGACTGAAGCATAAAATAAATTTTCTGGTTGCGTGACATTGCTAATATCAATAGTTTGTTGTTTAACTGGATTGTCAGGATAGCCTTTGGGCACAGCATATTTGCATACACTGGCGTGTTGTTTAAATTGCACTAATGAAGCTGACAATTGTTGGTTAAGCATTGCTTGGCAAATCGCAATAAAATCACTGGTTAATAAGCTTAATAAATTAACGGCTTCTGGATCACCGAAGCGAGCGTTGTATTCAATTAATTTAACGCCGTGCTGAGTTGCCATAAAACCACCATATAAAATACCTCGATATGTTGTATTAGCTTCAGCATTTAATGCAGCGATCGTAGCTTCATTAATGGTTTGGGCTTGTTGCAATTCGGCTGCAGTGATAAATGGTAGTAAGTGATTGGCGTCGGTATAACAACCCATGCCACCAGTATTCGGGCCTTGATCGTCAACTAAGGCACGTTTGTGATCTTGCACTAATGGCATATGGACTAAGCGATTACCTGCAACAAAACTTAGTAATGAAAATTCTTGGCCAATTAATTTTTCTTCGATCACAAAAGGTTGTTGGTGTTGAATTAATTGTTCACAATATTGTAAAGCTTGTTGATGGCTATGCAAATGTTCGCCAGCAACTTTAACGCCTTTGCCGCCCATTAAACCATCAGCTTTAACGACATAAGCATCACCAAGTTCAGCAAGCCATGCATTAACGCCGGTTAATTCAGTAAAATTGCGATAACGTGGCGAGCCAGGGATGTTATGTTGCGTTAATAAATTACGCGCAAAACCTTTGCTTGTTTCAATTTGTGCTAATTGTTGTGTTGGTCCAATACAAGCAATGTTATGTTGTTGTAAATGGTCAACAAGGCCTAATGCTAGTGGTGCTTCTGGGCCAATGATCGCAAAATCAATATGCTGCTCGCGCGCATAAGCCGTTATCAAATCAAGCGCTTTTAAATCACCGCAATGATAGTGTTGGGTCAGTTTAATGATTCCGGGATTGTGATGACTAGCGTAGCAAAATAATTGATGTGCGATGGTTGAACGATTAATAGCTTTTGCAATGGCATGTTCGCGTGCGCCTGAGCCAACTAATAAAATATTCGTCATGTTGGTTCCTTTACGGATTTGCGTTTATGACAATGGCGCTCTTGCTCCATAGCATGCATTTTCTTTGGGTTAATGTTGCCACTGATATAACAGCCATCTAAACATGCCATGCAGGGCCGATCAATATGATGATCACCTTTGCGAGTAATTGCTTCTTCTAACGCTTCAATAGTTTGATATAATAGTTTATCGACTTGTAGATATTGACGAATTTCTTCAACTGTTTTATCTGCTGCAATTAATTCTTTGCGTGTTGGAATGTCAATGCCATAAAAACAAGGGAATTTAATGGGTGGGCAAGTGCTAGCAAAATAAATTTCTTTAGCGCCAAATTCACGGACCATTTTGACAATTTCACGGCTAGTTGTGCCACGTACAATACTATCGTCAACCACTAATACTTTTTTATCACGAATTTCAGTTTCTTGCGGTACTAATTTATAACGCACGGAACGTTTACGTTGTTGCTGATCGGACATAATAAAGGTGCGGCCAATGAATGGATTTTTATATAATCCTTCGGAATAACGCACTCCGATAGCATTAGCAAAAGCTAACGCCGCAGTGTTTGAGGTAAATGGTGCTGGGATCACAACGTCAGGGAGTGTGTCAGGATACGTTTTTTGCCACAGCTTCGCCAGGTTTTGGCCAATCCGCAAACGCGCACGATATACGCTAATATCATCGAGTTTCGCATCTGGGCGCGAGAAGTAAATATATTCAAATACACATGGTGAGAATTTCTGTTGGGTCAGTTGCCGTTTAAACACTTGACCATGTTCATCAATGTAAATGACTTCACCTGGTTTAACGTTATTGATATTGCTAAAACCAAGTGGATAAAACATGGTGGTTTCAGATGCAAAAATTCGATCGCAGTCACCATTTTCGTGCTGGCGTTCGCCATAAACTAATGGACGAATGCCATGTGGATCACGAAATGCGACTAAGCCTTTGCCGATGATGGTGGCAATAATTGAGTATGAACCTTCGGCTTGATTAAAAATACTAGTGACTGCTTGGCAAACTTGTTCAAAGAATTCTGCAGAAGTATTGATTGCGTGCTTTGTCGTTAAGCCATCAGCAAATAAATTTAATAACACTTCAGAATCGCTTGAGGTATTTAAGTGGCGTAAGTGAGTTTTACATAGTTTTTCTGCAAGTTGGGTTTTGTTGACCAAATTGCCGTTATGCGCCATGGCAATACCGTAAGGTGCACAGATCCAAAAAGGTTGGATTTCTTGTTCTGAATAGCCACCGGCAGTAGGGTAGCGAGTATGAGCTACACCCAAATTGCCTGTCAGTTGGTCCATATCATCTTGGGCGAAGATTTCGCGTACTAAACCGTGACCTTTATGGATATGAAAGCGCTGGTTGCAAGTGATAATGCCAGCAGCGTCTTGACCACGATGTTGTAAATGGATCAAGCTATCGTAGAGTTCCGCTGCTACGGGTTGAGAGCCAATTATTCCTACGATTCCACACATTAGAATTTGCCTTTGCCTTCAAATTGCCTAGTTACCCAAATACTGCGCTGCATTAGCTTCTCCTCTTTTCAAAACCAATTCGCCTTGTCTTTAAACAAAAATCCTAATGTGTAGACAGGTTCTTAGTTAGATCATGCTGATAAAAATGTAACTGACATTCTTCAGGCAATTCAGCAGCCTTCAAAATCGGTTGCCGAGGCCAGTGATCAGCATATTTTCTCACAAAATCCATTGCTAACACTTCAGCTTGATTAATTTGCGCTTCATCAAGATTGTTACGAATGAATTTTAAAGTTTTTTCTTGAGCTTTGATCAATGATTTTTGCTTAGTTTGACGAATTTGGTATTCAGCTACTAAAGCCCAGGCATATGCAGTTACCAGATTTTTACGAATATTGACGCGTCCCACTAAATATATGGCGCTTAAAGCGTTTTGATAGCCAATAATACCTTTGTGCGCGCAAGCTTGGATTTTATCCAGAGGCTGATTCAACAGCGCGATCACATGGTTCATTTTGGTTTTATCACTATGGGTAAGGGGTTTTTTCGGTTTGTTGGGCGCAGCAGCAGGATGTGGCGCAGCCCACAGCGTTTGAGATAGCAATAACAAGCTGATCAACAGCCAGCGTCGCATGGTCGTTCCTTTAACTGGTTCATAAAATGACAATAGATTATACAATATTCTACGATAAAATACTACATTTATCCGTTATACTAGGCCATTAAATTAATTAGTAATACAAAAGGGCGAAATTAATGAATTCAACAGTCATTTTTGTGGGGTTGGGAGGCTTCTTGGGAGCGGTGTTGCGTTATTTCGTGGCTCTGGCATGTAATAATTCTCTCTTAGCAACAATGCTGGTTAATATAATAGGATGTTTTCTGATAGGAGTGATCAGTTCGTTGGCAGCTTGGTATCATCCCCTGAGCCAACACTATCGCTTACTTATCATTACAGGTTTTTTAGGTAGTTTCACCACATTTTCAGCTTTTGGCTTAGATAGCTTTGATTTGTTGAAAAACGGATATCAATATGAGGCGATTCTTTATATCGTCATACAAGTGGCTATGGGGATCTCAATGGTTTTTTTGGGTGATGTGCTAGTAAAGAAGTTTATGCTGAGTGTATAGTGTTTGTTTATAATTTAAAAAAGTTACTTTCTTGACTAAAATTCTAAGTGAAAAAATGCAAGATGGCTTTTTGCCATTGCAGGCATAAGTAGCTACTTGTTCGCTAATTTAGTTAATGCTTTGCGATCAAGTTTGCCAACCGCGGTGAGCGGAAGTTCATTAATAATTTCAATGATTTCAGGTACTTTATAAGCTGCTATTTTTTGCCGGACAAAGGCAATTAATTCTTCTGCAGTAATCGGCTGTTGTGACTTTAATACCACATAAGCTTTTGGCACTTCACCAAATGTTGGATCGGCTATGCCAACAACACCAACTGCTTTAACACTAGGGTGCTGATAAAAAACTTCTTCAACTTCTTGCGGAACAATATTAGATCCACCACGAATAATAATTTGTTTGATACGTGCTTTAAACCAGTAATAACCATCAGCATCGAGACTTACAAGATCACCAGTGCGTAACCAGCCGTCCACTAAATTTTCGGCAGTGGCTTGCGGGTTCTGCCAATAACCTATCATGTTGGCAGAACTTTTCACCCACATTTCACCATCTTCATTAATACCAACTTCATTTTGATTATGATCAACCAATTTAATTTGCACATGCTTAACAGCTTTACCGATAGAGTGATATTTTTCAGTTGGTGGATTTGGATTTATCGTAACGTGACCAGCTTCAGTCATGCCATAACCTTGGCACAAAGGGACACCGGTAAGTTTTTTAAAGCGTTGCTGCAAAGATTCAGGAACTTTATTACCGCCAGTGTAGCAAATTTTTAATAAACTAAAATCTACCTTACTAGTATTAGGGTGATTGATTAGTTCAATGAATTTGGGTACTAAGGCTATAATTAACGTGGGTTTATATTTGCTGATGGCAGCAAGATAACTTTCACAAGTAAAGGTTTTTAATAAAATAGTGGTTCCACCTATTGCTAAGTTGCTAAATGAACTTAAAAAAGTTCCCATATGGCTAGCAGACTCGCATAATAAAAATTTGGAATGTTGGTTAAGAGAAACAGCATCAATAGCATTAACAAAAACGCTTGCTGTGGTTTCAGTCGAATGCATTACTCCTTTAGGCTCACCGGTTGATCCTGATGTATAGAACACCACAGTAAGATCATTGGTTTTTGGAAATGAGGGGTCGAAATTATTCGAGTGAGCTAAGCATGTTGCAAAATTGATAAAAGAGGCAGGGTGGCGGGCATGGTCATCACCAACAATGTATATGGTTTTAATGTTAGTTTGAGAAAAATCAATTTGGTTGATTTCATCGAGCTTTTCTTCATGTGCAATTAAATACTGCGCATCACAATGATCTAACACATGAATAATCTCAGCAGCTTTATAACGATAGTTTAAGGGTATTACGGTCGTTGCAGTTTTAAAGCAAGCAAGGTAAATGCAAATTTGTTCTGGCGAATTAGGGAGATACATAGCTAGCTTGCTATTACTAAAATTATTTGCTTGAAAATATCCTGCTAGCGTTATGACTTGATCATATAATTGTTTATAGGTAAACGTTTGTTGTTGATCAGGAAAAATAATCGCAGGCTTAGCGGCATTATTGTGAGCGTGCTGATCGATCAAATTGGAGATATCAATTGTTTGCATAATCTTACTCGTTTTATTAAATTCTACTTTTGCACTAGCTAATTTTATTAATTTAAGCAAAAAAGCAAACAATTTGCACGGCGAGTATAATGGATCAAAAAAAAGCCAAAAAATTCAATTTAGGTAATTTTAATGCCAATTTTGCTGTGCAAATCAAAACCTATGGGGTATTTCCTACCTAACGAATGGTTTTGGGCTTACATACCGAACCGTTGTATTCATGTACAGTTGTGGCACCAAGGATGATTCGGACAGGATTGCGACGGTAACGGACTTAAGGATGAGTCCACATCAAGGATGATGTCTTAATGTGACTCTCTCCACATCGCTTTGGAGGTTTATTCCATCAAACTGAAGAAGCGAATGCACCAAAACAATTCCTCCTCCTATCCTAGCTAAGGGGGAGGAATTCTTAATCAGCACTGCAAATTTAAATTATGTTTGATGCGATCATTAATGGATTGTTGCATGCTAGGAAATTCGAATTGTTCACCGGTGATCATTTCATATAGTTGTACATAACTGCTCGCGACTTTAACTATCAATTCTTTAGGTGCTGTTGGTAATTCTTGATCACCATAAGGATCACAATGTTGTTTATACCATAAGCGTAAAATTTCTTTATCAAGATTATCGGGTTCTTGTTGTTGTAACAAGCGTTGCTGATAACTATCTTTTAGCCAATAACGACTAGAATCAGCAGTGTGAATTTCATCAATCAGCACAATATTCCCAGCATTGTCTTGCCCAAATTCATATTTAGTATCAACTAGAATAAGCCCACGCTCATTTGCACGTTGTTGACCAAAGGCAAATAATTGCAAGGCAGCATTACTTGCAGCTTCCCATTGGGTTGCAGTCATTAATCCTTGAGCAATGATATCTTTTGCGGTGATCGGTTGATCATGATCATAAGCTTTAGTCGTCGGTGTGATGATCGCTTGCGCTAATGCTTGGTTTTTGCTTAAACCATCAGCTAATTGGTATTCACCAAATTGGCGCTGTCCTTGTTGGTATAATGTCCATAGTGAAGTGTTAGTGGTGCCAGTGATGTAGCCACGCACCACAAACTCCACGGGAAATACTCGATATTTTTTGACTTCAATAACATTAGGATCAGGCACATTGATCACATGGTTGGGAATAATATGTTGCGTTTGTGCAAACCACCAGGCACTTAATTGATTAAGCACTTGGCCTTTGCAAGGGATGTTAGCGATATGGCGATCGAAGGCACTTAAGCGATCAGTGGTGACAAGTAATAGCCGATCACTAAGATCATAGCAATCGCGTACTTTGCCAGTTACTTTATGCGGCATTAGATCAGTATGCACTAAGCAATGTTTAAGGCGCTGTTCAATTTGTTGTTTGATAGTGGAAATATTCATGCGCATATGGGTTAAATAATACATGTTTAGCTAAGATTGCTGCAACAACTTGATCATGATTAGCAGGATCACTATGGATCTGCCATAGCGTACCTTTGGTAACAGCAGTGATCTCAGCAAGGTTAAAATGTTTGTGCAGGATATCATGAATATGCATGCCAGCAAAATCTTCTTGATCACGCACTAAAATTGTCGTTGTCGTTGTTGAAGTTGGTGGTTCAACTAACATTTCTTTATTGGGATTAAATAATTCACAACTGTCGATGATCGCTTGGCGTAGTGGGGCACGCTTTTTAGTATTCGTAGCAATTTCCCAGTGAGTTTGTCGAGTTAAGTGAGCATTGAGCCCGAGCTGAGTCAAAGTGTTATTGACAGATACGGCAGTATTATCCGTAATGATAGTATCGACACAAAATTCAATGTTTTGTGGATCAGGCTGATAGGTTGCTAATGGTTTTGCATTATATTGGTAACTAAATCGTTGCGGCGTTGGATATTGGTTTTCACTAATATAATCACGCATGGATGCAAAAATAGTATCACCAGCGCAGCAGCGTTCTGGATGTGGCATGAGGGCCATTACGTTACCACGATAATTTGAAATGCCAGCGATGTTGTCGATCGATCCATTGGGGTTGATAGGGAATTGCGGATCAATATTACCATCTGCATCACAGTAATATAAAATGCTAGCAGGGGAAGCATGTATTTCTGCAAGTAATTTTGGCGGGATCACAAATCGACCTTCAGCATGCGCAATGGGCACATACAAAGGTTGTTCGGGTTTTAAATAGCGCATGAACGCATTATTGTCAGGTTGCTTAGTTTTTAAATACACCCAGTCATTATAATAACCGGTGCCGATCACATGATTATTAGCCATACGTTTATTCAACGTCAATGCCATGCCTAATTGATGATTAGCCATGCCAGGCACTAAGCCACTCTCAACTAAAATTTGTGCGCCATTGCAGATCCCCAAAATGGGTTTGCCAAGTTCGGCTTGGCGAGATAATAATGACATGCATGGATCCAATGCAGCTAACAAGCCGGCGCGACCACGATCTTCATATGAAAATCCGCCAATAATAATAAAACCAGCGTATTGATCTAAACTATCATCAAGTTGATTCCATAAAATTTCAATCGGGTTCATACCAACACGTTTGATTGCTAGTGCTGTTTCGCGTTCACAATTAGAGCCTGGAAAAGAGATAATAGCAATATTCATTAAACGATTTTCACCTCTTGTGTTCCGGGAGTGATTTCACCAATGTCATAGAGTTTAAATTCTGCAAGTTCAGTCATTAATGTATGTATTTTGTCAACTTGGTCTGGAGCAACCACAAACACATAACCGATCCCCATATTAAACGTGCGATACATTTCATTGTCAGCAATTTCGCCAAGGGTTTTTAAAATTTTAAATTCAGGTAATACCGGCCACGTTTTTTTAACAATCGTAGCAGCACAGGTTTTCGGTAAAATTCGCGGGATATTTTCCACTAAACCGCCGCCAGTAATATGCGCCATACCTTTAATGTTAATATTGTTATTTAATAATAAAAATACTGGATGAGTATAATTTAAATGTGGGCTTAACAGGATCTCGCCAACACTAGCATTGAATTCAGGCACATACGAATCAAATTTATAACCATGGTTAAATAACACTTTGCGAGCTAATGAATAACCATTAGTATGTAAGCCGTTTGATGCCAACCCTAAAATTTTATCACCAACAGCAATATCAGCACCGGTAATGATTTTGTCTTTTTCCACGATCCCCGAAACAATACCGACAATATCATGTTCGCCAGGCAAATAAGTATCAGGCATTTCAGCTAATTCACCACCAATTAATGCTACCTGATGTTGTTTACAGGTTTCAGTTAAACCATTTAAAATTTCTTCGATCACATCCGGCTCTAATTTATCACACGCAATATAATCGAGCAGAGTAACAGGTTTTGCGCCTACGACTAGAATGTCATTGCTAGTAGCACTTAATAAATCAATGCCAACGGTGTCATAACGCTGCATTAAACGAGCGATAATGGCTTTAGTACCAATGCCATCGACACTTTGCACTAAAACTGGATGTTTGTAATTAGTGGTGAGTGAATGCAGATCCAGCATTGCAGCAAAGCCGCCGATTTTACTGAGAATATTATCGTTAAATGTAGTGTGAATGTTAGTTTTAACACGGCTGATTGCATCATTTGCAGCATTAATGTCAACGCCCGCTGATTTGTAATCGTATTTTTCCATACTATATTCCTTCTTCCCGTCATTGCGAGGACCCGTAGGGTACGAAGCAATCCAGGAGCGGTTAAAGATTTTCTGGATTGCTTCGTCGTTGCACTCCTCGCAATGACGACACAAAACCAGAACCAAGATACTCGTTCTTAACTTGATTCAAATTGTGTTGTTTTCTCCATACTAGCATCATGTCACACCATTTTCTGGCGTAAACCGTTTTGCCAATGTAGCTTGGCTTGCGCAACTGGGATTTTAATCACATCATTAATGCAAATCATTTGCTGGTTATTGGTATGTCCTATCGTTATCGCATCTAACCCATAGTCAGCAAAAATTTCGTTTACTTGATTAACATGAATTTTATTGACTTCAATAATGAAACCACCGGTTTCGCTAAATAATTTTTTTGCTGTCGGTAGTTCGCCTGGGATCTCTGCACTAAAACCAATGCCATTGTTAAAACTCATTTCCGCTAAAGCAACGGCAACACCACCTGTGCTAATGTCATGAGCACTTAATACTAAACGTTGTTCAATCGCATCAGTTAACGCATAAATTTGTTTTGCTACTACGTTTAAGTCAGGCTTTGGGCATTGATTACCAATTTCATCAGCAAGCGCATAATAAATGCTACCGCCGCATTCATCTAAACGTTCCCCAATCATTATTAACACAGTATTTGTTTGTTTGAGATCAGCATTAACTGCATTATTAATATCATTAAGCTTGCCAAGACAACTGATCATTGGGCTCGCTGGGATCGCACCTTGAGCAGATTCGTTATATAACGATACATTACCGGCGATCACTGGAGTAGGTGCTTCGCGATGTTGTTTTAAATGAACACCATTACAGGCATCAGCAATGCCTTGCACTGCAGCGACAAATTCACCCATTTGTTCAGGTTTTTCTGGATTACCAAAGCATAAACAATCAGTGATCGCTTGTGGCGTAGCGCCAACTGCTGCAACATTACGCATGCTTTCCACTACCGCATTGAGCGCACCCCAATACGGATCAATTTGGCTGTAACGTGGATTATGATCAGTCGATAAAGCAATACCGATGTGTTGAATTTCAGGAGGGTAATCATCAGAGTTAAACGGTTGCATTACGCCAGCATCAGCACTGCCTGCTTCAAACCAGGTGCGGCCTTGTACTTGCTTATCATAGGTTTCGAAAATAGGTTTGCGACTAGCAATGTTTTCATGGCTAAGCAAAGCGAGTAAGACTGCATTGTGATCTTGCGGTGGCGCCAGTTGAGGTTCACGATATTTATTTTGTGGTGATTGATGTGGGCGATGATGAATTAAACCTTTAGTGATCGCATTGGCTTTAGCAGACACTAGTGTTTGTTGCTGATAATTAACAAGGTAATTGCCATCAGTGCGAATTTTACCAATCACACTCGCTTTAGCGCCGACAGAAACATCGGGTAGGGCGAAAGTTTCATTATAATGTTTAAGTATTAATGGCGTGATCTCTGGTGGCACGACCCACATAAATCGTTCTTGAGTTTCTGCACACAAAATCACTGATGGATTTAAGTGTGCCATGCTGACATGAACATTATCTAAATTGACTTCAGCGCCATAACCGCCAGCATCGGCTAATTCCACACTCGCACAAGCGATACCACCAGCGCCTAAATCTTTAAAACCAACTTTATGGATCAAGTTTTTTTGGTGTAAGATTTTAAATAATGCATAGTTGGCCTTTAATAAGTGACGTTCAAGAAAAGCATTAGGTTCTTGTACCGCGCCGCGATTTTGAGTTTTGTCTTCTTCAGTCAACTCTAATGAAGCGAAACTTGCACCACCAAAACCACTTTTATCGGTGGGTTTGCCAACCAAAATTAAATCATAGCCAGCAGCGTTTTGCGGGGCGTAGGAATGTAAAATATGATCGTCACGAATAATACCTAAGGTAATTACGGTCACTAAACAATTATCGTTGTACCCAGGGTGGTATTCAATATCGCCTGCTAAATTAGCGATGCCAAGGGCATTGCCATAACTGGCGATACCAGCGGTGACCCCAGCTTGCACCCATTGCGTTTTCGGATCGTTAATGTTGCCAAAGCGTAAACTATCAGCAATTGCGATCACTTCACCACCCATACAATTGACATCACGAACATTGCCACCCACACCAGTCGCAGCGCCTTCAAAAGGCACAATTTGCGATGGATGATTATGTGATTCATGACTGATGATGATGCCATAATGATGACCTTGATCATCAGTGCCAATGTTAACGATCCCAGCATCTTCTTTAGGACCTAATAACACATTGGGCGCGTCAGTCGGGAGTAAACGTAAATGCTCACGGCTACTCTTGTACGAACAATGTTCTGAACCTTGAATGGACCATAAAATACATTCTGCTAAGGTCGGCGGACGCTGCAAAATGTCGTTTTGAATAGTTAAGGCTTCAGCTGGCGTAAGAACAATATTGTATTCGGCAAGGGTAGCAATCAAGTCTTGTTCTGAAAGTTGATTAAAATCAAATGTTTGCAACCGTTCGGTCATGCTTATAATTTTCCGTTGTCAACATCATAAGTTATTGATGTCAGCATTATCCTAGAAAAACTAGTTGGGTGCAATTAGCGAATGTAGAAGATTGATGTAGGGAGTCTAATAAATTTTATTTATACCCAGATTGCTTATCTGAAAATCATATTATATAATTATCATATAAAATGATAATTGGGTGAAGTATGCGACCAAAAGTTATTACATCAACGCAAGCAGCGAGAAAATTTTCTGAAATTCTTAATATTGTGCTCTATCAAGGCAAAAGTTTTGATATAAAGCGAGGTCGAACTGTGGTGGCGCGAATTGTACCTCCGGCGCCAACGCTCAAAGTGAGTGAGCTTAAAAGTTTTTTGCAGCAATTGCCTAAGCTTGGTGAGTCAGATAGTAAAGACTTTGAAGTCGATCTCAAGCGCATTAGAAGTGAAATGAAGTCGGAAGATAATCCATGGGATTAGTGTTTGATAGCTGTGTGTTTATTCATATGGAACGTCATGGTGCAGATCTTGATTTTAATAAAATTGGATCAGACGAAGCAGTTTTTATTAGTGCTATTACGGTATCTGAACTGTTGATTGGTGTTCATCGCGCAAGTACGCAAAAACGCCGGCTCAAGCGATCAGCCTTTGTTGAATCAATTCTATCTGAAGTACCAGTGCTTGAATTTACGGCGGAAGTTGCACGATTGCATACAGAGATCTATGCGTATTTAGCTAAAAAAGATAAATTGATCGGTGCCCATGATTTAATAATTGCAGCGACAGCCTTAGTAAATGACTGTGCTGTATTAACTAGCAACGGCGAAAAATTTAATCGAGTTCCTGGCCTAAAGGTCTTAAATTTTGCCACTAAGTTAACATCATGATTAGGTATATTTAATATGATACATAAATCAGTCAAAACGATTGTTGTTAATGACCAGCCAACTTTAGGCTTTGGGGATTTTTAAGTTGGATAAGTAACACCTGTTATAAGATTTGATGTGTGTAAATGTTTATTTAAATTTAAAAGTTGGATTAGTAGTTTCTTCAGTTTGCTCTGTTTTGTTGTTTCTTAAAGCTTTATCCACTTCATTTTTTTCAAACATTTCAATAGCAATATCATACGGTGTATTCAATTGAGCGCAGTATCCTGGGCCATTATCATGTGGATCTAGTTTGTATTCTTTCATTAAATGGCAAACAATGTCTAAAGAAGTTGCTGCTGCATAATGCAATGGCATATTATAAAAAAAGTCTCGTTGCTTAATCATTTTCAGAATAGCTTGATCACCTTCTTGTTTTTTTATTTGGGCAAGCACATATTGTAATAATTCTTTATTGCCGCTTTTTGCTGCTAAATGTAAGTAATTCGCGCTATATATATCTTCATATGTGGAAGTAAGTTTTGCTCCTCTGCTAACTAAAAATTTAACAATGTCAAGATTTCCATTTGCAATCGCAATGCTCAGAGGTGTATACCCATTTTTAGTGCCATTGATATGGGCATTATTCTCACCTAATAATAATTTTGTCGTTTCAAGGTCATGCCAGCATATAGCAAAATATAATGGAAAAAGTTTGTAATTATCAGATTTAAGATAATCAGTCATTATGTCACCAGGATGTTGATGGTATAACTTTTCAAATTCGTCACAATCGAAGCCTTGTTGATAGTGCCAGGGAGGTGAGCGGCGTTTACGTTGATAAAAGTTAGCAGCTCTTTCATAACGGGCTTTACGTATTACAGGATCTTTATATATTTTATTAAACCTTTTATTCACTAAAGCAGCGGTTAGAAAAGTTGAGCGATTAAAAAAACTAAATATATGGGTTGTTAATTCTGTTGGAAGTTGATCAAAAAGCTTAAAATTTAAGTTTCCCGGTTTCTGGGTAGTATTAGCTTTTTTTTCTTTTTTGAGTTTAGACATCATAACGGTCTCTTAAATGAAAGTATCTGTAAATAAATAACACAATTATTATACGATAATTTACAAAAATTGTAAATAAATTGGCCAAAAAAAGATTCTGGCTTTCACTTTAGAATAAATAAAAAACGTTTAAATACAGATAGTTAAGTGGTTCTCTAAGTTCTTTTTATAATGAATTATAATTTAATATTTCCTTAATTAAAAAAAGGTATAATATCTTCTAAATATGTATTTTTAAGAATAAATGTTCTCACTTTTGTTATAAATAGAGGAAGTTATCAGTGCCATTCGACCTAACGCTCAAAACTAAGCTGTGTAATGCGGCTAATATAGTATTTAATGCTTATTTAGCGATTGAATTCGCTAACAAAAAGCAAATTATACCAGTGTCTCCATCTTCAGCTTCAACTTCTACTCGTACTCGCATGCCTAAAAATAATAGCTTACTGGAATATATTGATGACTTAATTAACTCTGACAAAACTCAGGGAGAGTTTCAACTCGATGATATTTCTTATCAAGTTACACTTAAAAAAATTAAAAATGATCATGGAGATTCCACTTGGTCTATAAAATTAACAAATAAGTCAGCATCTCATCCAGCATCAAAAATTCTAGCACCAGATATAAAGCTACCTAAAGAATATACTAATAAAGAAATAGCTCAGCTTTTAGCATCACAAAATCTATTTGTTTCTAAAAATAAAAAAGGAGAATTATATTTTGGAGCAAATGTTATTTCTAATGATAGAACATATTCATTAGGTGGTAGTCAAAAAATAGATTTATATCAAACACATTTAATAACACTCTATAAGAAGATCCAGCATATTCAAAATAGTGATGATATTAAAAGTATTTTAATCGCATTGGCTACAGGTTCAGGCAAAACTTTTGTGCAGGCTCTCTGGTTTTTAACCTTACACATAGCTGGGGTAAATGGCATTTTTACATTACCAGATAAATTACTCACGCAATTTAAAGCTGATTTTAAATGTTTACTTCCTAACGATATAGTTGATGAAATTGCTATTTTACAACAGGGTGATAGCAGAGAGAATCAATCAGCACTTACTAAACTCAAGTGCATGACTACTGAGCATGAAACAAGTAGTTCTACAAATGCCTCACCGCAGTTTATTATTGCTTCTTTCGAAAGGTTACTTGACGAACACTACAATGATCTTCGTAAATTAAAACCTACAAATACGGTTATTAGTGTTGATGAACAACATCTTCCTATGCAACAAGAGGCTCGTCATATTAAGCTGAAAGAACTGGCAAAATATTTTTTAACTATGTTTTTGACAGCTACACCAAATCAAGAAACTTATAATTTGGCGGGTCGAAATCCTGTCGCACTTATGTCTAGTAGACAAAAAAGAGCAGCCAATCAAGGCGATTTTCCTCAACTTAGGCAAATAAAGCCAGCATCGGTTAAAGAGAAAATGCAACGTACTGGCTGTCATACAGCAAAGCAAAAATTTGCTGAAACGTATGTGTCAACTTTTTTGCCGCCTCAATATAACCCAGCTATAACATTTCTAGAAGAGTTGCCATATCTTTTTTATTACAGAAAGGAAACCGATAAAGGATACATAAGACAGTATGGCTCTGGCTCTAGTGATTTGAACGGCAGTAGACGAGTTGAAAATTTGCAGATGCCAATTAGTCGAAAAATGTTATTTTTAGTCGATGATGTCAACACAGTTGTTAATTTTCGAAATTTTATTGAAAATGCGAAAAAAAATCATAATACAGGAACAAAAGAACTTCCTCCAGGCATAGAATTCAGAAACGAAGAAAAATGTGCAGACTACATTTATTCTTTAGGTGTCTATAAAAATGGAAATAAATCTTCACGTGAAGCTGTTTATAATATGCTTTCTTATAAATACGTCGGATCAGGCTATGATAAAAGCGAATATGCAGATTTCAACCCACAATCACGCCCTGATTTACCAAAAGAATTTTGGTACATTGACCACGAAACACATGGCCAAGATGCTTACCATAAACATAAAAGGCAGCAATTTCAATTACAAATGAAAAAACATCTTGGTGAGTCTCAAGATGAATTTGAGACGCCTACGTTAATTAAACAATTAAAATATAATATATTTCACAGTCTGATTGAATATTTGCTCACGGATATTACAGGTTTAACTAGTATTGAGCTCAATCAAAAACGCAGAAGTGATTTTGCAAGTTTAAAACAACTTGTCAATCAAGAATTTCTTAAACGTTTTAGAGGAAAAAATGATCAAGAGATTCTTAGTTATTTTACAACGAAATTAACGTTTGACCCACAAACAAATCCCAAAGGAATTGATGCAGAAGGTGCGATTCAAGTTGCAAAAATTTTGCTAGAACTTATAAACTGTTATGGGTATTTACAACAAAATCCTTATTACGAGCGTGCTCATATAGATAGTTTTATCAACAATTGGCCATTAGATAAAAAGTTTCATGAATACATATTTAATAACTTTGATTTTATAAAATTAGTACAGTTTTTTAACGTATATGCTGATGATCATTTAACGCTTTTCATCATGGAAGGTAAGGAAGATGCAGAAACACCCATAAAAGATATGCAGCCGTTCTTCAGCATTAAAGAAGAAAAAGTTAAACTTTATCAGGCTGATGGAACTCTAAATCCAAAAGCAAAAAAACGTAAACGTAGTGCAGTAGAGTTGCTTGATTCTGAAACTTATGAATTTCATTATACCCCTGAATATCGACAAGAGCTTAACAAGCAAATTGCTGATAATTACTTTAGGTATGGTTTCGTTGGGGTGTATTTAAGTAAAATACATCATGAAGGTTTTAACGATCCTAATTTGCATACAGTTGTTAATGCTAAAACAAATGTTGAAGATGGCAATAATAATCCAACAAAAGTGATCCAAGGCATTGGACGTAACCGAGGTCTTGATCCCACACAAACGCCGTTTTACATTGAAGTGTTAGGAAAAGATTGTAAACCTATATTTGATCCAAAGCATTTAGATAAACAAGATGATTATTTGAAAGAATATTATCGTGCCCAACAAAAATACCATAAAATTTTCTTATTACGCTTAGGTAAACATGTTGCAGAGCGCTTTATAAAATGGCTCGATGCAAATATGGATGCAAGTGACTATATTTCACCTAATAAATTACAAAGGCAAGCATTTTTGTTTTTGTCGGAAGCATTACGCGAGATTAATGATCTAAATGATCATGAGATTAAGATTTCTAAAAAACAATTTAAGGTGATTATGGGAGTAATTTATAAAACGCTTCAAAAAGAAATAAATGATAATAAAAAAGCATATAGTTTAGGACGAACAGGAACATTTTTAGGGGTGCTTGCTTATCTTAAATCAAAAATCTCTTATAGATTAAGAAATAGAAAGACTTTTAGGCAATTTAGGTCAAAGAAACGCACACTCGCTCGAAGCCACAAGCGTTCATTAGCGCAAATACGTCAAACACTAAAAAGCGGCGGTCCTCAGGCTAAAATTGATCAGGATCAAGTTGATAAAATAATTGAAGAAGACTTACAATTGCTTTATGCAAAAATTATTGAAAAAACAACATATAAAAATCTCACAAAAGGTTTTAATGTTATTCAAGGTTTTCATGAATTCAAGGCTAAAAAAGAAGCTGGAATAAAATACCTTTTAGAAAATAAATTTGCAGATTTTATGAATTATGCTGCACATAATAATGTTAATAAGATTACAACTAAGGCACTGGTGCCATTTTTTTGTCAATGGTTTGATGCTGAGAGTCAACAGCGGATTTTAGAAGCTGCAGCAAACTATAAGCACTGGCCGAGAATTTTATTAAAAAATAACGCGCTGATCAGTTCGACATTAGCAGCTTTTGAAAATTTGCCTGATGATCCTCGTGAATACTCCGAGGAACAAGTACAAAAAATTAATGCTGCTGGCGAAGCTTGGTTGCTTCTATTTCAGAAAGTGCCTGGGCTTTTAGATTTGTCGTCACGCAATCTAGTAAATTATGCAAACCTTATGCAGCAAGCAATTATTAATATTGATCGAAGTATTGATGAAATTTTCATAGATGAATATGCCACGTATTTTTCTTCATCTGTATTTCTAGATAGAATACATGTGCTTTATAAAGAAGAAAGCTTTGATATCATAAAAGGCGTATTATCTAATAAAACAAATAGTAAAGAATTTGCTGCTAAATTTTTTCTTTCTGTAAAAAATGGCGAAGATAATGATTTTTTAGATACCTTTAATGCTTTCATTAAAGAAAAATCTGATGATCTTAATGCAATTATTATGATCGATAAAGTTATCAAAGATATGGAGATTGCTTCTGAAGAGATGGCGCAAATTTTTACAAAAGTGGCTGATGAACCCGAGCAGTATTTAAGAAAAGAGTATTTTCAATCTGTTGCAGATGATATGGATAAACAAAAAGCTGGTGAATTGAATACATTAGCAAAGGACAAAATCATTCCTGTTATTAGTAAAACGATTGTTCCTGAGCATCAGCAAAGAGTAATTGCTGCTGCTAATGAATGTGATCGGTGGCATGAGATATTTTTTAAATATGCGGGGCGCTTTGAAGAATTAGCAAAGTTGGAACAATCAGGAAATACTGCAGAATTAACAAGCAAATCAAAGATATTAATGGCAAAAATACTTGGTGAGCTTGAAAGTTTCAAGCTGTTGCCTGCTCGGTTTATTGAAAGTCATACGAGAGACTTAGAAAAAACAGCTCAAATGTCTGCAGAAAAATTAGAATCTTCAATGTCACAGATTTTTATTAAGGCTAAGATGGCAGCAGCGTTAGATAATGGAGCCCAAAAATTAAAGAGTTTATTCACGAGAAAAGGTGGTCGTAAAAAGTTTGATAAAAAAGCTCATTTCAAAAAACTTGTAATTAATGGTATGGTAGATTTTTTACGTAAACCAGAAGCTCTCATGTTGCTTGAGCCTATGTTTACAAATCAAGATTTAATACACATTAAAAAGGCTTTTAGTGATTCAAAATTATCAAAAACTATTTGTACACAATTAGTCACCAAACTCTTAGCTGAAAATTCTCCTGACAGTGATAAAATTGCCAAGATATTTGTAATGGTTGTTAATCGTGAGCTTTGCTTAAAAGAAAGTGAAAAAATTCAAACACTAGATAATGCAGCAAAATCAGCTTTTGCTGAACTAGGAGCTATGGCTAATGATATTGAGGCAAATTCTGCACAATATATCCCAAATTTTGCTAACATTAATCCAGCAAGCTATTTAATTTCTCAGCCGAAATCAGCAATTAATTCACGTGCACGTGAAAAATTGCTTCCAGCTATGCTTAAATGGTTTAATAATGAAAAAATAGCTGAAATATTGGAAAAAACACAAGGTTATTCCGAATGGCCAGCTTTATTATATAAACATAGGGAACACATTGAACGAATTCAAACTTTACTTAATGAAAAAACGCGTGGCATGGATGCTTCAGATATTAATGATATAGCAGCTAAAATTGATCCCCGAATAAGAGCTGAAATTCAAAACTTATTATTGGTGATCCTTAAAGATATCCCAGGCCTTGAAAATTTATCATTGAATGATTCTATAGACTGTATTGATTCTCTTAAAAACTTAGAAGAACATCTAAAGATAGCTTTAAAAGATCATGCAGGGCCTGAGAATAATTCACTTATCAGCAAACTTAAAAGTTATATTAAGAGTGAAAAATTTTTGGATAATGCTAAAAAATTTCTTGCTGCAAGGCATTTCAAAGAAATGCAAACGATATTGTCAGATGATAGTAAACTAAACAAATACGTGCATAAACTTCTACTTCATTTACATACAGCCGAAACTTTAGATTTTGCAGAAGCATTTAATATATTCAAAACGACATTTGCTCGAGAGTTATCTGAAGATTTTTCATCACTTAATGATTTGGTTAATGAGGCTTCAGAAAAACTTGATGAAATAGCTAAAGATATTGATGAAAGAGCGAAACCTGAAAGTTATCTTGATCGTAGGAAAATTAATAAATTGTTTCGACAACAATTTGCAAGAGTTGTTAAGTTGCCGCAACTGGCATTAGTTATTGAAACCTATATTGGTGATTTAACGAGTGATGATATTTATTTGTTATTATTGACAATTGCCAAAGGTGATAATCCAACTATACAAGCTCAAGATCTTTCTTGCGAGACTATTTTAGAGTTAAAAGATGTTGCTAAAGATATTGTTCGTTTACGAAAGTTATTAAGAAATAAACAATTTGATACTATAATCAAAGAATTTTGTGAGGTTAAAGTTGACCGACAATCTAAAAAATGGGAACTCGGCAGTACTAAAATCGAAAGAATTGTACCCCACTTAACTGATTTATTTAAAGAAGTAATTGACTGCCAATGTTACTTTAATCAAATAACTCAAAGTGGCAGTATTGCTACCCAGCGAAGCCAAAGTGTACCAGCTATAATAAAGGTATTTAGAAGTTTATCTCAAGAACATAACAATAGTGCTTCACCAACTCTAACAAGGCTTCAAACTCTAGTAGATCCAACTTCAGAACGTGATTCAAGTGATAGAAAGTATAGATTTCTAAAGGGTTTGCAAGAAAGTTTCGCTCATCTAAGCGCAGTTAAAGCACTGAATAAAAGTAAGCTAATGGAAGATTTAACGTTAGTAAATGAACAGATAATTAGACCATTAAAAAAACCATCGAGATTAAGAAGAATTCTATCAAAACTGTATCATGTCATTTTCCATAGAACTAAAAGTAAATCTCACTATGTTGAAGAACAATTTCTGGAGAAAACTGTTCAGTTCTCTAAGGCTATGCAACAGTTGCAGCGATTATCAGCGACAGATGTTCAAAAGGAGCAATGCGATCCTGATGCTATAGAGCCATTATTCAGATTTGCGCAACAAGATCCTAAGCAAAAATTAGTTGATGATTGTATTAGTAAGCTTGTTAATTATTTACAACATCTTATTAAACAACATGAAAAATATTGTGAAAGAAACGAGTTGCCAATTATGCCCGTGTATCATGAAAAATATTCGTATGAATATTCTCAGCTAATGATAGGCATTAATCCAGGTGAAATTAACGAAGCTTTACATGGTACTAATAACAATCCTTATGACAAAAAAGTACAATTTTTATGTAATATTGGTAGAAAGCAAAAAATTATTTTGCAGTTACTCGATGTTCTGTATGACACTAGTAGAAAACCATCACAACGCTTGCGTGTATTTGATGCAATTGTGAGAAACAACGCTAAAGATACCGCAGGAAACTTTATTGATATAGCTTTTCTCTTTAGTCATAGAAATAGTATGACATTCTGGAAACAAACTGATGGTGGAAAGCTAATTCAAGAGCTACAACAAAGTTTAGAGCATTCAAGTCATGTATTTCAAAAGAGAAGCTTATTAAATTAGTATCTAACCAAACAGAAAACCAACGATTTTCCTGCTAATTTAGGGCAAGAACAATTCTTGTGGTTTCTTATAAAAAAAATAATATAGCAACTAATAAACTTGCTACAAGATTGCGCAAATATTACAATATAAAGTGAGTCGGTCAGACAGTCGCGCTTTGATTTGCTTGCAGATCAAAGGGAGGAAAGTCCGGGCTCCAACGGGTACGGTGCCAGGTAATGCCTGGGGGGCGTAAGCCTACGGCTAGTGCCACAGAAAATATACCGCCGTAAGGTAAGGGTGAAATGGTGCGGTAAGAGCGCACCGCACTGCTGGTAACAGCAGTGGCAGGGTAAACCCCACCGGGAGCAAGACCAAATAGAGGCCAACGGTGTAAAAGCCACTTGCGTGACCCACGCAATGGTCTGGGTAGGTTGCTTGAGGAATGTGGTGACACATATCCCAGATGAATGACTGTCCACGACAGAACCCGGCTTATCGGCCGACTCATGTTAATGCTAGGAGAGAATTGTTATGCCAATAAATAGTGCAGCAGAAAATAATTTGTATACAAGACTAGAGTTAGTTGGACGACGTATTGAAGAAGATAAAGCCAGTGTTGCTTATTTAAAGAAAAACTTAGAAGAAATAAATAGGAAATTAGAATGTAATTTTCAAACCCAGCAAAATGCTATTAGAACGGGGCTCCAAATCATTAAGAACAGGGCTGCTTTATTTAATGCATTTGGAAATACGATAGGAGAGCTAGAACGAGTTACGGCGCTTGCTGATTGCAATTATTCCTCAAAATATAAACCAACACCCTAAAATATTTACTTCACGCCAATCACTTTAATAATTAATCTGAAAATAATATCTTAAAAAACAAATAAAAAAATTCCATAATATTCAATAACATACCAATCAAAATCATCATTGCTTCATTATTTTGTGGGGTTTTGCCTTGACAAAATTGCCACCTTTTTACTATAGTGTAGCTATGTGGAGAAAAGTGGAAGATTGTGGAGTTTATTGAGTTTGGCATTTTAGGAGTGATCAATGTTTCGAGGGATCAGCGCCATTAACCTTGATGCCAAAGGCAGAGTTGCGGTTCCAACACGTTATCGCGACCGCTTGAGCGAAGAGTGTGAAGGCCAAGTGGTAGTCACGATCGATACGGAAGCGCCCTGTTTGTTGCTGTATCCCTTAACGGAATGGGAGCATATTGAGAGAAAGTTGGAGAGTTTGCCGAGTTTCAATGCGCAGGCTCGGCGTATCCAACGCCTCTTAATCGGTCACGCCACCGAGTTGGAGATGGATAGCAATGGGCGGCTGTTGTTGCCGTCCTTGCTACGCTTATACGCCAAACTTGATAAGAAGGTTATGTTAATCGGGCAAGGCAAAAAATTTGAACTTTGGAGTGAAGAACTTTGGCAACAACATCGTGATGATTGGATCAGTAGCCAACTCAAAGATGATGAAGTGCCTGATGAAATGAAATCGATATCAATATGAGCAAGGAATTGCAGCATCAACCGGTGCTTATCGATGAAGTGATAGAACATTTAAATATTATTCCGAATGGAATTTATATTGATGGAACATTTGGCCGCGGTGGCCATAGCAGAGCAATTTTAGGGCGACTAGGAGAGCAGGGAATGCTGTTAGCGATAGATAAAGATCCTGCTGCCGTTGAACATGCACGCCGGTGTTGTGCTGACCCACGGATGCATGTTGAACAAGGATCGTTTGCATCGCTAGCAGCATTCGCTGACCACTATAACCTAGTCGGCAAAGTGGATGGAATATTATTGGATCTTGGGGTGTCGTCACCACAATTAGATGATCCACAACGAGGTTTTAGTTTTATGCAAGAAGGACCATTAGACATGCGTATGGATCCAACTCAAGGCATAAGTGCAAGCGAATGGCTTGCTAACGTCAGTGCCGAAGAGTTGGCACAAGTTCTGAAAGACTATGGTGAAGAACGCTTTGCCAAACGAATTGCTGCAGCAGTGGTGCAAGAGAGAGGTCACATTCCGCTAACGACGACTAGGCAGTTAGCTAACATTGTTGCTGCAGCATTACCTTTCAAAGAGCGTCATAAACATCCGGCAACGCGAACATTTCAAGCGATCCGGATCTTTATTAATCGTGAGTTAGATGATCTTAAAAGTGGTTTAACTCAATGTGTAGAATTATTAAAAATGGGTGGACGCTTGTTAGTGATAAGCTTCCATTCGTTGGAAGACAGAATAGTGAAAAAGTTTATGCAAACCCAACAACGTGGGCCACAGTTACCGGCGTATATTCCGGTTAAGCAAGCAGCGGTCGCTACGCCTAAATTACGGCGAGTCGGCCCAAGTAAAATCCGTGCAAGTGCTGCGGAAATTGCGCGCAATCCGCGGGCGCGTAGTGCAGTATTACGAATTTCGGAGCGGATCTCATGAATGCTGCGGCGCATGCTTTATCACGAAGTTATTCATTAACCAATTTTTGGCTTGGGTTTTATTCACGCATTAATGTTGCAGTAGGATTGTTATTGATGATCGTTTTGATCAATGCAGTAACGGTTATCTATGTTAAAGATCTCAACCGTCGTAATATTGGTGAGTTGGCTGGATTACGCCAAGCAACACAACAAATGCAAGTTCAATGGGGGCAATTGTTATTGGCACGTAGTACGTTGGCTGCGCCAACGCGGGTGCAGCGCATTGCCAGCCATCATCTTGGTATGTATTTTCCAACGACGAGTCACGTGGTATTGTTGAGTGAATAATTTTAAGCGCAGTAATGAGCAATTTCGTTGGCGTTTTATATTAATATCGGTTGCCCTAATTGTTGGGGTCGCAGGTTTAATATGGCGAATGATCGATTTAAATATTGTGGACCGTGCATTTTTACGCAGCCAAAGTAATGCGCGTACGATCCGTAATGTTAGCATGCCTGCATATCGGGGCATGATAGTCGATCGTAACGGCAAAGCATTAGCAATTAGTACTCCAGTTGCTGCAGCTTGGGTGAATCCAAAATTATTTCATCCGCCGCCGCAACAATTAAAGCAATTAGCAAGTTTACTCAACCTTGCTACCGATGATATTAAAGCTAGAGTTCACAGTCGCGATAAACGCGAATTTTTATATTTAAAACGTGGTTTGTCACCAACTTTAACAGCGAAAATTGCATCATTACATATTCCTGGGTTATTTTTTCGTCGCGAGTATCGGCGTTATTATCCACAAGGTGCAGTCAGTGCTCAGGTGATCGGTTTTACTAATATTGATGATCAAGGCCAGGAAGGATTAGAGTTAGCTTATAATGATTGGTTGCGTGGTGAACCTGGAGAGAAAAAAGTTATTAAAGATAGATTGGGTCATGTGGTGGCAGATATTCAAGTGAGCCGTAAACCGCAGTCAGGCCGTGATTTAACTTTAAGTATTGATTACCGTTTGCAATATTTAGCTTATCGCGATTTAAAAGCCGCCGCCACAAAGTTTCAAGCGAGATCTGCATCAGTTGTTGTGATTGATGTACACAGCGGCGAAATTTTAGCAATGGCGAATTATCCATCGTATGATCCAAATTTACGTCCACGCAAACATGATTGGCGTTACCGTAATCGTGCAGTTACCGATATGTTTGAACCTGGATCAACGATTAAAGCATTTAGTGTCGCCAATGCTTTAGCCAGCCATCACTATACTCCAAACAGTAAAATTGACACTTCACCAGGATGGTTAATGGTAGCTGGACATAAAGTACATGATTCCGGTTATGTGAATAATGGAGTATTGACGATTACTGATATTCTAGAGAAATCAAGTAACATTGGTATCACTAAGCTTACCTTGAGTTTGCCACCGGCAAGTTTATGGCAGTTATTACATAATGTGGGTTTTGGTCAATTAACTGGAATTGGTTTTCCGGGGGAAAGTCCAGGAAAACTAACGCATCATAATGTGTGGTCGCCTTTTACCTTGGCAACCTTGTCATTTGGTTATGGTTTAGCAGTTACCGATCTGCAGTTAGCACATGCTTATGCAACCTTAGCGGATGGTGGTATTGAACATCCATTAACCCTCCTTAAATATACGAAAAGACCCGTGGCAAAGCAGGTGATCCCTAAACGTATTGCTAAAGAAGTAGTGAACATGTTGGGTTCAGTGATCACCCGCGGTGGAACTGCACCGGCGGCGCGAATTCCTGGGTATTGGGTCGCAGGAAAAACAGGTACAGTAAGGATTGTAGGGCCACATGGCTATTTGCGACATCATCATATTGGCATGTTCGTGGGTACTGCTCCTGCTACTAATCCACGTTTAGTTGTCGCTGTGGTTATGAATGATCCGCAAGGTCGCGTATACTATGGCGGATTAGTAGCAGCGCCAGTATTTGCTCAGATCATGGGAGGGGCGCTACGGGTATTAAATATACCACCAGATAACATAAAGGTAAGTTAACAAGATATGGGAATTAAAACATTAGGCGAATTATTGCAGGGAATTGCTGAAGTTGGAAAACATGCTTCGCAACCAATCACTGGGCTTGCATTAGATAGTCGACGAGTGCAAGCCGGCGATTTATTTTTTGCTTTGCCTGGTTTACGAGTTGATGGCCGCCGTTACATTCGTGAGGCGATTGCACAAGGTGCGGCAGCTGTTATTTATGATTCTGGTGTGCCGCAGCAGTTTGCTGTGCCGACTGTAGCATTAACCAATCTACGCCAACACGTTGGCGAAATTGCTGCGCGTTTTTATGACCATCCATCATCTAAGCTTACCGTTGTTGGGGTAACAGGTACTAATGGTAAAACGTCTTTTTGTCATTTGTTAGCACAAGCCTTACAACAACTTAAGATCACCTGTGGTGTTGCGGGAACGTTAGGTAATGGAATTTATGGCAAGCTTAAGCGAAGTCGTTATACCACAGCTGATCCTATTGCGTTGCAAGCATTTTTTGCGGAAATGGTAGGCGCTGGTGCCGAAGTTGTGGCGTTAGAAGTATCTTCACACGGGCTTGCACAAGATCGAGTTGCTGGCACAGATTTTAATATCGGTGTATTAACTAATTTAGGTCGCGATCATCTTGACTATCACGGTGATCTACAAGCTTATGGCAATGCTAAAGCTAAGTTATTTGAACATTACAAATTAAACACAGCGATTATTAATCTCGATGATCCTTTTGGGGTGGAGTTAACATCACGTATTCCTGCTGAGGTCAAACAACTTGGTTATAGCTGTCATGCTGATCGTCAAGTCAATGCAGTACAAACTGTCATGCGCGCTCAAGGCATCAGCCAAAATTTACAAACGATCACTGCAGATGTGAGTTTTGGTGATCAACAGGGACAATTACAAGCGAATTTAGTTGGTGAATTTAATTTACGTAATCTGTTAGCAGTGTTAACAACATTAACATGTTTGCAAATACCGCTTGAAAAAAGTTTAGCGTTAATCCCGACATTGCGCTGCCCACAAGGGCGTATGCAAATGTTTGGTGGCGGACGAAAACCTGCAGTTGTAGTTGATTATGCGCATACTCCAGATGCTTTACAACAAGCGTTAGAAACATTAAAGCAACATACTCAAGGGCGATTGATTTGTGTTTTTGGTTGTGGTGGCCAGCGTGATCGTGGTAAGCGTCAATTAATGGGTAGTGTCGCTGAAAATTATTGTGAGCAAATCATTCTAACCAATGATAATCCGCGGCGCGAAGATCCATTGAGTATTGCAGCTGATATTTTGCAAGGTATTGTAAACAAATCCAAAGTCATTTATGAGCCGAAGCGTCGCCAAGCGGTGCAGCGAGCACTAGCGACAGCGACGCCGCAAGATGTTATCATAGTAGCCGGTAAAGGTCATGAAGACTATCAAGTCATAGGGCATACGATAAAGCCGTTTAGTGATATTAATTTAGTACAAGAGTTATTAGCAGAGTAGGAAAAGCAGCATGTTATTGTGGTTAACTCAATTATTGCACCATTATTTTCATGGCTTCTTTGTATTTCATTATATAACGTTTCGCGCGATTTTAAGTGCATTAACGGCCTTATTTATTGCGTTATTGATTGGCCCGCGGATGATCCGTTGGCTGCAAGCCAATCAAGTCGGCCAAATGATCCGCGAAGATGGACCACAATCGCATTTACAAAAAGCGGGCACGCCTACCATGGGGGGCGCATTTATATTATTGGCCATAGCGATCAGTGTATTATTGTGGGCTGATCTAAGCAATGGTTACGTATGGATCGTGTTATTAGTAACACTAGGATTTGGTGCGATTGGCTGGATCGACGATTATCGCAAACTCATTTTAAAAAATAGCAAAGGAATATCTGCGCGTGAAAAATTTCTCTGGCAATCGATCATTGGGATCGTTGCTGCGTTAATTTTATATTTTACCGCAACTAATCCTACAGTAACTCAATTAGTCGTGCCTTTTTTCAAGCAAGCAGTGGTTCCACTGGGTTGGTTTTTTATCGTATTAACGTATTTTGTCATTGTTGGTAGTAGTAATGCAGTTAATCTAACAGATGGCTTAGATGGTTTAGCTATTTTGCCTATTGTATTAGTAGGCGGTGCGTTAGGCGTGTTTGCTTATGCTACGGGTAATGCCGAATTTGCTAAGTATTTAGTGATCCCATACGTGCCAGGCGTTGGTGAAGTTGTAGTATATTGTGCAGCGTTAGTTGGTGCAGGCTTAGGATTTTTATGGTTTAACACCTATCCAGCACAAGTTTTTATGGGCGATGTTGGTGCGTTAGGTTTAGGAGCAGGTTTAGGGATCGTTGCAGTTGTGGTACGGCAAGAATTAGCATTATTGATCATGGGTGGGATTTTTGTGATTGAAACCATTTCAGTGATCATGCAAGTTGCATCATTTAAATTGACTGGCAAGCGTATTTTTCGGATGGCACCACTGCATCATCACTTCGAATTAAAAGGCTGGCCAGAGCCACGCGTCATCGTGCGCTTTTGGATCATCACGGTGATCTTAGTGTTGCTTGGTTTGGCAACATTGAAGTTGCGTTAAAATGAAAAATTATGATTATGTGATTGTTGGTTTAGGTAAGACAGGCATATCATGTGTACGTTATTTAGCAAGCCACAACTATCAATTTGCTATTACTGATGATCGAGTTGAACCACCAGGCTTAACTGAATTACAAACCCAATACCCTCACATTCACCTTAGTTTAGGTGATTTTGATCAACAATTGTTAACTCATGCTCGTGCTGTTATTTTAAGCCCGGGAGTACCACGCAGCCATCCAGCGATTCAGTTTTGTCAACAACAACAAATACCGGTGATCAGTGATGTTGAATTATTTGCGCAGCATAGCGATGTCCCGGTGATTGCCATTACTGGCTCTAATGGTAAAAGTACAGTAACATCTTTAGTTGCAGCGATGGCACAAACAGCAGGCATTAGAGTTCATGCTGGTGGCAATCTTGGTATACCTGCATTAGATTTGTTGACGTTATCATCGGCCGAATTATTTGTGTTGGAATTATCAAGCTTTCAATTAGAAAGTATTTTTTCATTAAAACCGCAGGTGGCAACAATTTTGAATATAAGTCCGGATCACATGGATCGCTATGCTGATCTCGATGCGTATGCTCATGCGAAACAACGAATTTATCATCATAGTCAATATCAAGTGATCAATCGTGATGATCCGCTAACGCAAACTATTACGCAAGCGACATGTAACGCATTAAGTTTTGGTTTGTCACTACCAAAAAGTAATGAGTTTGGGATCACAGAAAATAATGGTAATTTTTATTTATGCCATGGCGATAAGCAGTTATTTGCTGCTAACGAGTTAGCATTACCAGGTCGACATAATTGGATTAATGCATTAGCAGCATTAGCAATTGGCCATGCTGCAGGTTTTGCACAACCGGCAATGTTACAAACGTTGCGCGAATTTTCTGGATTAGCGCACCGTTGTCAACGGGTGGGGCAAGCGCAAGGTGTTACTTGGTACAATGATTCTAAAGGCACAAATGTGGGTGCTACAATCGCTGCGATTGAAGGTTTAGGGGCAGACATATCAGGAAAAGTCATTTTACTTGCGGGTGGTCAAGGCAAAGCAGCAGATTTTGCTGAATTACGATCACCACTAAAAGAATACGTCAGTCACAGTATTTTGTACGGCGAAGATGCAAAAAAGATTGGCAATGTGGCTAAGGGATTTACTGAAGTTGTATATGTTGATACCCTTAAACAAGCGGTCGTCAAAGCTAAGCAGTTAGCACAAGCTGGCGATATCGTCTTATTGTCACCTGCTTGTGCAAGTTTTGATATGTTCGTTAATTTTGAAGATCGTGGCAATGCATTTATCGATTTAGTGCATAGATATGTGTGTAGCGGTTAATTGCTTTGGAACAAAGTTCCTCGCAATGACGAAGTTAAAAAGGTAATACTTAAATGAACCAAATGCCAAAAACAACTACTATTAAACCACCTTGGCTATTTGACCGCTGGTTGTTATTAGCTGTATTTGGTTTATTAGCGCTTGGTTTGTTAATGGTGACATCAGCGTCTATGGTGATCTCAGAACGTCAATTTGGAACGCCATTTCATTATGTGATCCGTCAAGTGAGCTACTTAGGCTTAGGCGCACTGATAGGGTTTGTGGTTTTACGGATTGATAGTAAATTTTGGGTGAAAGTCAGTGGCTATGTGTTGTTGTTTAGTTTGTTAATGTTAGTTGCAGTGTTGATCCCTGGAGTTGGTCGAGTAGTTAATGGTAGTAGTCGCTGGTTAGGGATTGGATCATTTGGTTTTCAAGTATCTGAGTTAGCAAAGTTTGCAGTAATTTTATATCTTGCTGGTTATTTACAACGTCGTGAACAAGAAGTCAAAACTCGGATCAGTGGTTTTTTTAAGCCAATGATCCTATTAACTATCATTAGCGCATTATTATTATTACAACCTGATTTTGGCACAACTGTTGTGATCATGGCGGCAGCACTCGGCATGTTATTTTTAGCTGGTGTACCATTGCGTTATTTTATTATTTTGGTTGCTATCGTTTCTATAGGAATGATTGGTTTAGCGATATCATCACCTTATCGCTTAGCACGCTTAACCACATTTTTAAATCCATGGGCTAATCAATATGATAGTGGCTATCAATTAACACAATCATTGATTGCTTTTGGGCGTGGTAGTTGGTTTGGGGTTGGCTTAGGCGACAGTTTACAGAAATTATTTTATTTGCCAGAAGCGCATACAGATTTTTTATTTGCAGTATTAGCGGAAGAATTAGGTTTATTAGGTGAGCTTCTAGTGATTGGTTTATTTGTATTGTTTATTGCTCGAGTATTTAGTATTGGCCGTCGTGCGCAGCATTTAGATAAACCATTTTCAGCCTATTTAGCGTATGGCCTTGGTTTAAGTATTGGTTTGCAAGCGATGATTAATATCGGGGTGAATTCTGGGGTATTGCCTACAAAAGGTTTAACGTTACCGTTTATGAGTTATGGTGGTAGTAGTTTATTAATGATGTGTATTAGCGTGGCGATATTGTTGCGTTTGGATCATGAATCACGTATTAACAAGCAAGGATTGCATTGATGAAACGAGTACTCATAATGGCAGGTGGAACCGGTGGCCATGTGATCCCAGCCCTTACTATTGCGAAACAATTACAAATAGAAGGGATTGAAGTTGTGTGGCTAGGGACTCGCCACGGCATTGAAGCTAAATTGGTACCTGAACAAAATATTCCATTACATTTCGTTGCCATTAAAGGATTGCGTGGTAAGCGTTGGCGATCCTTAATTACCGCTCCATTTAAATTAACAGTAGCGTGCATGCAGGCATTAACAACGGTATTAAAAACCAAACCTAATGTCGTGTTAGGGTTAGGTGGATTTGCCAGTGGCCCAGGTGGTTTTGCTGCATGGTTGTTACGAAAACCATTAATTATTCATGAGCAAAATGCGGTGCCTGGTTTAACCAATAGAATTTTAGCGCATTTAGCTAAAGAAACGTTAGAAGCGTTTCCACATACTTTTAAAAAAGCTATCAAAGCACAATGCGTAGGCAATCCAGTGCGAGCCAACATTATTAAATTACAACCACCCAATATACGTTTTCAAGTGCGCGAACAAACTCGGCAGCTACGGGTGTTGATTTTAGGAGGCAGCTTAGGTGCAGTCACTATTAATGAAGTGATCCCACATGCATTAACACGCTTAAATGATCACAAAGAGATAAGCCTTTGGCATCAAGTTGGTGAACGTCATTTAGCGGTGACTCAAGCACATTATGAACGCCATCAAGTGGATGTGAAATTATCGACATTTATTGATAATATGGCTAGCGCATATGCATGGGCTGATTTAGTTATTTGTCGCGCAGGCGCGATGACAGTAACAGAATTAGCTGCTGCTGGAGTGGCAGCAATTTTAATCCCTTATCCATATGCAGTTGACGATCACCAAACCCGTAATGCAAAGTATTTGGCGGCTAAGGGTGCGGCAATCGTGGTTCAACAACGACAATTAACAGCAGACTCATTAGCGCGGCTACTGCGATCATTTTTGTTAGATCGTGGTAAGTTATTAATGATGGCAAATGCTGCGTATCAATTGCGAGTGAATAATGCGACAGAGCAAGTGGTGCAACGGTGTTTAATAGCAATGGCGGGTAAGTAATTATGAAAAAATCACCGGTAATGCGAAGAATTGTCAAAATTCATTTTGTCGGGATCAGTGGTGTAGGCATGGCAGGAATTGCCGAAGTATTATTGCGTGAAGGTTATCAAATTTCTGGTTCTGATCTATCAGCTTCATCATTGACTGATAATTTACGTGAGCTAGGTGCAACTGTTTATGAAGGTCATGATCCAAGCCACATTCGTGATGTTGATGTGGTTGTTACTTCAAGTGCAATCCCTAAAGATAACTGTGAAATTCGTGCAGCAAAGAAATATCATATTCCAGTGGTGCCGCGCGCTGAAATGTTAGCAGAATTAATGCGTTTTCGCAGTGGTATTGCGGTTGCTGGAACTCACGGCAAAACTACTACAACGAGTTTAATTGCCAGTTTGCTTGCTGAAGCTGATCTTGATCCAACCTTTGTGATCGGTGGGTTATTAAATAGTGCTGGCAGCAATAGCCGTTTAGGCTCAGGTGAATATTTAGTAGCAGAAGCCGATGAAAGTGACGCATCATTTTTATTTTTAAAACCGTTAATGACAGTAGTAACAAATATTGATGCTGATCATATGGCAACATACCAAAATGATTTTGCGCGTTTAGAGCAAACCTTTTTGCGATTTTTGCATCATTTGCCTTTTTATGGTTTAGCAGTTGTCTGTGTTGATGATCCAAGCATTAAAACTTTGTTGCCACAGTTAAAGCGCCCAGTCTTAACGTATGGTTTCAGTGATAATGCTGATGTGCGGATCACTGATTATCATCAAGTTGGATTACAAACTCAATTTACTGTGCAACGCCCGGATGCTAAACCATTAACCGTTAAATTAAATTTACCCGGTAAACATAATGCATTAAATGCCTTAGCAGCAATAACAATCGCACATGAGTGTGGTGTTAGTGATGCTGCCATTTGCACTGCATTGGCAGAGTTTCAAGGAATTGGTCGGCGTTTTCAAATGTATGGCGAGTTAAAATTGGCAGACGGTGGCAAAGCAACATTGATCGATGATTACGGTCATCATCCGCGAGAAATCGCTGCAACGTTAACAGCGTTACGCGAGGCATACCCACAACGACGTGTAGTATTAGTGTTTCAACCACACCGTTATAGTCGTACTCAAGATCTGTATGAAGATTTTACCCAAGTGTTATCAGAGCCTGATGTATTATTATTGCTTGAAGTCTATCCCGCCGGAGAAAAACCCATTCCAGGAGCTGATAGCCGCAGTTTATGCCGCTCGATTCGTCAGCGCGGCAAAATCGATCCTATCTTTGTGACCAAAACTGCTAAGCTTGCAGAAATGCTGCAACGCATTCTTCAAGATGGTGATGTTGTGTTAACTCAAGGTGCTGGCAGCATTGGTAAAATCGCAGCTGAGATTGCTGCAAAAATTCAATAGAACAACAAAAAATTTTTATCCAATTAGCAAAGAAACACTCTCACTTGTACTGCCTGAATGATCTTTATGGCATTCATGAGCATTAACTATTTTGGGTTTTATACAATGCATAGTTAGTGCTGTTCTAGTGTTTGCAAACAGCGGTCTTTTACCTGCGAACATAGCTCGAGTATCTGCGAATAATTTACCTTTGCCATTTGCTGCTGCGCGAGTATTTGCAAACAACTTTCTTTTGCCGGTTAATAAAGCGGTTGTTTCCGCGAATAAGGTGGAGTAAACAACTGCACGACCAGCAAAATAGGGATTGTAAGTATGGCTTCGGTGTAATTTATCACATGATTGAGTATTTGTTGATGGTAATGGTAATATAAGTTCTGATGTGGTAGGCTTTTTTGCATCTGCTATTTTATTCTGGAGTGTAAGGTATGCGGTGCATATTTTCTTTTTGAGAGTATCTATGTGGGTCCTTTCTTTTGCACTAGTAACAACTACGGCATCAAACTTGTTTTGCGCAAATTCCCTAATTTCTTCGTGGTTTTTTGTTGCAAGTTCTATACGATCACTTTTTGTAACCACGAGAAATTTGAGATGCTCAGACAAGATATTATTAGAACAACGACTATGCTCGGTATCATTTAAGTAAAGTTTTACGTCAGAAAGCGAGAACCGATCAGTTATATCAAGTAAATAGATTACAACATTTGCATGAGGTCTATAGCCATTTATAAAAAATGACTCAGTGTTACTAGTAGGAACTTCATGAAAATTTATATCAAATCGATTTTCATTTACTGTAATGTGAATAGTTTTAGGAGGGCCAAAATAAGCCGTGTGCTCCTGGCGCCTATTAAATTCTTGATCACAGAGACAGTCAATCAATGCAGTTTTACCAGAGCTGCGAGCACCAAATACGTATACATTAATTTTAAAATCCTTACTTGGTGAGCTCTCTTCATGTTCTTCAACATCATAGGTGTCTGGCTTACCTCCATACAATACATTAAGACCATAAAATGTAGTATTTCTCTTTTTAGGCATGCCAAACCTCCAAATCAATTTTGATTATTATATAACCAATACGTGATTTTTCAAAGATTTAATTTTACATATATAGATATTTTTGCTTATAAATAATTTTTTGTGTTTAATGACTCTAATTTTAAGAAAATTGTCATAAAATAGAAACTATTCCAAGCATTTCTATTCTGTACAAGAGCGAAATCGGCGCAAATCTAATCATTTTAATCAGTTACGCCAGTTATAGATCTATAATTAGCGTGAAAATGCAAAAATTGATAATTTACGCTAGTTATGCTATTATAATCAGCGTAAATTAGGAGAAGAGATGGGTAATATTGTTGCGCGTAGTAAAGAATGTCAACAGCTTGATGCTATTTATCAGCAAAAGCAGGCTGCTTTTGTGGCTGTATATGGTCGACGTCGAATCGGTAAAACTTATTTAATTAAGCACTTTTTTGAAGATAAGGGTATATATTTCCATTTAACTGGGGTTTTCAAAGCGAGTCTAATTACTCAGCTTAATAATTTTGCCAATGAGTTTGCTGATGTATTCTGCTCTGGAGAAATTCAGGAACCCCCTAAATCGTGGTTCATAGCATTTAACCAATTACGTCAGAAAATCAGCGAATGTCTTGCGCAGCAAAAACAAAAAGTTATTCTTTTCTTTGATGAATTACCATGGTTAGCATCACCACGTTCAGGATTTTTGCAAGCATTAGAGCATTGTTGGAATCGATATTTTGCAGATCTGCCTAATTTGGTTTTAGTCGTTTGTGGTTCGGCTGCTTCCTGGATGATAAAACATATTATCCATAATAAAGGTGGTTTACACGGAAGAATTACGCATCAAGTTCACTTGAAACCTTTTACCTTAGCAGAAACGGAAGAATTTTTACAAGCAAGAAATGTCAACTTTAATCGTAAACAAATTATTGATCTATATATTGCGCTTGGTGGAGTAGCGTATTATTTGAATTTCATTGAACGTGGTTTATCGTGCGCGCAAAATATTAATAAATTGTGTTTTATCAGTAACGGTGCTTTGTATCAGGAATTCGATAAATTATATCGTTCTTTATTCAAACATCATCAAACGCATGTTAAGATAGTTCGTATCTTAGCTAAACAACGCCAAGGTTTAACCTATAATGAATTAGTTAATGCAGCTAAACTTTCATCTGGTGGTCGTTTGTCAAATATTCTTAATGAACTAGTTGCAGCCGGGTTTGTTCTGCATTATCGTGAATTTGGCAAGCCAAAAAGAAAGATGAAGTATCGATTAATCGATGAGTATTCGTTATTTTATTTAACTTGGTGCAGCAAGCAACGTGACTCAGGCATTGTTGATGAAGATCAAACATATTGGTTAAAACAGCAAAACACTTCAGCATGGCAAGCTTGGTCAGGCTATGCTTTTGAAGGTGTTTGCCTAAAACATCTTGACAAAATAAAGAATGCTTTAGGGATTTCTGGCGTGCAAACATATTCTTCGAAATGGTCATATATCCCAGTGACAAAATCAGAGCAAGGAACGGAAATTGATTTGATTATCGATAGGGCTGATCAATGTATTAATTTGTGTGAAATAAAATATTATAAAGATATTTTTTCGATAGATAAACAATATGCGAATACATTACATAAAAAGAAGCAAGTTTTTATTGAAAAAACTAATATTACTAAAGCAATCTTTATGATATTAATAACTACTTTCGGTACTAGACATAATGATTATTTCGTCGAACTCATTGATAAAGAATTAATATTGGATGATTTATTTTAAGGTAACATCCGCATAAGAATATTGTTTTTATCGATAAAGTGATGTTTTAGTGCGCCAATAATATGTAAACAAACCAAACCAAGAATGATCCAGGCAAAGATAGTATGCAGCTCACTGAAGAATTTAGCGAGTGGTTTGCTTTGAATAATTGGCAGTTTCATGGTGAACCAACCAAAATATACCGGATACTTGCCCGCAGCAGATGACATCAGCCAGCCAATTAATGGCATCAACAATACACAAATATAAAGTAACTTTTGCACAGTCTTAGCAAGTATTTTTTCCCATAATTTCATGGTATGAGGATATTGTGGTTTGCGATTGAAGATAGCCCATATGATCCATAAAATCATTAACGCTAAAATTGTTAAGCCTAACGATTTGTGAAAATCAATCACCGTGCGCTTATATGCTTTAGGGATATTACCCAGGTTAGCACCGATGATCAGCATGACAGTTACTAAAATGAATAATAACCAGTGAAAGAATTTAGTGATAGGGCTGTAAGTGTCCTTGGTGTTTGTGAATGCCATGCCTAATGTTCTCCAATTAAGTTGCCAATCTGAAAGTCGTCACTGCAAGCAGAGCAACGACGAAGCAATCAAAGTAAAGTTTACGACTGCGAAGTCTCAGGTGCAAGTGCCATGATTTCCAGATCATTATCAGTTACAATAGAGCAATGAAAGGTAAATTAGAACACAATGTTTCATTAACAAAATACACCTCTTGGTGGGCTGGTGGTTGTGCACGTCAATTATACAAACCTGAAAATTTAGCTGATTTAGCTGTATTTCTGCAGCAGCTACCAGCGGATGAGCCCTTATTATGGTTAGGTTTAGGTAGCAATGTGTTGGTACGCGATGGTGGTTTTGTCGGTACGGTGATCATTACCCAAGGGGCGTTGAATATAATTGAGCCTAAAGCACAAACCATGATGCGCGCTGAAGCTGGCATTGCATGTCCAAAGTTTGCGCGTCACTGCGCACGCTTAGGCTTAACTGGAATGGAATTTTGGGTTGGGATCCCAGGAACTGTGGGTGGTGCTTTGCGTATGAATGCTGGCGCTTTTGGTGGTGAAACTTGGGAATACGTTGCTGCGGTTGAAACCATTGATCGCTGTGGGGAAATTCGAGTGCGGCAGCCAGAAGAATTTAAAATCAATTACCGTTGTGTTGAAACACCGATAACTGAACATGATGAATGGTTCGTCGCTGGGCATTTTCGTTTGCAATCAGGCGATCGCAAACAATCTCTTGCTACTATAAAAACCTTATTAGGTAAACGATCAAATTCACAACCGATTGGCACACACAGTTGTGGTTCAGTCTTTCGTAATCCCCCCAATGATTATGCAGCGCGATTGATCGAACAAGCAGGGTTGAAAGGTACAAGCATTGGAGATGCAACTATTTCAACAAAACATGCAAATTTTATTATTAATCATGGTAACGCGACGGCAAGTGATATTGAGGAATTAATTTTATTAGCGCAACAAACAGTGCAGGATAAATTTAAAGTGACATTGATCCCGGAAGTTCATATTATTGGGGATAAGCATCAGAGGGGAAATCGATGAATGATAAAATAAATATTGGCATTTTATTTGGTGGGCGTTCAGGCGAACATGAAATTTCTATTGCTTCTACCTATGAAGTATTAGCTGCACTTGATCCTAAAAAATATAATATTATGCCGATATTCATCGCTAAAGAGGGTAGTTGGCATCTCGCCAAATTGCCAATCAGTAAATCCAGTCAAGAGATTTTGGCGCAAGCGCAACCTGTGGTATTTATACCTGAGCCTAATAATCACGTATTGTTATTACGCAATGCGCATAAGCCCATGACTACAATTCCACTTGATATCATTTTCCCATTATTACACGGTCCTATGGGCGAAGATGGCACCGTGCAGGGAATGTTTAAATTAGCTAATATCCCTTACGTTGGCTCAGGTGTTGCTGCTTGTGCCGTCGGCATGGATAAAGCATTAATGAAAAATTTATTTGTACAAGATGGTTTAAACACTGCATCGTTTAAAACTATTACCCGCAATGAATTTTTTGCAGATCCCGCCAAGGTACAACAACAATGCGAACAAACATTCGCGTATCCATGGTTTGTAAAACCAGCAAATATGGGTTCTAGTGTTGGGATCAGTAAAGTTAATAACAGCAATGATTTTCTCTCTGCAATGAAAGATGCTGCGCAATATGATCGTAAAATTGTGGTTGAAGCTGGCATAACGAATGCGCGTGAACTTGAAATTTCAATCATGGGAAATGAAGAATTAAAACTATCAATGCCTGGTGAAATTGTAACGACGTATGAGTTTTATAGTTATGATGCTAAATATGCTGATGATAGTTTACGTTTGCTTGTGCCGGCTGATATTCCAGAAAAAGTGCTGCAAACAATGCATGATTGTGCATTGCGTGCGTATCGGGCGTTGGATTGCGCTGGTTATGCGCGGGCTGATTTTCTTTTAAGACGCGATGATAATGAATTATTTATTTCAGAAATTAATACTATTCCTGGCTTTACTCAAGTGAGCATGGTGCCGAAACTTTGGGAAGCTGCTGGCGTACCTTACGCTAAATTGTTAGATGAATTAATAGCGTTAGCCTTTGCGCGCCATGATGATATTCAGAAAAACTTAACATCATTTGCTAAAAGTATTTAATTATGGCAAAAAAAACCAAAACAACGATAAAAGCACAGTCAGCTACAAGAATGTTATCAGCGAAACAAATGCGGTTGGCAACCTTAATTATTTTAGCTTGCAGCATTTTGATTTGGTTCATAGTGAAATTGCAAAACCCAACGACTTTACCAGTTAAACTGGTTGAGGTTGAAGGTCAATATCATCATATCAAACCTAAACAATTAAAACAGTTATTAATGCCTTACGTGAGCAAAGGTTTTTTTAATGTTAGTGTGCGTGCGATCAAACGCCAATTGCTAACGTTACCTTGGGTGGATAAAGTTGCTGTCAGTCAAGTTTGGCCGCATAAGATTGTGATCCATTTTACAGAGCAACAACCATTAGCGTTGTGGAACGATAGCAGCGTGATCAACACTCGCGGCGAATTGTTCACGCCTAAATCGGATAACATGCCAACTCATTTGCCGCGTTTGCGCGGTAATCTCGTGCAAGAGCCAGCGATCGTTTATGCTTATCAACGAATGTCACGCAAACTAAAATCACTTGGCGTACATATTTCAACATTATCAGTATCGCCCAATCACTCCTATACGTTAATGTTGGATAATGGGATGGAAATTATGCTAGGCCAGCAGCGTATTTGGCAACGATTGCACCGTTTTGTCAAAGTCTATCCGCGCTTATTTATGGCTAAACATCGACATGCACAAATCATCGACATGCGTTATAACAATGGTATTGCGGTTAAATGGAGTTAGCGTACAATAAGCGCAGTTCTACATTAATCAAGAGAGTATTACTGATGGCAAAAAAAACAGCAAAAAACCAACTCGTAGCACTAGATATTGGTACCTCAAAAGTTGTTGCGATCGTTGGTGAAATCAATTTAGATAATCAGATAGAGATCATCGGCATCGGTTCGCACCCGTCAACCGGGCTGATCAAAGGCACAGTCGTTAATATTGAAGATACAGTTAAATCAATTCAACGTGCAGTGGCTGAAGCGGAATTAATGGCAGGCTGTCAAATTCATAGTGTTTACACTGGGATTGCAGGTAATCATATTCGCAGTTTGAATTCTCATGGTATCGTTGCGATCCGCGATAAAGAAGTTGGGCAAACAGATATTGAGCGAGTGATTGATGCCGCGCGCGCAGTAGCTATTCCAGCCGATCAAAAAATTCTGCATATTTTACCGCAAGAATTTATCATTGATGAGCAATCAGGTATTCGTGAACCAATTGGCATGTCTGGCGTGCGGTTAGAAGCAAAAGTACATATGGTTACTGGAGCAGTAAGTGCTGCACAAAACATTATTAAATGTGTGCGGCGTTGTGGCTTAGATGTGGTTGATGTGATTTTACAACCACTGGCCTCAAGCTATGCTATTTTAGCTGACGATGAAAAAGAATTAGGTGTTTGTTTAGTTGACATTGGTGGTGGTACCACAGATATTGCGGTGTTTACTGACCGGGCAATTCGTCATACATCAGTGATCCCAATCGCCGGCGATCATGTTACCAATGATATTGCGGTTGCCTTACGCACACCAAATCAAGCAGCTGAAAGTATTAAGCTTGCACATGCAAGTTTATTGCCTTATCCAGGCAGTAATCATGAAATGATTGAAGTGCCAGGTGTCGGTGATCGTCGAGGCCGACAAATTTCTAAAAATCATTTGGCTGATGTCGTTAGTGCACGTTATGAAGAATTGTTTGGTTTAGTGCGCGCTGAAATTCGTCGTAGTGGATTTGAAGATCTTATTGCCGCGGGTATTGTGCTAACAGGCGGCGCTTCAAAAGTTCCAGGTTGTTTACAGTTAGCTGAGTCAGTCTTTAATATGCCGGTGCGTTTAGGGGTGCCACAAAATGTTATATCAGGGATGGAAGATGTAATACGTAATCCGATTTATGCAACGGGTATTGGGTTATTAATCTATGGCCAACAGCAACACAATGAAAAACGTCTTGCCTTAAATGTGCAGCATAATTTAAAAGGTGTGTTTGGGCGCATGCGTCATTGGTTTCAAAGTAATTGGTAACTCATTTATATTACTTGCTGTTATTGAGTTTAGTTGTATAATGACTGCAACGATTTTTATTTAAAGGAGCTAGGCAATGTTCGAATTAACGGAAAATTATCCACAAAATACCGCTGTGATTAAAGTTATTGGTGTTGGTGGAGGCGGCGGTAATGCTGTCGAACATATGTTAACCGAAAATATTGAAGGTGTGCATTTCATTTGTGCTAATACAGATGCACAAGCATTAGAAAAATCCACGGTAGAAACTATTATTCAACTTGGTGGTGAAATTACTAAAGGTTTAGGCGCTGGCGCCAACCCAGAAATTGGTCGCCAAGCAGCAGAAGAAGATCGTGAACGTATACGTACAATATTAGATGGTGCTGATATGGTGTTTATCACTGCCGGTATGGGTGGTGGTACAGGTACGGGTGCTGCACCGATCGTTGCCAGTATTGCTAAAGAATTAGGGATCTTAACCGTTGCAGTAGTAACTAAACCGTTTGCATTTGAAGGTAAAGTGCGTAAGCAAGTAGCTGATGCGGGAATTAATGCGTTAGCCAAACAAGTAGATTCACTGATCACCATTCCTAACGATAAGCTACTTAATGTGTTAGGTAAAAACATTACCTTGTTAAACGCATTTAAATCAGCAAACAATGTTTTATTAGGCGCAGTACAAGGCATTGCTGAATTAATTACGCGTCCTGGTTTAATTAACGTTGACTTTGCCGATGTGCGCACAGTGATGTCAGAAATGGGTATGGCCATGATGGGAACAGGTGTGGCGAGTGGTGAAAATCGCGCGCGTACCGCAGCAGAATCTGCTATCGCTAGTCCGTTGCTAGAAGAAGTTAGTTTATCAGGTGCGCGTGGTGTATTAGTGAATATTACTGCTGGGCTTGATATGTCGATTGGAGAATTTGAAGAAGTCGGAGATGTGATCAAAGGCTTTACGTCTGAAAGTGCTACTGTTGTCGTTGGTACCGTTATTGATCCAGAGATGAGTGATGAGCTTAGAGTTACAGTTGTTGTCACTGGTTTAGGCACTGATCAACAAGATCGTCGATCAAATCGCTTCATGGATAATATCAAAAATGATGATGTGTTAGATTATCAAAAATTTGAACAGCCCACAGTGATCCGTAAACAAGCAAGTATTGCAAAACCTGCGGCAGAGCCAACTGAAAATGTGGATTATCTTAATATTCCAGAATTTTTGCTGCGCCAAAAAGAAAAGATTTAAGACACTCGTTATTTTGCAGCTTGCAAGATCGTCATCCCGCGGCTTGACCGCGGGATCCAGATCCCAGTTTCACAATAATAGACTGAATAAATAAAGAACGCCGGCATAGTGTTCTGTAAAATATTTTAACTGTTCGAAGTGATTATGAATTAAATTGCAGAGAAATGTTGAGAAAATCTTAGATTTATAAAAGAGTTGTGATACAATAATTTAATTGCATTAATGCTATAGAATTTATAGATGGCTAAACAAAGAACACTAAAAAACATTATCGAATGCACCGGTATTGGAGTGCATAATGGCAGGAAGGCTGAAATTAAACTACGGCCAGCACCTGCTAACACCGGGATCCGTTTTATTCGAGTTGACCTAGCCAATCCAGTTGAAATTCCTGCCCGCCCAGAATTTGTTGGCGATACCACATTATCAACTACTTTATGCAGAGAAGGTGCGAGTGTTTCCACAGTTGAGCATTTCTTATCTGCCATGGCGGGGCTTGGGATCGATAATGCCTATGTTGATATCAACGCTAATGAAATGCCAATTATGGATGGTAGTGCGGGGCCTTTTGTATTTCTGATCCAATCAGCTGGGATTGAAGAACAAAATGCACCGAAGCGATTCATCCGCATAAAACGTGCGGTTAAAGTTGAGCAAGCCAATGGTGCTTATGCTCGTTTACAACCTTATGACGGTTTTAAAGTATCATTTCAAATTGCTTTTGATCACCCAGTATTTAATGCAAAATGCCAAGCTGCAGAATTTGATTTTTCCAGCACATCTTATGTTAAAGAAGTAAGCCGTGCGCGTACATTTGGTTTTATGGCTGACTTTGAAGCTTTACAACAGCAAAATCTTGGCTTAGGTTGTAGCTTAGATAATACTATTGCGATTGATGAATACCGTATTTTAAATGAAGATGGCTTGCGTTATAACGATGAATTTGTAAAACATAAAATTCTAGATGCTATCGGTGATCTGTATTTATTAGGCTGTGGTGTGATTGGCGCTTTTGAAGGTTATAAATCAGGCCATACCTTAAATAATATGCTATTAAAACGTTTGCTTGCGGAAGAAGATGCGTGGGAATACGTTACCTTTGATGATAAGCAAGCAGGTGCGCCTATTTCTTATTTAAGACCTGTTCTGGTTAGTTAATTAAACTCAACGTTTTTTTCATTATTACGATCAGCAAGTTTTGCTAAAGCGATTTTTAATTTTTCATTAGTAATATTAGCAGCTGCTTCGCAGATCAGATCAGCATTTTCTGCTGAGATCTTAAGTTTAGAGTGTACTGATGGTTGTTCTGGTTGAAACAATTCTGGCGCGATTTTATATTTAATATCTGTTAGCTCAGCAAATTCTGGTAATGCCGCAAGTTTAAACTTTAACGTTGGCAGATCATATCTAAGCTTTGTGCCCCAAGCTGCATTCGCAACGCCAAGCGTTAAAATGCCTTGATGGTAACACATTACCACACAATGCTCGGTAAAATCAGGAGTAAATTGGCTTAAAACAATTTGGTTAAGCGTTTGTAGTGAATAAGCCGTTTCAACCAACGATTGCAATGAATTGTCAGTCGCTGTGAGATAGTTTGCAATCGATTTAGGCTTAGGAGGTTTCATCAGCAGGATTCTTCCAATTATTCATGATATAACAAAATAATTCTGCGGTGCGTTCAGCATCATAAATTGCTGAATGTGCTTCATCAGCATTAAATTCAATCCCAGCACAACGCACGGCTTTAGCCAATACAGTTTGGCCAAAAGCAAGTGCGCTTAATGTTGCAGTATCTAACGCAGTGAAGGAATGAAACGGAGATTTTTTAATACCACTGCGCTTAATTGCTGCTTGCACGAAGCTTAAATCAAAAATAGGATTATGTGCAACCATGACTGCGCGTGAGCATTTGCTTAGTTTAAGTTGCTTGGCAATTGTTGCAAATAGCTCATCTAGCGCTTGTCTTTCAGGGATCGCGAAACGGAAGGGATGATAAGGCTTAATGCCAGTAAACTCCAACGCACTTTTATCAAGGTTAGCACCAGTAAACGGTTCAATGTGGTAATGATGAACTTTTTTATCTGGATGTAATAAACCTTGATCATTAGTGTGAATGATTACAGCAGCAAGTTCTAACAAAGCATCAGTTTCAGCATTAAAACCTGCTGTTTCCACATCAATTACCACAGGTAAGAATCCACGAAAGCGTGATGCTATAGTATTCATGCCTGCACAGCTAAAGTTCCTGAACGGCCAGGGACTTTCCCTTCAACTAAATCACAAACTGGAATATGTTTAGGTTGCGTTAATAATGATTTTGCCCATTGTGATAATTGCATAAATTGAGTTTGTTGTTGCTGTAAAAATTGTAAGAAATCACTAAACCAATCAAGTTTTGCCATGCCTTCAATTTCAGCGTGGATAGTTAATACATGAGTGGGCGCTTTTTCAATTAATGAATAATAATATTGATTAAGTTTATGCTCAGGATGATCGGGATGACCAAGTAACTCATCAAGTGTAGGTAATGTTGTAGGGATCTGTAACGTTTTATAGGTTACGCCATTAATGCGAGGAAAAAATGGTGAAGTGCCGCGTGCATCGCTGGCATACAGCAATTTTGCATCATCATATGCAGCTAAGCTATGGGCATTTGCTTGCCAGCCAGCAGCGCCAGCAGTTAATGCGCGATCAGTAAAAATGTGTTTAAAAATATCTCTTGCTTTACCAAATTCTGTAAACACTTGGCGAGGTGACATTTTATGTAAACCATCTTGCCAACGAATATGATCATAGCAATGAATGCCAACTTCAAAACCTTGTGCACGCACATCTTGTAAGATGGGTTTATTACGTTTGCCAATGTGTGGGCCTGGCAATAATACACCGTTTAATAATGTTCTGAGACCATACATCCCAACCACGTTAGTACGCGCAACTTTCTTAAAAAAACCAGGACGAAAGATCCGTTTGATTGCTCGACCAGTGTTATCAGGGCCTAACGAAAATAAAAACGTTGCTGGAATATTATATTGTTTAAATAAATTAACTAGATTAGGTACGCCAATGCGAGTGCCACGATCCGTGTCGACGTCAACTTTAATCGCTAATTGCGAGTTAGTCATGAATATTCTCCTAAATCATGTTCTGGGCGTGCTAAATGATAATCAAGTGTTTTAATTAATGCAGTTTTTAAATCCGTGGTTGGTTCCCAATGCAAATATTGCGCCGCATTTTTAATCGAGGGTACGCGGGTTAAAATATCCTGATAACCAGCGCCATAATATTCTTTAGAATTAGTCGTTATTAATTGAGTTTTGCTAGCTTGCTCAGCATAAGCGGGATATTTTTTAATGAGCTCAATAATTAATTCAGCTAATGCTTTAATAGAAATGTCATTGTGAGGATTACCAAGATTAAAGATCCGACCATCAGCGCAACCATCTTGGTTAGCAATGATTTTTAGTAAAGCCTCGATGCCATCATCAATATAAGTGAAACTGCGACGCTGTTCACCGCCATCGACTAATTTAATATCTTTGCCATGCAAGATGTTACTAATGAATTGGGTGACAACACGAGAGCTGCCTTCTTTAGGCTCTAACACGTTATCAAGTTTAGGGCCAACCCAGTTAAATGGTCGAAATAACGTAAAGCGTAAATTTTCATGTTCACCCATCGCATAAATAACGCGATCGAGTAATTGTTTAGAACAAGAATAAATCCAACGTTGCTTATGAATAGGGCCTAACACAAAATGAGACTGTTCTTCATCAAATTCTGGATCAGAACACATGCCGTAAACTTCCGACGTCGAAGGAAATACTACTCGCGTATTTTGTTTTGCGCATTGACGAATAATTTCTAGATTGGCTTCAAAATCTAATTCAAATACACGCAGCGGATCTTTAACGTAAGTTGATGGTGTTGCAATTGCTACTAAAGGTAAAACCACATCACATTTTTTTATATGATAAGCGATCCATTCACGATTGATAGTGATATCACCTTCAATAAAATGGAAGCGCTCGTGAGCCAGCAAATCATGAATTTTATCGGTGGCCAAGTCCATGCCATAAACTTGCCAATCTTGTTGGGCTAAAATATGTTCAGTTAGGCTGCTGCCAATGAAGCCATTAACTCCAAGGATCAATACTTTTAAGCTCATCTGGACGAATTCCTACGATATTAATGAATTTGCGCAATTATAGCGGTTATGCTCGTAATATACCAATTTGTTAATAACCTTGAAAAATAGAGGACTGAGTTCTATTTTTCAAGATTTAATGGCTAATATCATCATATTAAATAATTGGGGAGCTTGAATAAAACTTCAGTAAAAGGCACTGCAGTGATCCCATCGGCCAAATGAAGCGTTTGGGTTCCCAAATAGAGGATATAACATTTTGCCATGGGATAATCTTGTTTGAAATGCTTGAGGCCGGTTAGCATTTTAGTGTGAATGGTTTTGCTATGTTTAATCTCAAAAGCTAACAAAGCATTTTCACCATGAGCTATGAAATCAACTTCAACACCAGCCGTCGTGCGCCAGTAGTATAATTGATAATTTAATTTATTGTAAGCAATGATTGCGAGTGCAGATTGATAGAACAAAGTTTCTAAACTCGCGCCAGCAATTTCATTTGAACTATCTAGTAATCCTTTAGGGCGTAAATGCTGATAAACACCAACATCGAAATAATAAAACTTTTTTGAAGTGAGTAGCCGTCGTTTGGCACGTTTAGTAAATGCTGGTAACCAATGAGCTAATAGCAAATCTTCTAAGATTGTGAAATAGCTTTGGATCACTTGACGATTAATCCCCACTTCACGCGCAATTTCTGATGTATTGACAATACTGCCTTGAGAAAAGCTTGCAACTTCTAAAAAGCGTGCAAAAGCAGAAATATTGCGGGTTAATCCTTCTTGAGTGACTTCTTCACGTAAATAACTATCAACATAGGTTGCCAAGTAGCCTTCAGGATCATCATAATTATAGGTGGCTGGTAGCATGCCGAATTTTAAGGCATGCTCTAGTTGGAAAGCGTCTTGTAATTCTTGAGCTGTTAATGGATGCATGGTATATCGAATCGCTCTGCCTGCTAACAAATTTACACCTTTACGTTTTAATTTACGCGCTGATGAACCGGTTAAAATAAATCGATACTGTTTGCTCTCAATTAAGCGATGTACTTCATCCAAAAGTGCCGGTATTTTCTGTACTTCGTCAATTACGATCCAGCCTTTAAAATCTGTTTTGATCCGCTGATTGATATTTTCTGGGTAAGCCGACAATGTGCGAAACGTTAAGCTATCTAAGAGATCAATATAGAGGTGCTCACTATCTTGAAGATTATTTTTTAACCAAGCTGTTTTCCCAGTACCTCGAGGGCCAAAGATAAAACAGCTATCTTTACTTGTTAGAGGGAGGTTAAATAATCGCTTAAACATCAAAAATCCCGTACAATTGCTGTTAACAACATCATTATACCGTGATTTTTGCTGTTTTCACAAGCATTTTAACCTGTTTATTGAATGTCCATCTGCAAAATCTCTAATGCGCCTTTTCCTGTGGCGATCAATAACGGTGATGTTGAAATAACGCTACCAGGTGTTTGCTTATGCTCATGGTCATCATGCGGTCGCGCTTGCCAAATGCAATAACGTTGGCCTTTAAGTTCAGTGAATGCCCCAGGGTAGGGATGAGTTAACGCGCGGATCAGATTGTAAATTTGGCTAGCAGATTGCTGCCAATCAATTTTGCCATCTTCTGGGGTGCGTTTACCAAAATAACTAGCTTGGCTATGATCTTGCGGTATACGAGGTGCGTTGCCAGTTTTAATAGCGTCAAGTTGCCGTGCCAACACTTGCGTGGCTGCTTGCGTCACTTTTTCCGCTAAACTTTTTGCAGTATCAGTATGCGTGATCGTTACGGCTTGTTGATCGACAATATCACCAGCATCCGCTTGACGAACCATGTAATGTAGGGTTGCGCCTGTTCCGGTTTCGCCGTTAATAATAACCCAATTAATCGGCGCACGCCCACGGTATTTCGGTAATAATGATCCATGCATATTAAATGCGCCTAAACGTGCGCTTTGTAAAATATCGTCATTGATCAAATTACGATAATAAAATGAGAAAATAAGATCAGGTTTTAATTGCAAAATTTTTGCAGTGTGTTCAGGCTGGTTAACATTTTTAGGCGTATAAACCGGAATTTTATATTGTTGTGCTAACTTGGCAACGCTAGCAAACCAGCATTTTTCATTAGGATTATCTTCGTGGGTAACAACGCCAATCACATTTTCTTGACGTGATAACAATAGTTTTAAACATTCATAACCAACGTTACTGTAGGCAAATACTAAGATCCTCGGATCATTAGGATTGTGCAGATTCATCGGAGTGCTCCAGAATTTCGCGGATCACATAACGAGGACGTTTGCGAACTTCTTGATAAATGCGCCCGATATATTCACCAGTGATCCCCAATCCTAATAGCACAATACCAATTAAGAAAAACAGAATCGCAAATAGCGTGAATAAGCCATCCGCTTCAGGACCAACGATGATCCGTCTTACAAATAAATAAAATACAAACAATAAGCTAAAAATAGATACCATGATCCCTGCAAGGGTAAATACTTGCAATGGTACTAAAGAAAACCCTGTCATTAAATCAAAATTAAGTCGTAGTAAATCATATAAACGATACTTTGATTTACCCGCTTCACGGGCATCATGCGCAACTTCAACTTCGGTTGGATTAGTGGCATAACTACATGCAAGTGCAGGAATAAAAGTTGAGGTTTCACGGCTTGCCACCATGAGTTTAACAATGTGTTTGCGATAAGCGCGAAACATACAACCTTGATCGGTCATGCGTATTTTAGTGATCCGATAGCGAATAGAATTATTAATGACAGAAGCAATGCGTCTGAACCAACTATCTCGACGCAATTGACGAATACTGCCAACGACATCGTGACCAGCGTCAATTTTTTCTAACAATTTAGGGATTTCTTCCGGTGGATTTTGCAGATCGGCATCGAGAGTGATAATGACTTCACCGCGCGCTTTTTCAAACGCTGCCATGATTGCCATGTGCTGGCCAAAATTCCCATTAAAATGAATTACCCGAATGTTTTTTGGGCGACGTTGATAAATGCTTTGTAAAATTTCTTCCGATCTATCTTGACTGCCGTCATTGGTTAATACAATTTCATAGCTTCTGCCAATGTTATCGAGCACGTTAGTGAGTCGAGAAAATAATGTTTCGAGGTTATCAGCTTCATTATAAATAGGAATAACGACGCTAAGGTAGGGGTCACTCATTACTTGCTCCTAAAGATGTTAATCATCGTTTCAATCGTTTTATCTTGTTGGGCAACGGATAAATCTGGGAATAATGGCAGGCTAACGATGCGTTTACTAATATCTTCGGCAATAGGGAAATCACCTTCTTTATGATCATAACGTTGCCGATAAAAACTATACAAATGTGCTGCTTGAAAATGCACGCCAACACCAATCCCACATTCACGCATAGATATGATAAATTGATCGCGGGTTAATTTGGTGCGTTCAAGGTTAAGTAAAGGTGTATATAGATGCCAAGCATGTTTGTGATTATACTTTGGAGCTTGTGGTAACGTTAATTCTGGTAATTGCGTTAGAATTGCTTGATAACTTTCGGCAAGCTCAGTACGCTTATCAATAAAATCATCTAAGCGGTTTAATTGATGCATGCCCAGTGCGGCTTGAATATCCATCATATTATATTTAAAGCCTGGCAGCGCCACATCGTAGTGATGATTTAATTGTTGCTTGTCATTATAATTTGCAGGATCACGATCAATACCATGAAAACGGATCAAACTCGCAAACGTTGCTAAGTCTTCATCATGCGTTGCTATGCAGCCACCTTCACCGGTAGTAATATTTTTATTAGGATGAAAACTAAAAACTTGAGTATCACCGAAACTACCAATAGGCTGATCTTTATAATATGCTCCAATAGCATGAGCAGCATCTTCAATGACTCGTAGATTATGTTGCTCGGCTATCGTATAAATAGGATCAAGATCTGTCGGTAAACCAGCAAAATGCACCGGCATAATAGCTTTAGTGTGCGGTGTGACTGCAGCTTTAATTTTTTGTGGATCAATATTAAATGTGTGTGGATCAATATCAGCAAATACTGGCTTACCGCCTGCTAACACAATCGCATTAACACTCGCCACGAATGTTAAAGGCGAGGTGATCACTTCATCGCCTGGCTGCAAACGTAGCGCTAATAATGCTAAGTGCAAGCCTGCAGTTGCTGAGGCAACAGCAAGTGCGTGAGGAGCACGCAAATAATCTTTTAGCTGGGTCTCAAATTGTTTTACTCGCGGCCCAGTCGTTATCCAGCCTGATTGCAGACAATCAACCACTTCATTGATAGCTGCATCACTGAGCGATGGCCGAGAGAATGGAATAAAATTGTCAGACATTTAATATTCTCCTTAAGCTCGAGAGATTAAATATACCCCAAAAATGATAACAAAAATACCAGCAATTCGCGTAGCAGACAAATGTTCATGGAAAAAATAGTCTGCGGCTAAAGCATTTAAAATATATCCTAAGCTCAACATGGGATAAGCGAGGCTAACTTCAACTCGTGATAACGCCAGTAACCAGACACCAACGCTAATAACATAGCAGCATAAACCGCTAATAATATAGGGGCTTGAAGCGACTTTCATGCCAATCGGTAAAATGTTAGTGAATCGAAAAGCAAAATAACCAATATGGTTCATGCCGCCTTTAAGCAATAATTGTGCGATGGTATTTAAAAATACCCCGAGAAAAACAAACGGTAATGCACTATTCATAAGACGCCTTAATCGGTAAATGATTGGTTAATAGTATATCGCGATGGGTTTTATCTAACACATAAAAATGGGTATGCGGATGAGTTTTACGCAGCCGTTGATATTGTTTGCGCTGCATAATGACATAATCGCGTTGCGAGCTATACCAACTTTGCCAGAATTGAGTTTCACTGATCATCCAGGCATTTGCATTTTGGTGTTGTAAACCATAGGCAAATTCATTAACCCAGTTAACCACTTCAATACGTCGTTGCAGATAAACAGGTAAATCTTGATAGTAATACCCATAAACGATAACAGCATCTTGTGGTTTAAGCATAGGCTTTAAATGTAACGCCAATGGTTTAATCGAGCGTGCATCAAGTGTTGGTCGTGCAATAGTATATAAGCCTAGCATCGCTGTTGTGCCAATAACAACAATCATAAATGCTAGCGGTGTTCCCCAACGCCAAACACTAATGCTAGCAGCAATAGAGCTAATTAATGTGATCAAGGCACAACTTAAAATGAATGCTGTTGAACTAGCTGGTATATGCCAATGATGATGGCCATAAATAGCATATAAATAAATACAATTGCCAATCACAGCAACCAGCAATAATAATAAAAATCCTGCGATACAATCACGTGGCGGTCGTCGTCGTTGCCACAATGATGCAAAGTAATTACCAGTTAATAGTGCGATTGCCGGAAATAACGGTAGAATGTAAGGAATAAGTTTTGATTTTGAAATAGCAAAAAACACGAAAATAAAACTTGCCCAAATAATAAGATATAAGCCACTGAGATAAGTGTCGGGATGTATTTTTCGCATGACAATATGATGTTTTAACGCTTGTCCTAAAAAAGCTATCCAGGGCGCAAAGCCTAACATTAAAATCGGCACAAAAAACCAAACAGGTTGATAGTGACCAACATCCTTATTGAGATAACGCAATATGTGTTGATTAATAAAATAAAAGTTAAAGAAATCGGGGTTTTGCCATTGCACTAGGACATGCCAGGGAAGTGCAATCAGCAAGAAAATAATGCCACCGGAGATCAGGTATAAATGTTTGAGTTGGCGCCATTGATTGCCACCAATAATCCACAAGCCGATAATTGCCATCGGAAAAACAATCCCAATGAGGCCTTTGGTTAGCAATGCTAAAGCACTAAAGATGTAACAACCCCACATTAGCCAGCGTCGTTTTTTGCCTGGGTGCATGCGACTTGCTAGCAAAAAACAATATAAGCTTGCAGTGAGCAGCACAGTGAGTGGCATATCCAGAGTGATGCGTTGTGCCATCGCAAAATAAAGTAGGCTAGTGGCCAAAATAATGCTCGCAAGCCAACCACATAGTCGGCTGAAAAGTACGCGCCCGGCAATATAGGTTGCTAGGCAGCCACCTAATGCAAATAGCATAGGCCATAAGCGTAGCGCAGCCTCGTTTAAGCCAAAAATATAAATGCTTAAAGCTTGTAACCAATAGAATAATATAGGTTTTTCCAGATAGATCAGGCCATTTAAGTGTGGGGTAATAAAATTACCAGTAATCAGCATTTCACGTGGTATTTCTGCATAGCGCCCGCCATCAGGCACAGACAGTGGCGCATAACCCATATTGAAAGCAAGTAAGCAGCCAAGAATTAAAGTTAGTATGAGAATATCAAAAAACCACCGATCCGGTGTATAATGTTGGTTCTTTGTTGGTAGCTGCGCTGTAGACATACTAAGAGCCTAGTGTGATTTATAAAAGGCAGTGATTTTAGCAAAGATTAGCGGTTGAGGCGAATTTGGGCTTTGCTGGATGGGAGTAAAATAATTCATGTTTACAGGCTTAGTTGACCACTGTGGTAAAATTGTTGCAGTTAATAGGTTGGCAGCAGAAACTACGGAGCTGATTATAGCATCAGCTTTTACCGATTTAGCGCTAGGCGAAAGTATTGCCGTTGATGGGGCTTGTTTGACAGTGACTGCTATTGAAGGTGAGCATTTTAATTGTGAACTTTCGGCGGAAACTAACCAATGTACACGTAGTAGCTGTTATCAGGCGGGTGATAGCGTTAATTTAGAGCGCGCATTGCGCTTAAGTGATCGTTTAGGCGGGCATATTGTGACAGGGCATGTCGATCAAATTGCTACGTTGCTAACGAAAACGGCGCAACAAGAGTTTATCCTAATGCGCTTTGCTGGAGTGAAAGATCCAGCAAAACCCTGGTTAGTGCCTAAAGGTAGCGTAGCAGTTAATGGAGTGAGTTTAACAGTTAATACAACTCATGAAGATGAATTTACAGTGATGCTTATCCCACATACGTTAGCAAAAACAAACTTAGCCGAGTTGGCAGAAGGTGATAGCGTTAATCTGGAATTTGATTGGTTAGCAAAACAAATTTCTCAGCAATTAAGTAAATATCGAGGTGCTTATGAACAAGACCCTTGCAACCATTGAAACTGCTTTAGCTGATCTAAAGCAAGGTAAGATGGTCGTTTTAGTTGATAATGAAGACCGTGAAAATGAGGGAGACTTAATTTTTCCTGCAACTATGGTCACTCCGGAAAAAATTAATTTCATGATCAAATATTGTCGTGGTTTAGTATGTTTAGCCATGAGTGGCACGGATTTGGATCGCTTAGAAATACCATTAATGGCAGCGCATCATTCTAAGTATCGGCCGGCGTTTACCTATTCAATTGAAGCAGCACAAGGTGTTTCAACTGGGATCTCAGCGGCTGATCGTGCACATACGATTAAGGTTGCAATTAATCCTAACAGTAAACCTGCAGATGTGGTGGTGCCAGGACATGTATTTCCTCTACGCGCACGTGACGAAGGCGTGTTAGCGCGTGCTGGACATACCGAAGGCAGTGTCGATTTAATGCGTTTGGCAGGCTTGCAATCAGCAGCAGTTATTTGTGAAATCATGAATGACGATGGCAGCATGGCACGATTTACTGATCTGCAAGCATTTGCCGAGCAACATCAAATCAATATGGTATCGATTGATGATTTGATCGCTTATCGCTTAGCGAAAGAAAAATTAGTTAAAGAAGTCGCTTGTTCGCATTTGCCATTATCTTCTTATGGTGATTTTAATATTAAAGTGTTTGTGAACACAGTTGATAATACGCAACATGTGGCATTGGTTAATGGCGCTATTGATAGTGAAACGCCGTGTCTTGTGCGAGTGCATTCAGAATGTTTAACTGGCGATATTTTTGGATCGGATCGATGCGATTGTGGTTGGCAATTACAATCAGCGCTAAAGCAAATCGGCAAAGAAGGCGGGGTGTTTTTATATTTACGCAAGCAAGAAGGGCGCGGCATTGGTTTAGCCAATAAGATCAAAGCATATGCGCTGCAAGAAAATGGTTATGATACAGTTGAAGCTAACCATGAATTAGGTTTTGCAGCCGATCACCGCGATTATGGCATTGGTTCACAGATCTTACGCGAATTAGGCGTGCGCAAGATGCGTTTGCTTACCAACAATCCGCAAAAAATTTATGGTTTGCAAGGTTATGGTTTAGATGTCGTGTCACGCGAACCCATTGAAATGCAACCAACACCACAAAATCAAGATTATTTGCGTACCAAGAAAACTAAGTTAGGCCATTTATTAGCAATTGAGGATTAATAACTATGCGATTGATTAAAGCACAAGATATTGCCGATTCATTACATGTTGCAATAGTTGTTAGTCGGTTTAATCATGATATTACTGAAGAATTATTGCGTGGTGCTGTGCAGCGATTACAAGAATTAGAAATTCATGATGATCATGTCACGATAGTATGGGTGCCAGGTGCGGTAGAAATCCCATTAGCTGCGCAACGCTTAGCAAAAACCAACGCTTATGAAGTGATTATTACTTTTGGCGCAGTTATCAAAGGTGAAACCGATCATTATGAACATGTAAGCCAGCAGGTTAGTAGCGGCTGTCAGCAAGTCATGTTAACGCATAATGTACCGGTTATTTTTGGCGTGTTAACAACAACCGATTTAGCACAAGCGCAAGATAGAGTTGGCGGCAAAAAAGGCCATATGGGGCGCGAAGCAGTTGATGCGGCGGCGGAAATGGTTTCAGTATTACGCCAAATTACAGAATAATAATGTTGTCATTGCGAGGAGTGTAACGACGAAGCAATCCAGGATTTATTTAGAAATATTCTGGATTGCTTCGTTCCCTTCGGGTCCTCGCAATGACGAGTAGCGTGGCGTAACATAGAAATTTCAATAATATTTTTAATATAATTCCAATTATGAAAAAAACTCAAGTTTCTTATATTGTCATTGATAGCGCGCATGCGGGTCAGCGGATTGATAATTACTTATTAAGCTATTTTAAACATGTTCCTAAATCACATGTCTATCGCATATTACGTAAAGGTGAAGTGCGTGTTAACAAAAAACGGGTGCAAGCTTCTTATCGATTAGTACATGATGATACAGTACGTTTGCCACCTTTAAAAATACCATCTAGCCCTACTAAATTAACGCCAACATATGACGCTGTAGCTTATTTAGAGCAAGCCATTTTATATGAAGATGATGATTTATTAATTATAAATAAACCGTCAGGAATCGCTGTACATGGTGGCAGTGGCTTGCATTATGGTTTAATTGACATGTTAAAAGTATTGCGTCCACAAGCGCAAAAACTAGAGTTGGCGCATCGACTTGATCGAGAAACATCTGGCTGTTTAATCCTGGCGAAAAATCGTGATATGTTGCTAACATTACATCAATTACTACGTGTCGGCAAAGTCGAAAAACATTATTTAGCATTAGTCAAAGGTCATTTGCAAGCAAACTCTAAACCGATTGAATTACCCTTGCAAAAAAATACCTTACGCTCAGGTGAGCGGATGGTGGAAGTTACTGAAGCTGGAAAATACGCTGCGACTCAATTTAATGTCGTTAAGTATTTTAATTTAGCGACCCTAGCAGAAATTAATTTATTAACTGGCCGCACCCATCAAATTCGCGTGCATGCGGCTCATCTTGGCCATCCGTTAGCTGGTGATCCTAAGTATGGTGATAAAGCATTTAACCATATGCTTAAACGTAAAGGGCTAAAGCGATTATTCTTACACGCCAGTAAAATCGTCTTAACGTTGCCAAACGCCAATAAACCTCTTAGTGTTACTGCGCCATTAAGTGATGATTTGCAACGGCTATTGCAATCATTTGATATGGGTGTCAATTATACCGATCTACTTAATTAATAATCACTTCTCAGACTTAAAATTCACAACAGCCTTGTAAAAAGTGTGCTTTATATACCTATTTAACCGGTTTCCCCAACCAATTTAAAGCAAATATAGCCATTTTGCTAATTATCTGGTCAAAAATTCTCTGGCTGATATTTTGGACTCATCCAAAAATAGTGTAGAATACCTCTAATTTTTTTCAGCTAAATAGAGGGCTTAGGCAATTATGGCAGTACAACGAAAGCATATGACGCGCTCCAAGAGTGGCATGCGGCGCTCCCACGATAAATTATCAGCAAAAGCATTATCCACCGATAGCATGAGTGGTGAAACTCATTTGCGTCATCATGTCACTCCCGATGGCTATTATCGCGGTCGTCAAGTGATTGTGAAAAATGAATATATGGATGAAGACGAAGAAGAGTAACGACTATTGGCCACTATAACGATTGCACTTGATGCCATGGGAGGTGATCAAGGCCTTGCTGTGGTTGTTCCTGCAGCAGCGCAGGCATTGACTAAATCACCTGAATTGCGCTTGATTTTAGTCGGGGATCAAACTCAAATTGAAGCGTATATGCGTCGTCATAGCATTACCACTAATGAACGCTTACAGATCCATCATGCGAGTGAACAAGTGAGCATGGATGAATTACCGTCACACGCATTACGTAACAAAAAAGATTCATCTATGCGAGTCGCGATTAACCTCGTCAGTGAAGGCAAAGCACAAGCTTGTGTGAGCGCAGGAAATACTGGTGCGTTAATGGTGACAGCCAGATTCGTGCTAAAAACATTACCCGGCATTGATAGGCCAGCTATTTCATCGGTATTGCCAGGTGTCAATGGTGGCGTGAGAGTGCTAGATTTGGGCGCGAATGTCGATTGTAAAGCTGAACATTTGTTTCAGTTTGCAGTAATGGGGAGCGTGCTAGCCGAATTTGTCGATGGCAAAGCGAACCCTAAAATTGCTTTGCTAAACATCGGTGCGGAAGATATGAAAGGCAATGAACAAGTTAAACAAACCGCGCAATTATTATCAGCTGCAGATTTTATTAATTACATCGGTTATATGGAAAGCGATGATATTTTCTTTAAGGATGTTGATGTTGTCGTTTGCGATGGTTTTGTTGGTAATGTTGCGTTAAAAACAATGGAAGGGACTGCAAAGGTGATTGCAAGTTTTATTAAATCTGCATTTGAAAAAACCTGGTTAACGCGCTTAATGGCTATTCCAGCAATGCAGGTATTAAATGCATTGAAAAAAGAAATTGATCCATCAGCATATAACGGCGCAAGCTTCGTTGGTTTACCAGGCACAGTTATTAAAAGTCATGGCGGCACTAATGTATTAGGATTTACAAATGCTATTCATGAAGCAGTGTTAGCGGTTAAAAATGATGTGCCGCAGCAGATCCGCCAGCGAATAGCAAACTTATTACAGGATAAGTAAAGCTTATGAGATATGCACGAATAATAGGAACGGGTTCATATCTACCTGCAAAAATTGTTACTAATAATGAGTTGGCAAAAACTATTGATACCAGTGATGAATGGGTGGTTGAGCGCACTGGGATCAAGCAGCGCCATATTGCCAATAGCGATGAAACCTCCGCAACTTTAGCTGAACTTGCTAGCAAAGAAGCGCTAGCTGCCGCCGGTATTACAGCTAATGATATCGATTTGATTGTCGTAGCAACCTCAACCCCAGATAAAATATTTCCTAGTACTGCGTGTATTTTGCAACAGTGTCTTGGTGTTAACACGATACCTGCATTTGATGTTAATGCAGCTTGCGCTGGGTTTTCCTATGCTTTAAGTATTGCTGACCAATTCATTCGTTCACAACAAGCAAAGCAAGTATTAGTTGTCGGTAGTGAAGTAATGTCACGCATTATTGACTGGCAAGATCGTAATACTTGTGTGTTATTTGGTGATGGTGCCGGTGCAATTGTGTTAACGGCGGATAGCCAACCTGGAATACTATCAACTCACTTGCATGCTGATGGTAGCCATGGTGATTTACTTTATACTCCTAACACCTTAGAAAATACTCGTTATGCAGCTGAACCGCCGTATATGAGAATGTCTGGTCGTGAAGTTTTTAAGCTGGCGGTGGAAAGCTTAGGAAACATTGTGGATGAAACTTTAGCGGCAAATAAATTGCAAAAAACTGATATCAATTGGTTGATCCCACATCAAGCGAATTTACGCATTATTAAAGCGATTGCAAAAAAACTCGCGATTCCAATGGAGCGAGTAGCAGTAACAGTAGATAAACACGGCAATACATCAAGTGCATCAGTGCCACTAACACTTGATTGGGTAATTCGAACCGGCCAAGTAAAACCAGGTGATATGATTTTAATGGAAAGTTTTGGTGGTGGTTTTGCTTGGGGCTCGGCGCTGGTAAAATATTAAGGAATATAGTCATGACATCTCAATTAGCTTTTCTATTTCCTGGTCAAGGTTCACAAAGTGTAGGTATGTTAGCGCAATTAGCAGAGCAATATCCGCAAGTGCAGCAAACTTTTGAAGTGGGATCAGCAGCACTTGGTTATGATTTGTGGCGATTAGTGAATACCGGCCCGAGTGAAAAACTCAATCAAACTCAATATACGCAACCGGCAATGTTGGCGGCAGGTGTTGCAGTCTGGCGCGTATGGCATATTGAAAAAGGGGCAATGCCAGAGTTTGTAGCAGGGCATAGCTTGGGTGAATATACGGCATTAGTGTGTGCTGGAGCATTAGAATTTCAAACAGCTATTAAATTAGTTGCTAAACGTGGTGAGTTGATGCAACAGGCGGTGCCGGCAGGTGTTGGTGCGATGGCGGCAATTATTGGCCTTGATGATAATGAAGTAGAAGCGTTATGTGAACAAAGCGTGCAAGGTGACGAAGTATTATCGCCAGCGAATTATAATGCACATGGGCAAGTGGTGATTGCCGGGCATGCAAAAGCAGTAGAACGCGCAATAGAAGCAGCAAAACCAAGCGGCGCCAAGCTAGCAAAATTACTCCCGGTAAGTGTGCCTTCACATTGCGAATTAATGAAACCTGCAGCGCAAGAGTTTGCAATGTATTTAGAACAAATCGATATCCAGCCACCTAAGCTTCCTGTCATTTCCAATGTCGATGTGTCAATCGATGAAAACCCGGCAGAAATTCGTGATGCGTTAATTCGGCAATTGTATAAGCCAGTGCGCTGGGTGGAAATCATCACTATGTTGGCAAGCAAAGAAATTACTAAAATGATTGAGTGTGGTCCTGGGAAAGTTTTAACGGGATTGAGTAAACGTATTGTTCGTGATATTCCGACATTGCCAGTTTATGATGTCGAAACATTACAACAGGCTTTATGAGTATTTATAGTTAATAATGCTGTCATTGCGAGGAACGACAGTGACGAAGCAATCCAGAAAGTTGAATCATAGCAAGATCCTGGATTGCTTCGTCACTGTCGTTCCTCGCAATGACAATAAATAAGCTCTGAGTCAAAAGACACAAAATATTAAGAACGAGTATTTTGGTCCAGAGCGAGGCGCAGGGATTGTTTCAGGAATGGAGTTTACATGCAGTAAATGACTGAGAGAAGGAATCCCTGCAACGACGCTCTGGACCAAAAGACGAAGTTATTAAGGAG
>JANQRR010000046.1 GCA_028284465.1 Gammaproteobacteria bacterium | reverse complement strand
AATTTCCGCGGCCATGCAATCGAGCGCTTGCTCAACTTCCGCATGGTCATATAAACATGTCGCTTTAGCTAATACGTCTTTTGCTTTCTCTGCTTTGATCATGATCTCAACCTCATGTTGATGATTTTTCTAAATGTAAGCCTTGGGGAATATGTAAAGTTGATGTTGGAAATGCACATTCAGCATTATGCTTAGCAATAATTTCCATGATTTTTAAAAATACATCTTGCTGCACATCCTGAAATTGTACCCAATTGATAGTTTTAGTGAAAGTGTAGACTAACAAATCTAATGACGATGGCCCAAAGTTTACTAATTTCACAAACAATGTTTGATTAGTATCGATCTCAGGGTGTTTTTTCAACATAGCTTCGACATCATCAACGATCGACTTTACCATCTGCCAATCATCATAACGAATACCAATTGTTGTTTTAATACGGCGATTTTGCATCCGCGATGGATTAACCACAGCAATCGTTAAAAAAGCAGAATTTGGTAAATACAATGGCCGCTTATCAAAAGTGCGAATGCGGGTTAAGCGCCAACCAATTTCCTCAACCGTTCCTTCAATATTGCGATCCGGTGAATTGATCCAATCACCAACTTTAAATGGCCGATCTAACGCGATCACTAAACCACCAAAGAAATTCGCTAATAAATCTTTCGCTGCAAAACCGACGATCACACCGCCGACACCACCAAATGCTACAATACCAGAAATGCTAAAGCCTAAGGTTTGCATAACGACTAACGCAGCAAGGACGATAATTGTGATCCGAATAATTTTACCAACAGTATGTACTGTCGTTAGATCAACGGCTTTTTCTTTGAAAATACGCTTGTCAGCATAATATTTTTCGCCAAAATGCGAGATCCGGATTGCCAGCCACACTAATGCTGCGACAACACCAATTTCTCGAAACGGCTTAATAAATTGAAATATGGCAGTATAACCAGTCGCTTGCCTAATAATATCGCCAACATAAGCAATACCCAATACCCAGATCAAAGCCTGCAGAGGTAAGTTCAATGATTTTAAAACAATTTTATCCCAATGTTTTTTGGTTTTTTGCAAGCGAGTGATAATATTTTTGATCGTCCAAGCAATAGCAAAGCTCAAAATTGCTGTGATCCCAATGACTAGTGCAACTTGAATAATCCAACCATTGCCATTCATACTATGGCCTAGTTGTTGCATAAAATGTTGGTATGACACAGCAAAATTGTTCATTATTTAATGGTCTCAGTTACAATAGTATCGCGTAGTTTATTTAAAACTGTTACTGCGTCGTTCCATTGACGACTTGATTGTAAATCTTGATAAGTAATATGTTCATGCGCAAACATTGCTTGCAAACGTTGCGATTGCTGAGGGATCACCTGCTCACCTAGATTATCGACAACATTAATCGCAGCTTTACGATCATTACACACCAATGCCATATCACAACCTGCAGCTAACGCTGTTTGTACCCGCGCCACAACATCGGGTATAGCTTTAGCGCCCATCATGCTTAAATCATCAGTGAAAATCATACCATTAAATTTTAATTGTTGACGCAAGATTGTCTGCAGCCAAACGTTAGAAAAACCTGCTGGCATGTCATCAACGGCAGCATAAATGACATGTGATGGCATCACCGCAGTAATTCCTTGACTAATTAATTCACGAAACGGTACTAAATCTTCTTGTGCTAATACCTCATAAGGGCGTGGATCAACTGGCATATCAACATGAGTATCACCCGTTACACCACCGTGCCCAGGAAAATGCTTGATCGTTGCTTGCATGCCTGCTGCTTGCATTCCCGCGATATAACTCGCCGCTAATTTAGTGGTGATCTGCGGATCGGCATTAAAGCTGCGTCCACCCGCTAATACTTTGCAATCACCACGGTTTAAATCAACCACTGGAGCAAAACTAATATCGATACCGGTTGCTAAGATTTCTCCTGCCATTAACCAACCAGCTTGATACGCTGCTGTTTGCGCTTGCTCTGGATCAATCGCATAACATTTACCAAACAATGCTAATGGCGGAAGTGCAGTAAAACCATCACGGAAACGTTGCACTCGCCCGCCTTCTTGATCCACTGCAATTAAAATAGGCCGTGATGCAGCATCACGAATTTGTTGCACCAATTCACGCATTTGTTCTGGAGATGCATAATTGCGGCTAAACAAAATTAATCCGCCAACTAAAGGATGTTGAATGAGTTCACGATCTTCTTCAGTCAGCACTAAACCTTGTATATCGATCATTAACGGTCTTGCAATTGCCATTAATAACTTTCCTTTTCACCACCATAATTATACATTGAAGGAAACTGACGAATATTGGTAATTTTATCGCCCGCATCTCGCACTTTCGCAATACCCGTTTTTTCCACTTCATCTACTCTAATAACAGCATGCATGGGAATATAAAAACGTTTAACACCGGCAAATTCTGTTTGCAGACGCTCTTGCCCTGGATCAACTACCACTGAGGTTGTTTCACCAAAAACTAAATCTTCAATCTCAACGAAACCATACATATCACTTTCGCTGACGCCTTCAGCATAAACTTCATAAATTTTTTCACCGTTCACAAAGGTAACGCGAAAAACACTGTTAATTGGTTCTGTCATGTATATTTCCTAATAGCTTGATCATCGGTTATTTTTTAAATGCAATAAGAAACACATTATAACAGATTTAAGGCTCAATATATACCCGTGTGCCGATTGGCGTTGTTGCAAACAGCTGGATAATGTCCGCATTATGCATACGAATACAGCCTTTAGAGCTAGGCTTGCCAAAAACCACGCTATCTGGGCAGCCGTGAATATAGATACAGCGGCGCATGGTATCGACCTTGCCTAAGCGATTTTTGCCGATTTCTAAGCCACTTAACCATAAGATCCGCGTTAAGATCCAATCACGTTGCGGGTATTGCTGCGCTAAAGTTGGCGTGAAAATCTCGCCACTCGGCCGACGATAAACAAACACCGTGTTGATTGGGCAATCAGCACCGATTTTAGCCCGCACGATATGCCAACCACGCGGCGTACACTCACTACCCCATTGCTCACCTAAACCATTTAATCCGGTTGAAATAGAGTAATTCGCTAGCTCGCGAGCATCGTCTAATACGATCAACTGCTGACAGCTTGGTTTAATAATAATATTAACCATCAAACTTTAGCTCCTTACCCCGTCATTGCGAGGAGTGTAACGACGAAGCAATCTAGTATTTTAATTCAAAAATTTTCTGGATTGCTTCGTCGTTACACTCCTCGCAATGACAAATCACCATATTATTGAAGTTCTAATAAACCTTTCATATCGCGCACCGCTTGCTCCATGCCACTAAAAATCGCTCGGGCAACGATTGCATGCCCAATATTTAATTCATGCATGCCTGCAATGGCAGCGATAGCGTGCACATTATGATAATGTAAACCATGACCGGCATTGACAGTTAAACCACGTTGTTGGGCATGCGCTGTTGCGGAAATAATACGTTGTAATTCATCATCAACAACATCAGCTGGTGCATCAGCATAACGCCCCGTATGAATTTCAATCAATGGCGCCCCACAACGTACAGCGGCATCAATCTGAGCGGGATCAGGTTCAACAAACAAAGACACTTGAATACCCGCTGCGGTTAATCGATAACAAGCCGTTTTCAACGCTGCTTCATTTCCTAACACATCTAAACCGCCTTCCGTAGTTAATTCAGTACGCTTTTCTGGCACGATACAACAATAATCAGGCTTGATCCGACAAGCAAACGCAACCATTTCTTGAGTCGCTGCCATTTCTAAATTTAAATGACTCGTTAATACGGCACGCAAACGTTCGACATCATGATCTTGAATATGACGTCTATCTTCACGTAAATGTACTGTAATACCATCCGCTCCTGCTAATTCTGCTTGTAATGCAGCTTGTACTGGATCAGGATATAAAGTGCCGCGTTGCTGGCGCAGCGTTGCGACATGATCGACATTTACCCCAAGCAATGTTGTCATAATAATCTCCTCAATAAATACTATACTTGCATAAATAATTCTTTACTTTTGAGAGGTTTATTGCCCAATAGTAAAGTAAATACTGAACGCAATAGCCGCTTAACATCTGCTAATGTCGCCGCATCATCTAAACAACCTTGTTGTAAAGCTAGTAAACTACTTCCGCGATAATTACGTTTGCCGAAAGAATGTTCTTGTTGCTCACGAAAGCCATGTTCGAATTCATAATAATAATAATTATCCGCAACAATTGGCAAACCGGTATCGGCAACATGTGTCAGTTGTAAACCATAACCTAATGCTTGCAGTAGATCCCGTTCAAACAAACGTAAACAACGCTCTAAGGCATCAAGATCATTATGACTGCCTGCTAACTGTACTAATGTTTCTTCATAACGTTGAAACAAGACAGGAAATGCTATTCCCGCTTGCAACAAGCGCAATAAAATTTCATTTACGTATAAACCACACCATAATGCTCGACCATTAAGCCGATACGATGCTTGTTTAGCTTCAACGCTACGTAAGGTTTTTAACTCTCGACGCCCGACCCACGTAGCAAATAATGGCGTAAACGGTTGTAATAAACCTTTAAATGCACAATGCTTGCGCCTCGCACCACGTGCTACCACCGTAACGCGACCATGCTGCTGGCTCAATAAATCAACTAACAAGCTGGTTTCGCGATATAATCGATAGTGCAATACGAAACAAGCATCCAATTCAGTTACTGACATACCGCAACTCTCACCCACTCTTTGATGACAGGTTCTTAGAATAACAATACGCTAATGCCGCATTAATATCTGGATATTGGAATTTATAACCATGATCCAATAACTTTTGCGGATAAGCATGCTGGCCTTTTAATAATAAGGTTTCTGCCATTTCACCAAACACCAGACTTAACATAAATCCGGGTGTTGGCAACAAACTAGGACGTTGTAACACTTTCCCTAATGCTTGGGCAAATTGTTTTTGTGACACACATCCTGGCGCAGTAACATTCACTGGCCCAGAAATATCAGTATGCTCTAGTAAATATTCAATAATTGCACCTAAATCAACAACGCTAACCCATGATAAAGGTTGGCGACCATCGCCTATCGGTCCACCAAGAAAAAAGTGAAACGGTAACGCCATTCGCGACAACGCTCCGCCTTGCTGACCTAACACGACACCAAAACGTAGTTTAACCACTCGCACACCGCGTTGCTCAGCTGTCGCTGTCGCTTGTTCCCACTGGCAACCTAGATCAACTAAAAAATCAGCCGGCATCTCACAATTTAGCGGAGAATCTTCAATTAATGGATCAGGTAAATTCTGTGCGCCCGGCGTTTGAGTGCCATAAATGCCAACGCCACTTGCATTAAATAATGCTGGCGCTGCTTGACCTAACTGCGCACAAAGATCAGCGAGTATTGCCGTTGGCTTAACTCGACTATTTAACAAAATTTGTTTACGCTGCTGTGACCAACGACCATCAGCAATGCCCGCACCCGTTAAATTGAGAATAAGTTCACAAGATTTTAACGTTGTTAAAAAATCACTATTGATCTCATCCCAGGTTAACGCATGCACCTTATCTGCAAATGTCGCGAGTATTTTTTGCCGTGATCGACCAATCACAGTAACGTCGATCCCTGCCGCTAACCATTTGCGCACAATATATTGGCCAATAAAACCTGTGCCGCCCGCAATAATTCGTTGCATAACTTTTTCCTTTGCTTAACTTCTTCACTATTATAAGCTCATTCCAAAACCTGTTACAATGAGTGCATGAAACAAGCTACATCTCAAACACAAACTATTCAACAACTTGCCTCTCAATGTGTGCGTTGCGGGCTTTGTTTACCTGCTTGCCCTACTTATGTTAAAAGCCAACATGAAGCAGAATCAGCCCGTGGCCGAATCGCTTTAGCTGCAGGGCTTGCTAGCGGCAAATTATCATTTACCGATCCGCTCGCAACGCATTTAGAAAATTGTTTAAGTTGTCGAAGTTGTGAAGCTGTATGCCCTTCAAACGTTGAATACGGCAAATTAATTGATCAAACTCGTCATTTTATCGCGCAACATTACCCACCTGCTACAAAAAATCGTTTCATTCAAGGATTAGAATACTTCATTCTACATCCACGATATTTAATTTGGTTGCGACGACTGTTACGATTTTATCAACTCTCAGGACTGCGTTGGTTAGCTAAAACCATTGGTCTTGATAAATTGTCACCATCATTAACTAAAATCCAACATTGGCGTGATTTCTATCCGCCGATCGGTGTTGAGCGTGGCCGAGTAGCATTATTTTTAGGGTGTATTAATGATCTCATCGATCAAACAACCTTAGCGGCTAGTATCAAATTACTCACTCATTTTGGTTATGGCGTCCATGTCCCTAAGCAACAAGGTTGTTGTGGCGCTTTATTTCTACATCAAGGCAACACCGCTGATCATCACAAGCTTATGATGCAAAACCTGCAAGCATTCAATATTCCTAATATCCAAGCAATTATTAGTATTGCGAGTGGCTGCAGCGCTACGCTTGGTGAATATCATTTTACTCAGCCTCAAGCAGCAGATTTCACCGCAAAAGTCCAAGATATCAGCCAATTTCTTAGTCAATGTGAAATACCTAGCACGTGTACTTTTAAGCCGCTTGCAAAACGTATTGTGATCCATTCGCCATGTACGATGCGCAATGTTCGCAAACAATCCGGATCAGTGATGCAATTATTAAAACAAATCCCTGAAGTAACGTTGCTAGAACCTGTTTATAAGGTAAACTGTTGTGGCGCTGCTGGCAGTTACTTTTTAACAAAACCTAAAATGGCCAACCAGCTCGGCAAGGATACATTAATATCATTACTACAACCAAAACCCGATCTCATTGTAACTACTAACATTGGATGTCAACTACATTTGCATAAACATACCTTAATGGCTAAACATACTATTAATATCGTGCATCCAATAACTTTATTAGCTGCACAATTAGATAAAAATTAGTCTAAGTTTTAACAATCTAGGTTTTTTTCGTAAAAATAAGGTTTTTTTTGCAAAAAAATCCAAAAAAATATTCGCAATATCCTATAAATATGCTATTTTACCAAACGTGACCTTTATTAAACTCTATAAATATAGGGTTTATTAGAGAAATAATTATTCCCAAAGGAGAGAGATTATGCCAAGAGGTAAAGCTAAAGATAAGAGTAAAACTGCGAAGAAAACCAAAGCTCGGGGTAAAACGTCTGCTCGTAAAAAAGCAGCCCCCAAAAAAACTAGAGGTAAGTCAGCTAGTAAAAGAACAGTTGCTAAGCGTAAAGGTGCAACAAGAAAAGATGCTACTAAACGCAAAACAACTGCCCGTAAAAAAACTGGAGGTAAGACTGCTGCTAGAAAAGCAACCACTAAAACTCGTGCCGTTTCTACCAGAGCTCCATCAAAAACTGCAGTAACTGGTAAACCATTTAGTAAGTCAGATATCAAGCGTGAATTATCTGAAACCACTGGATTAACAAAAATGGATATCGGTAATGTGTTTGATCATGTTCATTTATTAATTGCGCGCCATGTTAAAAAAGGTGGTGTTGGCTCTTTCACAATTCCAGGCTTATGCAAAATTGTGGTAGTCCACAAACCTGCAGTAAAAGCTCGCCCTGGAACCAATCCATTCACGGGTGAACCTATGATGTTTAAAGCCAAACCAGCTCGCAGAGTTGTGAAGATCAGACCATTGAAAAACCTTAAAGATATGGCTGCTTAATTGCTTATAACACTTTGAGTTCTCTACAAAAGCCATGGTTTTTACGGATCATGGCTTTTTATTATATTTTTATACCCTATTATTAAAAAAATTTAAGAATTCTTTAAGATTTCAAGCTTATAATGAACCAAAATAGCTTATACTATTAATATATAAAATATATAACCACTCTGGAGTAACTGAAATGCCATTTGGTGATGTCATCGCAAGAGTTGCCGCAACGCCGATTGAAGATGGTGTTACAAGCAGTTTAGAATTGCTAGAAAAGACCCATAAATCGATGCAGACAACCGTTGAAAATAGTGAAAAATCTATTATAACCAAGCACCCTGAATTGGCAGGTATAGCAGATCTGCAATATAATGGTTATAAAGCTTCAATCTCTGATGCTATGCAGAAACTTAGTGCGGAGATCGGCAACTTAGGGCTTGAAGAACGCACTATCGTGCACGAAGACGGCAGCTCCACCGTAGAACTCATCGACAAACCCGTGAGTCAATCACAGCTCAAAAATAAAATTGCTGAGCGAAAACAAGTCCTAACTGCAAAGATTGAACAGTCTCATCAAATCCTAGAAACTGACCTTAAAAAAGCGCTAGAAGCTTCACTAAGAAGACGAGCTGATGAAAAGAAAATAAATACTATTATCGCGAATTTCAAAACTCAATTACAAGCAGATAAAAAAGCGCTATTACAACAATATGATAGCTTGAGCAAAGTACTGCAAGATCGGCATAAAGAAAGCCGGTCTGCTGATTTCACAAAAAATCTCAATAATCTAGGCTACTTGAGAATAAAACCAAGTCCTAGTATGCATTCAAGCACTCTGATCTCCGATGCTAATTATACGTTTACCAAACCCTTGGAAGAATATCGAAAACTTGAAAGCGCTGATGGCAAAGCTCATATGTATACAGACGATAAGGGTAATTTCATTATTAAGCATAGACCGGTATGGCTAGGGGGATGGTTAGCAGGAAGCTCACCATTACCTGCCGAAGTTGAAGCTATATTAATACGAGCTACGAAGTACGGTAAAACTTCTTCTATGATCCATTTTCCGCAAAAAGAAATATGGAAAAGTCACAATCAGCGCGGCATTAAATTTCTATCGATTTCAGCCTTAAAAATATATGACAAATGTGCATTACAATCAGAACTCATTGGTCATAAGCTTTTAGTATATGATCACAGCCTCCACAAAGGAGTGCCCTACCGAGATTGGTTACGCAGTCAGACTGGCGGCGAAATGCGCTTAGCTTGGTTTGACGCAAAAGTAAAACGTCTTAAAGCTAAATATAGTATTGAACCTGATGATACTATGAGTATGCATGGCCATTTAGCCGATCTTCGCAAAGCCGCAAACAAATTTGTAGAAAAAGCAAAACTTGAAACAAGCGGCCCTGAAACCTTGGAGGTCACAACAACACCACCTACTACACCTACTACACCCACTGCACCTCCTGCTCCTGGTTCATCATCAACAACATAGTACGGAAGATCATTCTTGTTGTGGGCGTGGCGTTAATGGTTTAGCTACAGCTTTATCCAACAATTTTTTTAGTCGTGGATGCTTATTTTCATCAGGCGTATAGTTAGTAACATTAAGCCCTACATTATGCCGACGATCATACTCAGCAACACACATCCATGCATGATCAGGACAATAACCATTAAATTCTAAATTGCGCCAGCCTTTTTCTGCAGCTATCGCTACCATTTGTTTTACAGCTAGCATAAATTCCGCTAACCCATTATGTTCGCTAGTAATAGCTTGTGGGCGTGAAACCAATAATGCTCTACCATTATCATGAATTTTCCAGTCAGTATCAGTTTTTTCACCAGCAGAATTAGTATAGTAAACAGGAATGACCTCAGTGGACTCAGCATTTGCTTTAGGATCAGGATCTGCATTTCTAATTTCAAACGCAGCATATTTCCGCAACATGTATTTAAATATATTTCGCCGTACTTGCTCATCTAAAGATGTAAATTCAGCAAGCGGTGGAAATTCATCAAAAGCCAACCCTTTATCAAGTTGATCCCAAAAAGTACGCTTTGGCTGCTCATTTTTATCTGGCATAACACATTAATTCCAATGACTTCACTGCTATTATTTCATGAGCAGCTCTCAGTCTCAACCCATTGATAAACCTCTGTCAGCAATGGATCGCATTTACTACATTTAGAACCACATTGAGGCGTCTTCATACATTTACGCACTTTACCTTTATTGATCCACAATTGCAGCATATCGCGGATCACATTAGGCTCTGTATTAAAACGTAGTGCCATATCAAACAAACTAGCGGTTTGGTTTAAACGTAAATGACTTTTTAATTGCGTTAAGATCATACCTATTACTCCACTGCCAACGTTCTGCTTGGCGATAATGCATAGCGCTTAAAATTAAAAATGGTGATCAAAAATGTACTGGCAATCGCACCTAACCAAATAATAGAACTCATTGGATGTTGCCATAACGTCGCTGCTTGATAAAAACTTACTGCAACCCCATAAGCTAAACCTGTGGTCCAGGCGACTGAAAACAATGTCCAACCACGATTCGCTTCTCGCACCATGGCTGACGTCGCTGATACACACGGGAAATATAATAAGACAAATAATAAATACGCGAATGCACCTACTTGGCCATTAAATCGTTGCATCATCACGCCATACACTCCTTTATTCACTTCATGTGGGGGCGCACTAGCCAGCACTGGGTTAAGCAAACTATCTTTTAAGGCTAACAAATTATTTGGGATCGACTTTACCGCCATCATCAAACCATGGCCAAGATTAAAGTGTTGCCCATGGCTAACATGCAAATGACCTGCTTGGGTGTATAAAGTATTTAATGTCCCTACCACAACTTCTTTCGCTAATATGCCTGTTACTAAACCTACTGTTGCAGGCCAATTATTTTGTTCAATACCCATCGGTGCAAACACTGGAGTTACAGTACGCCCAATAGCAGCAAGCACCGATTGTTGTTGGTCACTGTGAGTATAATTTAACGCGCCTATCAACATACAAATAGGAATGATTAATTTGCCCGCTTTGAATAAAAACTTTTTTAACCGCTGCCAAGTTTGAGTGGTTAACGCGCGTAAGGTTGGCAGATGGTACGGTGGCAATTCCATAACTAATGGCGAAGGCTCCCCTCGCAGTAACGTTTTTCGTAGAATCAAACCCGTAACAACCGCCATTAAAATTCCAATCATATAAAGTGCAAATACAATGTTTTGCCCACCCACTGGAAAAAATGCTGCGGTAAACACTGCAAAAATTGCTAACCGAGCCCCACATGACATAAAGGGACTCATTAAAATCGTTAAGATCCGATCGCGCTTATTTTCCAACGTACGTGCTGCCATGATCGCTGGCACATTACAACCAAACCCAACGATCATTGGCACAAATGATTTGCCTGGTAAGCCTATCGCGCGCATGAATCGATCCATCACAAACGCTGCACGCGCCATATAACCTGAACCTTCTAAAAACGATAAAAACAAAAACATGCCGCCGATCACTGGAATAAATGTAATTGTGGTATTAATTCCTTTGCCTAACCCAGCAGCAAGGATTGCTGTTAACCAGGTTGGTGAACCAAGATGCTGCAACCAATGCCCCAACCCTTGGACTAATAACGTATTACTGCCAATATCAAAAAAATCTTGAAAAGCACCGCCGACATTGATTGCAAAGAAAAACATAACATACATCACCCCTAAAAAAATGGGGATGCCTAAAAAACGATGCAAGATAATGCGATCAAGCATTTTTGTTAATGATGTTTGCGCCACATTTCCTTTAGTCATAACTTGCGAAACTAATTCATGGATCATGCTATAGCGTGCATCAGCTATTATAATATCCGCATCTTCATCTAACGTTGCTTGGATCAATAATTGTTGTTGCTTAGCACGTTGATAAATTGATTCACCTACAAGCTTATGAGCAAAATCATCGTCAGCCAATAAGCGTAATGCTAAACATCGTGCTATTGATTGATAAGCAGGTTGGGCCTGACTAATATGCTCGCCAAGTTGTTTAACTGCTTGTGTAACAGGTTTTGGATAAGTAACAATACTTTTACTGGGCTGCTTGTAGCAATGATGCTTAATAATAGTTTGTTTTAAAGCTTGTAACCCGTGTTTTTTATTAGCCCGCAATGCTACCACCGGACAACCCAATGCTTGCGCTAATTGTTCAGTATCAATATTAATACCACGTTTGTTGGCAACATCAATCATATTTAGCGCAACAATTACTGGCAGATCCATCTCGAGTAATTGCGTGGTGAGGTAAAGGTTACGTTCAAGATTGCTAGCATCAATAATATTAATGATCAGATCAGCATGATCAGAAAACATATAATCACAAGCGATTTGTTCATCGAGTGAAGCTGCATCGGCAACGGCATTAAGTTGGTAAACACCGGGTAAATCAACTACTTTAATTAATGTCTGATCTACTGCAAATTCTCCGGTTTTCTGCTCAACTGTCACCCCAGGCCAATTGCCTACACGTTGTTTAGCACCGGTTAACGCATTAAATAATGTGGTTTTGCCGCTGTTGGGATTACCTAATAAGCCAATTGTAATTGTTTGCATATCATTATATCTTCATTAGTTGCAGGCTACTGGCCTCAATTTTTCGCAGCGTTAGCGCATAGCCGCGCACTTCAATCTCAATTGGATCACCCAATGGTGCGATTCTCAATAAACGAAAACATGTCCCTGGAGTTAAGCCCATCGCTAATAAACGCTGCCGATAGACTTTATTAGTATTCCCAAAAGCTACAATCTTAGCCTGTTCACCTAACTTTAACTCATTGATTTTTAAAGTTTTATCAGAAGCTTTAATTGATCCGGACATTTTTTCAGCACTCTCGAATGCACAATGCTCAGCTTACGATGAAATGGATAGTCATGTCAAGCTAATTGAGAATGATTATCAATTATTTTTTCAGCCATAGCAATTTAGCACAAAATACGGTATTTTTGCCACATGAAAGCATTATCAATCTCTAATTTAACCAAAACCTATGTCAATGGCGTAAAAGCCCTGAAAGGCATTAGCCTTGATGTTAAGGAAGGCGATTTTTTTGCCCTACTTGGCCCTAATGGCGCTGGGAAATCAACGACTATTGGCATTATTTGCACCTTGGTCAACAAAACTCAAGGCAAGGTGTTTATTTATGATAACGATCTCGATACCAATACGTCGTTAGCTAAAACACTGATCGGTTTAGTACCGCAGGAATTTAATTGCAATATTTTTGAAACTCCATTACAAATTGTGTGTAATCAAGCAGGTTACTATGGCATTCCACGCCGGTTAGCGCGTAAACGCGCGGAATTTTATTTAAATAAATTGGCATTGTGGGAAAAACGTAACACTCAAGTGCGTATGTTATCGGGTGGTATGAAACGCCGTTTGCTGATCGCGCGAGCCTTGATCCACGAACCTAAATTATTAATTTTAGATGAACCTACCGCTGGTGTTGATATTGAGATTCGTCGCTCAATGTGGGCTTTTTTGCGTGAAATTAATAATAATGGCACCACGATCATTTTAACAACGCATTATTTAGAAGAAGCTGAGAATTTATGTGAGCATATTGCAATTATTGATCATGGCAATATTGTTGAAAATACTCAAATGAAAAAATTGCTGACAACTTTGCACATGGAAACTTTTGTGCTTAACCTCAGTGATCCATTAACTGCACCACTCACTTTGGAAAGTTATCCTTGCCGCATGATAGATGAAACCACCTTAGAAGTTGACATTAGTAAACAGCAAAGCATGAATCAATTATTTGCAGAATTAAGCAACCAAGGTATTTCAGTTTTAAGTATGCGTAATAAAGCAAATCGTCTAGAAGAATTATTTTTACGTTTAGTCGCAGGCAAAGAGGATCAACATGCTTACTAAAATTCACGCTATTGGTTTTTACACTTTAGTGCGTAATGAAACTGTACGGATAGTACGTATATGGTCGCAAGCATTATTACCGCCTATAATCACCATGACATTATATTTTGTCATCTTCGGACAATTGATCGGCACTCGCCTTGGTACAGTGAATGGTTTTCCTTATATGCAATACATCACTCCCGGATTGATCATGATGTCAGTCATTACCAACTCTTATGCTAATGTGTCAACGTCTTTTTATATGTATAAATTTCAACATACTATAGATGAATTACTGATCTCGCCACTGCCAAATTTTTTAATTTTACTCGGCTTTATTTGGGGTGGCGTATTTCGTGGGCTTCTGGTTGGCATCTTAGTTTTAGGTATTTCTTTATTTTTCACCCATTTGCCGGTGCATCACTTAGCACTCATGTTATTAACTGTAATATTAAGCTCATTTTTATTTTCTCTAGCTGGTTTTATCAATGGTATTCTCGCCAACAGCTTTGAAGATATTACTATTATCCCAACATTTGTGTTGACACCATTAACTTACTTAGGCGGAGTATTTTTTAGTATTAATATGTTAACTGGATGGTGGCAAAACATTGCATTGGCTAATCCTATTCTTTATATCGTTAATGCGTTTCGCTTTAGCTTCTTGAATGTAACTGATATTAACGTTGATGCAGCATTCACTATTATCATTTTATTTGCCATTGCCTTATTTGCATTGTGTTGGTATTTATTCCATAAAGGCGTTGGTATAAAAAGCTAACCAGTTGGGTGTGGCCTTGGTGCTGAACCTGCTTCTACTTCTGGAACTGGTCTTGTGGCTTGTTGTAGCCTAAGCTCAGCATCATATGCTTCACGGCTGCGTTGCTCTCTTAAAACCCGATAAGCTTCTTCAATTTGTTGTATTTTTTTAGGATCAGTGCCTGATGCACGTGCTTCTAGTGCTTTTTTGAAATAAGCTTCACGAATTTCTTGCTCTGAAGCATTTCGATCAACACCTAAAATTGCATAATGTGTTGGCGGTGTTCTACTTACTGATTGAGCTGCCTCGGCATCGTCTTGACGATAAACTTGTTGTGCCTGCATAAATTCTTCATAATTTGCATATCTCTCTTCTGGCGAGAGATCTGTTTCAGGGCTAGCACGACGATATGCTTCATACTCATACCATTTTACTTCATCTGCTGGATCAAGTTTTGAGCGATAAGTATTTCCTTGTTGGTCAACCATGCGCATGACTGCTTTATGCGCTTTTTTATAGATAGCGAGTAAAACCGCATTAGCTTCAGGTGCTTCTTGTAATTTTGATAATTCTTGGCTGAGTTTGTGTAACAAAGATTTTAATGTCAGCACAGATGAGTGCTGTAACATGCGCTCCATACGATTTAAATGCTGTTGCGTTGCTTCACGTTGTTGCATTGTTGTATGTTGTTGCGATTGCTTTGCAGCTTCTTTAATTTTTTTCATTTCTTTATCTGCAATGCTTGCAATGATACCTGCGTAGCTACTCATTCTGCCATTCCAATGTTACTCTATATTTTAATCAAATAAATATTATCGTCTTGCGTCATCTCGGAAAGCTTTATAACGTTTTTCTTTCTCACGTCTTTGTCGATTTAAATCAGCCTCTAATAGCTCAGTTAGGCTTTTCCTGCCGCCAACTATTTTACTCTTATCTGCTAACTTCTTTTTGACCGATTTCTTGGATATGCCTTTCATAATGCAATGCTCCTATATCTGTCATTTTTTTACTATAACTTATATCGGCTAAATTACAAGCAAAAATAGCACGTTTTTTTTAGAAAACACACTTATCGAACTTGTTGATTGGTTATACTAACAAAATGACGTTAGGTATATTTATTTGCTATGTTATATTAAATACATGTTATAAACTATATATAAGTTTAAATATTTAAATACTTAATTATGAGCAAAAAAAATCAAACAAATGAAGATACAGACTTATTTATTAACGAGCTTTTAGCGGCTGCTGAAAACAAATATTCTCATAAGGCTTTAGAGCGCATTCGTGAAACACTTATTTTAATGGATGAAAAAGGTGAAGCACTAATGCCAGCAGATCCACAACAAAGCCCATCGATATATTTTCCTTTTATCAATAATCAGCCTTGGCCTGATCCAGCAAAAAATGTCACAGCAATGACTTTAGAAAATTCTTGGCAAGTCATTCAAACAGAATTATTTGAACTCCTAGCCAGCCGCAAAGGTTTTCAACCTTACATGACCGATGAAGATAAAAAAGATTTCGTCAAAGAAAATAATGTGAGCAGTAATGCGAAAGATGATATGAATATTGACATGACAGTGTTTTATTTTCGTGATCTGTTTAATAGCGTAAGCCAAAAAAAATTAACCACTAATCGAAAACTATGCCCCAAAACTACTGCCATCATTAAATCGTTGCCTAATTTGGCCACTATCACAATGTTTTCTGCCTTAAATCCCAATACCAAGGTACCACCACATTGTGGAGTTGATAATGTGAGACAAATTATTCATCTTGGATTGAGCATACCTAAGGACTGCAACATTTGTGTGGCCGGTGAACAAAGAACGTGGCAAGAAGGTAAATGTTTAATGTTTGATGGTAGTTTTTTTCATGAAGTGTGGAATAACAGCAATAAAACCCGGATTGTGCTAATCGCTGATATTTGGCATCCTGATTTAACACCAGCAGAAATCTTCTTTTTTAAAAAATTTCTCCCTGCCGTGTTCAGCTATGATGATATCAAAAAGAAAAAACTGCACGATATAGAAAATCAATTAGTCGGCAAAAAATGGTGGCGTAAATAATAAATAAAAGGGCCAAGTAAATACTCGACCCTTTTTATCTAAAGCAAACGAAAATGTTTTTTGTTTTTCCTAAGTTCACGAATTTGTTTCAGTATTCCTCCAGAAGGTCCATTTTTTCTGCCTGTATTACCTGTATTAGGTATGCCTCTCACGCCACCAACTATACCTTTTTTCTTCTGTCCGAGCTTTTTCTTGACTGATCTTTTCATAAGTATTGCTCCTATATTCATATACCAGATCGAGCATTTACTCGATCTCTTTTCTCTAAAGTAATTTAAGATTCTTTCCCAATTTAAATCTACGGGGAGGTTTAGGCTTAAATATATTGGGAAGCTTAACTCTTTGAGCAACTCCAGTGCTTCTATTACTACCGCTCTTTACTCCACCAACAATTTTACCCTTCTCCTTTCCTAGTTTTTTCTTGACTGATCTTGCCATGAGCATTGCTCCTATATTCATATACTTTGAATATAATCTATATTAAGCAAATCTCAAGGAATAATAGGCAAAAACGCCGTCATTGCGAGGAGTGCAACGACGAAGCAATGACAGGACACAATAAATATATTTAATTCAATAGCAATTTCAAGAACTTACCAGTATATGATTTTTTATGCCGAGCGACTTCTTCCGGCGCGCCCGCCACGACAACTTGGCCACCACGATCACCGCCTTCTGGGCCTAAATCAATGATCCAATCAGCCGTTTTGATCACATCAAGATTATGTTCGATCACAATCACGGTATTGCCATGATCACGTAGCCGATGCAACACTTGTAATAATTGTTCGATATCATAAAAATGTAACCCCGTGGTTGGCTCATCTAATATATATAACGTATTACCCGTATCACGCTTCGATAATTCTTTGGCAAGCTTAACTCGTTGCGCTTCTCCGCCCGATAAAGTCGTCGCGCTTTGACCTAATTTAACATACGCCAAACCAACATCAATTAACGTTTGTAATTTGCGTGCGAGCACTGGCACTGGATCATAAAATTCCCGTGCTTCTTCGACGGTCATTTCGAGCACTTCATAAATATTTTTACCTTTATAATGAATTTCTAGGGTTTCGCGGTTATAACGTTTAGATTTACAACTATCACATTCCACATACATATCCGGCAAAAAATGCATTTCAACTTTTATAACGCCATCGCCTTGACACGCTTCGCAGCGCCCTCCTTTAACATTAAAACTAAAACGCCCTGGTTTATAACCACGTGCGCGTGCTTCTGGGGTGGCGGCAAATAATTCTCGAATAGGTGTAAACAATCCTGTATAGGTTGCTGGGTTTGACCGTGGGGTACGCCCAATTGGACGTTGGTTAATATCGATCACTTTGTCAAAATGTTTCATGCCAGCGATCGATTTATACTTCATCGTTGTTGTCTGCGTCGCACCATTTAATTCTGCTGCCGCCACTGGATATAACGTATCATTAATTAAAGTCGATTTGCCAGAACCAGAAACGCCAGTGACACATGTCATTAATCCCACTGGAATTTTAACATTAATGTTTTTTAAATTATTACCTGCAGCGCCACGCAACTGGATCACTTTATTCGCTTGCATTGCCATGCGTTGTGTGGGCACTTCAATTTGCCGTTCCCCACTTAAATATTTTCCCGTCATCGATTTAGCAGTAGCAATTAAATCCTTCACTTTGCCTTGCGCAACAATTCGGCCGCCATGTACACCAGCACCTGGGCCAATATCAACTAAATGATCAGCTGTGCGAATGGCTTCTTCATCATGTTCAACTACGATCACTGTATTACCTAAGTCACGCAATCGTGTTAACGTCGACAGTAACCGTGCATTGTCACGTTGATGTAAACCAATCGAAGGCTCATCTAAAATATACATCACCCCAACTAAACCTGCGCCAATTTGACTAGCTAAGCGAATACGTTGTGCTTCCCCACCTGATAAAGTTTCCGCGCTACGATCTAGCGATAAATAATCTAAGCCCACATCAACTAAAAACCGTAACCGCTCAACTAATTCTTTTTGGATTTTTTTGGCAATTTTGCCCCGATGCCCAGGCAATTTTAACTTAACAAAAAAATCACGTGCTGCACCCACATGCATTCGAGTGATCTCAGGTAACGCTAATTTATTGATAAACACATTACGCGCGGCAACATTCAAACGCGTGCCATCACATTCGCGACAGGGTTGCACTGTCATGTATTTTGCTAATTCTTCCCGCACTGAATTTGATTCGGTATCTCGGTAACGTCGCTCCATATTGTTAATGACGCCTTCAAATGGATGTGATTTACGGTATACATTGCCATTGTCAGCATAATAATTAAATTCAATCACTTCATCATCGCTGCCGTATAAAATAACATCCTGAATATTTTCATCAAGATCACCGAATGATACTTCAATATCAAACTTATAATGTTTCGCTAATGATTTCAGCATATGAAAATAATAGACGTTACGTTGATCCCAACCTCGAATAGCACCTGCCGCCAAACTTAGATCCATATCGTGGATCACTTTGTCTTCATCAAAAAATTGATTAACGCCTAAACCATCGCATTCACTACAAGCGCCTGCTGGATTATTAAATGAAAACAAACGTGGCTCTAATTCCGCTAAACTATAACCACATTCTGGACAAGCGTATTTAGCAGAAAATACTAAAGGCTCTTGTTTGGGTTTATCCATCCACACTGCATGCACTAAGCCATCACTTAAGCGTAACGTGGTTTCCAATGAATCCGCTAAACGTTGCGCGATATCACTGCGTACTTTAAACCGATCGACAACGACTTCGATGGTATGTTTTTTATGTAAGGCTAAGGTTGGAGCTTGATCTAAATCAACTACTTTGCCATTGATCCGCGCACGAATAAAACCTTGGCCACGTAATTGTTCTAACAATTGTTGATGTTCACCCTTACGACCACGCACAATTGGCGATAACAACATGATTTTGCTACCTTCAGGCAATGCTAATAATGTATCAACCATTTGACTAACAGTTTGCGCTTGCAAAGTAATTTTATGGGTTGGGCAGCGTGGCTCACCAACACGCGCATATAATAATCGTAAATAATCATAAATTTCTGTCACTGTACCCACTGTTGAACGCGGGTTATGTGATGTGGATTTTTGTTCGATCGAAATCGCCGGTGATAATCCTTCAATATGATCCAAATCCGGCTTTTCCATCATTGATAAAAATTGGCGAGCATAGGCTGATAAGGATTCGACGTAACGTCGTTGGCCTTCAGCATATAACGTATCAAACGCCAACGAAGATTTTCCTGAACCCGACAAGCCAGTGACGACAATCAATTGATCGCGCGGTAATTCTAAATTGACGCTTTTGAGATTATGGGTACGCGCCCCACGAACGATAATTTTATCCATTTCCTATATAATGTCGCTCAAAATTTCGGTAAAATAGGCACCCAAGAATATAGCACAATTATTGACAGAAGTAATCATGAACCAAACAGAACGTCGCGCCACCTTTTCTTTAGCTGCCATTTTTGCTTTCCGCATGCTCGGGCTTTTTATGATTTTGCCGATTTTTGCCTTGTATGCTCATCATTACACCGGCGCTACCGCCACACTTATCGGCGTCGCTTTAGGCATTTATGGCTTAACTCAAGCTTGCCTGCAGATCCCTTTTGGGATGTTATCGGATCGAGTTGGTCGTAAGCCTATGATCACTATCGGCTTATTGCTATTTGCTGTAGGTAGCATCGTTGCCGCTGGTGCGCATAGCATCAATGGCATTATTATTGGGCGCGCGCTACAAGGCAGTGGTGCTGTAGGTAGCGTGATCATCGCTCTGGTTGCCGATCTCACCCGTGAGCAAAATCGTACTAAAGCCATGGCAGTTATTGGGATCACTATTGGTTTATCATTTACCTTAGCAATGATTTTAGGACCAATCTTTAGCAACCTTGTTGGCCTTAGTGGCATTTTTTGGTTAATTACTGGTTTGGCTATCATTGGAATTATAATTTTGCATATGGCAGTACCAACACCGACGCATAGTGTATTTCACCGTGATGCTGAACCTGTGCCCGCTTTGTTTAAAAGCCTGCTTACTAACCGTGAATTGCTGCGGCTTGACGCTGGGATTATGATTTTACATGCAATTTTAACTGCAAGTTTTATTGCGATCCCGATTGCGCTAACTAAAATTGCTGGTTTAACCCCACAACATCAATGGTTAGTCTATTTACCGGTACTACTTTTATCATTTGTAGCCATGGTGCCATTTATTATTATTGCCGAGAAAAAACGTCAAATGAAAGCCGTATTTCTTGGCGGCATTATTGCCATTGCAGTAACTCAATTACTTATGCTTAACTCACACACATCTATCTTCATGATTAGTATTAGTTTATTTATCTTCATGACCGCGTTTACATTATTAGAAGCTAGCTTGCCTTCGATGATCTCTAAGCTTGCCCCGGCTGGTGCTAAAGGTACTGCCATGGGAATTTACTCAAGTTCACAATTTCTCGGGATTTTTATCGGCGGCACATTGGGTGGTTGGTTATATGGCCATTTTCAGTTAAGCGGGATTTTCGTTGGCTGTGCCGCCTTAGCTGTGATATGGTTCATCATTGCTGTTGGCATGAAAAAGCCGCCGCATCTTGGCACATATTTATTAAATGTCGGTTCAATCAATACTAAGCAAATAGATAGCTTAACGAAAAAATTAAAAGAAATGACAGGCGTTGCTGATGCTATTATCATTGCAGAAGAAGGCGTTGCCCATTTAAAAGTAGATAATGCACTCGTTGACAAGCAAGCACTGCAACAGTTAATTACAGAGGCGAGCAGTAAAACGCGCTAAGGTAACGAGAAACTAACGAACTCTAGGTGGAAAACAAAGTTTAACTAATTAGGAGTTGAAAATTATGGCCAGAGGTATCAATAAAGTTATCCTGATCGGAAACTTAGGACAATCCCCAGAAATCCGTTACACTCCAAGTGGCACCCCAATTGCTAATCTTAGTGTCGCTACTACTGATTTTTGGAAAGATAAACAAACTGGAGAACCTCAGGAACGCACCGAATGGCATCGCGTAGTACTATTTAACCGTTTAGCCGAAATTGCGGGTGAGTACTTAAGTAAAGGTTCTAAAGTGTATGTTGAAGGTCGCTTACAAACCCGTAAATGGCAAGATAAAAGCGGCAGCGATCGCTACACCACTGAAATTGTTTGTACCGAATTACAAATGCTCGATAGCCGTGGCGGTGCTCAACCGTACAATAACCAAAGTCAAGATCAAAAAAGAGCCAGCAATGCCAGTTCAGAGCCACCAGCGGCAGAACCTGCGATGCAATCTAATGACTTTGACGACGACATTCCTTTTTAACAAGGGCGAGAGCTTGATACATTTTTTGTTGCATCATGATTGATCAAATGCTGGTTATCGTCTAAAAATTCCTGAAAATCGTGAAATTGCTTTACGGCATTACGTATAATGTAATGGTTATTGATATGAAATAATAATAATTTTATAAACAATATTTTGCGAATATAATCGTGTTCTCTGATAATCTTTACAAAAACTGGATCAACAATGTAATCATTTATATGCTTTATAGCTAATCGCTTAGCTTTTTTGTCCATAGGTAAAAATTTCAAATCATCTTCTATCTGTTGCAATATTTCTTTTTGTGATAATGTTTTTGGCTTTGCAGAATTACTTATGTTAAAAAATCTTGGCTCTCTCATTTCCACAACCTCAAAATAATATCAACACATTACTCATACAATAGTTAAATTAAATGACAAACCAATCGGTTGTCAAACATTGGGCAACATTTCAGTTGCTAAGCCGTGAAAGCTTGCTTTATTTTTCAATCCATTGAATACTTTGTGATATTACGCAAGTGAGTGAACTAAATGACAACATTAAAATCAAAATTAAACCCACGAAGTGAAGAATTTCAAACCAATTTTAACTCGATGCAAGGCTTGGTGGATGATTTAAAAGCTAATTTGCAACAAATCACCCTGGGTGGTGGCGAAGAATATCAGCAACGCCACCTCAAACGAGGTAAATTATTGCCACGCGATCGTATTGCTGAACTCATTGATCCCGGTGCACCTTTTTTAGAATTATCACAATTGGCTGCTCATCAAGTGTATAAAAGCGCGGTGCCCGCTGCAGGTGTGATCACTGGCATTGGTCAAGTGATGGGTCGTGAATGTATGATTGTCGCGAATGATGCCACTGTTAAAGGTGGCACCTATTATCCTTTGTCGGTAAAAAAACACTTGCGCGCCCAAGAAATTGCGGCGCAAAATCGTTTGCCATGTATTTATTTAGTTGATTCTGGCGGTGCTTATCTCCCCAAACAAGATGAAGTCTTTCCTGATAAAGATCATTTTGGGCGAATTTTCTTTAATCAAGCACAAATGTCGAGTGCTGGCATTGCGCAAATTGCCGTGGTTATGGGTTCTTGTACCGCGGGTGGCGCGTATGTACCAGCGATGGCAGATGAAAGTATTATCGTTAAAAATCAAGGTACCATCTTTTTAGGTGGACCACCGTTAGTTAAAGCAGCTACCGGTGAAGTTGTGAGTGCTGAAGAGTTAGGCGGCGCCGATGTCCATTGTAAAACGTCTGGGGTTGCTGATCATTATGCGCAAGATGATCAACATGCTTTGCATTTAGCACGCCAGTGTATTGCTAATTTAAATTATCGTAAACACATTGGTATTGCGTTACGTCCTAATAAAGAACCCATTTGTAACCCAGAAGAATTATATGGCATTCCACCTGCTGATCCGCGCAAACCTTTTGATATTCGTGAAATCATCGCGCGCCTTGTTGACGGTTCTGAATTTGATGAATTCAAAGCATTGTTTGGCACCTCTCTGATCTGCGGATTCGCTCACCTTTATGGTTACCCTATTGGCATTATTGCCAATAACGGTATTTTATTTTCAGATTCTGCGCTTAAAGGCACGCACTTTATTGAATTATGTTGTCAGCGCAAAATTCCTTTAGTATTTTTGCAAAACATCACCGGATTTATGGTTGGCCAAAAATATGAAGCCAATGGTATTGCTAAACATGGTGCTAAAATGGTAACTGCAGTGGCATGTGCACAAGTGCCTAAATTTACCGTGATCGTCGGTGGCAGCTTCGGCGCTGGTAATTATGCAATGTGTGGTCGCGCTTATAATCCGCGGTTTTTATGGATGTGGCCTAACGCTCGAATTTCTGTCATGGGTGGTGAACAAGCAGCAAATGTGTTAGCACAAGTTACTTTAGATAAAAAAGCTAAACGCAATGAAACTTGGAGTGCTGCCGAACAAGAAGCATTTATGCAACCAATCCGTGAACAATATGAAATACAAGGCCATCCTTATTACGCGAGCGCACGTTTATGGGATGATGGCGTGATTGATCCATTGGATACTCGACGAGTACTAGGTTTAGCTATCTCGGCTGCATTGAATATGCCGATTGATGATACTCGATTTGGAATTTTTCGCATGTGACATTATGACAAATGCAACAATAACAAAAGAACGACGAAGCAATCCAGTAAGCCTATCAATAGTGAAATGGATATAAATTATGACAGACATTCTACTTTACGATACAAAAAATAACATAACGACCATCACACTTAACCACACTGCAAAACGCAATGCCTTTAATGATCAAATGATTAAAGAATTAATAACTTTACTATTACGTGCGGAAGAAGATCCGCACACACGCGTGGTTATTCTAGCAGCCAATGGTAAATGTTTTTCAGCTGGCGCCGATCTTAGCTGGATGCAAGCTATGGTGGACTATTCTGAAGAACAAAATATTAAAGATGCAGTGCAACTTGGTACCTTAATGCATACATTATATAGCTTAACCAAGCCAACTATCGCATTAATACAAGGCCCTGCTTATGGTGGTGGCATTGGTTTAATTGCTTGTTGCGATATCGCTTTGGCATCACCGCAAGCAAATTTTTGTTTTGCTGAAGTTAAATTTGGCTTAATTCCAGCAACTATAAGCCCCTATATTGTTGCTGCCATGGGGCAACGTGCAGCCCAACGTTATTTTTTAACCGCCGAAGTTTTCGATATTTCCATCGCGCAGCATTATGGTTTAATTCATGAAATCGTTGCTGCCGATCAATTAGTAGCTCGTGGCTTAGTTATTGCTGATCATCTTTTACAAAATGGTCCGCAAGCATTAGCTGCAAGTAAAAAATTAATTTGTGACGTCAGTAAACAACCATTAAATGATCCTGAACTACATCATAAAACTGCAGAGCAGATCGCTAATTTACGTGTTAGTGAAGAAGGTCAAGAAGGTTTAATGGCATTTTTACAAAAACGTAAACCTAAATGGTGTGCTAATGTTTAAGAAAATTTTAATTGCTAATCGTGGTGAAATTGCTTGTCGAGTGATCCGCTCAGCAAAAGCATTAGGCATTCGCTGTGTTGCAATTTATTCTGATCCTGATCAAAATTCACGTCATGTCGCCATGGCAGATGAAAGTTATCGCATTGGCCCTGCGCCAAGTCAAGAAAGTTATTTGCAAGCTAACAAAATTATTGCTATTGCTAAACGTTGCCGTGCCGAAGCAATCCATCCCGGCTATGGTTTTTTAGCCGAAAATGCTGAATTCGCTGAACTGTGCGCTCAAGCTAATATTATTTTTATCGGGCCACCGCCTGCTGCGTTACGCGCTATGGCAGCGAAAGATAAAGCTAAACACATAATGGCGCAAGCTAATGTACCAATCATTCCAGGTTATCATGATGATGATCAATCCCCTGCTACGCTTGCTAAACAAGCGGATAAAATTGGTTATCCTGTATTAATTAAAGCTGCACTAGGCGGCGGTGGCAAAGGCATGCGCGTAGTTAATACTAAAAAAGATTTTGCGCAAGCGCTTGCTGGCGCCAAACGTGAAGCTAAAGCTAGCTTTGCTGATGATCGAGTGATCTTAGAAAAATATGTAACCCAGCCGCGTCATATTGAAATTCAAGTATTTGCTGACACACATGGCAATGCTATTCATTTATTTGAACGTGATTGCTCAATTCAACGTCGCCATCAAAAAATTATTGAAGAAGCCCCTGCCCCTGGCATGAG
>JANQRR010000040.1 GCA_028284465.1 Gammaproteobacteria bacterium | reverse complement strand
TTTTTACAAGCATTATCAGGCGATCAAACTAAAGATTCACAACTCATTGGCCAATTTGGCGTAGGGTTCTATTCGGCATTTATTGTCGCTGATAAAGTCACGGTGATCAGTCGGCGCGCAGGTGTGCCAGCAGAACAAGGTGTGCGTTGGGTTTCCAAAGGTGAAGGTGAATACACTGTTGAACAAGTGGCTAAAACAAGACGCGGCACCGATATCATTTTACATCTGAAAAAAGATGAAAATGAATTTTTAGAAGATTATCGCTTGCGCAGCATCATCAATAAATATTCCGATCATATTTCAATTCCAATTGAAATGTTAAAACCTGAAATGCCAGAAACAGATGAAGATGAAAAAACTGAAGATAAAGACAAAGCAGAAAAAACGACAGAGAAAGCTGAGAAAGCGCCAGAATACGAAAGCGTTAATCGTGCTAAAGCACTATGGACGTTGCCAAAAAGTAAAATCAAAGATGAAGATTATCAAGAATTTTACAAACATGTTTCCCATGATTTTGATGAGCCATTAACATGGGTGCATAATAAAGTTGAAGGCAAACTCGAATATACTAGCTTATTATATATTCCAAAACATGCACCATTTGATTTATGGAATCGCGAGCGTCATCAGGGTTTAAAACTATATGTGCAACGCGTTTTTATTATGGATGACGCCGAAGTATTTTTACCGAATTACTTACGTTTTGTTAAAGGGATTGTTGATTGTAATGATTTGCCGTTGAATATTTCTCGTGAATTATTGCAATCTAATAAAACCGTTGAATCTATTCGCGCAGCCTTAGTTAAACGAATTTTAGGCATGCTGACTAAGTTAGCCGAAGATGACAAAGAAAAATATGCCCAATTCTGGGAAGCATTCGGGCAAGTAATAAAAGAAGGCCCAGCAGAAGATTTCACGAATCGGGAAAAAATCGCTAAGATATTACGTTTTTCCAGTACCCAAACCGATAACGTAAAACAAGATGTTTCATTGGATGACTATATTAGTCGCATGAAACCAGAACAAGAACATATTTATTATGTGACAGCAGAAAGCTTTAATGCTGCTTTACATAGCCCACATTTAGAAGTTTTTCGTAAGAAAGGCATAGAAGTATTATTATTGTCTGAACGTGTCGATGAATGGCTGGTCACACATTTAAATGAATATAACGAGAAAAAATTACAATCAGTAGCACGTGGTGGCTTAGATTTAGGTAAGCTTGAAGATGAAGAAGTCAAACAAGCCCAAGAAAAAGCAGAAAAAGACTTTGAAAGTATCACTAAGCAAATTAAAGAAATTCTTGGTGAAAAAGTTAAAGAAGTGCGAGTGACGCAACGCTTAACGGATTCTCCTGCATGTTTGGTCACTGATGAAAATGATATGAGCGCGCAAATGCAACGGATGTTACAAGCAGCCGGGCAAAGCGGTTTTCCGGGGACTAAACCGATTTTTGAAATCAATCCAGAGCATGCAATTATTACTAAGCTTAAGAATGAACAAGATGATGAACGCTTCAAAGATTGGACGAATATTTTGTTTGATCAAGCATTATTAGCGGAAGGTGGCCAATTAGATGATCCAGGCAGTTATGTTAAGCGCTTAAATCAGTTGCTGTTGGAGTTAACTAAATAATATTTGACATGTATATGTTTGTAATATACAATTTAAACTATGGATGATATAATAAAAGCATGCATTGGCTTTGATTGGGATGCTGGTAATAGCAATAAGAATTGGGAAAAACATAAGGTTACAAAATTAGAATGTGAACAAGTTTTTTTTAATTCGCCACTTTTGTTATATGAAGATAGTAAGCATTCTCATTCAGAAGTAAGAATGTATGTATTAGGACAAACCAATAAAGAGCGATTGCTATTTATTGCGTTTACTGTCAGAAATCAACTGATCAGAGTAGTTTCTGCACGTGATATGAGTAAAAAAGAGCGTAAGATTTATGAGCAAGCTTAAGAAAATACCAAAATTCAAAAGTGAATCAGCTGAAAAGAAATTTTGGCAAGAACATGATTCAGTTGATTACATTGACTGGTCCAAAGCCAAGCGCGCCCAGTTTCCTAACTTAAAACCATCAACTAAAACTATTTCTTTGCGCTTACCTGAAAACTTATTGAATGAACTAAAGGTCTTAGCGAATAAAGAAGATGTTCCTTATCAAACATTAATTAAAATATTACTTTCACGGTATGTAAAGGTGATGCGGTAGCATTTAGCAATTTAAAATAATGCACACGAACATGGGCAACAGTCTCGGCTTTTATGAATAGCTTGATTATCGTAGTATTCTTGATCCAGTTCTTCTATCGCATCACGTAAGAGCTTCTTTTTAGGCGCGTCGTTAAAAAACCCAGAGCGTAAGCCCGCATATGTTTTTTTTGTATTACTCTTACTCTTGCTCTTGCGACGTCTTAACTTTGAAGTTGAAGCTGCTGGTGCTGGCTTTGGCATCATGGCTAGCATATTTTGAGAATTCAACAGTGTTCTAAGTGGCTGTGGAAATGATTTGAATTTAGTTGATAGCTCTGCCATATTAGGTCTTTTACCTTGCATATTAAGAAACATTTTTTCGTTCTTAGAGTAATATTGTAATACTTTAACTAGCTTCATTAATAAATGTCCACAGTTGTCTGGAGAGGCAGAGGCTATATCAATCCCAAAATCATTTAAAATAATTATCATATCTACTAAATGAGTATTTTTTTGTTGAAAGGTTAACGGTTTTTCTTGATTAGTTACTTTATTTAGAGATTCACTTAATGATTGCCATTTGCTTGCATGTAGCTCACAAGCCCAGAGGAATCTATCAGAAAAACGACGTACAGTCATGCGTGTATCACTATAATCGTGGATGAATGCTTCACGTTCTCCTTTATTCACATTAATTTGATCAAGAAGATAAGCAGTGCTTAATGGATCGGCACGTCTTTGCAGTGAATGAACTATAAATAATGAACCAGTTGATATGTTAATTGCACAACAATTTAAATAAGAACCACCTGAACTGTTATTTCTATCATGGCTGCTATATACTTCATATGTATTTTTTGTAAACAAAATCTCAGCCAGATCATTTAGTAAAGTTTTTGCAAGCGGTTCGTTTTTTCTAGAGAATATATTTGGGAAGTTTTCCAACCGTGCTGTAATTTTTGTTAGTATAGTTTCAATATCCATATTTAAATATTGAGGGATTTCAACTTCTTTATCTGGAAATGGTTCATCGAAATTGATTTCAGTATTAAATGGTAAATCATAGTCGATACTTGCAAAATGAAGTTTAAAATAAAAATAGGTGGCAATGAATTGTTTTATGTCATTAGCAGTGATCTGGCAGCGATCCATACATAACTGGCTTTCTATAGTAATGTTACTATTTTTATATTTAGCACAATAGTTAATTAATGACTGCATAATTCGTTGTAAAATTTTTCTCGATACTTCGCTATTATTGCCTCCAAGTCCACCAAATAATTTGATCTTAATATTTTTTCTATTCTTGAATGTTTTAAATAAATTCTCCCAATTTAAAATAGTACCAATATTGACATGCATGAATAACCGATCACCAGTTTCTGTCCAGCAATAGACACAAATACATTGTGCTAATGCACTTGTATCTATAAAATTTTGCTTTTGCGGATGTCGATGATGCTTAGTTTCACGTTGCTTTCCTCTTCTTCTATGTCGATTATTATGGCGTTTTCTAGTCAATGTTGGAATTGACAAGCGTACAGCTTCATTTTCATTACAGTACGTCGAGCGATCGAATGTAAAATTTTCTTGCCTGAAATGTGGTAATGATATTCGGGGTAATTTTTGAAAAGCCTGATACATTGCAGGGCCATTGTATTCTATAAATTGAAAGTTCCCAATATAAAAACCCATATTTAATCTCTTTTAATAATTAAAATTTCAGTGTGAATTGGCTAAATTATACCACAAACAGAAATATAATTTAAAGTCACTGGGGGTAGCACATTAGTATTAACAGTAAATTTCTTTATTAATTACTGTATTGGCATCACTATGCTGCTGTGGAATTTGTTGCATAAATTGTTGTAAGCGTTGTTGCCAATGTGCATGTTTAGCAGGATCATGGGTGAGCCATTCATTAACTTTAGGTGCATAAGCGGCAACGGCTTGTGCCCATTGTGGATACCATCCCAATGATTTAGCAGCAATCGCTGCAGTTCCAGCCAATCCAGGAGTAGGTTCATTTGAGATCCCAACATCACATTGAAATGCATCTGCGAGCCATTGCAATAGGGTGATGTAAGGTTCTTCATGAGGGCCACGACCAACAAGAATATGATCTAAGACTATACCTAATTCATCAAAACTTTGTTTGCCGCGCAGCAATTCACAAATAATTCCTTCCAATGTGGCTGCAACAATTTCATTAATATTGGTGTCGTAACTCATGCCAGTGATACAAGCTTGATTAGTTAGATCATACAAACTACCGCTTATATAGGGCTGAAAGAATAATTTAGAATCTACTTCAGGCAACTTGATTTTTAATGGATTTAAATTAGTAACATTGAAATTTTTTGCAAACCATTGCCAAATTTTGCCAGCATTACGAATACCAATTTCAACTTGACAATAATCATCAATAACAATTGGAGTGATAAAAGTTCCTGGCGATGAACTCACAACTGTGCCTGGGTAGATAGTGCCTAAACTCAATGCGGTGCCTAAACTTAATACGCCAATGTTAGGTTTAGCACAACCGTTACCTAAGAATTCACAATTTTTATCACCACCACATATTATTAGTGGTAATTCAGCAGGAATAAGATCAGTGAATTCATGTTCTTTATATTCACAAGGAATAAGTGTGCCTGCTTTAACAATTTTAGGCCCGTCGTAGCTATGTTGTTCAGGATGCTTATTGAGATCCCATTCTGGTGGTGCAGTATGAATAGTGTCGTAAGCAGTGCCCGTTAGTTTTTCTGTTATTAAACTCATAATTGAGCGGATTTTTGTAGTGTGTTTAACAACTTGACTGTAAGCATTAAACCAATCCCAACGATCTCCACCTATTTCAATGCCGCGACGGTCTAGCCAAGAAATAAGCGGAGTTAAAGGCTTGTCATGGTCTAATAACATTAGGGTATCACGCTGACTCACTAGTGATAATGCAGCCCAATCTTCACTTGGGATAATCGTGGTTAAAGCAGTGATCACAGTTTGTAATGCGGCAAGCAGATTTAAATGATCTTGTTCAACTTGATGATGATTAAAAGACAAAGGTTTTAACGCATGGCGAATTTGACCGTGAATGTTACCATCCTTATCATAAATGCCTGCTTTAAGAAAACTCGTGCCAATGTCAATGGTTGCAAGATACTGTTTGTCTGCATTCATGCCAGCAACGTCCATATTTCATCAATGACATAAGCAAGATACCTGGTTATAATCTAAAATTCAATGGAAAAAAACAAGGAATGGAGTAATGTCGATCGCCGTAATTCTAGGTAGCAATTATCAACAAGCTCAAGTGAAACAACAGCAGCTTGAATTGCGTACAGTAGCAACACCGTTTGGTGAAGTTGAAGTCTATCGTTATCCCTGCAAACATGATGCTTATGTGATCTTTCGCAACCGTATTCCTCATTACTATTTATCCAATCAAATTCCATACCAAGCGCACATTGCTGCATTATCACAATTACAATGTCAGGCGCTTTTAGTAACGAGTTCAGTAGGCGTATTAAATCCAGAATTACCTTTAAACGCGCCGCTAGTTCTTACTGATCTATTAATGCCAGATAACCGTTTACCCGATGGCAGTATGTGCACTATGTTTATAGAGCCAAGCCCTGCTCAAGGGCATTTGGTGATCAATGAAAGTGTATTTTCAGCCGCATTGTCGCAACAACTACGCCAATATTGTGAACAACAAGCAATGTCGCCGCCAGCAGATTGTGTATTTGCTTATGTTCCAGGACCACGGACTAAGACTGCTGCTGAAAATAATTTTTGGTATCATAGCGGTGCTGATGTTAATTCAATGACGTTAGCTCCCGAAGTGATATTGGCAAATGAATTACAAATTCCTGTCGCCGGTTTAGCTGTTGGACACAAATATTCAACCCCGTTACGCCAGCAAGATGTATCATCTACAAAGATCCAACAATCGTTAGTAACATCCCAAGCAATAATGGATGATATAGTGAGTTGGTTTTTAGAAAACGCCACGCCACCGGCATTTCAAAATTATAATTATATATTTAAATAATACGTTTTGCATTACTACGTCGTACTAATGATTTTGCTGTGGTGCCTTGAATAACAATCGAAAAAACTACAACGCCATAAGTCATCGCTAAAATAATATCACGCGAATGACTCGGTGGAATAGCTAATGCCATCGCCACCGCTAAACCACCACGCAAGCCACCCCAGGTTAAAATCATAATAAAATAAGGAATATAATTACGAAAAATTTTAAAACAATTGATAGGAATGCTCACAGTGATAAACCGTACTAATAATACTAATGGGATCGCTGCCAAACCAATTAACATGTGTGTATACGACAACTTGATCACTAATAATTCTAAGCCGATCAACAAAAACAATACGACATTAAGAATTTCATCGATAAGCTCCCAAAACGTATCTAAACGCTGGCAAGTATCTTTCGACATAAACAGCCTACGGCCATGATTACCAATAAAAATACCAGCAACCACCATCGCGATGGGGCCTGAGATGTCAAGCATTAACGCTAATGCATAACCACCTGTAACAATCACTAAAGTAATTAAAATTTCTAATGTATGATTATTGATAGGGCGGATGAGCCAATAAGCTAAATAACCTAAAACAATACCATAAAGAGCGCCACCAAAAGCTTCTTGAATGAATAATAAACTAACTGAATGCCAAGTAGGATGCGCAGTAGTAAACGCTATGCGATACAATGTTAAGAAAATAACGATACCGACACCGTCATTAAATAATGATTCGCCGGCAATCGTGGTAGCGAGTTCACGTGGCGCCTTTAATTCTTTCACCGTGGCTAACACTGCGATCGGATCGGTTGGCGAAATTAAAGCCCCAAACAACAAGCAGTAAATTAGAGGTAGATGATGGGCTAAGAAAAGGTTAAATATATAATAGACAGATAGCCCAATTAATGCGGCAGAAGCAATCGTGCTTAATGTTGCTAAAATTGCGATCTCCCATTTGCGTTCGCTTAAATAATTTAAATCCACGGTTAAAGCACCGGCAAACAGCAAGAAACTTAACATGCCATCAAGCAGCAATTTATTAAAATCAATTGCACTAAGCATTTGTGTGGCATGTTGTTCAAGTTCTTTAAATCCTAAATTACCTAATACCAAAATAACAAATGATAAGATCAAGGCAGCTGACATGATCGCAATCGTGGTTTGTAATTTAATAAAACGAAAGTTGATGTAAGCAATGCCTACAGCAATGGCGAAAATCAAAATAAAAGTATTATATAATTGCATAAACTAATCTATCATTAAGCTACATAGTTACATATTAGGGTAATTAGGGCCACCACCACCTTCAGGCGTCACCCAAACAATATTTTGCGTCGGATCTTTTATATCGCATGTTTTACAATGCACACAATTACTCGCATTAATTTGCAAACGTGGTTTGCCATCGGTATCAACAATTTCATAAACATTCGCTGGACAATAACGTTGCTCGGGCGCGGCATAAGTGGCTAAATTAATTTTAATCGGAACCTCTGGATCTTTTAAAGTTAAATGACACGGTTGATTTTCTTCATGATTAGTATTAGAAATGTAAACCGAAGATAATTTATCAAACGTGATCTTGCCATCAGGTTTTGGATAATTAATTTTGATTGCGTTGGCTGTAGGTTGTAAACAGGTATGATCTGCATGATTAGCAAACGTCCACGGAGCTCTACCACGCAATAAGTAGGTATCAATCGCAGCATAACCTAAACCTAACCACAATCCTTTATGAAATCCTGGGCGAATGTTACGAACTTTATATAATTCATCCCATACCCAAGTAGCTTGTAAGGCTTTATTCAGATCAAGATCAGCAGGGCCGTTATTAGTTAACGCGTGGTGAACGTTTTCCGCTGCCACCATGCCCGATTTCATCGCCGTATGATTACCTTTAATTTTCGGCACATTAACAAAGCCAGCACTGCAGCCAATCAGCATCCCACCCGGAAAATGTAATTTCGGGATCGATTGATAACCACCTTCATTTAAAGCGCGCGCACCATAACTAACGCGGCGACCATTTTCAAATAATGGTTTGATTTTAGGATGTAACTTAAAACGTTGAAATTCATCATAAGGGCTTAGATATGGATTGGTATAATCCAAACCGATCACAAAACCAACGGCGACTTGATGATTTTCTAAATGATATATAAATGAACCGCCATAAGTTTTATTATCCAATGGCCAGCCAACAGTATGAGTTACTTTGCCGAGCTCATGTACTTTGGGATCAACTTCCCATAATTCTTTTATGCCAATGCCATATGTTTGCGGATCACAATGCTCACGCAAATTAAATTTTTCGCATAAACGTTCACTGAGCGAACCTCGACAACCTTCAGCGAACAAAGTATATTTGCCACGTAATTCCATGCCGGGTTGAAAATTCGCAGTAGGTTGGCCTTGTTTATCCACACCCATATCACCCGTGATAATGCCACACACTTGATTGTTATCATCAAAGATAATATCTTTTGCCGCAAACCCAGGATAAATTTCTACCCCTAAATTTTCTGCTTGTGTGGCTAACCAGCGACATACATTACCTAAGCTAATAATATAATTGCCATGATTGTTCATTTGTGGTGGAGTTGGTAAATGCCACGCCGATTTTTGGGTTAGTAACATGAATTGATCGGTTTTAACGGGTGTGTTAAGTGGTGCGCCTTGAGTTTGCCAATCGGGAATAAGTTCATTTAATGCCTTTGGCTCAAGCACTGCACCAGAAAGAATATGTGCGCCGATCTCTGAACCTTTTTCCACAACACAAATCGTATAATTGGTATTATGTTGTTGATTCAATTGTCCGAAACGGATGGCTGCTGCTAACCCAGCAGGCCCACCACCAACAATGACGACATCAAATTCCATTGACTCGCGCTGCATAATAAATGAACTCCAAAGTAAAACACTATTATAACGGGAATGTTTACTACAAAGTAGCCCACTCAGGGAAATAGTTGACCTTGGCGATAAAAAACGGCATCATTCGCATCGGATTTCCTTAGACGAAAAAGGATACAAAGGATAACTATGACTGAAAAGCTTAAAATCTTAGTCACTGCCAAGCGTGTTGTGGATTACAACGTTAAAGTTCGCGTCAAACCTGACCATTCTGGGATCGACACTAATAATGTCAAAATGTCGATGAATCCTTTTGATGAAATTGCAGTAGAAGAAGCAGTACGTCTTAAAGAGAAGGGTGTAGCGGCAGAAATTATCGTTGTGTCAGTTGGTGATAATAAATCCGTTGAAACATTGCGTACAGCATTAGCATTAGGTGCTGACCGCGCTATTTTGGTTGAAACCAATGATGCAATTCAACCACTTGGTATAGCAAAAATTTTGCAAGCATTAGTGAAACAAGAACAACCAGATCTTGTGATCATGGGGAAACAATCCATTGATGGCGATAATAACCAAACGGGGCAAATGCTTGCCGCCTTATTAGATTGGTCGCAAGGTACCTTTATTTCAGAATTAACCATTGAAAATCATAAAGCAAATGTAACACGCGAAATTGACGGTGGTTTAGAAACCTTAGCATTAACATTACCAGCAGTCGTTACTACCGATTTGCGTTTGAATGAACCGCGTTATGCGTCATTACCAAATATTATGAAAGCTAAGAAAAAGCCATTAGAAACTGTCACGATCGATAGTTTAGGAGTAACGCCGAAAACTCGTTTTGAAATTACTAAAGTGGAGCCACCAGCCCAGCGCAGCGCTGGAATAAAAGTGGAAACCGTGGAAGAGTTAGTGGAAAAACTTAAAACCGCCGGTGTTGTTTAGGAGTTCATTACAATGAATAGTATCGTAGTTGCTGAACACAACAATCAGCAATTAAACCCAGTCACCTTAAAAGTGATCACTGCGGCAAAACAATTAGGTGACGATATTACCGTTATCGTAATTGGTCACGATTGTGCAGCGGTTGCGGCACAAGCAGCTAAAGCACAGGGTGTTAGCAAAGTGATTCAAGCTGATGCACCAGGGTATCAACATCAACTTGCTGAAAATGTAGCACCATTAGTAGCAGATCTTGCTAAACAAGCAAAATATGTATTAGCACCAGCAACAACGTTTGGCAAAAATTTTATGCCACGCGTTGCCGCATTATTAGATGTGGCGCAGCTTTCAGAAGTGATTGAAATCATCGATGCCGACACCTTTAAACGACCAATTTATGCAGGCAATGGTATCGCAACAGTTAAAAGTTCCGATCCACAAAAAGTAATGACCGTGCGTAGTGTTGCTTTTGCTGCAACTGACATTGGTAGTGAAGCAGTGCCGATTGAAACTATCGATAATGTTGTTGGCGGTGATAAAACAACATTTGTTAAACAAACCTTAAATGAATCGGATCGACCGGAATTAACTGCAGCTAAAGTGGTTATCTCTGGCGGTCGCGGCTTGCAAAGCGGAGAAAATTTTAAAATATTGGAAAAGTTAGCTGATGTGTTAGGCGCAGCAATTGGCGCTTCGCGCGCGGCTGTAGATGCAGGTTATGTGCCGAATGATTATCAAGTTGGTCAAACTGGTAAAATTGTTGCACCGGAGCTTTATATCGCTGTTGGTATTTCTGGAGCGATTCAACATTTAGCCGGCATGAAAGAAAGTAAAATCATTGTTGCTATTAATAAAGATGAAGAAGCACCGATATTCCAAGTTGCGGATTACGGTATTGTTGGGGATTTATTTGAAATTGTACCAAAATTTACGGAGTTATTATCATGTTAGTAGGGGTTCCTAAAGAAATAAAAAGTCAAGAATATCGCGTCGGTTTAGTGCCAGCAAGTGTGCGTGAATTAGTACACCATGGCCATGATGTCATTATTGAAACTAAAGCTGGTTGGGGCATTGGGATCAGAGATCAAGATTATGAAGCCGCCGGTGCTAAGATTGTTAATGCAGCTGCTGATATTTTCACTCAAGCTGATATGGTAGTTAAAGTTAAAGAACCGCAGCCTAAAGAATGCAAAATGTTGCGCGAAGGCCAAGTGTTATTTACTTACTTACACTTAGCTCCTGATCCGCAACAAACGCATGGTTTAATCGAATCAAAATGTGTAGCGATAGGTTATGAAACGGTAACCGATAATTTTCGGGGTTTACCATTGTTAGCACCCATGAGTGAAGTCGCAGGGCGCTTATCTATTCAAGCAGGTGCGCATTGTTTAGAGAAGGCGCAAGGCGGTAGTGGCGTGTTACTCGGTGGAGTGCCGGGCGTGTCATCTTCTAGTGTGGTAGTGATTGGTGGTGGTGTGGTTGGCACGAATGCGATCCGTATGGCCATGGGTAAAGAAGCTAATGTTACCGTCATCGATAAATCATTAAATCGATTAAAAGAATTAGATCTACAATTTGGTGCGAAATTAAATACTATTTATGCTACCGTTGAATCGATTGAAGAATATGCCAAACATGCTGATTTGTTAGTTGGCGCAGTGTTAATTCCAGGTGGCGCCGCACCGAAATTAGTTACTCGCGATATGCTTAAAAAAATGCGTCCAGGTTCAGTGATTGTCGATGTAGCGATCGATCAAGGTGGTTGCTTTGAGACAAGCAGACCAACCACGCATGAAGATCCAACTTTTATTGAAGAAGATATTGTGCATTATTGTGTGGCAAACATGCCAGGCGCCGTACCCAGAACTTCAACATTTGCATTAAACAATGCAACATTGCCATTCGTGTTAGCTTTAGCGGATAAAGGTTATAAGCAAGCATTGCGAGATGATGAACATTTACGTAATGGTTTAAACGTGCATCACGGCAACATTACCTATAAAGCGGTAAGTGAAGCGTTAGGTATAGACTATGTGTCAGTAGAGTCGGTGCTACAATAACTTTGATGCCAAACTTTGGGGCCAAGTATTTTGTTGATAGCTTGTCCCCGCTTTAAATTAGTAATGTGAAATTTTGTATGAAAAATTTTATAGCGCCGCATTCTAAAATTTTAATGGAAGGCGCTATAGTAGAGCAATTGCGCCATTGCTTTTCTTATCAACTTCATCCAACGCTAATTAATGCACCATTAATTTATGATGAGCGCAGCTGTGCGGATCTTACTAATTTGTATAGTTCATATATTGAGATAGCTTTAGACGCAGGGCTTCCTTTTTTAATGTGCAGCCCTACATGGCGCACTAATTATGACCGAGTTAAGAGCTCTAATATCAATACTAGTATTAATCGTGATGCCATTAAGTTCATGCAAACAATTAGAGATTTTTATCCTGAGAATAAAGATCAAATAAAAATTGGTGGACTGCTTGGCTGCAAAGGCGATGCCTACAGACCAGAAGAAGCATTATCTTGTGCGCAAGCGAAAAGATTTCATGCTTGGCAAGCTAATGAATTAGCTCAAGCAGGAGCAGATTTTATCATAGCTGAAACTTTACCAAGTATTGAAGAAGCTAAAGGTATTGCGATGGCATTAGAAGAAACTTCTCTTCCATATATTATAAGTTTCGTTATCAATCGGCAGGGTCGAATACTTGATGGAACATCTCTGAGTGAAGCAGTTGCATCAATAGATGATTCTACATATAAAAATCCTGTGGGTTACATGATTAACTGTTCTTATCCAACTTTCCTATGTGCAGATAAACAACCACCAGAGATATTTGACAGGATCATTGGTTTTCTTGCAAATGCGTCTTCACAGGATCATTGTGATTTAGATGGAGCTAGTGAACTTAAATCTGAAAACGTGGAAGATTGGGCAAAAACAATGTTGGAGCTAAATCAAAAATACAAAATAAAAATACTTGGAGGATGTTGCGGAACTACCTCGGAACATTTAAAGTTCCTTTCTTTATAGTTTCAAACTATACTTTCACCTTGAAAACAAAATTTTAACCAAAAGATAAGCAAATACTTGCGCTTGCTCCTATGTAAAAACATCTCGATAGTCATTTAAATACTGTGTTATAGTCCTAGGTGTTTTTCCAGTGATCTTTAAAAAATCATCAGTAATTTCTGCGAATAATCCTTGTCTTACACTATGGAAAAAATTTTGTAATACAATATTTCTCTTATTTTTTTCAAGCTCATATTCAGGAAATTGAATAGTATCAACATACTGGATAGAAAAACCAAATGTTTGTGCAAACAATTTTGTGATTTCATGATAATCATATGCCTGGCTTCCTGTTAGCGTGTAAGCCCTGTTTCCGTGTTTTTGTGGGGTTAATAAAATGTTAACGACAGCATCAGCAATATCTCGAGTATCAATGAAACTTGTTTTACCGTTGCCAGCTGGATAGGCCAGCATTTTTTTATTTTTTATATTGGATAATTCATAGTTGTTAAAATTTTGCATGTAAGTGTTAGGTCGCAGGAATGTATAGTCAATACCGGAGTTTTTAATTAGGCACTCAGATTTCTTATGATAAGGATACCAATTAGTATTAACATGCATGACTGAGAGTTTAACGATATGCTTTATCTCAGATTGCTTTGCAGCTGTTAATAAATCAGCTTCATTATAAGTCATTGTGTCATGATTATTTGGCAGCACATAAAATAAAACGTTTATACCTTGAAATGTTTTTAAACAAAATGATTCAAAATTAAACTTTCTAATATATTCATGCTTGTTTGTAAATTCAATTAATTTAGTCGGATCACGCACCAGCGCATAGCTGTCAATATTTTTTGCTAGCAATAATTGCCAAACTTTGTGGCCTACTTCTCCTGTTGCACCTGTTATTCCAATCATTACAAATTCTCACAATTACTATTGTCACTAACCAGTCATGTAACATTGTAAAGTTAACATTGAGTGTTTACCAATATTTATTATAGTATGCAGATAATTCAATATTTATTTGCTTTAATCAAGCTTGGAGATCCCCATTAGAGGATGTTGCGGAACTACCTCGGAACATTTAAAGTTCCTTTCTTTATTACCTATAAAGCGGTAAGTGAAGCTTTAGGTATAGATTATGTGTCAGTAGAGTCGGTGCTACAATAAAATTAGCCACAATTAAATTATTTGCTAAATCGTCTTCTTTTGTTTGCTGATGATTTGGTTTCTGACGTAGATGTTTGTGATGTAGATGCTTGGTTTTTTTCTTGAGCTGTTGAGGCTTTATCTGTTGTTGTTGCTGCCTTGCGAGTTCGCTTTTTTCCGGTTGTATTTTTAGTTCTACTAATTGATGAGATGAAAAAACGTTCTAATTGTTCTTTTCTTTGTACAATATCAGCAATTTTAGGACCAGCTTCGGAAAGCATCTTGTTAATAACAGTTAAAGAACGTTCTTGCAGCAAAAACTCTAAGGCAGAATATGGGATTAGCAACAGTTTTTCTAATGTTGGGCAATGCTTAAAAATAGCTGTTCTATTTTTTAAAGATGAACCTGCAAGAAGTTTAAGAATTTTTGCGGCTTTAAGTGTGGCAGTTGATGATGCTCGTTCTTCAAAACATGTAAGTGTACTAGCGAAACTTTTGTGAAAATCTTCTGTAGCCAGTGTTTGATATAAGGGCCAGAATGCACTAATTACATTAGTCTTAGTACGACTGATAATTATATTTAAAAAGAATTCTTTGTCCATGTCAATAAACAAGCGGCAGCCATTATTAACAGCTGTTATGATTGATGGAGAAATAGTGATTGTTTTTATATTTTCGTCGATTAAATCAGCTGGTAGTTTGTCATGGATTTTTGTGGCTGGGTGGTGGTATATTTCATTGATGCTATCAAAGATTGTGTTGATATCGCTTTTTGTAGATAATTTCCCTTCTGATCTTTGGGAAACTATAAATCTGCTACATTTTTCTAAAGCAATGTTTAGATGAAATTGATTTGAAATGGCAAATCTGGCAATTTTTATATTATCAAATTTTTTAATTTCTTCTAAAGTGAAGTATGGCAGCAATATTTTCAGCAGAGAAAGTAAAGACATTATTTTAGTGAAATGATACTCTGCCGCTTTGTAACCATAAGATATGTTAAAAAAATTCTTTACTATGTTGATTAAATCATCTTTTGTTAATGTTCTTTGCAATTGACTTGAGTTTAGTTTTTCAGAGAGCCATGAGGCATACTGATCATGTAAATTTTTGACTAACTCAGTGAGTTTTTTGCTAAGCGTGCTGTCCACTTGTTTTGTGAAATTAAGATAATGTATTAAAAAATATAGACATGGAAAATATGGTTTTTCGTTTCGTTTAAATACGCTGTAAATACATAACAAATTTTCTCTAGAAATGTTTGCATATTCTGTTTGTTTAAGGGGGTTATTTCGATCTTCATATTGTCTATTTGAGGCGCGTTGTTGTAGCAAAAAATGTTTTATCAACAATAAAGGGTTGCGATGTTTAAATGGAATGCCTTCAGGGGCGTTTTTTAATTTTCGATATTCATCACGAAATTTTTCATTTGAAATAAATATTTTGGGATGTTTAGCATCATCAGAATTTAGTAAGGTAAGTAATTTTCTTAAAGACTCAGCATTAGTAATATAACCCTCAAACAGCCAAACATTTCCACCAGGCTCATTGCTAATTGGAATGTTCCATTTTCTTGCAATGTGTAATATTTTTTCTTGCAGGTAATATGAGATGCCCTTTTCTTTCCAAATAGCGTGAATAGATCTATAAACAAGGATAAATGCTAAAATATCTTTAATATCAAGAAAGCTAATAAATGTAAGAATTAACTCAGGAGGCATGTTTAATAAAATATTAGTTTTATTCGTAGCCGTAGCCGTAGCCGTAGCAGAAGTAGAAAAGATTGTGTGATGACCTTGCCGATTTTGGTTAGAGCTTTTGTTTTTACGTTTACCTTGACCTTTTGGCATTTTAATAACCTTCTAGCAGAAATAAATCTGGTTAATTTTATTCCGCGATGGGCAAATTGTCAACAATATACTGCAATGTATTACTAATATAATTTCTTAATTAATCCGTCTCGGGTGGTTCTTGCATTGATTTGTCATTAGCACTTGGAGCTGCTTTAACATTTGGTTTTGGTGGTAACTGACCATCGTCATCATGAAATTGCCGCTCTTTACTCCATGGCAAATGTTTATAAGCAGCTTCAGCAGTTAAATCAAACATTGGGTATTTCACAATGTCAAAGTACGGTGAATAATCAAAATCACTGGGGGTAAATAATTTAGGATTACGCGGAATAAATTCAACCCCAGTTTTTGGATTTTTTTGAATAAGCGGCAGAATAGGGTAGTTGATCGAAAAAAATGATTCAGCGAGTAATGCCGAACAGATCTCGCGTGTCGCACTCCCAATTTTATGTTCAAACAAAGATGAACGCCAACGTCGTGGCAGAATTCCCCAAGGCAGTAAGTAGCGCGCAAGATCAAGAAGTTGGCGAACATCATATTGTAAGCCTAAGCGACCTAATGCATAACCTATCACTAATTGTTTATCTCGATGAGTTAAACCTTGTGGCCGACAAATACGAAGGTGGTCTAATTTATAATTTGATAAAGGCGAAATAATAGTGCCTTGGCCTAGCAAACTTTCTACGATTAATTGTTCATCAGCTTCAACTTTTCTAAATTCACTTACGCGTTGGCGCAGTACCGGATTTTCAATATTGTGTAAGCGCCCGATATATAAAGCGGCATGTGACCAAGTACTTTGAGTGATTTGTTTGATCACTTCACTAACTCGCGCACGTCCTTCAACCAGAAGAATATCACATGGCCGTACTTCATGAATAAGACGACTATGATCGCTAAGAGAATAATCCTTAGGCGGTAAATCCTTTACGAGCCAATCCGTTAGATAGGCCATTATTTTGTCATATATTTTGCCTTTCATACTTTATTTATAACGTAAGTCAGTGAGATCCGCAAATAGGGTTTAGGATTGTGATGACTAGATCAATTTCGCAAGCTCAGCAGCGTTACCTAGATAATTCATTGGGGTTAATTGTTTTAACCGATCTTTTTCTGCATCTGGGATGCTTAAAGTGTCAATAAACACATGCAACGTTGTTTCATCAACTTGCTTACCACGGGTTAATGCTTTTAATTGTTCATAAGGTTTTTCAATTTGATAGCGACGCATAACTGTTTGCAAAGCTTCAGCAAGCACTTCCCAAGCATTGGCTAGATCAGCATTAATCGCAGTTTCATTAACAATTAATTTATTTAAACCTTTAGTTGTGCTTTGATACGCGATAACGCTGTGCGCAAATGCAACCCCAAGATTACGTAATACTGTTGAATCCGTTAGATCACGTTGCCAACGTGAAATCACTAATTTATTACTAAAATGATTAAATAATGCATTAGCGATGCCAAGGTTGCCTTCAGCATTTTCAAAATCAATCGGATTAATTTTATGTGGCATAGTTGATGATCCAACTTCATTCGTATTTTGCTTTTGCTGAAAATAATGTAATGCAATGTATCCCCAAATATCACGATTCATGTCGATCAGAATATTATTAAAATGACTTATTGAACTGGCTAGATCGGCAATGAAATCATGTGGCTCAATTTGTATCGTTAATGGGTTATAGGTTAAGCCTAAACTTGTAATAAATTGTTTGGAAAATGTTGGCCAATCAATATCAGGATAAGCAACACAATGTGCATTGAAATTGCCGACGGCACCGTTACATTTACCAAAAATTGGAGCATCCGTAATAGCTTGATGTTGTTGTTGCAAACGTTGATAAAATACTGCAAATTCTTTACCAACGGTAGTCGGGCTTGCCGTTTGTCCATGGGTGCGTGATAACATCGGTTGTTCAGCATAAGCTTTAATGAGTTTATGTAAAATCTCTAACACCGCTTGTTGTAATGGTAAAATGACATTCTGAATGCCATATTGGATCATTAAGGCATAAGCTAAATTATTAATATCTTCTGAAGTACAAGCGAAATGAATAAATTCACTATATGCTACTAATTCCTCGTTATCAGCAAATTTTTCTTTAAGGAAATATTCAACCGCTTTGAGATCATGGTTAGTGGTACTTTCAATAGTTTTTACTCGCTCGGCATCTTCAATAGAAAAATTATCAATAAGATCCGCTAACCATTGTTGTGCTGCTGATGATAATGCGGGTAATTCGGTAATTGCGGCATGATTAGCTAATGCTTGCAACCAACGAATTTCGACTATGACTCGATGTTTAATTAATCCAAATTCGCTAAAAATATCGCATAATGATTTCGTTTTATCAGCATAGCGGCCGTCGATAGGTGAAATTGCGGTTAGCATTTACATTTCCTCATTTCTCGCGTCATTGCGAAGACCCGAAGGGGACGAAGCAATCCAGTGAAAATTTTCTGGATCCTGCGGTCAAGCCGCGGGATGACGAGTTATAATAGTTACTCATACGATGAATTCCATTATCACAGAAGTGTTAGTATAATTGAAGCCATCATTTTATATTTTCGCCAACAAACTAAGTTATGATAGAAGCTTATATTCGCCCGACATACCAACGCTTATGTGTTAATAACATAGCCAAATATCTTAGCGATAAAAATGTTTCGCCTGATATCTTGACTATTATCGGTGGGATCATAGGCGTTTTAACAGGGTTTACTATTGGCTTACAATTGCCGTGGATAGCAACACTGCTAATTTTATTATCAGGTTATTTTGATACGTTGGATGGTACAGTGGCACGGATTGCGCAACGAACAAGTGCGCAAGGAACAGTGCTTGATATTACAACTGACAGAATTGTCGAATTTGCTATCATTTATGGTTTGTTCACATTAGATCCACTCAATCGAGCTCAAGTCAGTTTATGGATGTGTGGTGCTGTGTTAATTTGCGTTACTACTTTTTTAGTTGTTGGCGTATTCGCTAATAACGAAACGAATAAGAGTTTTTATTACAGCCCTGGAATTATTGAGCGCCCAGAAGCGTTTGGTTTTTTTATTTTAATGATTTTAATTCCCAGTTGGTTCCATTTTTTTGCGTGGCTGTTTGTTGCGTTGGTACTACTAACCGCTATTATTCGCATTAGAGAGTTTTATCATTACAGTGCTTGTTGAGTCTCTGTCATTGCGAGGACCCAAAGGGGACGAAGCAATCCAGGAACTTAATTATTACGAGGTTACTGAATTGCTTCCTGCCACGCTACGTTCGCAGTCGCAATGACAAAGTGTATGTGTTTTAAGAGAATAGCCTCGCAAGATCATTTGCCGTAGCATGGATCAATAATACCACCAACAAAATAATACCTAAACGAGTTACAAGTCCTTGCATGCGCAATGTTAATGCCTTACCACGAATAACTTCAATCAATAAAAATAAAATATGGCCACCATCTAATCCTGGGATCGGTAGCAAATTAATAATTGCTAAACTAATGCTTATCAAGCCCAAAAATTGTAAAAAACTACTGAAGCGTGACTTAGTGATCTCAACGCCTTGAAATAAACTTAATGGGCCGCCTAGATTGCGTAATGAAATTTGTCCAGTAATTAATTTCCATAAAATAACATAATTCAGTCGCGTGTAAATCCAAGTTTGTTGTAATGCAGGTCCCCATGCGCTTAACAATGAATAACGCCGCTTGCGAACTAAACGTTGTGCTTGTGCTTTAGTTTTAATACGATAAGGTTTGATCCCTAAGCTTGTTAATAAATTGACTTTAATTGGATCAACCTGCCATTGTGATAATGCTAATTGATGTTTGCTGCGTTGTTTAGTTTGCGGATCTTGAGTAGTGATCTGCATGATCCCTTGGCTGCCTAAACGCGTGATCAGCGCTAGGCTTGCTTGTTGCCAACTATGAATAGTTTGGCGATCAATTTTAGTAATAATAGTATTAGGGCGTAACCCAGCTTGCGCAGCAGCAGTGTTAGGAAGCACGCTGCCAATCAAAGGTGTTACGACAATAATCCCTACGACAAACATTAGCCAAAATGCCACGATAGCAAATAAAACATTAAATAAAGGGCCACCAAGCATGACAAATAAACGGTGTTTAATCGAATGACGATTGAATGCTAAATGTTGTTCACTACGGTTAACAGGATCTTCGCGTTCATCAAGTAATTTAACGTAACCACCGATCGGCAATGCTGCAATCACCCATTCAGTGCCTTTACGATCGTGCCAAGAAAATAACGCTTTACCGAAGCCAATAGAAAAACGCAATACCTTAATGCCACATAAACGCGCAATAACAAAGTGGCCATATTCGTGAATGCCAATGAGAATAAGTAAGCTGATAATAAATAATAAAATCGAGATGACAATCCCAGCAATGTGCATGATAATCCTTGATCAATCTAGATATTGTTCCATCAAACTTTGGGTGATAGCTAAAATTTTACGGCGCGAAAATAAAAATTGTAAGCGATTACCACCAACTTGGCGCCATAATACTAACGCACGAATGCCGGCAAATAATAATAAGCGAATTGTACGCATGTGCTCAGGTCGACTCAGAATTTGTTGACGACCAATCACTTTAATCCGTAAATTATATTGGCCTAAAGTTTCTAAATATAGATCGGCTAAGTTATCTAACACGGCAGTATGCGTGGGTGAAAAATAATTAACTTGAGTATGCATGCGTTCAATCCGTTGGCGAATATGTTCTAATTTAGGAGGGTCATTCCGCAGTTTCTTTTCTAAATGCATCATCGATAATAAATATCGACTGATCTCCATTGATTGCTTAAATTGCTTAGTTTGCTTATCTTTGTTAACTTTCTTCGTTTTGCTAAGCATCATGGAAAGTTGTTTGACGCCTAGCATCACATTAGCAGGAGCACCAAACACATCAATAACATTTTTAGGTTCAACGGTTAAAATACTGCAGATCGCTGTTTCTAAACCTTTTTCACTAATGGTGCCAGTATGAGCCAATTGATTCACTAAATAAGCTGATTGTACTGCACCACTGAAGGCAATAGTGACATCCGTTAATTTAGTTGAGTTGGTCATGTAATGGTGCCTCCACCGATACAGATCTCGCCATCGTAAAATACCACAGCTTGGCCGGGCGTGATCGCACGTTGTGGGGTAGAAAATACCACTTGATCCTGAGTAGCGTCAAGCTGCGTTAATTCGCATGCTTGGGCAGGTTGGCGATAACGAATTTTAGCTTGACCATGGAAAGGTAATTTAGGCGCTTTACCGCTAACCCAATGACATTGCTGGCAAGTTAGGCGTGATTGATACAGTAGCGGATGATCATGGCCTTGGCCAACAATTAAAATGTTATTGGCAAGATCTTTAGCTAATACATACCAAGGCTCATCACTGGCATCAGCACGACCGCCGATATTCAAGCCTTGTCGCTGTCCAATCGTATAAAACATTAAACCATCATGATGACCAACAATATGACCATCAGGGGTTTGCATGTCACCAGGATGCGCTGGAATATAAGTATTGAGAAACGTTTTGAATTTGCGTTCGCCGATAAAACAAATGCCGGTACTATCTTTTTTAGCGTGATTAATGAAGCCCGCCTGCGCGGCAAGCTCCCGAATATGCGGCTTATGGTAATCGCCAATAGGAAATAAGGTTTTGGATAATTGTGCTTGACCTAGAGTATATAAAAAATAACTTTGGTCTTTGTTTAGATCAACCCCAGTGGCTAATGCCCAGCTCTCACCATCAGCGCTGTTAAGCTTGCGTTTGCGAGCATAATGGCCAGTGGCGATATAATCAGCGCCAAGAGCCTCAGCAAATTGTAAAAAGCATTTAAATTTAATTTCCTTGTTACATAGAATATCTGGGTTAGGAGTGCGCCCGGCGCGATATTCACTGAGAAAATAAGTGAATACATTATCCCAGTATTCAGCGGCAAAATTGACTGTATGCAAAGGGATATTGAGTTTATCGCAAACGGCTTGTGCATCGGCAACATCCGTGGCTGCTGAGCAGAATTCCTCAGTATCATCTTCTTCCCAATTTTTCATGAATAAGCCTTCAACCGCATAGCCTTGCTGTTGTAGCAACAAGGCCGCAACGGAGGAATCGACACCGCCAGACATGCCGACGATGACTTTAGGTTGGGTTTTGTAGTTTGTAGTCACTTAAAAATCCTAGGATGTCACAATTGCAAGCAATTTGAACACTTTAGTAGGGGTTTTGTCAATCCTGGATGATTATATTTTTGTCTAAATAGAGATAATGTCTTACAAATCAACCTAAAACTATACTACAATTATCTACTGCGAAATGGACTAAAATAACTCAAAATATAAAAAAGGGTAAAAATTAAGGAAAATTTAATTAATTTTTTTAGATCGATAAAAGGTAATGAAATGAAAAAACGTAAAATGTCTAATAATATATTAACTCCAAGAGAATTGAATGTCTTAAAAATTGTTGATGAAATAATTAAAAAAAAGGGTGAAGTTAACATTGACATAATTAAATTTACTTTAAATGCAATGAATACTAACAACAATAATATTTCGGAAGGAGAGCTCACAATTATTTTAAAAAGTTTAGTCGATGATGAGATGATCACAGATAAAATTACTATTCAGGTTATCGATGAGGCTTACGATAATTTACTATCAAGAAACCAAACACCTAGAGCTAGAACAGAGCTCCCACCTCAACAAGCTCCAACTAGGCAACCAATTCCAACAAATTCATCAGTAGACTCGGGATATCCAGGGTTGACGCCACTTAATGATTTACATTTCCTGCAACAACCATCTCATCATAGACAACTAAAAACTTCACCTGGAAAACGAACACGTGAGGATTTTGAAAAAAAAGAAGAGAATACTAATCCTGCAAGCACGCCACGGCGTGTTGCGCATTCATTAGCTCAGATTCGATCAACAAATAATCTCCCTAGATCACCACAATTTTATTCTAGGCCATCATCACAAAGAAATAATAATTCTCGTGCTTCTGGTTTAAAGGAGCTTCACGAAAGTCTTAGAGGAACAGAATCAACTTTGCAGCCACCAGCAGCAGTTCAGCCACCAGCAGCATTATGTCATCAAGCACAAATACAAAAAGGAGGTGATTGTAGACAACAAATAAACTCTGATATGGCAGATATACTCAAATTGAATTGGGGGATAACAGAATTATTGAATCAGCATCAACAGGCTGATTTACCATATTTGGCAAATTATAAAATAATAATTCATAACTACCGTGCAGCCTTGATTAGCCTGCACCAAAGTTTGTTGGCAACTCATAATAATAAACCAAGCCGACACAATAGAAGACCTTCTAATCGCAAATAAGTTTTTGCGTAAACTTACCTTATTGATTTACGCCGCGGGGTAGTGATGGTACTATGCCCGCATTTAGGGTTAATCATCTCAATAAGGACAAAATATGGCTGAACAACAATCTCACAAAATCCGTAAAGTGGCAGTGTTAGGGGCAGGTGTGATGGGTGCGCAAATTGCCACCCATATGGCCAATGCCAAAGTAGCAACCATTTTATTTGATCTGCCAGCAAAAGAGGGTGAGCCTAACAGCGTTGTGCAACAAGCTCTAAAAAAATTAGTTAAACTTAAGCCTTGCCCGTATGTAATTGAAGATCGATTACATACTATTGAGCCTGCCAATTATGATCAACATTTAGCGAAACTAAAAGAGTGTGATTTAGTGATTGAAGCTATCGCCGAGAATTTCGAACTTAAACAATCGTTATATAAAAAAATAGCGCCCCACTTAAGTAAACATACAATCTTTGTCACTAATACATCAGGCTTAGGTATTGGTCGTTTAGCCGAAACCTTACCGGCTGAACAACGTGCACGATTTTGTGGTATGCACTTTTTTAATCCGCCGCGTTACATGGCGCTAGTGGAATTAATTCCGCATGCGCAAACCAATCCTGATCTATTGTCACAATTAGAAAACTTTTTAGTACGAACTATTGGTAAGCGAGTAGTGTATGCGAAAGATACGCCAAACTTTATCGCTAATCGCGTTGGTGTGTTTTCGATGTTAGCGACGTTTCGTCATGCGCAACAATTTAATATTCCATTTGAAGTGGTGGATCAATTAACTGGGCCGCTGATCGGCCGTCCTAAAAGTGCCACTATGCGTACAGCAGATGTAGTAGGCTTAGATACTTTAGTTCACGTTATTCAAACCATGACGGATAACTTACCCGACGATCCATGGAGTCAATATTATCAAACTCCAGCTTGGTTAAACACACTTATTGCTAATGGTACATTAGGGCAAAAAACCAAACGTGGAATTTATTATAAGCAAGGTAAAGATTTTTACATTTATGATCTGGCTAAAGGCGATTATCGTTTAGCTGATCAAAAAGCTGATCCCGATGTCATTGCAATCGCTAAAATTAAAGATCCACAAGAACGTTTTCAAAAGCTTAAAACATGTGCGCATCCACACGCACAATTTTTATGGCATTGCTATCGTGATCTTTTTCATTATTGTGCTTATCATGCAACGGCAATTGCTGATAATGTGCGAGATATTGATATGGCAATGCGCTGGGGTTTTGGGTGGCGCCAAGGGCCATTTGAAGCTTGGCAATTAGCCGGCTGGTCGCAAGTATTAACGTGGTTGCAAGATGATCTGCAAGCTAACAAAACCATGGCAAATGCAGAATTGCCTGGTTGGGTGAGTGATATCGAACAACAACAAGTGTATAACCAAACAGGCGCTTTTGCTCCAGCACAACAAACCTATGTGCCACGCTCGTCTAACCCAGTTTATCAACGACAATTATTTCCAGAACCATGTTTGCATGAACAATTCAATGAAGGTGAAACTATTGCTGAAACACCAGTAACCCGGTTATGGCATCTCGGTAACGGTATCGCAATTTTAAGTTTTAAAACTAAAATGAATACCGTCAGTAATGCGGTGTTAGATGATATTATCAATGCTACAAAAGTTGCTGAAGAATCGTTTAAAGGTTTAGTGATCTGGCCACGTCATAGTAATCATTTTAGTGCGGGTGCTGATTTAACAGAGTTTGCTAGCATTGTTAAAGCGGGTAAACCGGATGCATTAGAACAAGCTGTTGCAAAATTTCAGCGTGCAACTGCAGCACTACGTTATTGTATGGTGCCGACGGTGGCAGCAGTTAAAGGTTATGTGTTTGCGGGTGGTTGTGAAGTTGCAATGCATTGTGATCGCGTGGTTGCAGCGAGTGAAACATATATTGGTTTAGTTGAAGCAGGGATTGGTGGATTGCCTGCTGGTGGTGGCTGTAAAGAATTTGCTTTACGGGCTTCACGCATGACTCGCGGCCACCCTTTGCGATTAATCCCAGATTTCTTTGAATTAGTGGCGAAAGCAGTGGTATCTTCAAGTGCAGTTGAAGGTATTCGTAAAGGTTATTTGCGTTATGCTGATAAAGTGATCATGAATCCTGATGAAATTTTACATGTAGCAATGCAGCAAGCATTAGCGATGGCCGATGCAAATTATCGTCCACCATTGCGACCACGCATTAAAGTTGTCGGTGCTCCAGGGATTGCACAACTTAAGGCAGTGTTAGTCAATATGTTAGAAGGCAATTTAATTTCAGAACATGATTATTTTGTGTCAGCTGAGATTGCTCATGTGCTTTGTGGTGGTGAAGTTGATGCAAACACCATCGTTGATGAAGCCTATTTATTACAATTGGAACGTGAAGGTTTTGTTAAGCTGGTGTCGACCGATAAAACTCAAGAGCGCATAGCGTATATACTTAAAAATGGAAAGCCATTGAGGAATTAGATACTGTCATTGCGAGGAGTGAAACGACGAAGCAATCCAGAAAATCTATGACGGGCTACGAATTCTTTGTAATAACAGCAAAGAAGTTATTAAGGAGATAATTGATTATGACAAAAGTCCAAGATGCTTACATCGTTGCAACACAACGTACTCCTGTCGGCAAAGCACCACGCGGAGCATTTCGTCACACTCGTCCCGACGATTTATTAGTGCATGCAATCAAAACGACACTTGCTAAAGTACCAGCGATCGATCATAAACGTATCGACGATGTTATTATTGGTTGCGCCATGCCAGAAGCAGAGCAAGGTATGAATGTCGCCAGAATTAGCTTGTTATTAGCAGGTTTACCAGATAGTGTGCCGGGCATGACGGTTAATCGCTTTTGTTCTTCAGGTTTGCAGACAGTTGCATTAGCAGCACAGCGTATTCAGTTAGGCCAAGCTGACCTGATCATTGCAGGTGGTACTGAAAGTATGAGTTGTGTGCCATTAGGCGGCCATGATTATTTACCTAATCCAAAAATATTTACCGACGAACATATGGGTATTGCTTATGGTATGGGGATCACTGCTGAACGTGTCGCCAAACGTTGGCAGATCACGCGTGAACAGCAAGATGCGTTTGCATTAGAAAGTCATAAGCGAGCCTTAGCTGCGATTGATAATGGTGATTTTGCTGCAGAAATCAGTCCTTATAATAATGTTACTCATGATGAAGGCCCCCGTGCAGATTCGAGTTTGGAAAAACTCGCCAAATTACGTCCAGTGTTTGCCGCGCAGGGCAGTGTCACCGCTGGCAATAGTTCACAAATGAGTGATGGTGCCGCTGCAGTGTTAGTAGTGAGTGAAGCGATCCTTAAAGAATATAATTTGCAACCATTAGCGCGCTTTTGTGGTTATTCCGTTGCTGGAGTTGCGCCGGATATTATGGGCATAGGTCCAGTTGAAGCTATTCCAAAAGTATTGCAACAAACCGGTTTGAAACTTGCTGATATCGATTGGATCGAATTAAATGAAGCTTTTGCCGCACAAACTTTAGCAGTGATGCAAGAGCTTGATTTAGATCATGCAAAAGTTAATCCTGTTGGTGGCGCAATTGCTTTAGGCCACCCGCTAGGCGCAACTGGGGCAATCCGCACGGCAACTATTATTCATGGCTTGCAACGCAACAAACAAAAATATGGCATGGTAACCATGTGCATCGGCACTGGCATGGGTGCCGCTGGAATTTTTGAAGCGCTAGTATAGATAAAGATTTATTGCTTATTTTATGTTAATATTGCACATTAAGTTGGCAATATACAGAAGTAAGTATCATGGCAAAGAAATCCCGAAGAAAAGGCAAAGAGAGGAAGCAGCGAGAGCAAAGAACAACATCTCAAACAATAGTACTACCAACAGACAAAGAGATAATAAATGCTGTTATTACAGGTCATATAGAACAACTCAAAAAGCGTCTGCCTAAAGGTATAGACTTTAATAAAATGTGTGAGGAAACTCTAGCAAAGATACTATTTTCTGCTGCTTTATCAAATGATGATCCTACTCTAATGATCAAGTTTTTGCTAGAGAAAGGTGCTGATCTCAACACCAGGGATTCTGATGGTGTTAATCCTTTAATATGCTTGCTTTATAACAAAAACCATAATGACAAAAGAATTAATTTGCTAATATATGTTCTGTTAAATTATAAGGAAAAAATTCATAGAATTACTCTGAATGATTTATTGTACCATTTGTTTCTTTGTCCTCTGTCTGCTCAGAACAAGCGTTTTAAAATTCTTTTCAATATACTTCGGCAGTGTAATGCAGATATTCATTTTCTAGATAATGAAGGTAATACGGTATTACATAGAGTGATTTTGCGGCAAAGCCCTGAGCATTTGCAATTTCTTATTGATCATTGTCGTTATGAGTTATATGAGTTAGAGAAGCCTAACTATAACAGGATTTTCCCGTTGGATTTATCTTTTACACTATCTATGGCTAAGCAATTAAGAGCATTAGTCGCGACAAGCAAGTACATATTCTTTTGTCAAAAATTAGAAGCATTTCGCTTTGATGTACAAATCCCAAAAAAATACAATAAAAAAATTAATTTTATAATTGAGTTTGCAAATAATATCTTGTTTTTTTTAAAAGAAACGGATCTGCTTTTGGAGATGAGGCCTGACATACTAGTTTCATTGGATACAGTAATTAATGAGAAAGAATTATCAGAATTGTTTAAATTAATCTCTGATACTTTATCTGATTGTAAGAAGATTGATAAAGAATTAGGCAGGGAAATAGCTTATATATATGCAGCAACACTTGGTGAAACAATAAAACATTTAAACCAAGTAGCTTTAATATTAGATAGATCTCAAAAAATGGATAAGCATTTAGAAATGATAGCAAAAACCTTAGTCAAACTACGCAAATCTAAATTTCCAAAAAAAACAATGAAACAGTATCAGAGTTTTGTAATACATAGTTTAGTATTACTAGCCAAAATTGAAATTAGACGGGGCAACATAAATGCTGCGTATGCACGTTTAAGCGCAGCTTATAATGAATGTGAACAAACTGCCGATTTTGCTATAGATGCAGCAGACCGAAATACATTTTTCTTTATAATTAATTGTTTGTTTGCCTCACTTTTTTTTCAAGAGCAACAATTAGATTTAGCAATCGATTATTTTGATAAAGCCGTAAGGTATTCTTCATCTTTCACAATAAAAAAGTTACATGCGTCTGTCGTACTTCAATGGGATGATAGTACATCAGTTAATAGAATTAATAGAGATTTAGCATTAAAAAATAAAAAAACACCTTCATTGGGCATAACCTGTGACTATTTTGAAATGCTTTTGCCGATTGCTGAGAAAGAAATTGAGTTAAATAGATATAAAAATGGTTTACGCATGCTAATAAAATGTAAGGAAATGCTGAGCCAATTGTTAAACACAAATCAAACTAATTGCAAAACTATAAAGATTGGGTATGAAGGAGAACATTGGCTAGCTAAATGTAGAATAAGATTAATTGAACTTTGTTCCAGAGATTGCGCAGAGTTAAATGAAGACATAAAAAATAGATATAATGCGGCACTTGAAAAATTAGTCAGTGCTTATAACGAATTAATAAAAAAGTTAAAGCATCTTAATTTGTCAGTAAAAGTTACTCTTAGGCCTGACAACAAACAATTGCAGCTCAGTACGCAAGAGCCAACATTGTTTAAAAAATTAAAAGACACTTTTAGAAAATTAGGTATGAAATCAATAGAAATTGATTGGCAGGCCTCAAAAATTAAGTTTTCTATGCAAGATCTGGGTCCAAATACTTTAGAAAGCCTTGTCTTTAATATTTGTAGAAAGGTAAGTGCAGAGCAACAACGAATAGGAGAAATTAGTCAAATTCAAGTGTCACAGCAGATCTTAACAGCTCCATCTAATAAAACAAAAAATGTGACGCAAACATCATCATCATTACAAAATAAGATTTTACCTAGGAAAAAGCCTGTTAAGACTACAAAACGTAAAACAAGGCATCGCGGTAATAGAAGCAGGTCCAATGAACAACGAAGGCCTAAACAAAAAAAACAAACAATTCATAATTCAAGATTTACTTGTATACAAGAAATTAAAAAGATGGCGCCTAAATATCAACACAAGAAATTTTATCCTTTAACTATTCCAGGCATGTCTTCAAAGTGTCATTTTTTCGCAGTATTAGATATGAAAATAATCAGTACAAAAATAAAAAATACGAATGTGATCGATATATGTCAGAGGGTGTTGAGCACTGGTCGAGTTGGCTCACAAAATTTACGATGGACAGGTAAAGGTATATTTAAGATCCGTTCTACAAGTGATTGGCGAGTTAAAGGCCAACAAGAAAACACGTTTAATATTGAAAATGAAAGATATCATATTGTGAATTTTAATAGGCCTAACCCGCATGCGCACTAAAAAAATCTCAACTTATCTATCATTTTAGTGCGAAAACTTATACCGTTAGTTTATCGACTTTTGCCGCGCAAATAAAATCATTTTCCGATAGCCCATCGATCGCATGAGTTGAATAACGTACCCGACAATGATCGTAGCTGACTTGCAGATCTGGATGATGGTTTTCACAATTAGCGATATGCGCAACCGCATTAACAAAACTCATGGTTTGATAATAATTTTTAAATAGAAAAGTTTTGACAATTTCAGTGCTGTCAGCATCGGCTTGCCAACCATCGGCTAAATCATTTAAACGTTGTGTTACTTCATCTTTTGTTAATGGGCGCACCCCACCTTCGCAAGGTTTACAGGTTTTTGCAGCAAGATCAGTCATAATAGTTTCCTTTTAATTAAATAAACAAATAAATAAATTAACAAACATGAATATTAACATTTGGGCTATTATCAACAGGGAAAATCGGCGGATATTCACCTAATTCATGCGCTTGTTTAACGATCCCTTTAATATCACTTTTGATAAAGTCATATAATTGTTGATAACTATGGATCACAAAATAAGTACTTTGTAATCGATCAATTCGATAGGGCATGCGCATGGTGATCATGCCACCGGCGAATAAGATCCGTTGTGGAATATTACTTTCAACAGAGTATACGGTTTCTTCAATCGATGATAGAATTCCTCCGCCATAAGCCCGTAACCCTTTTGGCGTTTGGATTAAACCAAATTCCACGGTGAACCAATAAGTGCGCTGCAACATGGGCCATTCTTTTTCATCTAGCGTTAATACTAATTCGCCAAATTGTTGCATAAAATTAGCAAACACATGATTGGTTAGCATAGGGCAATGGCCAAATATTTCATGAAAGATATCGGGTTCTTTAACATAGTTTAATGCTTCACGTTTACGAATAAATGTAGCGACAGGAAACTTACGTTTTGCCAGCAATTCAAAAAAAACTCTTGGCGGGATCAATGCTTCTACTGGTTCGACACCCCATTGAGTTAATTCATTTAAGCGGGCGTTAATTTCTGGTATTTGAGGAATTTCATTGTGTTTGAGGTTTAATAATTCTAAGCCTTGCATGAATTCATCACAGGCTCGACCTGGCAAGGTTTGTTGTTGACGCTCAAAAAGGGCTTGCCATACACTATGTTCTTCAGCAGTGTAATCAACATAACCTTTGGCATCAGGTTCTTTAGCAGTGTATGCGCTTTTAAATTCCATCACTTTACTACTCAAATTTACTGGTTAATAATGCTCGTCAATGCGTTGATAAATGCGGTATTTTGTTCTGGCAATCCAACGCTCACTCGCAGCATATGCGGTAAATCATAATTCGTCAATGGTCGTATGATAATTCCTTGCTGTAATAGCGTTTCATAGACTTTCAACGCGTTATCACCAATCTCAATAGTAACAAAATTCCCGGCAATTGGTATATATTTTAAGTTTAGTTGATCCAGCGCCGCTGTGAGTTGTTTCAAGCCCTGAGCAGTAATTTTTAGGGTTTGTTTAAGGTGAGCTTGATCAGCCAAGGCAGCTTGAGCTGCAGCTAAGCCTATCGAGTTGACGGCGAAAGGTAAGCGCGCACGGTTTAAAGTCGCTGCGATATCAGGATGCGAGATACTATAACCGACGCGTAATCCTGCTAAACCATATGCTTTTGAAAAAGTACGAGTGATGATGAGGTTAGGGTAGCGTTGCAAGGCTTGCAGTGAATTTGGATAAGCAACATCGTCCATAAATTCATAATAGGCTTCATCAAGAACACAAAGCACCGTTTCAGGGATATTTGCTAATAGATATTCTAATTCATCATCTTTTAGCCAGGAGCCAGTAGGATTGTTGGGATTAGCAATAAAAATAATTTTAGTGCGCTCGGTAATTTTATCAAGCAGCGCGGCAACGTCATATTGCCAGTTTGTCATTGGGATCATAAGCGGGTTAGCTTGCACAGTATGAGCAATGATCGCATACATCGCGAAGCCATATTGAAACATAATAATATCATCACCAGGATTGGCATAAGCTTGAGCAATTAAACTAAAGATGCTATCGGAGCCATTGCCTAAAGTTATTTGTGAAGGCGTGACATTAACAAATTGGCTCAATGCTTGGGTTAATTCATGGCCGCTACTTTCTGGATATAGATAGCTTTCAGTTAACGCATTACGCGCAGCTTCTAAGGCTTGTGCACTTGCACCTAATGGATTTTCATTACTGGCAAGTTTAATGACCCGCTGAAGCCCTAATTCGCGCTGTAAGCTCGTTATTGATTTCCCAGGCACATAAGGAGTTAGCGTTTGAATACTTGGGTGTGTAAGACGTGAATAATCATAGCTCATGATCGGTTACTCATCTGTTGCTGGTATTCTTTATAGTATAAACATCTAATATTAAAAATTTATGTGTCAATGACAAATCGGTAAATTAAAGACCATGCCCCAACCAATAGGTTGACAAAATAAAGAACTAAGTGTATTATGCGTGAACATGCTAATAAAGATGCATGCAATATAAAAATGATGAAATAAAAAATGGAACTAATTTAATCAATGTTATGGAGGACTTTATGAATATCAGCACCCCTAGTCTGCAAGATAAAAGTATCTTCATGAATAAAATTCATGCAATGATAACTTTACCGGTGTATTCAACTTATGCTCAACTCCCAAAAATAAGTCGAGTACGTCGCCGATCCGTAGTGCCTTTGGTATCTAAAATAAACCAATACCGACAAAACTTAGATGGTGATTACGGCCCTTATATTAATGCTGTGTAATGATTTTTGTCGTGACGTGGCAAAAGAAGCCAGCCCGCAATTGTAGTTTGCAATTGCGGGTTCTTAATTAATATTATTATATTGTTACTTTAGTCGTGGCAATAAAAATTGATTGATTGATTTCATAGAATTTAGCAATAACTTGTTGCATAAATGCTTTTGCTTGTTGATCGGTTAATTTAGTTGAATAAGCAAAGTCAGGTGCTTTATCACCCGCATAAATATTAATGCCAGTATGACCCAATGCCGCATTATCATTAACATAAGTAATACTTACACTGCATTTGCCTTCACCTTCAATAATAGTATCATCACCATCAACAATAGCTTTTTTACCAAGAAAATTATCCGATAAAATCTCAGTAATATGGCGATTAAACAAGCGTTGATATGCAACTGCGCCAAAAGCATTCATATTAGGAATTTCCCACATGAAATTGATGGCATCGTCGCTATAGATGAAATCACGGTTGAGTAAGTCTTGCTGATCGATCATATGATCAGCTTCAACCCGCATAGGAGCTCGAAAAGCGATGATGTCGCCTAACGGATTGACATCTTCTTTAAAATAACGATACGCAAAGCGATTATGAAGGATGCTGCCATCGTAAATATCAATGTTTGTGACTATCATAATGTACCATATGCTTAGAAATTAACAGCCATAATAGCGTTTGTAGTAATTTTTTGCAATTCTTCTAAGGTGGCTAAATCCATAGTGAGTGGTGGTAACCAGTAAAGTGTGTTGCCGATAGGACGCACTAAGGCACCAAGTTGCATCGCTTGCTGATAAACTTCAAAGCCTAGCCGGCGTGTTGGATCATCATTAATAAGATCGGCTGCTGCCATTGCACCAATACTACGGACATTAGTTAATCTGTTAGTTTTTTCGGCCACCTCAAGCATCGCTTTATGTAGTAACTCGCCTAAAGTAGTAGCTTTTTGGCAGATATTTTCATCATCCATGATCGCTAGGGTTTCTAACGCAACACTTGCAGCTAATGCATTACCCGCAAAAGTGTGTGAATGCAAAAATGATTTGCCACGCTCATAATCATCATAAAAAAGATCATAGATTTTATCGCTAGTTAACATTGCACTCATTGGCAACCAACCTGACGTTAAACCTTTGCCTAAGCATAGAAAATCAGGCTGAATATTAGCATGTTCACATGCTAGCATTTTACCGCTGCGACCAAACCCTGTCATGATCTCATCGGCAATCAAATGAATGCCATGTTGTTGAGTCCAAGTACGTAAGCGACGTAGAAAGTCTTGGCTATAGATTTTCATTCCGCCTGCGCCTTGTAAAATAGGCTCGATGACAATAGCAGCAGCACTGTCTTTAAATGGTGTTAACATTGCTTCAACTTGTTGCCATTGAGTTTCACAATTATTCCATAACGGATCATGTGTGCCACTGACATAAGGTATTGGGGTAATGAAATTACTATTGAATAATAATTCTTGATAAGCTTCACGGTAGATCCCTAAATCACTAACACTTAAAGCACCAAGAGTTTCACCATGATAACTATTACTGAGTGCGAGAAAATGTTTACGATGATTATTGCCATGAAGTTTATGGGCGTGCAAACTCATTTTAATAGCAATTTCAACTGCGTTAGCACCATCACTCGCATAAAAAACTTTATTGAGTGCAGGCATGAGCTGAGCGAGTTTAGCCGATAGGTTAACAATAGTTTCATTAGTGGTATGCGCTAGCATCACATGTTCAAATTTATCAATTTGTTGTTTAAGTGCAGCTTTTAAACGTGGATGATTATGGCCTAATGATTTACACCACCAACTTGAGATCCCATCAATAATTTTACTGCCATCATGTAAATGGATATAACTTTCTGAAGCGCCAGTAACCACAACAGGTTTTAGAGTTTCATAATCCTTCATTTGGGCACAAGGGTGCCAAAAGTGTTGTATGTCTTCATTAATTAAATTAGCGATAACTTTATCCATAGCTAGTAAACCTCCGAAAATGTCATGGTTGACTGATGATGCAAAGTAACATATAGTCCCGCCTATTGCAATATAAGGCATGCAGTTAAAAGGAAGGCGTGAGATTAAAATTATTTTTGCTTAAGATTGCGGCTAGATATAATTTATAGGAGTCTAAGTGATGAAACAGAAATGGACAGTAGAACAAATTTCGCAATTATTTGCACTGCCATTTAACGAATTATTATTTCAAGCACACACAGTGTATCGCCAGCACCATGAAGTTGGAAAGTTACAATTAAGTTCGTTATTAAATATTAAAACAGGGGCATGTCCAGAAGATTGTGCGTATTGTCCGCAAAGCGGCCATTACAGTACGGGTATTGAAAAAGAAAAATTAATGTCAGTGGAAGATATAGTTGCTAAAGCAAAATTAGCACGTGAAAAAGGTGCAACTCGGTTTTGCATGGGTGCTGCTTGGCGTAATCCACCAGCGAAACACATGCCAAAAATTGTTGAGATAATTAAAGCGATTAAAGCATTGGGAATGGAAACATGTATGACTTTAGGTATGTTATCCGATGAGCAAGTCGATACGTTACAAGATGCTGGCTTAGATTATTATAATCATAACTTAGATACGTCACCGGAATTTTATAAAAAAATTATTTCTACGCGCACCTATGATGAACGCATTGATACTTTAACCAAAGTTGATGCTGCAGGTATTAAAATGTGTTGCGGCGGTATTATGGGCATGGGTGAATCGCGCGATGATCGCGTGCAATTTTTATATCAATTAGCCAGTTTACCGCAGCTACCACAAAGTGTGCCTATTAATCGTTTAGTGCCGATCAAAGGCACGCCTTTAGAAGCTGCGCCACAAATCGATAATATCGAATTTATTCGTACTATCGCAGTTGCGCGGATCATGTTCCCAACATCTTATGTACGATTATCAGCTGGACGTGAAACTATGTCAGATGAAATGCATGCTTTATGTTTTTTTGCTGGTGCTAATTCGATTTTTTGGGGAGATAAATTATTAATGACTAAAAACCCAGAAAATGAGCATGATTGGCAATTGCTTAATAAGTTAGATATGAACCCAGTATTGTCATCACAAGCGAAACAACAACAAGCAGAACATAACAGTACAGTTGGATCATAATGTTGAAGATGCAAACTAAGCTAGCAGCCAATGCAGCTAGTAATTTGCGACGCAAACGGATAACAATTAACAAACGTCAAGATAATAATATTATTGCTGATGACCAATCGCTTATAAATTTTAGTCACAATGATTATTTGAGTATTGCGACAGATCCGCGAGTAAGACAAGCCTTCATTGAAGGTGTTGATAAATATGGTTTTGGTAGTGGTTCAGCACCAGTTGTTTCAGGATATTATGCACCGCATCAAGAATTTGAACAACAGTTTGCTGAATTTATAGGGTTTGATCGCGCGATTGTATTTAACTCTGGTTATCATGCTAATCTCGGTGTGATCACTACATTTGCTAAGCGAGATTCAATGATTGTTGCAGACAAATTATGTCATGCGTCAATGATAGATGGCGCAATCTTGGCGCGAGCAAAATTGCTACGTTACATACATAATAATACGATGCAAGCAGAAGATTTATTGTTGCGAGCAGCGTCAAAATCCAAATTGTTGTTAACAGAAAGTGTTTATAGTATGGAAGGGGATATCGCTAATATTAATGCTTTAGCAAAGCTTGCTAAGCGTTATGATAGTGGCTTAATTATTGATGATGGTCATGGCATTGGTTGGTTGGGTGAGCAAGGTAAGGGAGTTTGTGACTATGCGCAGTTAAATCAAAATGACTTAACATGTGTTACTATGCCGTTAGGTAAAGCATTTGGTGGCGTTGGTGGTATTGTGGTTGGCAGCAATGAAACAATCGAAGCTTTGTTACAATTTGCGCGATCATATCGATATTCAACCGCATTGCCACCTGCTATTGTTCATGCAGCGATTACCGCATTAAAGGTAATTCGTGCAGAAAATTGGCGGCGTGAAAAACTTAAATCACTAATCCAGTTTTTCATCACTCAAGCTAAAGAACGAAATTTAAACTTAAGCTCAGCAGCATTGACGCCGATTAAATGTATTATAGTTGGCGACAACCAAGCAGCAGTGACATTACAGCAAAAGCTAATGCAGCAAGGTTTTTTGGTTGCAGCGATCCGTCCGCCTACTGTGCCAAAAGGTAGCGCAAGAATTAGGATTTCATTAAATTGCTTGCATACTGAAGCACAAGTTGCAAGTCTGTTATCCGTCATTGCGAGGAGTGTAGCAACGAAGTAATCTACACATCCGTCATTGCGAGGAGTGTGGCAACGAAGTAATCTACACATCCGTCATTGCGAGGAGTGTAACGACGAAGCAATCCAGGAAGTTGGTTTTACAAAAAAATTAAGAGCAATATTATGCAAACTATCGTATTCTTACCAGGTTGGGGATTTTCAGCAAAAATATGGTCAGTAATCGCTGCTGAATTTGCTAAATATACTATTAAATATGTTGATTTTCCTAAAATTGGTAATTTGCCATTTAATCAACAAACACTGGAGCAAGTTATTGATGAATTACAAACTGGTATTCCAGATGATAGCATCGTTATTGCTTGGTCACTCGGAGGCACATTAGCAATACAATTAGCAGCGAGTTATCCACACAAAGTCAGCCGATTAGTTACCGTTGGAGCAACGCCAAAATTTGCTGCGGATGAACAAGAGGATTGGATAGGCATTCCAGCACACGATTTGGCACAGTTTAAACAACAAGCTGAAGCAGATCTGCCATTATTATTAAAAAAGTTCACAGCAAAAATCAGTTATCCTCATTTAAAAAGTGATGTTCAAGCAACATTAAGGCAATATTTATTAGATGCTGACACTATAAAAGAGCATTTTTATTATTATCTTAATGCCTTGGTACAATGCGATTGTCGGCAAGTGTATCAAACATTAACTTTGCCAATGCTACATATTTTCGGTGAGCAAGATGCAATTTTATCAAGTGGCTCAGCTGAAAATATCGCTAACTTAAATGCTAAGGCGAAAATAGTTAATCTTAATAATGCCGGACATGCGCCTTTTTTAACACATAAAAATGAATTTGTTAAAACCATTTATGAGTTTATCAATGAAGCCTAGTATTCAAGCATGTTTTAATAAGGCAGCTACAAGCTACGATGCCAATAGTGATGTTCAGCAATCTATGGGCAAGAAGCTAATTAGTATGTTGCAAACGTTTATCACCGATGATCAAAGTGTGATTGATTTAGGCTGTGGAACGGGCATGGTCACTAAAAATTTGTTTGAAACGGTTAAGTTTTCACGAATAGTTGGTATTGATCTTGCTGATGAGTTGCTTAAAATGGCGCATAAACGTTTAGCAAATCCATCTATTGAATTTCATCAGGCAAATTTTGCCAATTTGCCGTTGGCAAACGAAAGTATTGATCATGTATTCTCTAATATGGCATTGCATTGGAGTCATGATTTTAATTTAACGTTACAAGAAATTTTTAGGATCCAAAAACAGCAAGGCATATTTGCGATGTCCTTGCCATTGCAAGGCACATTGGCTGAGTTAGCGCAATATGGTTGTCGCTATAATGATTTTTGGTCTAAAGGATTTGTTGATCACACTTTGCAAAAAAATGGTTATGAAATTTTGCATGATGAAATGCTAACATGCGTGGTTAAGTATAAGAATATGTTAACGGCATTGAGATTAATGAAAAAAACAGGGACGAATTTTATTACTCGCAATACACAACAAGTTGTGCTGAGCAAATCCCAATTAACAGCAATGAGAGATGATGCAAGCTTGACTTATGTGATTTACTTAGTCATTGCTAAAAAAACCAATGAGGTTATTTCATGACGATAAAAATATTTGTTACAGGCACAGATACTGAAGTTGGTAAAACCTATGTGAGTGTTGGATTGTTAAAATTATTAGCGAGCCAAGGCTTTTCTACTTTAGGAATAAAACCATTAGCGTCAGGCTGTGAACAAAAAGATGGTGAATTATATAATGAAGATGCGATGCAGCTTCACAGCGCCTCATCAATTAAGCTTGATTATCAAGCGATCAACCCATTAACTTTTATACCTCCAGTTGCACCGCATATTCCTGCTGAACAGCAGGGCATGCCACTTTCCACACAATTAGTTAATGAAAAATGTATTACTGCAATGCAATATCCAGCAGATGCGACAATTGTTGAAGGCATTGGTGGTTGGTTGATGCCATTAAGTTATAATGAGACTATGGCTGATTTTGTAGTAGCTAATCAATTGCCAGTTGTTTTAGTTGTGGGCTTACGGCTAGGGTGTTTAAATCATACATTATTAACTTACCAAGCGATCCAACAAGCAGGGGTGTCAATGCTAGGTTGGGTTGCCAATTGTATGGAGCCTGATATGCTAGCTCAACAAGAAAATATATCTATGCTTAAAGCATGGATCACCCAACCTTGTCTGGGCATTATCAATTATCAACAACGCCCTGAAGATGCACTTAGCATTAGTGACATAGTATACTAGTTTCACCTGAAGAAAATGCTCGAGTTTCTTCCGGGTTGAGTTCTAATAGCAAATGGCCTTGGTGATTTAAGCCAACAGCTTTGCCAGTGATTTGTTTGTTAAAATTAGTTAATTGGATAGTCCGGCCTAGTAAACAATCATGACGTTGCCATTCTTCAATGAAGGGTATAAAGCCACAGCTTTCAAAGCGTTGAATATAAGTAAGTATGTTATTGATCAGATCGGCGCATAAAAGATTACGATCAATGTATTGATTAACAATGCTACGCATAGAAGTCCATGGTTGAGTGATTTGCTGTTTATTATCATTTGTCATATTAACATTCATGCCTAAACCAATGATTGCGCGGCAACTACCATTCGATTCTGCTTGAATTTCAATAAGAATACCTGCAAGCTTTTTTCCATCCCATAAAATATCATTAGGCCATTTGGCAGCAAGCTTTTCGTTGATCCCATAAGCTGTCAGCGTGTGAATAACTGCAAGACAGATCACTAAACTCAAGCCTGCTAATTCACTAATATCTTGTTGAAAACGGTATGCGCATGATAGATAAACATTTTGTCCAAAAGGTGAATGCCAGTTGCGATTCAAGCGACCTTTGCCAGCAGTTTGTTGTTCTGCAAGGCAGATATCAATAGCGTTATTGTGATCATTAGTTTTTAAGTAAGTATTAGTCGAAGCTAAGGTTTCAAATACTTCAAGGATAATAGGCTGAGTGGCTTGTACGTGCTGCATGATTATTGAAGGATCAAGTAATAATAAAGGTTGCTGCAATGCATAGCCTTTGCCTTTAACAGAGGTGATATTTATGCCGTAATTTTCTAATTTTTTTATGGCTTTCCAGATTGCACTACGAGTAAGATTGAGTGATTGCCCAATCGTATTGCCATCATGGTAGTCACCATCGTTAAGCATTTGCACCAGTTTAATTAATTTTATATTTGTTTTTTTCATAGTAATAGTATTTAATGATCCGTTATATATTCAAGAAGATCACCAGGTTGACAATCAAGTTGTTCACATATCGCTTCTAACGTTGATAAACGAATGGCTTTAGCCTTGCCAGTTTTTAGTATTGATAAATTTTGTTCGGTAATACCAATAGCTTCAGCCAAAGCTTTTGAGCGCAATTTTCGTTTTGCTAACATAACATCTAAATTAATAATAATTGCCATAATTAATCTCTAATTCATCTTGGCTATGTGCAAAAGCAATCCCAACAACAAAAGTCATTGCTAGGGCTAGTGATAATCGAGTTTTCATAGTATTCTCCTAAGTGTTGAAAATAATATCATATCTGGCCAGATGCTGTTATGATATTTAATTATATTAATTATTGTTTAAAGGTTAGGCATAAGGAGAGAGACATGGAAGCATATAGTATTATCGTTATTATCATTGTCGGTCTAATTGCAGGCTGGCTTGCTGGTTTAATTACCAAAGGTAAAGGATTTGGCTTTATCGGTAACATGATCGTTGGTATTGTTGGTGCTTTTATTGGTACCTATTTGTTTTCATTATTTGGGCTGGCGACCACTGGAGTTATTGGATTACTAATTGCAGCTATTGTTGGTGCGATAGTTTTGCTTGTTATTGTTGGGATCATTCGCAAATTAGTTAAGTAAAGCAAACATAAAAAATAGTAATGATAAATTTTGATCTAAAGAATGTTAGCGCTATTGCTGATAGACTTGCGCTACGTCAATTTCCTGGTTTAGTGATAACCGTCACTGGTACGAATGGCAAAGGTTCAACAGTAGCCGCGCTTGAAGCTATCTATATGGCAGCTGGATATCGAGTTGCGACATTTACTTCGCCGTATTTTTATTCGCAAGTTGAGCAGATCCGTTTACAGCAACAATCGGTAGCCACAGAAAAATTTAAGCAAGCGATAAGCTTTATTGAGCTTAATGATAAAAAAAATGTGTTGACTGAATTTGAAAGTTTAACGTTAGCAGCATTATTAATTTTCAAGCAATCAATTCCCGATATTATTATTCTCGAAGTGGGTATGGGTGGTCAGCGCGATGCCGTAAATGTAGTCGATAATGATTTAGCGATCATTACTAATGTGGAGCTTGACCATATGCAATGGCTCGGTGATACTCGTGAACAGATCGCTGCAGAAAAAGCTGGGATTATGCGCGCAGGTAAACCAGTAATTTATGGTGATGATAAACCACCACAAAGTATTATTGATCATGCTCAGAAACTTAATTGTGATTTATATTGTTTGTCTGCGGCTAACGCTGACAGTTATGCAACCATAGCACGAAAAGCAGTAAAATTATTTCAAGCTAAATTACCCGTCAGTGAACAACATATCGTTAACGGTCTGCAAACGATGCATTTGCCAGCACGGATGCAAATTGTTAATACTAAGCCACAAGTTATTTTAGATGTTGCGCATAATCCAGCAGCCGCGAAATTCATCGCGGCACAATTACGCCAAACGCAATCGCATTTTAGGCAAACTGTTGCGGTATTTTCGATGTTGAAAGATAAGGATATCACTGCAGTGGTTGCTGCAATGCACGAAGTTATTGATCATTGGTATATCGCCCCATTAAAGACTCAGCGAGCAGCTTGCCTCAAAACATTAATAACTGCATTGCAAGCTCATGATATTACCCAAGTGACCATAGAAAAAGCCATTTACGATTGCGCGCAAATGGCTTTGCAAGAAGTTAGTAATAACGATCGAATTATTGTGTTTGGATCATTTTATACTGTTGCTGAATCGCAGTTATTAGCGGTTTCATGCTGAATGCCGCTTAAGAAATCCCACAATTCATTAGCAATGCCTAAAGCTGCAGTTTTAGCTTCTGCTTGTTCACTTGGGCTAAGTTGCTCGAGTAAGTTTGCGGCATCTTGTGAATGTTCTTTATCGGCAGTTAAATGCACGTCAAAGAATTTAGTCGTACGTTCATCATCAATATTATAAAATTTTGCTAAGCCTTCAATTTTACTTTTAGCAGTATCAGGCACTTGGCGTTCGTAAGTATACAGTGCACCTAAACCAGCCGCATAACTTTGTCGGCCACAGTCAAGAAAACGTTTAATTAACTTAGCAGTTGCTTGGTTAGGTTTGCAATTGATGACATCATCTCGTGCTAAGCCTAAACCCTCAGCAAATTCTAGCCACAAGTTTGGATGATTACCGTCGCCATGTTCTTCTTCCATTAAGTTTTCCAGCAACACTTGGCGTTGTTCTAATGAATCACAGTTACTGTGAGTTGCACTGATGTAACGTGGAAAAGCATTAACGTGATGATAATATTGGCAAGCATATGTGCGCAGATCATCTAAAGATAATTCTCCAGCAGACCAAGCTTGATAAAATGGATGTTTCAGTAAATGTAATTTATCAAGTTCTTGATTGAGTTGAGTTGTAAACATTTCAGTAGGCATTATTGTCTCCTTTATTGTTGAAACCAATCATTAACTGTTAAAGCTCGCTGGGTCCATTCAACATTATGCACCCGTAAATAGTCAGCATGTTGTTGAGTGAGTAATGTCAATGCAAGCGTTTCTATATCTCTTTCATTAGCCGCAACATGGTTGATCGACTGTATAAATGATTTTCGCGAGTGGCCAATTAAGATCGGCAACTCAAAGCATTTTAATTTGCTTATATTATTCAATATCAAACGATTTTGCCAGATCGATTTACCAAAACCAATGCCTGGATCAATAATGATCTGATCGGTCGTTACCCCAGCTTGAGTCAGTGTCCTAATATTGTTAACAAAATAGTCATGTATTTCAGTTAATGGGGAATCACCTAGAACTTGCTGCTTTTTAGGCGGTACACCGAGATTGTGCATCATCACATATTTCAGTTTACTGGCTTTAAGCATCGCAGCAAATTGCTTTATATGTTTGCCTTCTACGTCGTTGATCCAAGCGATATCAATAAGCTGCAATGCTCGTTCGAGCGTAGCTGGGTGGCGAGTGTCTAAACTGATTTTGGGAGTAAATGGTGTTGCATAAGTTGTTAGCAATTGATTAATGGTTACCAGAATAGGCTCAAGTCGCTGCCATTCCGTTTGTGGATCAATATTAGCCGCAGTAGGGCGAGTCGATTCAGCACCAATATCGATGATTTCTGCACCAGCTTCCAGCATGGCTTTAACTTGATCTAATGCAGCTTCAGATTGGATAAAATGACCACCATCAGAAAATGAATCTGGGGTGACATTCAAAATACCAACGATATGAGGTGGTTTGATCCGTAAGTTAGTTTTAAATGTATCTTGTGGATCAGTGTGATCTTGAAACATATCAAGCGACTGATCAGGGTATTGTGGGTGTCGCCATGTTGGCCAAACATCTAATAATGGTCGCAAGGCAAATGCACGGTCTAACAAGCCTTTATGTGGGATAGTTAAATTATTTTCTTGATAATAATGATCATCCCAAATAAGGATATCGATATCAATGAGCCGTGGCGCCCAGCGTTGAGTTATTTGTCGCCCTAAAGATTGTTCCAAGTTTTTAATAATTGCTAAGCAAGTTTGTGGATTAAGTTGTGTTTGACATTTTACCGCAATATTTAAAAAAGGTTGTTGCCAGGCTGCTGGAGCATTATCAGGGAGCAGGGCGGCTGATTGATAAACATTAGAAATTGATGTGATAGTGAATTGTGGCAAGTGATCTAAAGCTTGAACTGCCTTACGCAAGTGACTTAATGCACAAGGTTTATTGCTTCCTAAGCCTAAAACAATAGTATCTGACATAATAATCCTAGCTATTCATCAATAATGCTAAAAGCACAAGCGGGCACATTATCTAGCGGGGGATTTTTAATAACTTTTAATGATACTTTTTCAATCAATGGTGAGGATCCATTAATTTGCTGAATTAATTCTGCACTTAAGTATTCGATCAATTTAAATTCACGTTGATCACAAGCTGCTTGCAGCTCATTAGAAAGTTGCTGATAACAAATGGTATCGGCAATATTGTCAGTTGTGCAGGCTTGTGGCATTTGTTTAAATTTTAACTTGATATGACAGTCAACTGTTTGTGGTGTTTCACGCTCATCGGGATAACAACCCAGTCGGACTTTAAGTTGTATTGGAGATAAACTTAACTCATATTGTGGCATGTTAAGATCCTATTGCTTTGCTTTTGAGCTGTTACTTTGGCGCTATTGTAACAATTTTTTGCCTAGGATCAAGCCAGCTTATAGCTATTTCTCTGATTTCTGTTACGCTGCATAACATGAAAATTTTAGTTACTGGCAATGCTGGCTCAGGCAAAACGACATTGGTTCGTAAATTGGCCTATGATCTTAATATTAAAGAAGTGATTCATTTAGATAAGATTGTATGGCAGTCAGGCTGGAAATTAACCCCTACAGAACAAAAAAATGCAATCATTAATCAACTTACTGAAAAGCCAACATGGATTATTGATGGCGTTTCTAAAATCGCACTTGAAAAAGCAGATACAATAATTTTTCTAGATTTTCCAAGATATACTTGCTATTGGCGAGTAGCTAAACGTAATTGGCGGTATTTATTTCGTTCAAGAGCAGAATTGCCAACACGATGCCCAGAAATTTTAATTATAAGAAAATTAATAAAAATAATTTGGAATTTTCCTAACCTGGTGAAGCCAATTATTTTAGAACACATTAAAACAAATCAAGATCATAAAAAGGTTATTCATATTACTTCAAAGTGTACCATTCCGTCATTGCGAGGACCCGAAGGGGACGAAGCAATCCAGAAAACGTCTAATAACTTCTAGAAAATACCTGAAAGAAGTTTGCCAGCGTTCGGTACTTGTGCAGATAATTTTAAGGTTTTTAATAATTGAAACATTGTGGCTGTTGCAGCTGATATCACTGGTTTATTAAATTCAGTCTCGGCTTTTTCAATCATTGTTAGGCTGGGCATTTGTACGCAGGCAGAAATCACGATCACATCAGCTTGATGATGTTTTAAATTGGACACATAATCCATAAGTTTGTGCTGTTCAAGCCTGCCGACTTTTGTATTTTCAGTTACCGATAAATTGTGATAATCAATAACATTAAAATTCTCATGAGTAAGGTAATCAATCAGTACTTTTGTTAAATCATCACCATAGGGTGCGATCAAAACAATGTTATTAGCTTGTAATATCTTCAATGCATTAAGCAATGCGCCAGCACTGGTGTTGAAAGTGATGGCAGATTGTTGGCTTTGAATATATTTATTATATGTTTCAGTTAAATGATGATGAGCACCATGACCTTCAGCCATAATAGCTACTAAACAAGCAAAAGCAATGATATCTATGTCAGCATCTAAGAGTGCACGAACACCTTGTTTAATAGTTTGGTTCATTGCTTTGAGTTCAGCAATATTAATATTGCGCATGCGGATCCGGCTGCTATGACAAGAGAATCGTTCTGGAAGAATAGTTTCGCGCGCTCGCAACATCGAAGCGATCTCAATTTCCATGGTGACATTAGAGCTTGGCACGACTTGGCCGATGCGGTAAGTATTATTTTGTTGGAGTGTTTGCATTGTCATAAATTAAAATCCATTTAAATTAATAACCCTATATTACTATATAAATTAGTAAGATTGGAGACAAGTGTCAATTGCCGTAATTAATCAGCTTTTTTTCGCCAGTAATCAAGTGCAGCATTAATGATTAAACAAATAAAAAACGTTAATCCCGCTTGCCAGGTAATATTAATATAAGCTATTTTACCAATATGTGTTCCATAACATGCTATGGATAAAGCAATGCTGGCAAATACAGCGATAAGAATTCGCCATAAATAGAATAAAGAATTAAATATTTTGGGTCCAAGTAAAGCATCTTTGATAGTTTTAGCATTAATGAATTCACCTAATTTTTGCAAACTTAAAAACAAACCTACAATAGTGACAAACATTAATTCCCATACCCAATTTGGTGGATTGAGTAAATGCGCAGGCCCATGAGGCACAACGCCAAATTCTGCATACATTAAAATAGCAAATAAGCCAGTTGATAATAACAGCATTGGGCCGCGTAAAATTAACGTTGTTAAAGTAACAGCGGCAGCAGTTTCAAAGATAGCTTGAGCATATACAAAAATACTGGCTTGTTGTGCCGACCAACTTAAAAAAGATTTAAACCATTTTGGGGAAGCGCCAGTTTTAGCATAGCTTGCAGCAAGTGCAGCATAACCTTTAGTTGTGTACCATTGTAATGCCGCATCAGCATACACTTGTACTATCAACATTGCACCAATAATAATGATAATAATGTCTGCCCACGGGATTTTGTTTTGCATAGGATTTTTATTTAATGATCTGAGTTGATCAAGCCCTAACAAACCTAACAATAATATAAAAACACTTATCGCTGTTTGCCAGGCAATGGTGAGGTTGTGCATGTCACCATTTTTTGACAAAGTGAAGGCATACCATAACCAAGCTGAGGCGATGATAATAAAAATGAATCGCCAAATAATAGGAAGTTTACCAAAAAAACTATCACCTAATATTTTATGACGCAAAGTTGCAATGCCAGCACATAAACCAATGGTGGCTGGAAATAATAATTCGAAGATCCAGCTGGATGGATATTGCCACTGAGTTATCCATAGCATAAAACAAAAGATCGCAATAACGATCGCAACAATACCACGTAAAATTAATAGTACAGCTAAAATCCCGGTGACTGCCAGAAAAACTTCAAGTAGCAGGGCAAACACTTGAGCATGATTGGCCATACCGATAAGCATAGATTTCCACCACAACGGTGCGCCACCTTCGTGAACAAAACGCATTACTTGAGTAAAAAACCCGACGGGTGTGAACCAGCCAACATTGAGACCAACAAAGAATTCATTGATCATGATACAGCCGAGTAAAATTATGGTGATCTCATAGACCGGAATGCGCAGCAGCTTGATTGCTATTTTTTGGCGGATAAAATCCATTTAACGTATCATCCTTGCAAGCTAATAAGAATTTTAGAATATCATACCATGAAATGGTATAGCCAGTTATGAAGTGGTATAGCTAGGCTAGTGAATGAATATATAGCACTTGTTAATATAAAGTTCGTCATTGCGAGGAGTGTAACGACGAAGCAATCCAGAAAATCTATATATAATTATCTGCGTGCTAAAGAGCACGCAGATCCTAGGAAAAAATCAATTAGAATGGTGATGGTCTAAATGTATGACCTTTTGTCGGTGTGTGATTGTATTTTAGGTCATTAGCATTAGTAAGTGTATTATTTAACTCAGGTTGATTTTCTGGCGCATCGTTAGCCTTAGTAGTAGCACGTTGTGCATCGGCTTTCACTTTTGCTTTAAGATCGACATTGCGATTTGCATCTTGAGCTACATGAGCATCAGTCATACCATCATGTTGAGGGCCTATCAGAACTGGATGTGGCACAACACCTGTAGCGCCTCCAACGGCAGCTGGTTGCACTGGTTGACGAATGGCAAAGTTTAACATCGCACTGGTATGAGGCTGAGATTTTTTATTTTCACGCTGTGGTTGTTTTGTATCACCTTGAACAAAACCAAAACCTGATAAAGCGTTTCTTAACGTATTTCGAAGTTCGTGAGCAAATTTTGCTATATGTTCGTATGGACCCATAATTATTACCTCATATCCAAGTGATTGATCTTAAAATTTTTATATCCCTAATATACCATTAATTCGCCATATTTGCAAGCCAAGTGACAGCAAAACTCAGCTAGACTGTTCATAAAAAATACCTATATATCAATAAGTTGTATGATATACTCAAAAAAGCTCTTATGGAGGAAAATTATGCGTAAAATCATCACCTTATTGCTGTTTATATCTTGTTCATTAATGGCTTTCACCAATGTATATGCGGATAATGATTCAAATCGGCCACGGTTAAATCGCATTATCCTTCAGTTACAAGCGCAGCAATGGGTGCAAACTAAAACCGCTAAAGTTATTGTCGCTATCAATGCCACCTTAAATAAAACGCAGCTAGCGCAAGCGCATCAACACATCATGCAAAAGCTGCAACAAATTGATAATAAGGCGCAATGGCATATAACCAATTATCAGCGCAGCCAAGGCCAATCTGGTTTGGAGCAAGTCAATGTGACGGCGCAAGCACGTATCGCTGAAGCGACATTGCCAGGTTTACGCGGCAAAGCGAAGCAAGCGAGCAAACCAGGGTTTACTTTAAAAATCCAATCGATTGAATTTACTCCTAGCATGGCAGATATTGCTAAAGTTCGTAAAGCATTACGCATGAAACTTTATCAACAAGCAAAAGCAGAAATTGCCGAGCTTAATAAAATCTACCCGCAACAAGATTTTCAAATTCATTTAATTAATTTTGGTGGCATTAACATTACAACACCTAAGCCAAAATATCGTAGTCGCACAATGGTAGCGGCGGTAATGCCAACCCCGGCACCGCAACTGCAAGTTGGCAATAAATTGATTGAGCATGCGGTGGTCGTGATTGCTAGTCAGTTTGAGGATCAGGAATCATCATAGAAAGTAATTATGAGAGATCGTCATTGCGAGGACCCGAAGGGGACGAAGCAATCCAGTAATTTTAAATTAGAAAATCTCTGGATTGCTTCCCGCTGCGCGTTGCTCGCGGTCGCAATGACAATGTGACAAGATTATGTTGTTGTCGTGACCATAATGATTAGGAATAAATAAATTAAAAAAAGGAGCACAAAATGGCATTAGTTTGGTGGTTAATCGTTATTGGCGCATTTTTTGCGTTAGCGTATAAACGCTCTTCTTTAAGTGTATGGACATTGTCATTTTTAGTTTTATTAGGATTTTATTGTTACTTTAGCCCGGCACATGTTATCTTCAAAACCATCGCGGCGATTTTCTTCATTGGTATTGCAGTAATCCTAAATGTAAAACCCATCCGGCGCCAATTACTTTCAAAACGCTTATTAAAATTATATCGACGGGCAATGCCAAAAATATCCGAAACCGAGCAACAAGCAATTAAAGCAGGCACGGTAAGTTGGGGCCGCGAATTATTTTCAGGTTACCCAGATTGGCGAGTGTTATTGAAATATCCTAAGCCACAACTAACTAAAGAAGAACAAGCATTTTTAGATGGCCCAGTAAATGAACTTTGCTCGATGATCAATGATTGGGAGATCACGCATAAAAATTGTGATTTGCCACCAGAAGTTTGGCAATTTATCAAAGAACAAGGTTTCTTTAGTTTTATTATTCCTAAACAATATGGCGGCAAAGATTTTTCAGCATTTGCAAATTCAGAAATTTTAGCGCGGATCTATGGTTCTAGTATCACCGTCGGCTCTACAGTTGCAGTACCAAATTCATTAGGCCCAGCTGAATTGTTAATGAAATATGGTACTGATGAACAAAAAGATCATTTATTGCCACGCTTAGCGAAAGGTGAAGAAATCCCTTGTTTTGCCTTAACTGGGCCAATTGCCGGTTCCGATGCAACCGCCATTCCTGATGTGGGTATTGTGTGTAAGGGGCAACATGAAGGTAAAGAAATCATTGGCATTCGCTTAAATTGGAATAAACGTTATATTACGTTAGCGCCAATCGCAACCATAATTGGTTTAGCGTTTCGGTTATTTGATCCCGATCATTTATTAGGTGATAAAGAAGATATTGGGATCACTTGTGCGTTAATTCCAAGAAACACTCCAGGCATAACCATTGGTCGACGTCATTTTCCGTTAAACATTCCTTTTCAAAACGGGCCTATCCAAGGTAAAGATGTGTTTGTGCCAGTTGATTGGATCATTGGCGGTACTAAAATGGCAGGTCATGGTTGGAGAATGTTAGTTGAATGTTTATCGGTAGGACGCGCTATAACGCTACCTGCTAGTGCTATTGGTGGTGCTAAAGTTGTGGCATTTTCTTCTGGTGCTTATGCGCGTATTCGTGAACAATTTAATACGCCAATCGGTCATTTTGAAGGTGTTGAAGAAGCGTTAACACGCATTGCTGGTAACACGTATTTGATTGATTCAGCACGACGTTTAACTACAACTTTAATTGATCTTGGAGAAAAACCTGCAGTGCCATCAGCTATTGTTAAATATCATGCGATTGAATCGGCGCGCAAAGTAGCGAATGATGCTATGGATATCCACGGTGGCAAAGGGATCTGTCTAGGGCCAAAAAATTATTTAGGGCGTAATTATCAAGGTTTTCCAATTGGTGTAACTGTTGAAGGTGCAAATATCTTAACGCGATGCTTAATTATTTTTGGTCAAGGTGCAATTCGTTGTCATCCCTATATTTTAAAATCATTGGAAGCGGCGATAGATGGCGATCAAATTGATAGCCTTAAACAATTTGATGAAGCAATATTCGCACACATGGGAATGGTAGTTAGCAATATTGTGCGATCATTATTATTAGGTTTAACGTGTTCTAAATTGGCAGGTTCACCACCAGGCAGAACCAAAAAATATTTCCAAAAATTATCACGGTTTAGCGCAGCATTTGCTATTACAGCTGATATTTCTATGGGAATATTAGGTGGGCAATTAAAACGTCGTGAAATTCTTTCCGGGCGCTTATCAGATATTTTTAGCATGCTATATATTGGCTCTGCAGTGTTGAAGCATTTTATTGATCAAGGTGAGCATGATGAAGATTATCCGTTAGTTGAATTAACTTTGCATGACATTATTAATACTATTAAAAAGCAATTTAATAGTTACTTGGCTAATTTCCCTAATCGTTTCGTCGGTATTTTATTGCGAGTTATTACTTTTCCATTAGGCGTGCATCTTGAAGAACCTAAAGACGCACTCAGCAAAAAAATCACGCGTCGTTTAATATCGAAATCACCAATGCGAGAACGTTTAACGGCAGGAGCTTATGTTGCACCTACGGAGCATAATTTTGTTGGAAAAGTAGGCAAGTGTTTTGAGCGAGTGCTCGCATTAAAAGATCAGGAAAAAATTATTAAGCATGCAGCCAAAGAAGGTAAAATCTCTGGTTTGACGTTTGCCGCTAAAGTTACTGATGCATTAGCGAAAAAAATTATTACACAATCGCAAGCTGATGAATTATTAGAAATGGATAAATTGCGTTTAGAAGTCATTGCAGTTGATGATTTTGCGCCAGATGAGCTGACAAATAAAACAGCGTAGCAATGGAATGTAGCTGATGTCGTATCAAACTGTACACGATAAGATAATCGCAAAAGTGCAGGCGCATTTACCTGAGTATGTGCAACGTACCACATGGGATCGGACTCAGATTGAAGCGCACCAACTTACTCAATTACGTCAATTATTACAACATGTCTGTAAACATTCACCATGGTATCAGCAACGTTGCCAACATCTTGATATCGACAATCTACAATTAAGCGATGTAGAAAAAATTCCTCCGACAACGAAACAAGATATTATGGATCATTGGGATCAGATCATTTGTGTTCCTGGGATCACTAAAGCGATTGCTGAGGATCATTTACAACAATACCGTGAAGGCAAGTTTAACAATCCTTTTTATCAAGATAAATATTATTTTACGGCAACTGGCGGTTCAACCGGAAAACGTGGTTTATTCATTTGGGATATTGATTTTTTTGTCAAAGTAGGGTGTGCTACTTTTCGTTATCAATATCGTGATGAATTACAAAAACCAATTGCTGGTAAGAAAAAAATTGCAGTGTTAACCGCACCCACATTAATTCATGCGAGTACGCCATTGTTTTCAATTACTCCAGAGCCAGCAATGCAAGCTTATTGCATTAGCGCAGATACGCCATTACTTAAAATCTGTGAGCAACTTAACCACATTCAGCCAACTCATTTGATTGGCTTTAGTTTAGTGATCCAAGAGCTTGCTAAACAAGCATTAGAGGGTAGATTAATAATTAAACCACAACGAGTTTCAACTAACTCAGAGCCATTGGATCAAGATGCAAGGCAAGTGATCAAACAAGCATGGGATTTGAAAGTTAATAATATGTGGGGCAGTGTTGAAGTTGGAGTCATGGGAGTAGAAAGTGATGAGCATGAGGGTATGTTGTTATCAGAAGATTTTGCTATCATTGAAGCTGTAGACGATGAGCTACAATCAATTAATAAACCTGAAGCAGCAAAAAAATTATTGATCACTAATTTATATAACTATACATTGCCAATTATTCGTTATGAAGTCGATGATGTTGTTCATATTACCACAAGCACAAAATCAGCTTATCGGATTGCGAAAGATATAAAAGGTCGCACTGATGATTGGTTTATGTATGGTAACGATCTGCAAATTCACCCCATGGTGTTTCGCCATATTCTCGGTCAAGAGCCAGAGATCATTGAATATCAAGTAAAGCAAACAACAACTGGAGCAAGTATTAAAATCATTGCTAATGGCGAAGTTAATTGTGACCAGATCACACAAGCATTAATTAAAAAATTACAACAAGCAGGACTAACAACACCTGATATTAAAGTCATGATCGTCGATAGCATTGCTCGCCATCAAGAAACCGGCAAGTTTAAACGCTTCGTCCCACTAAAAATGACAAAGTGATTAAGCTAACGTCATTGCGAGGAGTGAAACGACGAAGCAATCCAGAAAACTTAACTTAAAATTTCCTGGATTGCTTCGTCGCTACGCTCCTCGCAATGACATTCAAAATAAAAATTACTTCGCTAACTGCAGATCGGCAATCACTGCTGCTAAGAATCGTGCAGCTTCGCCGCCAGTTGCGGCGCGATGATCAAATGTTAATGATAATGGCATAACGCGATGAATTTCTGGTTTGCCATTCGCTGCAACTACTTGTTCGTGCAAACGCCCGCAGCCTAAAATAGCAACGGTCGGTGGCACAATAATAGGATTAGCGTATTTCCCGGCGAACATTCCAAAATTCGATAACGTGATTGTACCATCACGCAAATTTTCCGGTGGAATACTACGATCACGAACTTGTGTTTTATATGTATTGATGTGTTCACGTAATTGTTTGGCTGATTGTTTTTCAACATTTTTAATGACGGGAACAAATAAACCATCAGCAGAATCCATCGCTAAACCAAGATGCACTTCATCATGTAATTTACGGGCATTGTGTTGAGTGTCAAACCAGGCATTTAATGTCGGTTCTTGTTTACAGGCAACCACAATCGCACGAATTAATCGATAAGTAATATCTGTCTTTTTAGGCCACGCATGGATATCAGCATCATCAATTAATGTTACTGGTACAATGTGTTTATGTGATTGTGACATAGCTATCGCCATTTGTCGGCGCACACCTCGCAATGGTTTAGCTCCTTCAATTGCGGGGCCTGTAGGTGTTGTTGTAGCAACTGTTGCGCTCGTTTGAGTTAGAGCTGCTTTAACGTCATTAACTGTAATAATTCCTTGTGGGCCAGTTGGTGTTAAAGTGATTAAATCAATGTTAGCGTTTTTTGCTAGAATGCGTGCTGCTGGTAGCGCTTTAATTTTATCGGTTTTGCGACGACGTAATGGTTTAACGCCAGTAGGAGATTCATCCAGAATCTGTCCGCTAACTTCAATGTTGCCAACAACAGTTCCAGCATCTTCACTGATCGCAACAGTCGAAGTAGACTCAAATTCAACTAATGGTGCATGTGTTTTTATGATATCACCAACTTTACCATAGAGTTTTTTAATTTTGCCGCTGCGCGGAGAGGGCACTTCTACTACTGCTTTAGCCGTTTCCATTGATGCTAATGGTTCATCAGTTTTAATTTCATCACCTTCTTTAACATGCCATTGATTTATCTCGGCGTCAGGCAAGCCTTCACCTAGATCAGGCAAGTGAAAAATAGCATCGGCAGAAGCTTGTTTTGTTGGCTCTGTGGTAACAGTTTTTGGTGTTGCAGTTGTTGTTTTTACACTAGCGTTATCTTCCTCACCATCAGCAAATTCTACTAATGGTGCACCTGTTTTAATTATATCGCCTGCGTTACCATGTAATTTAATAATTTTTCCACTTCTAGGTGCAGGCACTTCTACTACTGCTTTAGCCGTTTCCATCGATACTAAAGGTTCATCAGCTTTGACTTCATCACCCACTTTAACATGCCATTGATTGACTTCAGCATCAGGTAAACCTTCACCAAGATCGGGTAAACGAAAAATTTTCATGGCTTAAAACTCCAACGTATGTTGCACTGCCGCAATGATTTTAGCTTCATCGGGAATATATTGTTTTTCAAGTTTGAAATACGGCATAACAGCATCAAAACCAGTAACGCGTTGTACCGGTGCATGTAAATCCATTAAACCTTTTTCAGCAATTTGTGCGGCAATTTCAGCACCGACTGCACATGTTTTTGCAGCTTCGTGAACAACAACACAACGTCCAGTTTTTTCAACTGAAGCCAAGATAGTTTCTATATCTAAAGGTTTTACGGTAGCGACATCAATAATTTCGACACTCACACCTTGCGCTTGTAATTGTTTTGCCGCAGCTAACGTTTCTTTGATCATCGCACCCCAAGTAACTAAAGTTACATCGTTGCCTTCTTGCAACACAAAACATCTATCTAGTGGCAATGCTTCACCATTATCCGGCACATGTTGTTTAACAAAACGATAAATACGTTTAGGTTCAAGAAATATAACTGGATCAGGCTCGCGGATCGCTGCTAGCAATAAACCGTATGCGCGCGCCGGCGTTGAAGGAATAACAACTCTTAAACCAGGAATATGAGCAAATAATGCTTCGGTGCTTTCTGAATGATGTTCAGGCGCATGAATGCCTCCGCCATAAGGCGCTCGAAATACTGCTGGGCAACTTAATCGTCCACGAGTACGATTACGCATACGCGCAGCATGACATACAATTTGATTAAACCCGGGATAGATAAAACCCATAAATTGAAATTCAGCGACTGGTTTTAAACCTTGAGCAGCCATGCCAACAGTAAGACCTGCGATCATGGATTCAGCTAGTGGCGTGTCAATAACACGTTCTGGTCCATACTTATCAATCAGATCAACAGTAGCGCGAAATACACCACCATTAACGCCAATATCTTCACCCAACACAACAACATCTTTATCTTGGCTCATTTCATATGCGAGCGCTTGATTAACTGCTTCAACTAAAGTTATTTCTGCCATGATTAAGCGCTCCTCTTGGTAGTTGATAATTGTTGGTATTGATCTTGGTAAGCCTCAGGAACGGATTCATATAAATAATCTAAAATAGCTGTTGTAGGTTGTGGTTTAGCTTGTAAATAGTCTGCAACTGCGGCATCGACTTGTTGTTTAGATGTGGTTAATAATTCTTGTTCTTGATCATCTGACCAAGCTTTAAGATCTTTTAAGTAATTACGCAAGCGCAAAATAGGATCGCGTTGCCATGCTTCTTTTACTTCACTTTCATCACGATAACGACCCGCATCATCTGCTGTTGTGTGATCATGTAAGCGATAAGTGATCGCTTCAATTAAACTGGGGCCACCATTATTGCGTGCTTTTTCAATTGCATTGGCAACAGCATTGCGCACCGCAATTAAATCATTGCCATCAACTTGCTCGCCGGGAATGCCACCAGCAATGGCTTTTTGTGCTAACGTTTGGCAACGAGTTTGACTACGCAATGGTACGGAAATAGCCCATTGGTTATTACACACGACAAATACGATCGGTAAATTCCAAGCACCACTAACATTAACTGCTTCGTAAAAATCACCTTGTGACGTACTACCATCACCACCGACTGCAACTACAGCACGTGATTGACCTTGTAATTGCATTGCTTTTGCAGCACCAGCAGCATGTAAATATTGGCTAGCGATGGGTACACACATTGGAAAATCATGTTTGTTCGCAAAGTCACTACCGCGCTCATCACCACCCCAAAACGCAAGAATATCTTGCATTTTTACTCCACGTTGTAGCTGTACACCATATTCACGATATGCGGGCGCAAAAATGTCATCAGCATGCATAGCTGCGCCAACTCCAACGGCAACCGCTTCTTGACCTAGTGAAGAAGCATATGTGCCAAGTTTGCCAGTGCGTTGTAAACTAATCGCTTTAGTATCGAAGGTTCGTGTTAATACCATTAATTTATAAAGACGAATTAATTCATCAGGTTTTGTTGCAAACTTGGGGAGTGGTTGAGTCGGTTTGCCGACGGCATCAAGAAATTGCGTATAAGCAATAGTGAATTCAGCGGTGATAGTGGATTTTGATTTTGTGGAAGTAGATTTTGTGGTTTCCAATATATTCACTCCTTCTTAATTTCATTCTTAATTTTATGTCGAGTTTTGTGTCCCGTCATTACGAGGAGTGCAACGACGAAGCAATCCAGAGACTTAAACTAATGTGAATTAGCTTAGACAATTTCTGGATTGCTTCGTCGTTGCACTCCTCACAATGACGATGTATACAACTAAAATTCAGTAAAACAGTGTCTACTAAAGCCCCAAACGTTCTTTCGCAATTAAATCAGCGACAATTGCTGTGGGTTTTTGTTCTTTGTCAGCGCGTTCAAAGATTGCCATGGTGTTACCATAAATTTGTTCGATTTTTTCATGGCGTTGTGCATCACTCAAACCAACGAAAGGTGTGCCGCAATGAATTAAACCACCAGCATTAATGACATAATCAGGAGTATAGAGAATATCGCGCTGATGCAACATTTCGCCATGATGCAGTTCTAACAATTGATTGTTAGCTGCGCCGCAAACAATATCACAATCTAATGTTTTCACCGTGTCATCGTTAATAGCGCCACCTAAAGCACATGGCGCATAAACATCACAACGTTGTGTAATGATTTCTTCTGCACTGACCGGAGTTGCATTAAATTCATCAACACAACGTTGCACAGATTCGTGATTGATATCATTCACCGTTAATTTAGCGCCTAACTTATGTAATTCTTTTGCTAAGTTGTAGCCGACATGACCTACACCTTGAATGGCGACATGAATTCCTTGAATGTCGTCACGGCCAAGTTTAAATTTCACCGCTGCTTGAATAGCACGGCGAACACCATGTGCAGTAAATGGCGCGGGGTTGCCTGAAGCAGCACGACTAGAGACATATTTTGTATGCTTTGCAGCAATTTCCATATCCGTAATAGTAGTGCCACTATCAACTGCAGTGATATAACGTCCACCAAGATCTTCAACAAAGCGGCCGAAAATTTCAAATACTTTTTCACGGTTTGAAGTGTCTTGTATTTTGGATGATTTAATAATTACTGATTTACCACCACCTAATGCCATTTGACACATGGCTGCTTTGAAACTCATGCCACGTGCTAAACGTACTGCGTCTAAAATTGCTGAATCAAGATCGGGATATTCTACCATCCGGCAGCCACCTAGAGTGGGGCCTAACTTAGTACTGTGAATAACAACGATCATCACGATATCTAAGCTGGGTTCAAATTTAATATGGAGTTCGCCGGAATCTATGAGTTTGGTATACTCAGGTAATGGTATCTGCATAGTATATTCTCGCACTAGATGGTAATTTTGTTACCAATCATTTTCAGATTGCTAGGTTGCCGCAAGGGTAACAGAAAAATCAAAAAAGTAAATGTATTTACTTAATATTTAGGCTAATTAATTAGTTTTTATATAAGTTTAATTAGTTCTCAACCGCGTGTTTGCCTGGCAAATAATGAAGTTATATAAAGAAAAATTATGTGCTAGAATCCAGGTAATTTTAACTTAGGCTATCTCGTCATTGCGAGCATAGCGAAGCAATCTAGTATTTTTACTTAGAAACTTCCTGGATTGCTTCGCTATGCTCGCAATGACGGGATGGCATATCTCGAAGGAGAAACACTGTGCAGAAGCAAAGCAAAGATACGTTGAAAGTCCGTCAAACATTAACTGTCGGCACACAAAAATATCATTATTACAGTATTCCTGCAGCCGAAGCTGCGGGCTTAGGTGATGTATCTCGACTGCCATTTTCATTAAAAGTATTACTCGAAAATTTATTACGTTATGAAGATGATGTTTCAGTAACGCATAATGATATTAAAGCAATTGCCCAATGGTTAGACAAGCAAAGTTCGCATTGTGAAATTGCCTATCGACCAGCTCGAGTATTGTTGCAAGATTTTACCGGTGTGCCTTCTGTAGTTGATTTAGCAGCGATGCGTGATGCAATGCAAGCTTTAGGCGGTGATCCTGAAAAAATTAATCCAATCTCACCAGTTGATTTAGTCATTGATCATTCCGTGCAAGTTGATCGATTCGCCTCGTCAAATGCTTATAAATTAAATACTGAAATTGAAATGCAACGTAACCGTGAGCGTTATGAATTTTTGCGTTGGGGTAAAGATGCATTTCATAATTTTCGTGTGGTGCCGCCCGGCACCGGGATTTGTCACCAAGTTAATTTAGAATATTTAGGTAGAGGTGTGTGGAGCAAACAACTTGGCGATGAACTTTATGCGTATCCTGATACGTTAGTTGGTACCGATAGCCATACCACAATGATTAATGGTTTAGGTGTATTAGGCTGGGGTGTTGGTGGCATTGAAGCTGAAGCTGCAATGTTAGGCCAACCAATCTCAATGTTAATTCCAGAAGTTATTGGTTTTAAATTAGAAGGCAAATTACGCGAAGGGATCACAGCGACAGATTTGGTATTAACGGTCACCCAAATGTTGCGGCAAAAAGGTGTGGTAGGCAAATTTGTTGAATTCTACGGTTCTGGTTTAAATGAATTACCGTTAGCAGATCGTGCGACCATAGCTAACATGTCACCGGAATATGGTGCAACTTGCGGGTTTTTCCCAATTGATAAAATAACTTTAGAGTATATGCATTTAACTGGGCGCCCTGAGGAAACTTTAGCGTTAGTTGAAGCCTATTGTAAAGCGCAAGGTTTGTGGCGTGATGAAAATACGCCTGATCCGTTATTTACAGATTCACTTTATTTAGATTTAAGCTCAGTAGAGCCGAGTTTGGCTGGGCCTAAACGTCCGCAAGATCGTGTGCCATTACCAAAGCTAGCTGAAACCTTTGAACATTTATTAGATGACACGGGCAAAAGCAGTGAAAAAGCTAAAAAAGTGCAAGTTGAAGGCGAAAATTATAGTTTGCAACATGGTGATGTCGTCATTGCTGCAATTACCAGTTGTACTAACACATCAAATCCAACGGTGTTAATGGCAGCAGGATTGTTAGCGAAAAACGCCTTAGCTAAAGGTTTGCAACGTAAGCCTTGGGTAAAAACGTCATTAGCGCCAGGTTCTAAAGTTGTTACAGATTATTTACATAAAGCTGGGTTGCAAAAATATTTAGATGAATTAGGGTTTAACTTAGTTGGTTATGGTTGTACAACCTGCATCGGTAACTCGGGGCCTTTACCAGAACCAATTGCTAAAGCAGTCACTGCAGGTGATTTATCCATGTCGGCAGTATTGTCAGGGAACCGTAACTTTGAAGGGCGGATCCATCCATTAGTTAAAGCGAATTGGTTAGCATCACCACCGTTAGTTGTAGCGTTTGCTTTAGCAGGTACTACGCGAATTGATTTAACTAAAGAAGCATTGGGTGAAGATAAAGCGGGTAATCCAGTTTATTTAAAAGATATTTGGCCGAGTAATGCGGATGTCGCAGCTGAAGTTGCGAAAATCGATCAAGATATGTTTCGCACTCAATATGCTGATGTGTTTACTGGTGATAAAACTTGGCAAAATATTAAAGTGACAAGCAGCAAAACTTATGAATGGCAACAAGATTCAACTTATGTACGGTTGCCGCCATTTTTTGTTGGTTTAACGAAAGAGCCGAAGCCATTAACCAATGTCAACGGTGCTTACATATTAGCATTATTTGGCGATAGCATTACTACCGATCATATTTCACCGGCTGGGGCGATTAAACCAGATAGCCCAGCAGGGAAATATTTAATTAGCAAAGGTATCGAGCCAAAAGATTTTAATTCGTATGGTTCGCGTCGCGGTAATCATGAAGTGCTAATGCGTGGAACGTTTGCTAATATTCGCATTCGCAATGAATTGGTGCCAGGTGTCGAAGGTGGATTTACTAAGCATATTCCTAGTGGCGAACAAATGGCAATTTACGATGCGGCGATGCAATATCAAGAAGCAGGAACGCCATTGGTTGTGGTAGCTGGGAAAGAATATGGTACTGGATCATCGCGTGATTGGGCGGCAAAAGGTACCTTGCTGTTGGGTGTGAAAGCAGTGATTGCAGAAAGTTTTGAGCGTATTCATCGATCTAATTTGATCGGCATGGGTGTGTTGCCGTTAGAATTTAAAGCGGGCGCTGATCGTAAAACTCTAGGTTTAGAAGGCCCGGAAACTTTTGATATTATCGGCTTAGAAGGTGACATTAAACCCGGTATGACTATGCAAGCGGTTATTCACCGTCAAGGTGGTGGTGAAGAAAAAATTGACTTGTTGTGTAGGTTGGATACCGCCAACGAAGTAGAATATTTTCGTCATGGCGGGATCTTGCAATTTGTACTACGCAATATGTTGGTAGCTTAATGTGACGTTAGGTGCTCTGTTAGCATTTAATCAGTTAGTTGTTAAGAGTTTGTTGTTTGTCGTTTGTAGTGTGATGTAACATATTGTCATTGCGAGGAGTGTAACGACGAAGCAATCCAGAAAACATTAATTAAGATTAATTAATTTTTATTGTGAATAAATGCTTGGTGCCGTTGGGGTCCTGTCAGGAACGTGGCCACATTTTCGTGCTCGCAAGCTGCGCGCGAAAAGTGGAACCACGCTCCTGCCACCCCAACAGCACAGCTAGCATCCTGATCAATAATCATCATGCCCGGCAGGAATAGCATAATCTTAAAATATTTGAACTTAATACTTGTCGAAATATTCTTCCTTTGCCTACAATATTTGCTAGCTGCCGTTTGTCATTTTTGTGGGTGATGGTGCAGGTGTACTACAATCAGGTTCATTATCATTATCATTCTTAGCACATCCTCGCTGGATTGGCGGTGGAATATTTTTCTCAGCCTTTTTCCTAAGTCTCTCCTGATCAAATTTTAATGAAGTCAAAGCTGATGAATTACTGGTTGTACTGCTAGCTTTAATTCTAGCTTTTTCTCTAACTCTTGCACTAAGGCCAGTGCCCCATGGTTTATCGGGATTCCTCGATCTGTGGTGTGTTTTTAGTTCGCTAAGATTTATTCTAGGTATAGAGTTTGATGTTGATGCTAAAGATCCAGTATTATCATGAATAAAATTTTTAAGGCGGTCATCTATGCTGAGAGATTTTTTCTTTGATCCCTTCGACTGCTTTTTTTTCTTGTTTTCAATTTCTTTTTGCTCCGATAAAAAACGTTCAAGTCCGTTCGTGAATTTAGTTTTTTTCAATCTGCCATTTGCAGTCAATATACTTTTCTCAAGTAGTGGAATAGCATCTTTCTTAATAAAAAGTATTTGCTTTGCAAGAAATAATTTAATGACGTCGGTGTCATTAAAAAATTTGCTAAAAATCTTAGAAGGTTGATTAAATTGAGAAGATAAATCTGTAAAATGTATAAATTTTTCTTCTATTTCCTTAACAGGAAGGTGTTTGCTTATTAATTTAAAATATTCAATAAAAGCGGCTTTTATAGCATTTTCTTTGGTTGCGGCTGTTAAAGAACTGACTAACTTAGGTAGGTTTTCTCTATCTTCACTGACACGTTTAGCTTTTGCAGTGAACATTGACGCTTCGAATTGAATGTTTTTAATTCTGTTTATATAATATTCTGAATCTCTTAATTTTGTAAGTTCGCTATTTTTTTCTTCTTCTTCAATTTTTAGTCTGCTTATATCAATATATTTACCTTCTTCTGTCTTATTCGTAAGGAAATAAAGAGCATCTGCAATATATTTAAAAAAAGCTGTAGCTTTAGTAGAAGCATTGAATGCTGGCAAAAACCAATTTTTTGTTGCGTTATCAATTAAAGTGAATATTTCTTGATCTGTTTTTCCGGCAGCTAATTTTTTACTATGACTAGCGGGAAATAAAGCTTTTAAAATTAAAATGATGTCTTTATTAAAATTTGTGCTGTTATCGATTTTTCGGCTGCCATTAAAATTGAAGTTATCATAAATAAATTTCAAAATAACGATCCGTTTTATTGCATTTTTATCATTTGACTCTTTATTTTCTTTATTTTCTTGAGTATTTTCTTCAATTTCAAATAAAAATTTAATGACTTTTAGGATCACTTCTCGTTTCTCAATAGATGTATCTATTGAAATTTGACTTGCCCACATTGTTTGTATTTCATCTAATGATATTGTTGCTTTCTCTAGTAAATCTTTCTGTAAATTTTTAGCGTTTTCTTCGATTTTTTGATTAGTGAAAAATGGTGCTAGAACAGTGTTTTTAAGAATAAAATTAGAATGTGAATAGTCTAAAAAATACTTTAAAAAAGAATCATATGTGATTGTAGTTGTGGTTGTAGACTTAGGCGTGATTGCGCCTTTGCCTTTTTCGGGTTTTGGACCTGGCATGGACTCTCTCCGGATTTAATACTAATAGTGTTATGGAGATTGTTATTTTTATTCCCAACAAAATTTTCTATATGTAGAAAATGGGCAATTTTACACCAAAATTTAAAATTTATCAAGGAAATTCATAGATTTATTTTTATTGCGAAATAGTCTAGATAGGATAATAATATATTTGTAGTGATTTTCTGGATTGCTTCGCTACGCTCGCAATGACGTTGCTGTGCTTGCAATGACGTTGCTGTGCTTGCAATGACGTTGCTGTGCTTGCAATGACATCAACAATATAATTAAGGATAATTTATTTATGAGTGCATCACCAAAAGATCAATTACATCATATTGTTATCGTCGGTGGTGGTGCCGGCGGTTTGGAATTGGCGACTCAGCTCGGCAATACTCTAGGAAAAGCGAAAAAAGCCCGCATTACCTTGGTAGACGCGTCTTTCACACACATTTGGAAGCCTTTGCTACATGAAGTTGCTACTGGGGTATTAAACTCGTTTGCGGATGAATTAAATTATGTAGCACATGCTCATCAACATCATTTTGACTTTAGTCTAGGGTGTATGGAAAGTTTAGATCGTGGGCAACAGTTGATTTGGTTAGCACCAAAAAGAGGTGAAAATGGCGAAATCGTTATTCCACGACGCAGTATTCATTATGATACGTTAGTAATCGCGGTGGGAAGTGTTGTTAATGATTTTGGCAATGAAAGCGTTCGCGAACATTGTTATTTTCTCAATAATCGTGATGAAGCTGATCATTTTCAGCAAATGTTTTTACAAAAATGTTTTCAAGTGCAAGCGCAGCAAGAGCCTATCAAGCCGGGGCAACTTGATATGGCGATTATCGGTGCGGGTGCAACAGGTGTTGAGTTAGCTGCAGAGCTTAAATATGCGCTTAAATTATTAGTTGATTATGGCTTAGATCGCATTGATCCAGAGAAAGATGTCAACATCACAGTGATTGAAGCGGGGAAGCATATTTTGCCAGTGCTGCCGCAGAAAGTGTCTGATCCGGTATTAAGAACATTAGAGTCGTTAGGGATCAATGTTTATACTGAAGAAATGGTGACAGAAGTAAACGATCATGAAGTGATCACTAAAAGCGGATTGAGAATTCCTTCAGCAATGACAGTATGGGCAGCGGGGATCAGAGCGCCAGATTTTCTTGCCAACATTGATGGTTTAGAAACAAATCAAATCAATCAAATCATGGTGAAAACCACACTGCAGTCTACTGTGGATGATAATATTTTTGCTTTAGGCGATTGTGCGTGTTGTCCACAGCAAGATTCTGATCGGCCAGTGCCGCCGCGTGCGCAGTCTGCTCATCAACAAGCTTCCATGTTAGTTAAATCGATGGCGAGACGGTTACGCGGTAAATCATTGCCAAAATTTGTGTATAAAGATCATGGCACATTAATTTCGCTGAGTCGTTTTGGGGCAATGGGTAGGTTGATGGGAGGTTGGTCTGGTTGTTATTATGTTGATGGTTTTATGGCGCGAATGTTTTATCGAGGATTGTATAAATTACATCAACGTTCCTTGCATGGAACATGGCGCGTGATGTTACAAACGGCAGCAAATTTTTTAACGCAACGATTGCGGCCGCGCTTAAAGTTACATTAAACGTAAATAAGAAAAATATTTGGGATGCATGTGAAAAAATTTTTATATTTTATTATTGTTATATTGTGGTGTTGCAGTGTTACTGATCTAGCGTATGCTAAACCATTAGCATGGCAAACAATTATGCCAGGTTTAGACTATATTGAATTGACATTGCCTAATGCCAACTCGTCAGGGCGCATTCATGCATTTCGTTTTGATTTGGCACAATATCGTTTAAGTTTGTTATTTGCTAATGAATTTAATCGTGAACGTGCGCCGATTTATTATTTTGTTAATCACAGCAAGGCATTGATTGGGGTAAATGGCGGGTTTTTTAGTCCGCAGTTTAAACCATTAGGTTTAAGAATAAAAAATGGCGTTATGATCAATAAATTAAAACGCACTAGTTGGTGGGGAGTGTTTTATATTCGTAAAAACCGTGCTTATATTCTATCGCCACGGCAATTTCGTTATAATAAACAGATCACATTTGCGGTGCAGGGTGGCCCACGCTTGTTAGTCAATGGCCGTATTCCGCCATTGAAAGGTGGAGTTGCTGAGCGTACCGCATTAGGCATTACTAAAAAAGGCAAAGTCGTTTTATTAGTTACAGAAAATTCGCCATTAACGACAACACAATTAGCGAAAATTATGCGTCAGTCGATCAATGCTGGTGGTTTTGGTTGTGTTAATGCATTGAATTTAGATGGCGGTAGCTCCAGCCAATTATATGCCCGCATCGGCAATTTCAGAGTCAATGTTCCTAATTTCAAAGCGATCACCGATGCGGTAGTTGTGTTACCTAAAGATTAATGTTTAATTTTTCTTTGTAACTTTGCGCGCGGCGAGATTGAAAGCAGCTACCCCAACGATACAAGAAATAAATGAGCCAATGATCACAGCTTTACGAGCAAGGCTTTCGTAACTAGAATCAAAAAAAGCAAGTGAGGCTAAGAACAAACTCATCGTGAAACCTATGCCGGTTAAAGCACTTAATCCAAGTAATTGCATTAGGTTTGAGCCTGATGGTAATTTAGCGACTTTCAACTGAGTGATGAGCCAAGTTGCTGAGAATACCCCAAACGTTTTACCGATGACTAAACCTAAAATAATGCCTAACGGTACACTCGACCATAATGCTGATATAGGCACATCACCAAAAGTTATGCCGCCATTGGCAAAGACAAATAGCGGTAAAATTAAATAAGCAACCCACGGGTGAAGTTTAGTTTCAAGTTCGCGCAATGGCGATATTTGCGATGATTGTCTCACTTTATAAGGAATAGTAAAGCCAATGATAACACCAGCAAGCGTTGCATGAATGCCCGATTGCAGCACACAAATCCAAATAAAAGCGCCAACTAACATATAAGCAGCAATGCGGCGCACATGTAGAAAATTCAAAATGATTAAAATAACAACGCCGCCAAAGGCACAAGCTAACGATAAGTAAGATAATTTAGCCGTGTAAAATACCGCGATGATGGTGATGGCGAGGATATCATCTACAATTGATAACGCGACTAAAAATACTTTTAGGCTCGGTGGTACTTTACTGCCAAGCAAAGCAATCACTCCTAAAGCAAAAGCTATATCAGTTGTAGTGGCAATTGGCCAGCCGGGAAGGGCTGCTGGTGTGTGGTAGTTGAGGCCGAAATAAATTAATGCTGGAAATATAATGCCACCAATCGCAGCGCTTACGGGTAGTAATATTTGATTTAAACTGGCTAGCTCGCCAGCTAATACTTCGCGCTTAATTTCTAAGGCTAGCAGCATAAAAAATACTGCCATTAAGCCATCGTTGATCCACAGCAATAAAGGTTTTTGTAATTCAAAAATGTCTATTTTAATTTGGATAGGCGTATCAAGGATCACGTCGTAATATTTCGCGAGTGGTGTGTTAGCTAGAGCGATTGCTAATAATAAAGCAATAACTAATAAGACACCACTAGTACTTTCAAGTTTGATGAAGTGAGCAAGGCGTTTTGTCATTGTCATTTTATTTGTGATCCGATTTGCTGCGTTGCTCTTCTAAATAACCTATGACACGTTGATCAAGCCAATATTTTGGCCGTAAAGGAATTTTGCCACTCACGAAACCTACATGGCCACCGGTTTGGCTAATTTCCAATTCAACCTGTGGCGATAAATCTTTTGCTGTAGGAATGATATCAGGATACATAAAAGGATCGTCTGCTGAGTGTAAAATTAAAGTAGGACGAGCTATATTATTTAAGTATGGTTTGCTACTCGCACGTTTATAATAATCTTGGGCACTCTCAAAACCGTGTAAAGGCGCAGTGATTTTCTCATCGAATTCCCAAAATGTTTTGGGGCTTGGATCACGTCGATGATTATGCGTGAAACTGAGTTTATTAAATTTAGCAGTGACGGAACGATTCAAATCGCGCAATAACCACCATTGATAAAATTTAGCAAAGCCTTTACGAAATCGGTTAGCTGCTTTATATAATTCAAAGGGTACGCAAATTGCTACGCTTGCAGTTAATGGATTATCTTGCGCGGTTTCACCGAGCCACTTTAATAATACATTGCCACCCATAGAAATTCCGATAGCAAAAATGGGTGTGCCCGGTTCGCGTGTTTGAATAATATCAGTTAGTGCTTGGATATCTCCAGTGTCGCCCGCGTGATAAAAACGTGGTAAACGGTTTGGGGTATTGCTAGCACCACGAAAATACATAAATGCAGCGCGCCATCCCGCTTTGTTGATTTGGCTGATCAAGGGTTTGGCATAATGCGATTCTATATTGCCACCTAAGCCATGCAGGATAATAACAATAGGGCCCGTTTCTGGGCCACTCCAATGAACTTCAAGAAAATCACCGTCAGCTAGCTCGATGCGTTCATGCTGAGTTAAAATTTTTGGAGTTCGTCGCATTACCGTTGGCCACATTGTTTGTAAATGTGGTCCTGGTAGCCACCATGCTGGTTTAAAATCGCTGTTTTTAATCATGTCTTTTAGTTAATATCTCTACCAAATTTATATTGCTGAGTCATTGCGAGTTTAGCGAAGCAATCCAGTAAATCTAACTTAAAAACTTTCTGGATTGCTTCGGAGCAAAGCTCCTCGCAATGACAATATCTCGACTATATAATAAGTTTAAAATGCCTTAGAATCAATATAATCAGTTAGTTTGCTAAGTTCTGTAGAGCTAAACCAAAGGCCTAATTTAGTACGGCGCCATAAAATATCTGCTGCAGTGTAAGCCCATTCGTATTTGCATAAATAATCAACTTCAGCTTGATACAATTGCTGACCGAAATGTTGCCCAAGATCATTAATAGATTGTTTATTATTAATAATTTGTGATGCCAAATTGCCGTAGGTTTCAGCATAGCGTGTAACTAATTGAGCTGGCAACCATGGATATTGTTGCGCAAGTTGTTGTTTGAATCGTTGTAAATCGCCTTGTGCGAAATCACCACCAGGCAGAGTTTGGTTTGCAGTCCATGGTGGTTGCATAGATGGCAAAAACGGTTGTAACACACTCAAGGCACGCTCAGCAAGCTTGCGATATGTGGTGATTTTACCACCGAATAATGATAATAATGGTGCTTGATCATCGGCATGATTAAGTTCTAAGGTATAATCACGACTGATTTTAGTAGGATCAGTCGATTCACCTGCTTGCAATGGCCGCACACCAGAATAAGCCCAAGATATATCTTGTTTACTAATCGATTGTTGAAAGTAAGCATTAACGATTGAACATAAATAATCGATTTCAGGTTCACTAATTGAGACATTATTAAGATCATCATTGTAAGGTAGATCGGTCGTACCAATTAAGCTAAATTGTTGTTGAAAAGGGATCACAAAAATTACCCGTTTGTCATGGTGCTGCAAAATATAGGCATGATCACCGTCATATAGTTTTGGAACAACAATATGGCTGCCTTTGACTAAAGTTAATGAGTGCTGTGGGTGAACGTTTAAAGTGTTTGCTAAAATACTTTCTACCCAAGGGCCAGCTGCATTAATTATGCATTGCGTAGTTACTGTAAACAGTTGTTGATTGATAGTATTTTGCAATTGTACTTGCCAATATTTAGCATGGCGCTGGGCGCTGCAAAAACGCGTGCGTGGCATGATATTCGCACCATGCTCGCGTGCAGCTAGCGCATTAAGGATCACTAAACGAGCATCATCAACCCAGCCATCCATATAGCTGAAGCCTTTATTAAACTTAGACTTCAATGGTTTAGCATAATTATTGTCGTGTAAATTAATAGCTTTTGAACGTGCTAAACGACTATTGCCAGCTAAACGATCATAAATGAATAATCCTAAACGGATCAGCCAAGCAGGGCGCAAGGTTGTTGGTGAATATGGCATAATAAATTCAAGCGGAGTAATGATATGCGGTGCTTTAGCTAATAAAATATCGCGTTCACGCAAAGCTTCTCGTACTAAACGAAATTCAAAATGCTCAAGATAACGCAAGCCACCATGAATTAATTTACTGCTAGATGATGATGTTGAACTGGCTAAATCATGTTGTTCACATAATAAAACGGATAAGCCACGGCCTGCAGCATCGGCCGCAATGCCGACACCATTAATCCCGCCGCCGATAATTAATAAATCGTAATCAACTTGTTGTGTCATGTTACTGTTAGTTGTTAAATAGTGTTACATCATCAGTAAAAATAGCATCGACACCTAAATCATGAAGTTGTTGGGCGCGTTGCTTATCATTAATGGTATAGCTTAGCACATGATGTTGGTTGGATTTAATATGTTGAATGCGATCTGCAGTAATTAGTGATTCGTGCAAATGAATTGAACTACAGTTAAGTTGTTTGGCATAAATATTCCACTCAGGTTCCCATTGATGCAAGCACAAGCCTAATGGGATAGTTGGATGTAATTGACGAGCAGACATTAATGCAGTTTTTGAGAAGCTGGAGATAAGCACGCAATTAGTTTGGTAAAAATCATGTTGATGCAACAAATGTATGATGCTGGCAGTTAATGCAGCTTCACGGTGATCATTAGGCTTGATCTCTAAATTGATATTAAGTTTTAGTTGCTTGAGTAGAGTGAGCGCATCATCTAGTTTAGGGATTTTTTCATCTTTAAATTCTTTGGAAAACCAACTGCCTGCATCAAGTTTTTCAAGTTCAGTATAATTTTTTTGGGCGACGGTGCCAGCGCCGTTAGTAGTGCGTTCAAGCGTGTGATCATGAATTATGACTGGAGTGTCATCGGCAGAGAGCATCACATCGAATTCAACCCAACTGGCATTTAAATTTTTTGCTTGCTGCATCGCGGCCAAGGTGTTTTCAGGAGCATGGGCACTTGCTCCACGGTGGGCAATAACACCAAGATTTTGGCTTAGCAGGTTGATTTTATTCATCTGAGCACCGCACTATGCTATTTATTTTACTTTAGCACAGGTATCAGGTTGTTCAATATTTATTTAGCTTTAGTGCTTGAATTCACAGCGCTTTTAAGTTTTTTCCAGACTTTATTCCAGAATTCTCGGCGCAGTTTGGTGGTAGCAGGGTTGTAAAGCGACAACGGTGGTAATTTCTTACAACATTCAGGACAAAGTCGATAAGCATGTTGCTGGTTGTTTTTTAAGGTTTTCATTCCAGTGATCTCATAGCGATCTGCTTCGAGTCCACATAAAGTGCATGTTTGTGAAGTAGGTGAATGTGACGTGCATGTTTGTGCTGCTGCGGATATGGCCATAATGTTGAATTACCCCGTAATTGTATAACGTTAAGTACTAGGAAAATGGTAGTTTAGGGCTCAAACCTTTGAATTTATTTTTCACATTTTGCTAATAACAGAAGCAATTATATCAAATTCTAGACATTAATACTAGGCGAATACTGTTTTAAAAGCATACTAAGGAGTATAAGATCCTCGATTAAACGGTTAAGCTATGGTTAAATAGCCTTTTATTTAGGGAAACATAAAAAATATGAGCGCAGGCAGCAAGCAATTTTTCGCATTTTATTTACGGTTAATTTTGCTAATATCAGCAATTTGGATTGTTTTTTTGCCACTCACCAGAGCAGGATCTCTGCCACCAAATTTTGTTTATTTACATCAAGTGGATCCGACGATAATTCAAGATATTCGTTATTATGGTTCACATAATTTTATTGGTAGACGGATCAAAGGCTATCATGCGCCGACATGTATTTTAACTAAGCAAGCTGCCTTAGCTCTGGCAAAAGTGCAGCGTGATTTACGCAAACAATCATTATCATTAAAAGTCTACGATTGTTATCGTCCGCAAATGGCAGTGAATGATTTTGTGCGTTGGAGCCACGATCCACAGGCTAAAAAAATGAAAACCGAATTTTATCCACGCGAGCCTAAAGATAAATTATTTGACCGCGGTTATATTGCCAAACGTTCTGGTCATACTCGGGGTAGCACGGTGGATTTAACAATTGTACCGTTACCGTATAAACAACCTGCGCCCTATAAATATTCGCCTCATGCTGCTCCTTGTTATGCACCTGTAGCGCAACGTTATGATGATGGCAGTTTAGATATGGGCACAGGTTATGATTGTTTGGATGACTTATCACATGCGTTGACGAAACAAGTTTCGTCACAAGTGTATAAAAATCGCATGTTATTGCGCAAGTTAATGCTTAAATATGGGTTTAAACCTTTTGATAAAGAGTGGTGGCATTTTACTTTAGCCAATGAACCTTACAAAGATCACTATTTTAATTTTCCTATTAAAGCACCTGGGTCGCCAAAGGCAAAGAAACATTGAAATATACTTTAAAAAGTCTATTTAAAGAGAGGTTGGTATGCCATCATTTGATATTGTGTCTGAAGTTAATGAACATGAAGTGAGTAATGCGGTTGATCAAGCTAATCGAGAAGTTAATACTCGTTTCGACTTTAAAGGTAGTAATGCGTCATTTAAATTGGCTGAAAATAAAATTATTATGCAAGCGCCTAATGATTTTCAATTAAAACAAATGGATGATATTTTGCGAACTAAGTTAGTTAAACGTGAAGTAGATGTGCAAGCATTAAAATATCATGATCCGGTAGTCAGTGGACAGCAGGCTCAGCAGGAAATTGATATTTTACAAGGCATAGAAGCACCTTTAGCCAAGAAAATTGTTAAAATTATTAAAGAGAAAAAGCTTAAAGTGCAAGCTGCGATACAAGGTGAGCAAGTTAGAGTAAGCGGTAAAAAACGTGATGATCTACAAACAGTCATTGCCACTTTAAAAGAAGCAAAATTAGAATTACCATTACAATATGTTAATTTTCGTGATTAACACAATGCGATCACTCTAACATGAAACGTGTTTTACCTTTATTTTTTATTATTTTTATCGATTCAATTGGTCTTGGCATCGTTTATCCGATTTTAACGCCGATATTTTTAAATGTGCATCAAGGTATACTACCGCCAACAGTATCGATAGTTCGCCGTGAATGGTTATATGGTTTATGTTTAGGCTTATATCCCTTATTTACTTTCTTAGGAGCACCATTATTAGGTGATTTGTCTGATTTTGCTGGGCGCAAAAAAGTATTAATTATTTGTTTGTTAGGATCATTTGTTGGTTACCTGCTTGCGGGACTTGCAGTGTATATTCATAGCGTGCCGATTTTATTATTAAGCCGAATAATCGATGGTTTTACCTCGGGCAGCCAGCCGATTGCGCAAGCAGCCATTGTTGATATAAGCCCAGCGCATAAAAAAGCCGCTAATTTAAGTTTAATGTTATTGGCATTATCACTGGGTTTAGTTTTTGGGCCAATGTTTGGTGGCTTTTTATCAGATCATAGATTAGTGTCGTGGTTTAATTTAGCAACGCCGTTTTATTTTGCCGCGCTACTAGCATTTGTTAATGTGTATTGGTTGCAATGTTTTTTTCAAGAAACTTCATCACGAGCAGGGAAGATAAAGATTAAGCTCGCCCGTGGCTTTGAAGTTTTTGCCGCAGGTTTTAAGCACAAAACCGTACGCTTTTTAGCGATAATTTTCTTAGTAATGCAATTGGGCTGGAGTTGTTACTTTCAATATATATCGTTTTATTTAGTGCGAGTTTATCATATTACGCCGCGCGACATTGGTTTGTTTTTTGGGTTTTTAGGGATCGGTTTTATGATTGCCATGGCCGTAGTGATGCGAATTTTAGTGAAATACTTTGCAGTAAAACACATTGCGTGGGTAAGTCTAATGGTAGTGACTGGAGGATTGCTAATGACATATCTGCCACAAAATTATTTATACCCATGGGTGTTTGGTTTTATTATCGCGATTGCATCGGCATTAATTTATACTTCAATGATAACCTTATTTTCTGATCAAGTTGGTGAAGACCGACAAGGCTGGGTGATGGGGATCAGCAGTGCCATTGCTTCGTTGGCGTGGGCAATAATGGCTTTTACTGGAGGAACATTAGGTAGTTTACCAGCTGTAGCGCCGTTAGTTGTCGCTACTATTTTAGTTGGCGCAAGCGCATTTCTTGCTTTGATGTATGCGAATCAATTAAGAGGTTTATCATCAAAAAACCAAAGAATGTGATTCCGGATGTACTTGAATACACTCAATTGAAAACAATTAAGTAATTGTGACCATAGCGCAGGTGGCCTAATGTTTGCCAACCCTTGGGTTGATTTCATGCCCAGCAAAGAGTATTATGTAAGGTAATTTCAGTTTTTCTTTCTGATTGATGTGTTACGTAAGTAATGTTATATGTCTCAATAGAAAAAGGAAGATCTCATGTTAAATAAATTGGTTAATCAATTTAATCTATTAACTGAAAACATTTTTGATCGTCAAACATTGTTAGGAATAAGCAAACGTTATTTAGCACAAGCGACTGAAATAAACGATAAAGCAGCCATATACTTTTTCTCAGCGAAAGTTGCGGTGCAAAAATATTATCTCAAACGTACGTCAATGGCGGTTGCAGTTGAGCATTATCAACAATTACAAGCCTTTGCACAACAGCATGGTGATGTTTTATTAGAAGTTATTGCATTAACTAAAATTGCTTGCTGCGCAGGTGCTATAAAAAAAGCTAGCTTGACCCAAATATTAGGTTATCCCGTAACAAGTCTGCAAACGTTAAAAAAAACGTTGTATACACAGGCATTAAGTCTTGTGTTACAAACAAACTTAACAACGCCAATTCTAGCTCTCAATGTTGCTGCACGCACTAAACAACCTGGCGATGCATCTGAAGCATTTATTGGTCCTGCTTTGGGGCTTGCTAATACTTTTGATGACGTTACTATGCTTGATACAAGTTATACAGTCATGCAAAATATTATTGCTCAAAATCCTCAGCACATGACGACACAAGTTTGCGCTTTCCATAATCGAATAGCTAAATACCTTGATGATAAGAATATGCAAACTTTAACAGCAGCAAAGAATCATTTAACTGCTATCAAAGAATATCAACCTAATAAAGCACTTATGGATTTTGCTGATGAAATGTTAGATATTTTAAATAAATTTACCAATAAGCAATTATCAATATCACAGTTTTGTAATATATTCTTAACCTGTAAATTTCATCCAGCAACGCATCATAATGCTGCGTTTCATCGAAATCTTAGCTTAGACAGTTACCGTGAGAAAATTAAAAGTCCTGTTTCAGTAACAAAGGCACATTTATATCAAAAGTCACCAGCAAAAAACCTAGAAGAAACAACTTCTATTGTCGAACAGGATGTTGCAGTCAACCAGGCATTTTCTGCTGCATAATGTGATAATTTACTATGAAAAAAAATCTTTCTTTATGCTTAGTTCATACCCCATGCTTGGAACTAAGAGATGACCGCCTTGAGCCACCGTTAGGCTTATTGTATATCGCTAGTCAAGTACAGTCATTTGGGTATAAAGTTACATTAGTGGATTTAGCCGCTGAAACCAGTGACAATCTTATTGATTTGATCCCTGCAGGTTATGATGTGTATGGGTTCTCAACCTATAGTGTTAATTACAATGTCACTCGGCGTTTGCAAAAAATGGTAAAAGAGCGAGAAGCTGCAGTGACAATAGCAGGTGGTCCACATGCTACGGCATTGCCGCAACAAGTATCTGCTGATGGTTTTGATGTGGTTGTTACGGCAGAAGGTGAAATGGCCATATTAAAGATTTTACACATTCTCCAAAATAACAAAAAACCATTACCTATTATGTTAGGAAATCCGCCGGAGCCTCTCGATCATTTGCCTTATCCCGACTATGATTTGGTAAATATCAATAGTTATACACGTGAGGTCAATGGGCAAAAATGTTTAAGCTTGCTTACCAGTCGAGGTTGTCCTTATCCATGTGCTTTTTGTAATTCGAATATTATGGGGGCAGGCAAGCCAATGCGCTACCGTTCGTGTGAGCATGTGATCGGCGAAATTCGTTTTCTTAAGCAAAAATACGGGATCCAGCATTTCCGTATGCAAGATGATATTTATACAATTAATATTAAACGTATTCGCAAATTAGCGCCATTGTTAGCCCAAGAAAACATTCAATACCGTTGTTTTGCTAGAGTCAATACGATGTCGACAGAAATGGCAAGTTTGCTTAAAGATAGTGGATGTATCCATGCGAGTTTTGGAGTCGAATCAGGTAGCCCAACAATTTTAGCGAAAGGTGCGATGAGCAAGCAACAAACCCCCAAACAAATTTGCGATGGTTTAAACAATGCAGATAAGGTAGGGATAAAATCACGAATATACTTGATGGTAGGTTTTCCTGGAGAAACTGATGACACCATTCATGAAACATTATCTTTAGTCAAGCAACTTCCTTGGAATGAATTTGCCGTATACCCAGTGATTGCCTATCCTGGCACGCCGTTACACGATAGACCCGACGATTTTGGGATCACGTATATCGATAAAAATTATTCAGACTATTTACAAATTGGAAAAAACTTTAAAGCAGGTTTTACCATTCGCACTAAACAGTTTGATGAACACAAGGTAAGAGCGTGGCGTGATTATGTCATTGATGAGTTGATCAAAGATGGTCGTACTTGGGCGGGGAATTCTGCTGGATTTAAATGATTGTTTAAAGGAATATCGTATGGAAACCGTTATCGATGCACATGAACTTTTTAAAAATAAACAACAACAACTTTTTCCTTCATGCACTCAAGTGACTTTAACGCATGGCCATTGTGATAGCCAATGTAGCGCATGCCCGATTGGGCAAACCAATTATGGTGATGCGTCAGCTGAAGTCTTAGCCTTATTTCATAAAAGCAAACGCCTGTTTATGGATATTAATATTTTTAAACGGGTTGCAGATGAAGTCGCGCAATATCCTCATGCCTGGTTGCGTTTACATGGACGCGGTGAACCGTTAATGCATCCCAAGATAGTCGATATGGTGGCTTATGCAAAAAATGCTGGTGTTAACACCGTTCAGTGTTTTACAGATGGTATTTCGTTAACGGAGAAAAAAGCACGACGCTTATTAGAAGCGGGGCTTGATGTTTTAGAGTGCTCTATTCACGGGCATACCCATACTTATGAAAAACTCATGCGCAATGGCAAGTACGAAAAAGTGAAAAAAAATGTAATTTATTACAGCCAACTGAAAAACATCTTAGGTGTGAATGCAAAATTAGTTGTGTCTGCGGTAGATCAACCTGATTTTCAAGCAGAAAAATCTGCGCATAAAATGTTTTGGAGCCAGTATGCCGATGAAGTCATTTATCGTCCTTATCACAGTTGGGGGAATCGAATTGATATGGGATGTGCCAGTTTGCCACAAAAACGTCATGCTTGTACGCAATTATGGACGCGTCTTACTATCGGACCCACCGGAAAAATATTAGCGTGTTTTAATAGTTGGGATGAAGATCCTGATGAAGTGTTAGGTGATTTAATTCAAGATCCCACGTTAACCTTAGCACAAGTGTGGCAAGATCATCGTTATCACACTATTCGTCAAGATCATGCTAATAGCCAATATTCTTTGAAATGCTGTGTCAATTGTAAAGATTGGGCTGGAAGTTCTTGGGGAAATAATAGTTATGAAAGTTTGTTACGTCATAAACTTAAACTGAGTGATGACTCACATCATGGATAATATGATCTTACGACATAAACCAGTAGCGCCTTATTTTTCGGCAACACCCGAAGTGATCGGGATCGAGATCACTGGTCGTTGTCCGTTGCGCTGTCGCCATTGTTTTAATCATTCTGGGCCGGAGAATCAACAGGAATTATCGCTTGAGCAGATCCAAAAGATCCTTGATGAAATGTTAACGTGGAATGTGCAACATCTGCGGATCAGCGGTGGCGAACCAACGTATCATCGTCAATTTAAAGATATCATTGCTGCTTGTCAACGACGCAATATTACTATTGCCATGAACACTAATGGCGTGTATTCCTCTACGATGCTTGATTATTTAAAAAGTGCACCTATCGATTTATTCATGATCAGCATTGATGGCTTAATCGCTAACAATGACGCTATTCGTGGCAAAGGGGTTTTCAAACGTGCATTATTATCCTGTCAAGAATTAAAAAAAGCGGGCAAACAGGTAATGTTATCGTTTCATGTCGGTGCGGGGAACCAAGGTGATGTAGCAGGCTTAATAAAAGAAGCAGCAAACATTCATGTGGATTTCAAAGTTGCTCCCATTAGACCTATTGGTCGCGCTAAAGATCATTTACCTAATGCGTTAATTGCTCCAAAGGATTATTTGCGTGTCGTGCAAACTGTTATTGACTCGCGCCAGCAATATCCACATATTAACATTGTGACAGACTTTGATATTCTAGATGAAACGCTGCCAGCTAGTGATTGTCACAAAGATCCAACGAAAGCTTCTTGTAAAGCAGGCCGGACTATGATCAATATTAATTATGATGGTGAAATCTATCCTTGTGCTTTTTTCGCAGATGAGAAAAAAACCTTTAGTGCTGGCAATATTCATTCGATATCTATGACGCAAGCGTGGCAGCAATCAACCATATTTACACCTTTTCGTATTCAACAAAAATCAGCACAATGCCAAAGTTGTCATCATTATCAGCAGCATTGTTATGGTGGTTGTCCTGCGATTGCTTATTTTGCTACGAGCAAGCTTGATGCTCATGACCCCACATGTTTTGCTGAATTGGTTGCACCACCAGAAGGAGAATTACCATGATTGCTCATCTATTACGTCAAGAAAAACAAGGTGGTTATTGGTTAATTCGTGATGAAGGGCGTGCTATTGAATTAAATGCACAAGATTATGCTTTTTTTGCCAAGCTATATGCAAGTGCATTGCAGCCAATATCACAAACAGTGTTTAATAGTTTGTTTAAACAGTGTCGTAATGTCAATCTGTTAACGGAGATCAGCAAACATAAGCTAAGAGATCTTGCCACTTGGAAACACATCCGGCATGTGAAAAGTGACGTTCCGCTTAATAGGTTATCGGAACTTGCCAGTGTTGCTCCAAAGCGTATTTATTTTGAAATTACCCGTTATTGTAACTTAGCTTGTCGTAGTTGTTTTAATAACTCACGCCACAAACTCCCTAATGAGTTAACTGTAGAAGAAATTCTTAATATCAATCAACAAGCATATGATTTAGGAGTGTTTGAAATTCGTTATACAGGTGGTGAATGTACCCGTGTCCCTGGGTTTGATAGGATTGTTAAAGATGCTCGCGATAAAGGCTTTTATATTTCTATTGGTACCAATGGCGTATATACCGAAGAACAATTGGAGTGGTTGCCATATGCTGGGATTGATTGGTTCATTATTTCGTTAGATGGTGATAAAACCAGTAACGATAAAATACGTGGCAAAGGCACGTACGATAAGGTGATAGTCACCTTAAAACGATTAGCATCATTCCCTCATATTCGTAAACGTTTAAATATGGTCGTTGCTAAACATAATCTTGCTAATATTATTGATGTTGCCACTTTGGCTTGTGAATATGGTGTTAACAGTCTCAATTTAATTCCATTGCGCCCTTATGGTCGTTCAACGATCCGGATGACCAAAGATATGTTTAACCAAAATGATTTTTATGGGTTTATTCATGAAGTGAATCATTTACGCAAGCTTTTTCCCCAGGTTACCTTTTCTACGACGATTGACTTGATGGATCCAGATGCAGTCACCTCACATGATCTCATTGTACAAAAGAAAAAGACGTGTGCGGCCGGTGTTGAAGGTTGTGTAATTGGTCCGCAAGGCCATGTGTATGGATGCTCTTATTCTCCAGCATCATTTCCTGATACGGCTGATCCAGATAGTAAAAAAGTATTTATTGCTGGCAATATACGTGAATCGTCATTAAAGGATATTTGGCGAGATGATAAAAAGTGGCAAGTCTTTCGTAATTTAGATCTTTATAAAAATGATAAATGTCATGATTGCAATCATTATACTGTGCGCTGTTCTGGCTCATGTCAAATCATGTCGTACTACCAAATGCAGCATAAAGAAGCGGTGAAAAAAGGTGATGCTTTAGGTGAATATCTTGATCCGTATTGTTTTGTTGATCTGCTTGATAAAGGTGGCCGTGGTAAAACAGCAGATTTGTCAGCGCCTTGTGGTGGTGCTGGTATGGATGGGTTCTAATGAGAGATTTACGCTATAAAGAATTTAACCCATTAAAGGTATTACATCATATCGATAGATTAAAATCGCTAGCTCAAGGTGAAGAAATAGCACCGGTAACCATAGAAATTGATCCAGTCGCCTATTGTAACCATGCTTGTGCATGGTGCGTTGATCCCCAACACTATCCATATCAATTATCGTTAGAGATGTATACTAAGCTGATAGATGAGTTGGCCAATTTTACTGTCAACAATTTTAAAGTGGAAGGTGTTGTGTTAAAAGGTGGTGGTGAACCAAGCTTACACCCTGAATTTGCTACCATACTGACCTTAGCAGCACAACAAGGTTTTGCCGTGGGTATTGTCACTAACGGATCGCGGTTAGCACAGCATCATGAAGTTGTAGCAAAGTATGCTAATTATGTTCGCATTAGTATTGATGGGCCAACACCTGAGAGCCATTATGCTATTCATCAACGTAAAGATTTTCAGGCGATCATTGGTGGGATCAAACAATTAGTCGCCGCTCGAGGTCAACACCGACATCCTATCATCGGCTTGAGTTTTGCGATGGATATTCACACTTATCAGTTAGCCGCTCAAGCGATTGAATTGGGTGAAGCATTACACGTCGATTATATTCTAATACGGCCACCGTTTTTCGAAGAAGTTGGTAGTATGCCGACAATGACAATTACGCAAGCACAAACGGTGCGTCAACATTTACAAAAAGTTGCTAGTGAATATGTAGGGACGTTGCAGATCTTCGTCGGTAACTGGGTCAGTGATAGTGAGCAACAATTTTTGCATAAAAAAATTATGATTGGATCGAGTAGACGTGATTTGCAAGTCACTGATCAGCAACCTATAGAACATCGCACTAGACGTTGTCTCGCGTCGCCAATACTTGCGGTGATCACCGCAGATGGCTCATTGTATGGCTGTTGCAATTTACGTGCGTTGCCACAATGGTCATTTGGCAAGCTTGATTATGCCTGCGGTATTGGGTTCCAACAGTTATGGGAAGGAGAAAAGCGCAAGCAAGTACTTTCGCAGATGCATCAAACAAAGTGTCTTAAACACTGTACTCACCCGTTGTCAAAATATAATGAAATCATTGAAGTTATGCAGGATCAGGCTAAATGGCATAGCCAATTTGTGTAGCCAGCATAATTAGATCTGAATGTCCAAGTAGTTCACGCACAGCATTTAAATCAACATCTTATGATCTTAATTCAAATATTTTTCCTCGACTTAACTCGGTATTTAATGCAAGGAGTGTCATAGATTTCAGAATTATGATATAAGTTTGCTTATAGATGTTTATCATGCCCCGGTGGCACAGCTGGATAGCGCGATCCCCTCCTAAGGGATAGGTCGCAGGTTCGAATCCTGCCCGGGGCACCATTGAATTTGTAAATTGATTATGATTAGAGGCTGTAAAGTGGAAAATTCAACAAATCAACGCGTTAAGCAATATTGGAACCAAGGTAGTTGTGGTACTGAGCGTACTAGTAAGGAAAAATACTCACAGGAGTATTTTACTGAGATTGAAGAGTTTCGTTATCAGTATGAACCTTACATTCACACCTTTGCACAATTTACTCGCTGGCATAATAAAAAAATGCTAGAAGTAGGTATTGGTGCAGGTACTGATTTTTTGCAGTTTGTCCGCGCGGGCGCGCAAGCTCATGGTGTTGATTTAACCGAAGAAGCCATTGCGAATGTTGAACAACGATTATCACTGTATCAATTATCAGCGCAAGAAATCAAAGTCACCAATGCGGAAAAACTTAATTATCCAGATAATTATTTTGATCTGACTTATAGCTGGGGCGTGATCCATCATACGGACAACATGGAACAGGCATTAGCAGAAATTTATCGAGTCACAAAGCCAGGTGGGCGAGTCAAAATTATGATTTACAATGCGCATTCTTTACATGTGTTATATATGTATATTCGTCATGCGTTGTTAAAAGGTAAAATCTTTAAATCACCGCGTTGGGCGATTTATCATTATCAAGAAAGCTATGCAACGAAAGTGTATACTAAAACAGACATCAAAAAAATGTTGCGACAATTTCCTCATTATAATTTACGTTTTTATTATTGGAATCAACTCATTCGCGATGGTGCTAAATTTGCTAGCATTAGAAAACTCTTACATAAAATTTTGCCCAAATGGACTCGATGGTATTTAGCATTTGAATTTGAAAAATCGCCTGTTCAAGCTTAATATAACCATTTCAAGCTTAATATACATTAACATGGAACGAGTTAAAACAAGCAAAATATCATCACAATTCGCCTTTTTAAAAGCGCTAGGGCCGGGATTGCTTTGGGCTGGTGCAGCTATTGGGGTTTCACATTTAGTACAAGCCACACGAGCGGGAGCTGATTTTGGTTTTACTTTAATGTGGGAAGTGATCCTCATTCACATTTTAAAATATCCATTTTTTGAATATGGGCCGCGTTATGCAAGCGTGCGTGGTGAGAGTTTATTAGATGGTTATTTACGTATTAGCCCGTGGGCATTAATGTTGTTTCTGATCATAACAGTTGTTTCTATGTTTACAGTAGTTTCAACAGTAACTATTGTGACTGCTGAAATACTCCATGTTATTTTGCCTTTTAATGTTAGCTTATTAGCAGCGGCAATAGGTTTAATAATTGTTTGTGGACTGATCTTGGCGATAGGGCATTATCATTTGCTGGACCAAGTGATTAAAGTGGTTATTGTTACATTAGTCGCCGCGGTATTGTTTTCGCTGATATGTTCTATACAAATGAATAAAGCATCATTTTCTCAGTTAACGACGCATTTTAGTTGGCTTAATAAAACCAATATGATTTTTTTAGTAGCATTATTAGGATGGATGCCATCGCCACTTGATTTATCAGTGTGGCATTCTTTATGGTCTGTTGCTAAGCAACAAGATTTACAAAACAATAGTAAAAAATATGCATTGTTAGATTTTAATATTGGTTATATCGGCACAGCAATTTTAGCAGTATGTTTTTTAAGCTTAGGTGCTTTAGTCATGTTTGGTAGCAATATGACTTTTTCTAATAAAGGCACCATATTTGTTGAGCAACTTATTACATTATTTGCTGAAAACATTGGCCAATGGGCATATCCAGGCATTGCTATTGCAGCATTTGCAGCCATGTTCAGCACAACAATAACATGCCTAGATGCTTATTCACGAGTTTTACGTCGTAGCACTTGTTTATTGATGAAAGTTGACTTATCTTCATTTAAGCTACGTATGGTTTATTGGTTTTGGTTGCTTATTATTAGTGTTGGAGCATTGCTGATCATCGGTAAATTTCAACAAAACTTATTTTTCTTAGTCACAATTGCGACCATTTTGTCATTTTTAACTGCACCTATTTTAGGTGCTTTAAACTTTTATCTCGTTACCAGTCGCCATATGCCGAAGCATGCAGTGCCTAAATTATGGCTGAAAATTTTAAGTTGGATTGGGTTAATTGTATTAACATTAATATCATTATGGTTTTTCTATCTTCAATTAGTTAATTGAAATTGTTAAGGAGTACAATATGGCTCATGCAACATTTGCTGCTGGTTGTTTTTGGGAAATAGAAGCAACATTTGATGGACGGCCTGGTATTCTGACAACTGAAGTTGGTTATACTGGTGGTACAATAGCAAATCCATCTTATGAACAAGTTTGTACCGGCAAGACTGGGCATGCAGAAGCAACCCATATTGAATATGATCCACAAATTATTAGTTATGAACAATTGCTAGCAATTTTTTGGCAGTGCCATAATCCAACAACATTAAATCGACAAGGTTTAGATGTAGGAACACAATACCGCTCGGCGATTTTTTATCATGATGAAGAGCAACATCAAGCAGCGCTAGCATCGAAAAAAGCTTTGCAAGCCAGTCAACAATATGCCAGTGATATTGTCACGGAAATTATTTCTGCAAAAACTTTTTATCGCGCTGAAGAATATCATCAACAATATTTGGCTAAACGTGGGATCAAGCATTGTCATGATGAGCCTGAAAACTAAATTTTCTAATTTTACAGCTTGACATATATACCCAATTAGGGTATATATAAAGTATGATATTTGTAGAATCAACAATTTTTACTAAAAACGTTTCAAAATACCTAGATCAAGAAGAATATAGGATATTTCAAAATTATTTGTTAGAAAATGCTAATCTAGGTGATGTTATTCAGGGTACTGGTGGATTAAGGAAGATTAGATGGTCTGCAAAACATAAAGGTAAGCGAGGAGGAGTGCGAGTTATTTATTATAGAGAGGTAACTGCTGAGAGGATTTATTTACTAACTATTTATGCAAAAAATGAAATAAAGGATTTATCTAGTAGTGAAAAGAAGGTATTACGTAAGTTAATAGAAGGTGAATATGATGGAAAATGAACGAAATTTATTTGCAGAGTTAAAACAAAGTGTGCAAGAGATGAAATTACATAAAGCTCAGAAGATCACACTACGTAACTATTATGTTGAAAAGCCTAAAAAGTTGGTGATTGATGCTAGTACAATCGTGAAAATAAGAAAAAAATTACATTTATCTCAAAGTCTATTTGCTAGATTATTTCGCGTGTCAAAAAGAACATTGGAAAAGTGGGAGCAAGGAAAAACTACTCCTAATGAGCAGGCTACTGCATTAATCTTGCTTATAAAGAAAAATCCTAGCCTCTTAGAGCAACTATCTGAATTATAGATAGCAATAAGGCTGTTCAAAAATTGACTCGACAAAGAAATCCTGTATAATTCAAACTCAATGATAAATCACTGAATTGACTATCATTTTCGTGAGCAAATGAGTAGAATAAGATATGGATATTTCGATAGAGTATTGGAATTATAACTAATGCGTTTAAAGCAAGTTAAATTAGCCGGATTTAAATCATTTGTTGATCCGACAAAAGTTAATTTTCCCAGTAACTTAGCAGCGATTGTTGGGCCTAATGGTTGTGGCAAATCTAACATTATTGATGCTATTCGCTGGGTGATGGGTGAAAGCTCGCCAAAACAGTTACGCGGCCAAGATATGGGCGACTTTATGTTTAATGGTTCAGCCACGCGCAAACCCGTTGGCCAAGCTTCAGTCGAATTAATTTTCGATAATAGCGATCATACCATTGGTGGCCAGTATGCTCATTACCATGAAATCGCGATCCGACGCCAGATCACTCGCGATGCTCAATCACAATATTTTCTCAATGGCACCAAATGTCGACGTCGTGACATTATTGATATTTTCCTAGGCACAGGTTTAGGGCCACGCAGTTATGCCATTATTAGTCAAGGCACAATTTCACGTTTGATTGAAGCAAAGCCTGAAGAGTTACGCGTGTATTTAGAAGAGGCTGCTGGGATCTCTAAATATAAAGAGCGACGGCGTGAAACTGAAAATCGAATTCGCCATACCCGAGAAAATCTTGATCGCTTAAATGACTTACGTGAAGAGCTTGAAAAGCAATTAAATCATTTACAACGCCAAGCTAATGCAGCAGAACGTTACAAAACTTTAAAGCAAGAAGAACGCTTATACAAAGCACAATTGTTAGCGTTGCGTTGGAAACAATTACACGACCAAATTAAAACCTTACAAAATGCTATCAACGAGCAAGAAGTTGCTCTAGAAGCTGCGATCGCCAAGCAACGTGAACTCGATGCAACGATTGAAAATCATCGTCAACAGCGGATCGATGCTAATGAGCATTGTAATCAAATACAAAAACAATTTTATGATCTGGGTAATGAAGTTACTCGGCTTGAACAAAATATTACGTATTTACAAGAACGGCGAACGCAATATCAAGCTGACGCTGAGCAAGCTGAAATGGCTTGGCAAGAGTTGCAACAGACTATTAATTCCGATCAAGGTTTAAGTGAAGAATTGCAGCAACAATTAATGACGCTTGATCCTGAAGTTATCCAAGCAAATACGCAAGCTGAACAATCTAATGAAAAATTGACAGCAGCACAACAAGCCCTAACTGATTGGCAAACTCAATGGGATGAGTTTAATCACACTGCGGCGCAAACATCACAACAAGCTGAAATCGAAAAAACCCGCATTCACCAATTAGAACAAAGGATTTTAAATTCACAGCAACGGATTGATGCAATCACTCAAGAGCTTAGCACATTAGATGCGGATGCATTAGCAAAAGATATTAACGAATTAACTCAACATCATCAGCAGATCACTGCTGAGCAACAAACTGCCGCGGATCAATTAGCAGAGTGTATTGAGAAAATTCAGGCACAACGAGATATTAACCAACAACACAACACAGAATTACGTGACGCTGAGCGCAAGTTACAACAACAACAAGGTGAGCTGACGGCATTAGAAGCATTGCAACAAATTGCTTTAGGTAAAAATAATGAAGTCGTTGTTGAATGGCTTCAGCAACATGAGCTCGACAGTCACCCACGTCTAGCACAGAATTTGCAAGTTGCCGCAGGCTGGGAACAAGCCGTTGAAGTGATATTAAATCATGATATTCAAGCCGTGTGTGTTGATAATATTGCCGATCTTGCCAATGATCTACAAGTGATTGACTCAGGAACATTAACCGTTGTTGATCAGCATGTGGAAACACCACATTCAATAGTAAGCAATCATGATTTGCCATTACTTGTTGATAAAATCCAAGCATCACGTCCACTGCAAGGGTTATTTGCATATGTTTACACAGCAGAATCACTCACTCAAGCGTTAGCCGTGTACCGTTCTTTAGCTCCACACGAATCAATTATCACTAAGGATGGAGTTTGGCTCGGCGCAAACTGGATCAAAATTTCACGATCGCAGGATGATTATAGTGGTGTGCTTGAACGTGAACATGAATTACAAACGATTAAGCAACATATCGAAAAGTTAACAGTAGAAGTTGATGAATTACAAACAGCAAGAAAGCATGATGAAGAACGTTTATTTGCACTTGAAGAAGAACGTGATGAGCAAATAACTTTAGTTAATCAATATCGTGTTAAAACTTCTGACACTCAAGCTCAATTGCAAGTTAAGCAAGAACGTGCGGATCAAATCCAACAGCGAATTGCCACATTGTCGCAAGAACTTAAAGAGCATCAACAGACGTTAAATGACCTTGAGCAAGAGCTAACACAAGCGCGTGATCATTGGCAAGCAGCATTAACTGAAATGCAACAGCATGCAACTGTGCGCGAAGAATTATCTGCCCAAAAGCAAACTGTTACCCAAGAATTGGTGATTATTCGTGAACAAGCTCTAGCAGATAAAGATACGGCTCACGCAGTCGCGTTAAAAGTGCAAGGCTTACGTACGCAGTTAGATGCAACTCGCCAAAACTCACAACGATTAGAACAGCAAGTAAATAATTTACAACAACGACGCCAACAACTTGCAGAGTCGTTAGCTAAAGCGGATGAACCAATTGAAGAATTAAAAGTATCATTAGAACAACAGCTAAACCAACGGTTACAGGTTGAAACGACATTAACTGCAGCTCGTAATAAACTAGATGCTATCGAAGAGCAATTGCGTGATCATGATAAATCACGCCAAGAAATTATTCAGGCAATTGATGAGCAACGTGATGGCGTGCAACAAAAACGTTTGCAATGGCAAGGTTTACAAGTTCGTCGTACTACGATCCAAGAACAATTACAAGAAGCAGGGCATGAGCTACAAACTATCGTCGATGAATTACCACAAGAAGCTGATGAAAAAACTTGGGAACAGCAGCTCGAGCAGATCACAAATCGTATTCAACGTTTAGGCGCAATTAATTTAGCGGCAATTGATGAGTATAAAACTCAAGCTGAACGCAAAGTTTATCTTGATAAGCAACATGACGATTTAATTGAAGCATTAACTACGTTAGAAAATGCCATTGCTAAAATTGATCGCGAAACCCGAGCGCGCTTTAAAGAAACTTATGATACCGTCAACGAATCATTTAAAACTTTATTTCCACAAGTGTTCGGTGGTGGTAGCGCTTATTTAGAATTAACTGGCGATGATTTGTTAAGTACTGGGGTCACGGTGATGGCGAAACCACCTGGCAAACGCAATAGCACCATTCATTTATTATCGGGTGGGGAAAAAGCGATGACAGCAATATCATTAGTATTTGCTATTTTCCAATTAAACCCAGCGCCATTTTGTATGTTAGATGAGGTTGATGCGCCACTAGATGATGCAAATATCACTCGCTATTGTAACCTTGTGAAAGAAATGTCGAATAAAATTCAGTTCATTTTTATTAGTCATAATAAGTTAGCAATTGAAATGGCGCAACACTTGCTAGGTGTCACCATGCATGAGCCTGGCGTGTCGCGCTTAGTTGCCGTTGATGTTGAAGAAGCAGTTGCATTAGCTGGAGCTTAGCTGTCATTGCGAGGAGCTTTGTTCCGAAGCAATCCAGGAATTCAAACAAGCATACATTGTTTTAGATTTTTCTGGATTGCTTCGTCGTTGCACTCCTCGCAATGACGAGAAAGAAGCTATTGAAGGAGAGCGGAACATGACGAACAGTTTCTATTATGTAATTAGCTGCATATTATTACTAGGTATCATCAGCATTGTTTACATGTTTATGGTACAACGTCGTAAATCACACCAACGAACTTCGCAAGAATTTACTAAACAATATCAATTATTTGATGAACAAGGCCAACCAACTGAAAATTCATCATCATTAGCAACTGAACCAGCGCTTGTTAATGGTGGCTCACCAGATTCATTATTAACATCATTAGAAATACCGCAACGTGAACCCACGATACAAGAAAAACCGTCAATAAAAGCTGAGCCCGTGCCTATAATTGCTATCAACATATTAGCAACTGGAGCAGATCAATTTGTTGGCTATGAATTATTACAAGCGATTTTATCAAGTGGCATGCGTTTTGGTAGCATGAATATTTTTCATCGTTATGAGCAATTAAATGGTAAAGGTAACACTTTATTTAGCTTAGTATCAGCAACTGAGCCAGGAACATTTGACTTAAGTGATATCGGTGGGTTTGCTTGTAAAGGGTTAACCTTATTTTTACATTTAGATAACACGCCTAATTTAAGTTCTAATTTTGAATTAATGCTAGGAACGGCGCGACAGTTAGCGCAAGATTTAGGTGGCGAATTATTTGATGAACAACGTCAACCGTTAACTGATCAAACTATTCGTCATTACCGTGAACGTATTCGTAATTGTTTGTAATGACAACTAATGACGACGATTAACAAGAAAATTGCTGCATTAAGAGCGGAGCTTGAAGATCATAATTATCGTTATTACGTGTTAGATGCACCAACCATTCCTGATCCTGAATACGATCGTTTATTTCGTCAGCTTCAAGAATTAGAACAACAACACCCTGAATTAGTTACACCAGCATCGCCGACGCAACGGATCGGCGCTCGACCTGCAACAGGATTTAAACAGATCCGCCATGAAGTGCCGATGCTATCATTAGCTAATGCCTTTGCCGATGAAGAATTAATTGCTTTTGATAAACGGGTGCATGATCGTTTACATTCAGGCGCTCAAGTTGAATATGCCTGTGAGCCAAAATTAGATGGCTTAGCCGTTACTTTATTGTATGAACAAGGTAAATTTGTGCGTGCAGCAACGCGCGGTGATGGCACAACAGGTGAAGACATTAGCGCAAACATTCGCACTATTAACAGTGTGCCGTTGCAGTTGCGTGGCAAAGATTTTCCTGCTCTATTAGAAGTGCGGGGCGAAGTATTTATGCCAAAAGCGGGTTTTGCTGAACTCAATGCCTATGCCCGCAAACATCAAGAGAAAGAATTTGCTAATCCGCGAAATGCGGCTGCTGGAAGCTTGCGTCAATTAGATCCTAAAATTACCGCGAGTCGGCCGTTAGAAATCTTTTTTTATGCTGTTGGGAAAGTTGCCGATGGCGACATTCCAACAACACATTATCAATTATTACAAAAATTCCGCCAATGGGGATTGCGCACATGTCCACATATTCAATTAGCTAAAGGAGTCGATGCTTGTTTGCAATTTTATCATCACATTGCCGAGCAGCGCGCCGAACTTCCCTATGAAATTGACGGAGTCGTGTATAAAGTTAATGATTTTAACTTACAACACAAGTTAGGTTTTGTATCACGAGCGCCACGTTGGGCAATTGCTCATAAATTTCCTGCGCAAGAAGAAATTTCTAAAGTCGATGCGATTGAATTTCAAGTTGGTCGTACTGGAGCGCTAACGCCAGTTGCTAGACTCGAGCCAGTGTTCGTTGGTGGGGTTACTGTGAGTAATGCCACCTTGCACAACATGGATGAAATTGAACGTAAAGACGTTAGAGTTGGGGATACAGTAATTGTGCGGCGCGCAGGTGATGTTATTCCAGAAGTTGTCAGTGTAGTGTTAGCGAAACGGCCGAAACATACTCGTAAAGTGAAAATGCCAAGCAAATGTCCAGTGTGTGATTCTGATGTGATCAAGCCTGAAGGCGAAGCAGTGGCACGTTGTAGTGGTGGATTATACTGCATGGCGCAACGCAAAGAATCTATTAAACATTTTGCAGCACGTAAGGCCATGGATGTCGATGGTTTAGGAGATAAATTAGTCGAGCAATTAGTTGATTTAGAATTATTGCATAATGTCAGCGATATTTATGCGTTAACACATGAACAAATTGCTAACTTAGAACGCATGGGTGCAAAATCAGCTGCTAATTTATTAACAGCGATTGATAGCAGCAAATCAACAAGTTTAGCACGGTTCATCTTCGCTTTAGGTATTCGTGAAGTGGGTGAAGCGACGGCTAATAATCTGGCAGAACATTATGGTAATTTAGACAAACTCATGCAAGCAGATGAAGGATCATTGCAACAAGTTGGTGATGTCGGCCCAGTGGTCGCTGCAAATGTTGTTGCTTTTTTTCAGCAAGCACATAATCAAGAAGTGATGGCTGCTTTGATCAAACATGGTGTACATTGGCCAGATGTGACGCCTCAACCTAAAGCAGCATTACCGTTACAAGGCCAATCATTTGTATTAACTGGCACCTTAGAAACCTTAACGCGTGATCAAGCGAAAGCGCAATTGCAGGCATTAGGAGCAAAGGTAAGTTCAAGTGTCTCGGCAAAAACAAGTTATGTAATTGCTGGCGCCGATCCAGGATCAAAATATCAAAAAGCGGAAAAATTAAACGTACCGATCAAAGATGAAGCATGGTTGTTGGCATTGTTGAAACAGCATTAAAATTAGGGATAAATATAAGAAAAACCCAATGGCGCGGCAATACAGCCAACGTCATTGAATGTAATTCCTTGTCATTGCGAGGACCCGTAGGGGACGAAGCAATCCAGATCAATAACTTAAGCTAACTATTACGTTCACGTTTTTTCTTAATTCTTTCTTGCAAACGTTTACAAGTACCTGCGGGCATGTATTTCCATTCTGCAGGATCATAATCCTTTTTAGCTAAGCCTGCACAGCCATGAGTTGCTGTTGCACAATCATTTCTGCCGGCTTTAGTAACACCATAACATTTGATTTTTTTCTCGGCAGCTTGAACAGTGTTAACGGTAGCCATATTCAGGCCTACACCAACAACAGCAGCTAACGCAGCAGCGATAAGTTTATTAGTGTTCATTGAGAAACTCCGTGTAATGTGAATAAATCCATTGACCAAAACCACGAAAATTATGGCATACAAGTTTATCCGGTGCAAATAGTTTTAAGATCTGATCTCTCGTCATTGCGAGGAGTGTAACGACGAAGCAATGCAGTAATTTGATTTAGAAATTTTCTGGATTGCTTCCTGCCATACTTCGTTCATGGCCGCAGTGATAAAGCATTATTTATAAATTGCCAATAATTCACCGACAGGTTGACGATCTTTAACTTTGCAACTAATAAAACGATTAACAAAAAATTTTTCTAATTTTGCGCCACGGTATAATTTGCGAGTGTATTCAGTATCATGATTAGAAATAATCACAGGAACTTTTTTGCTAGCAACTTGTTTGGCTTTGGCCGCTAATTGCTGTTGTTGTTCAAGGTCAAAATGTTGATGAGCATAACGGGTAAAATTTGCCGTTAAACTTAAGGGAACATACGGCGGATCACAATAAATTACATCACCTTGTTGACTATCATGCATAACGGTTAAAAAATCTTCGCAACGAAAAGTTGCCCGTTTAGCCTTATGTTGAAAGGCAATAATTTCTTCACTAGGAAAATAAGGATTGCGGTAACGGCCAAATGGAACATTAAAATAACCTTTATTATTGTAACGACATAATCCATTATAACAATGGCGGTTAAGGTATAAAAATAATGCTGAACGTTCTAATGGATCATTGCATTCGTTAAATTGTTCTCGAAGTTGATAGTAACGCTGTGCTTGATTAGTTTTTGTGGAAAAAAATTGTTGCGCATATTTGATAAATTGTTTACCTTCGCGTTTGATAATTTTATATAAATTGATCAGATCCGCATTAACATCTGCCAATACATAATGCTCATAATTAGAATTAAGAAAAATAGCAGCACTGCCTGCAAAAGGTTCAATTAAACGTTTACCTTTAGGTAATACGGGAATTATGGTGTTCGCCAACTTGTATTTGTTGCCGGCCCATTTTAAAAAAGGACGTAGTTTGAGAGTATTTTCCATCACGTCTTTTGACTAAACAATTTGTTTATGAGTTATTCTGCTATGTATATAATTTAAACTCGTAAGGCTTCTACTAAGAATCCATGATTATTTTATAGTTTGTTACAAATTGCAATTTCTTTTTTATTTTTTTCTCGAATATGGTACAGTTGCCATGCAAAACGGAGTTTGTGGCACTTAAATGAAAAAGGAGGTGATGACAATAAACATAGAAGTATAAGAGGTGACATTATGAAACCGGAACAATTTGCTGCATTTGTTGAAAAAATCAAATCTGCTTTTTTAAACCCAAGAAGAAATAATCGATAACAATTGCGTCCTTTTATAAAAATACTAAAATCACATACTAATTTAGTACATGGCTTGCCAGCAAGTTCTATGATTGATGCCACTTTCACTCATTCACCCATCGAATTGTTTGCTCAAGTGCTAGCGTTACTATTTGCTAGGCAGGCTTTTTTGCTTTGTGATCCGTTTTTAGAGAAGGATGGTGTTATTAATTTCAGCAATTATTTATGCGACACTGCTATTGCTGCTTTACCTTCTTATACGCGTGCTCGAGCAGGTGCAAGCGTGACTTTAACACAGTTAGCTATTAATGTTGCGGCACACACAATTGCTGTAAATCCCCACCATGCTGATACCTTATTAAGTAGGAAAGATGCAACTCACCAAACTTTTGGTGAATTCATGCAAACATTAAAGGAAAGTTTATTTTGCGAAGATGCATTTAGGCTTTATAGAAATTTATTAGATCCTAATACGGTGTTAGTAAAAAATACTACATCTCAATTACAGAGCAAAGAGAAGCAAGTAGAAAGTATGGTTAAGACCGTCTGGCTAGATTCCGTTGCAGATGGAAAATCAATTGATCATGTTGCGCGATTAATACATTCAGGTGTAGAAATACCCTGTTCAAAAGAATTTGTTAGTAGAACTATTGTTATAAATACATCGTCTTCTGCTTCTGCGACGAAGATACCGACTGTACGACTCAGTGACGATACTTCTGGTCCTACAGAAAAGAATGCTGCTCCGCTACTCAGTTACAACACTTCTGAGGAATTTCGACAAGGTACTGATTCTACTAATTCTGCTAGCTCTAATAGCGGAAATGAATATACAGAAAATGGAATGCTAGCGCCTTCATGGAGCTTTTCATCATCAGTTGGAGATTTATTTGTAAGCTCTATGGCTGCACCACAGGCTAGTGGCCCAAGAGCGAAACCAAGCAAATAACTTTCTGATATTTAGAGTTGAGAAAGTGGCTCCCCGAACAGGACTCGAACCTGTGACAAGATGGTTAACAGCCATCTGCTCTACCAACTGAGCTATCGGGGAACAAGCCAAGTTTGCAGCCAGTATGTTAATAGGCTAGCCCTTAATGGTCAATAGCTTATGCGAAAAGTTTTTGCAATCGCCGCATTGCTTCTTCTAGGTTAGCCTGGCTAGTGGCGTAGGATAAGCGAAAACATCCTGGCTGGCCAAACGCTGTACCTGGCACGACGGCGATTTCACCTTCGTTTAGTAAGTAATCAGCAAATTCTATGTCCGTTTTCAGGCGATTATGTGTTTGCAGATACTCTTGAATATCAGGGAAGCTATAAAAAGTGCCGTCTGAAGGTAAGCAGCGAAAGCCTTTTAGGTCACTCAAATGTTGATGTACATAATCATGACGTTTTTTATAAGCAGCTACCATTTCTGTAAGTTCAGCATTATCACCATTTAAAGCAGCAACTGCGGCTGCCTGAGAAATAGAGCAAGGATTTGAGGTGCTATGCGATTGGATTTTTCGCATGGCGCCAACGAGTTTTGCGGGGCCTGCAACATAACCGATCCGCCAACCAGTCATCGCATAAGCTTTTGATACACCATTAACGATAATAGTGCGATCGGTAAGATCAGGGCAAGCATTTAAGATTTGGCAAAACGGTAGATTTTGCCAAATGATATGTTCATAAATATCGTCACTTGCAATATAAACATGTGGGTGTTTACGTAATACTTCACCTAAAGCTGCTAATTCATCTTTAGTGTATGTCATCCCCGTTGGATTTGATGGACCATTGAGGATCACTAAGCGAGTTTTAGCATTGATTGTTGCGGCAAGTTGTTCCGGTTGTAATTTAAAATGTTGTTCAACACCACAGTTGATTATCACTGGTTTAGCACCCGCAAGTTTAACCATTGCTGGATACGATACCCAGTAAGGTGCGGGAATAATACATTCATCACCTGGGTTTAATATTGCTTGTGCTAAATTATATAAGCTTTGTTTAGCGCCATTGGATACAATAATTTGCTCCGGCGTATAAGTTAATTGATTATCACGAGATAATTTATTAATTATTGCGGTTTTAAGTTCTTTAATGCCATCAACAGCGGTGTATTTAGTTTTGCCTTCATGAATTGCGGTGATAGCAGCTTGTTTAATATGTTCAGGCGTATCAAAGTCTGGCTCACCGACAGTAAGATTGATAACTTTGCGCCCGGCAGCCTGCATTTGTGCTGCTTTTGCTGAAAGTGCCAAGGTTGCTGATGGCTCCACACTTTGCACTCGCTGAGATAAGTATTGCTGCATTTAGGTTACTCCTCGATAATGTTGTCTCTCGTCGTTTGACTTTTATTGTGCCTGAAAAAAAAGGCATTGTCATTCAAGAGATCTGAATATTTGCTGCACAGATTGGGTCATGTTAAAATTAATGTCCTATTTAATGGAAATAATATACATGCACAAACCATTTAAAATCGAATCGCCTTTTCAGCCTGCGGGTGATCAACCGCAAGCGATTGCTAAGCTTATTGATGGTATTAATCAAGGTTTATTACAGCAAACTTTACTTGGCGTAACTGGCTCCGGCAAAACATTTTCCATGGCGCATGTGATTGCTGCATTTCAACGCCCAACATTAGTATTAGCACCTAACAAAACTTTAGCCGCGCAGTTATATGGCGAAATGAAAGAGTTTTTTCCGCATAATGCAGTTGAATATTTTGTGTCGTATTATGATTATTACCAACCAGAAGCTTACGTCCCAACCACCGACACCTTCATTGAAAAAGATGCTTCAGTCAATGAACATATTGAACAAATGCGTTTATCAGCAACAAAAGCTTTGATTGAACGTCGTGATGTGGTGATCGTTGCAACTGTATCGGCAATCTATGGTTTAGGTGATCCAGATTCTTATTTAAAAATGGTATTGCATTTAACTCGTGGCCATACAATTGATCAGCGTGCGATTTTACGACGCTTAGCAGAATTGCAATATACCCGTAATGATGTCAATTTTTATCGTGGTACTTATCGTGTTTGTGGTGATGTTATCGATATTTTTCCTGCAGATTCTGAGCAAGAAGCAGTGCGGGTTGAATTGTTTGATGAAGAAATTGAAAACTTGCAATACTTTGATCCGTTAACTGGCGAAGTCACGCGTAAATTGCCGCGGATCACAATTTTTCCGAAAACCCACTACGTAACACCACGTGAGAAGATTTTAAAAACGATCGATGAAGTTAAGCTTGAGCTAAAAGAGAGGCTGGCACAATTGCGTCAGATGAATAAATTAGTTGAAGCACAACGTTTAGAACAGCGCACTAATTTTGATATTGAAATGATGTTAGAGTTAGGTTATTGCTCAGGGATTGAAAATTATTCGCGGTATTTATCGGGGCGAAATGTTGGTGAACCGCCACCAACTTTATTTGATTATTTACCCGCAGATGGTTTGTTGTTTATTGATGAATCGCATGTGACTGTGCCGCAATTAGGTGGTATGTACCGTGGTGATCGTTCACGTAAAGAAACCTTAGTCGAATATGGTTTTCGTTTGCCTTCGGCATTAGATAATCGACCATTGCGCTTTGATGAATTTGAAAAGTTAATGCCGCAAACAGTGTTTGTTTCTGCAACGCCAGCACAATATGAACGTGAAAATTCCGGTGCGATAGTCGAACAATTAGTGCGACCGACGGGCTTAGTTGATCCGGCTATTGAAATTCGCCCTGTGACAACTCAAGTTGATGATCTATTATCAGAAGCTAATAAAAGAGTTGCGGCAGGTGAGCGCGTGTTAGTAACCACATTAACAAAACGTATGGCAGAAGATTTAACGGAGTATCTTGCTGAGCATGGTGTTAAAGTTCGTTATTTGCATTCAGATATTGACACAGTTGAGCGTATTGAAATTATTCGTGATCTACGCTTAGGTAAATTTGATGTATTAGTAGGAATTAATTTATTGCGCGAAGGTTTAGATATTCCTGAAGTATCATTGGTTGCAATATTAGATGCAGATAAAGAAGGGTTTTTACGTTCAGAACGATCTTTGATCCAAACTATTGGGCGTGCAGCACGCAATATCAATGGCCAAGCAATTTTATATGCTGATAATGTTACGGGATCAATGCAGCGCGCCATTGCAGAAACACAACGCCGGCGTGAAAAACAGTTAGCATATAATAAAAAACATAAAGTAACGCCGAAAACTATTCAAAAACGCATTACTGATATCATGGAAGGTGCCTATAGTGGAGAAACTTATTCGAAAAAATTCTTAAAAGTTGCCGAAGCGTCAGCGCCGTATCAACATGTTACTAAACAACAAGCTGCAAAAGAAATTAAACGCTTAGAAAAACAAATGTTTGAGCATGCTAAAAATTTAGAATTTGAACAAGCAGCCGCGGTCCGCGATCAAATTCATGTGCTTAGAGAAGCCTTATTAATAGATACAGCTTGATCTTGTTACCTTAGGCCACCGCGTGTTGCTGAAGTTGCAGGATTGATCACACTGTAGCGCGCCCGAGTAACTTCACGTGATTGTGCTGTCAATTGCTTGCCATTATCATTAACTCTCTGATCAGCATGATATTGGTTTTTGCCCGTGGTGCTGCAAGCGACTAATGAGATAAAAACTATTCCAACAAGTAATCCTAAAACAATTTTAATCGTGGTACACATGATCCTGATCCTTGTTCCTTGAAAATAACTTTACTATAGCAGTAACTATAGCAGTGTTCAGCTAAAGTGACATGCTTACTATTGGTAATAGTATGAAATTATTGGGTTTTTTCATTTGTCATCACGAGCTGAGCTCAGCAATTTAGCAATATCGCCATCCCACAGCTTTTATAACTCGTCATCCCGTGGCTTGATCGCGGGATCTAGACATTTTTTACTGGATTGCTTCGGAACAAAGTCCCTCGCAATGACAGTGGAAAATGATATATTTAAATGAAATTATTATATATTATAGAAAAACAGGAAAAGTTTACTATGAACACATTAAAACATAAAAAAATCAAAGCATCCAATTTTGATGCAGCCTTTGAACAAGGAGATGTCACTGAACATCTTAACCTTAAGTCAGCAAAAGTGCGTTATCCTGTACAGCGTCTTAGTATTGATTTCCCTAAAAATATTATTAAAAAATTAGATAATGTGACTGCTGAAATTGCTGTGGGTAGCACAGCAATTAACAAAGCAGCGAGTGAGTAACTAAATTTTTTTATTTTCGAACAACAATAGCGTCATGCGTTTTTGTTTTTTTCTCAGATTCTAATATAGCTTCTTCCTTATTAATACAAATTTTAAACTCTTCAGCAGGAGTGTTGCCATATTTATTTTTATAACATTCTGAAAAACGTGTTAGATGATTCTTAAGACTATCTAAAAATTTTTCTTTGTTAGCAAACACAGTTGAATTCGCTTTAATGCAAAAAAACTGTTCTCCTTTTTTTACTTTTTTTCTACTTTTTGGAAATGTATAGTCTCCTACAAGGCGAGTATATACTACTGTAAAAGCTGTATTTTGTAATATAGATTTAAGAGCTTTTGTTATATTTAATATGTCAGTTTCATTTTTAAAAAATAAGAATAATCTATATGTGTTTGTTGGTTTGTGCAAATCATAATCTAGCTTTGCTGGGTTGCTAAACACATCATTCAAAATTTCTAATATAGGGTTATAAAGTAAATATTTCTTGCTAAGTGGCTCAAATATTTGTGTGAGGTATTCGGACATAAGTACACTATGATCGCCTATTTCTAGCATTCTATCAAATATTACACTAAATGAACGGTCTTCTTCTGTTTGAGTTGAGAAGCATGGAATTACAGCAGACAAGATTCTGTTAATTATTACATAATTCATCAAAATATTTATATTTGATAGCGCTGTGATATCATTTTGATAGAGTAGCTTTATATGTGTATTAAACTCAGATAAAACATTGTCACAGTGTCTTTGACCTTGTATTGGTTTTTCTTTATTTTTCGAATATCTAACCACAATTGCATTCTGAAGTTCCCTATTAAAAGTTGTCTTCTGTGTATTTTCTCTAAACATTGTATGAAAAATAAATTGGCCTAGCTCGTGGTAAAGTGTAGTGTTCAATTCTGCTGTTACTTTTAGGGTATTTGTAAGATCTTCAAAATCTAGTAATAACCTACCAAGTAATATTTTACAAAATGAATTATTGAATTGTTCTTCAATGATTGGAAGTACGCTGTATTTTTCTGACTGAGAATTTCTTCTTTTAGAAGAGCTGCCAAAAAACGAAGGTTGAATATTATTACTAAGAGTAGGAGCTAGAGCTAGATTGCCACCAGAGCTACTAGATGAGGTTGGTGGTTGAGAGCTTGCAGTATTATTTGTATGTTGTCGATTATTAGTAGTTGTGCTTTTGTCTTTCTTAGCTTTTGTTCTAGGTCTACGTCTATTTCTTGTCTGGCCCTTACCTTTATTATGTCTGTTGTTATGTCTATTTCTTGGCATAATATCATCCTCATTTCAAAATTAGCACAATTTTAGTCAACCCTTATTTCTTATGCAAGTTAAATAACCAATTATTTTTTTAGCTTGTAACTTAGATAATGCCTGCTAGGCTAAAAAGAATACACCTTTGAAATACAGAAGCACGAAGGAGGGCAAAGCGATGAGTACCAACAACCCCATGGGTACTGACGGTTTTGAATTCCTGGAATTTTGCAGCCCAGATCCGCAAAAACTCGCTAAGCAATTTCAAGCGATGGGTTTTCAATGCATTGCTAAGCATCGTTCAAAACAAGTCACGTTATATCGACAAAACCAAATTAATTTTATTATTAATGCGGAGCCAGATAGTTTAGCCAGTGATTTTGCGCAAAAGCATGGTGCAGGATGTTGCGCGATGGGGTTTCGTGTTAAAGATGCAAAAGCTGCGCACCAACGTGCAGTTGAATTAGGCGCGACGGCATATGAGACTCGGATTGGCCCTGGCGAATTAACTATTCCAGCAATTTTAGGTGTTGGTTGCAGCTTAATTTATTTTGTTGATCACTATAATGATAAAACCATTTATGATACTGACTTTACAATATTACCAAATGCGCCAACGAATTTAACCGGCGTTGGTTTAACCTATATCGATCATTTAACCCATAATTTATATCGCGGGCAAATGGATAAATGGAATGATTTTTATCGTAACATTTTCAATTTTCATGAAATACGTTTTTTTAATATTAAAGGACAAAGTACCGGATTAATTAGTCGTGCGCTTGCAAGCCCGTGTGGCAAAATTAAAATTCCTTTGAATGAATCATTAGATGATGCTTCTCAAATCGAAGAATTTTTACATGAATATCATGGCGAAGGCATTCAACATATCGCATTAGGCACCGATAATATTTATGAAACTGTAGAGCAGATGCAAGCAAATAAGATAAAATTTTTGGATGTGCCAGATACTTATTATGAAGTGCTTGATGAACGCATTGCTGATCATGGCGAAGATCTGGCGCGCATGCAGCGTGACAAAATTTTAATTGATGGTAACCCGCATACTGATGAAGGTTTATTATTACATATTTTGCGTAAAAATTT
>JANQRR010000037.1 GCA_028284465.1 Gammaproteobacteria bacterium | reverse complement strand
AAGAGGGATTTAGTGCAACGAAATAATGCAACTGGGTTGTAATGAGTATCCGTCAAAAAAATTCCGTTAGTTTCTATACTTCTCTTTTTTAGACGAAGTGAGCCAAACGTGTTACGTTTATTACCTTTACTATTACTATGAAATCTATCTGGATTTGTCATTCTTCTTTGTGGTCGTCGAAGAGATAAGTTTTTTTTCTTTTTACGCCGATGTGAATTTGATTTAATTATTTTTTTATTTGGATCAGGCTTTGGAGCTGTGTCTTCTTTTTTATTTGGATCAGGCTTTGGACTTGTGTCTTCTTCTGATTGCAAGGATGAAGTTCTTTGGAGCATGGAATTATTTCCCATTAGCATTTGCCTCATATTTTAACACATTTTTAGGACTTAAGTTAACGCAAAACGGGAGGTATATACTCATTCGCATTTTGCGATGCAATAGGTGTTGTAACCAGAACAATTCATTAACTTGGGCCTGACAAAGATGGTTTTTTTGTAACAGGTCTGGATGATGAAGAAGGAGTGGAGCTTGCTGAAGTTGATTGCCATAGTGAACTAGATCCACTGAGTTGCCTTGCAGCTGTTGCTTTTTTTGCTTTTGCTTTTGTTTTTGGTGGATTTTTTGCTGCATACTCAAGCTGATCCAGTAATCCGTAGATTTCATCTGAGTCTATCGTTTTTTCTTTGAGATTAAGTTTGAGTGCAAATTGTTTGTCTAATTCTCTTAAATGCCAATTATTATCTTTATCATCATCTTCTTCATCTGAGTCAGTATATGAATCATTATCAGAATAGCTGTCTTCTTCATCGTCGCTATTGTCGCTTTCTGATAATTCATATTCCCATCGCTTTATCCCTGACTTAATGTCTTGTGAGCGGCTTGATGTATTAACTAAAATCATTTGGGCACCAGCGATTTTTACAGGTACTTCTATGGTTCTATCATCATCGACCAAAGTATTGTTAATAACATCTATAACAGCTTCTTTGCTGGTTATTGTATTCATATTTTTTTGAATATGTTGTATTTTAGTTCCAGTGCCACAGCTTATACAAGAAAATCTATCCGGTAAGCGTTGTTTTGCTGTTAATCCCAAAATACAACGCAACGTTGTTTTAATTAATTTTTTATCATGATTTTTAGATGCAATTACTAGACGAATGTTAGGTCTTGCTAACAATGCTTGGATCACTTGTTTTAATTGTTCGCGAAAACGAATATTTGCGTTAATAAATGCTGCAAATTTTTCAGGATAATGATCTCTGAGTATATAGATTGCATAAAGATTATAAAATGTATGGAGCACGGCGATAGTTAAATCATAGTCCCAGTGAATGATGTGTATTAAGCTTTGTACTACTTTTGCAGGATCATTATCAAAACGCTCTTTTAAATCTTTTAAGCTTAAAATCTTGGTTTCAATTTTTAATGGTGGTGCTTCAACGCAACTGGAAGTAAGCGTTAAATTGCTCGGTTCAAAAGGTTGCTTGCAATAAGCAACAACTAATTGTTGTTCTTTTTGCTGCTTTTTACCTTTGGTTTCTACACCAAATAGAAAATCTCCAGGCTTTTTGTTTTTTTTACGCTCTAGTTCCTCTTTTAACTTCTTCTGGTTAGATCTATGAAAATTCGGATGCTTCCGAAATGATTCTGGCAAAGTTTTCATGGCGGTGTAAGCCCAACAAGTAATAGTGAGTATTCATATTTTTATAATTTTTGCCCAAAATTCAAGGGCGGAGCATATCAGACAGATTGGTATAAAGCAAGCACTTTTTGCTTGGCTTTTGAAAATATTTAGGACCACCTTATTTTATGTTGTATAGGCCCTTTTATAAAATTAGACATCAGGTAAAGTATATTTTCATCAATAACAATATGAAATTTAATTTTATTGGTGGTTTTTACTTAGTAAAGTTAGAATACAGCATAGAAGTTAATAAATATTTTTGTGTATCTGTAACGATATTAAAATAATTTCGGTTGAGGGAGGATAAGGAAATGTTTCGTAGAAATAGAAGAAAGAACAAAACAAGCAAGGAAGAACGGCCTCGTAGAATTGGCCGTTCAAAATCATTTGTACTTCGCCGTCCAAAAGAAAATATTGATATCTTAATTAAAGGTAATGAAAAAGGTAGAGTAAAAAAGTTAAAAGGGAGGAAAAGGAGTATTTCTGACTTTTTTCATAGAAGTAAAAAAGCTCCCTCAAAAACCGAAGAAAAAGATCCTCACACAGTCATTAATTCTGAAGCTTTGAAAGGGTCTTTAGCAGTAGCAAAGAAAGTATCTGAAGCAATAGATAGAGAAAAAACATCAAGAAAAATAGCTGAAGTACCTGAAGTACGCAAGCAAGAAAAAACATCGCAACAAAAGCCTAAGCAACAAAAAGCTAAGCAAAAAACCGAAAATTTAAGGTATACTCAATTTAAAGAGCCTATGGAAAAAGAAGCTGCTGGACAACACACTCGTCAGCAAGAAGAAACAAATAGCTATTTACAAGAAACCGATGATGCGGCACTTGAAGATGAACATACACTCGATTCTCAGGATTCACTACTAGCAGATGAATATGAATCTGGTGATGACAATAGTCATGAAGGTACAAACTTTACTTTTGGATGGTAGGCGGGGCTTATACCCCGCCTCATAAAAGCTACTTTTAGTAACCAAATGGATTATGGCAAGGATACATAGCGGAAAGAAATGCTTCCTTTGAAGCTTCACTTGGGTTCATGCCAGCATTTAATTTCGCAGCTGTTACACCATTAACTTGTTTCACTTGGCCAATGGTTTGTTCTAATTCTTCATTCATCATTAATTTCTGGTGGATTATCGTATTCATAATTACGTTCTCCTCGTCAGTTGTTACATATCAAAGCTGGATTATTATTTTTGGCAGCTTTAGGAGCATTATATCACAAATTGGTGAAAAATTCTGCAAATTATGGAAACAGTGAATTTACCTTTACTAGCTGATCAAGCCAATACGGAGTTATACTTTAATTCATATTAACCGGCCAAAGAGACGTTAATGCTTGATTTTAGTACTATTTTTCTTGACCAATCAGCTGACCTAACGAGATGGCGGCAGCTCATTAAGCAAGATCCTGATAAACGTAGCCATTTTTTGCTAATGTTCATGCCGTTAATGGAATATGTATTGTCGGAGCTTAGTCGGGTCCTGCAAAGGCAATGCCCTAAGTTGCAAAGTTGGATTGACGAGGCATGCTTGGTTAAGCTGGTGGTGATGCAATTTAAAAACAAAGTAGCGCCGATGATTATGCGAGTCGCTGTGCTTGAATTACAAATTGCTAGCCGTAATGGTTTATTAGACGGCGATACTCCCCAAGCGCGTTTCGACAACTTCATTGAGAATCTACAAAATCCTCATAATGTTATCGCTTTATTAAACAAATACACCATATTAAAACAACAATTAGCACTTAGTGTTGATCAATTTTGTAAAGTAATGCAAGAATTATTGCTACGTTTACATAACGATCGACAAACATTAATAAAACATTTTTTTAAGGGTAATGATGCATATCAATTAATGTCGATATCATCTTCTGGTGATCAACATCAGCAAGGCCGCACCGTTATGATCTTAAAGTTTCGTCATCAAACTAACACATTAAGAATTGTTTATAAACCACGATCATTAGCGATCGATGTGGCTTTCCAACATTTTATTAAATGGTTCAATGAACACTCACAAAAGTTATCGTTATACACCATGACTATTTTTGATAAAGGTGATTATGGCTGGAGTGAATTCATTGAGTATAAATCTTGTGACAAAGCAGAAGAAGTGCAGCAATTTTATCAGCGACTTGGCATGTGGTTAATGCTGACGTATGCTTTTCGTGGTTATGATGTGCATGGTGAAAATGTCATTGCACATGGCGCTCACCCAGTCATCGTCGATTATGAGTGTTGGCTATCGCCAATTTGTGCGTTTAAGAAAAATTCGCAGGCAACACAAACAAGATTCGTAGTGAATAATACCGGCTTCCTACCGATAAAAGAGGCTGGTGGTGATAATGCTGTAGGGCTTGATCTCAGTGCATTAGGTTCAGAGCAAGGTGATGAAGTGTTAGCTTATAGTATGCAATGGTTTGATGTTGGCAAAGATACAATGCATGCTCAATATGTTCCAGCAAAACTTCCGATGTTATTGAACAAACCAATGTTGCATGGTGTTACCGTAGACTACTTAGCTTATGAGAATGAATTTATGCAAGGGTTTGTAAAAGCGTATCAAACAATATTACAGCACAAATCAATGTTATTAAGTGAACATTCACCGTTACAGGCGTTTAAAAATGTGAAGCTGCGCTTGATAATGCGGCCAACAAGTGTTTATTCATCACTGCTCTTTGAAAGTTGGCACCCAACATTATTATATCAACCTAAACAGTATGAACGTCATTTTGCTGCATTATGGCAAAGTGCCAACAAGAGTCGAAGTTATAAAGCGGTCGCTAAAGCTGAATATCGTGATTTACAGCAAAACAATATTCCTTATTTTACGGTGTATAGTGACGGTGACAAAGTGTTTGATAGTGAAAACAATGTCTTGCCAATTATAGTAATGAAAGCAGGCTACGATAGTATACAACGACATTGGCAGCGTGATATCAATCAAAGTGATTTGTTGATCCAAAAAGCATTAATCGCCAATAGTTTTTCGCTTGCACGAGAAAATCGACATTGTAATGACTCTGTGCCTATAACAATTGATATGCAACAAAATCCACTACCGTTACAAGAATTACAAAATCGTGCGCTGGCGATTGCTAAACAGCAGTTAGATCGTATTGCTAAATTGTCTTTAGAAGTGGATGATATTATTTTCTGGTTAAAAGCAGCTAATATAAAAACGGGAGAAAAAACCAGTTACTGGACAATGACACCAACTAAAATCGAACTGTATGGAGGAGTGCTTGGAATAGGTTTAAGTTATCTTTATGCTGGATTGATTTTTCAAGAAAAAGAATATATGCAAATGGCAAATCGTTGCTTGCAAAGCACGCTTGCGATCTTAGAAACAGGGTATGAGAAAAAGTTAGTGTCAGTGGGTGCATATGATGGAATAGGTGGAGTATTGTATGCATTGGCGGCATTTTATCGCGTAAGCAACGATCACAAAATAAAAAAAGCTATGCATAAGCTACTTAAACTTTTACCCAGTCGTATTAACGATGATGAAACACTCGATATTCTGAGCGGATCAGCAGGATTAATAGTCGTATTACTTTCATTACAAGATATTTTACCAAAGCGAACATTAAAAATTCATATTGATCGTTGTGTGCAACATATTTTACAACAATGTTCATCACCGCAGACATTTAAAGTGTTAGGAATGGCACATGGTGTTGCTGGTATTGCATGGGCATTGGATCAATACTATTTAATACAACCAGATCCAACAGTAAAACAATGGATCCAAGCAGCTTTAGCTTATGAACGATCAGCATTGCAAGCAGCTAACACACAAGAGGGTGTCGCTTGGTGTTATGGAGCAGTAGGCATTGGCTTAGCACGGCTTGATATGAGCCAGCATTGGCAGGATGAGAAAATTTCGCAAGATATTAATTTAGCTTTACAAGCAACGTTAACACAAGGCTTGCATGATTATGCTTGTTTGTGTCACGGGATAATGGGTAATTTAGAGTTACTATTAAGTGCTAGCCAACAAATGCCTGATCCATCGATAAAACAACAATATTTACAAATGGCTAGTGCGGTGGTCGTAGCAATGGAAGATAGTCGAGCTCAATGTAGTCCAATTATCAATTCAGCCACACCTGAATTAATGACAGGGTGTGCTGGGGTCGCTTATCAATTATTGCGCATTGTTTATCCAGAGCGGGTGCCCTCGTTATTGTTATTAAAAACTTAAATAAGCTATTTACTAATTTACCTTTTTATGATATAGTTCCCCCTCAGTTTACCTTTTTGAACTTAGAAAGAGAAAATGGATATGTCTAAGCAAAAATCATTAATTGCTGTAGCGCCGCTGTTTTTGGCGTTATTCATTGATAGTATGGGTTTAGGGATCTTATACCCTATTTTAAACACTATTATACTTGATCCATCAACCAGTATTTTGGGATTGCATACTTCGGATCACTTACGTAATTTTTTGTATGGCTCACTGATCAGTGTATTTATGCTGTGTTGGTTCTTTGGTGCTGCAGTATTAGGTGATTTATCCGATAGCATCGGTCGTAAAAAAGCTTTGGTGATCAGCTTATTTGGTGGGTGTGTTGGTTATCTGTTATCAGCAGTGGCAGTAGTTTTTCATAGTTTTTCATTGTTGATGTTAGGGCGGATCATTGCAGGGTTTACATCTGGCAGTCAAGCTGTTGCGCAAGCAGCAATTATTGATATCAGCGAACCACAACATAAAGCACGTAATATCGGTTATATTTTATTGGCAGTATCTTTAGGATTTATTTTTGGGCCATTGATCAGTGGTATACTATCTTATGGGAAATTAGTAAGTTGGTTTAGTCCGAGTTTGCCGCTATATTTTGCAGGGTTTATTTCATTATTCAATGCGATTTTTTTGCAGATGTCTTTTCGTGAAACATTTATTACAGTACCGAAAAAAGTTCAGATTAAATTCAGTCATGCGATCAATCTTTTCGCTTCAGCATTCAAAAACCCTAAAGTACGGATCTTATCAATTATATTTTTACTGATGATGTTAGGTTGGTCGAGCTTTTTCTCCTATGTTTCAATGTACTTATTGCGAACATTTCATTATTCACCTTTTCAAGTAGGTTTATATGTTGCTGCTGAAGGCCTTGGCTTTGGACTTGGTTTTACTTATTTAGTTGGCTATTGTGAAAAACATTTCGACATGCGTAAAACAGTCGCAGTCAGTGCTGCAGTCACCGCATTTTTTGTGTTATTGACAGTATTATCAAATAGTTTATGGGGAGTATGGTTGAGTGTGATTCCATTAACACTTGGAATGTCAGTAGCGTATTCGATTATTATAACGATTTTTTCACATCAAGTGGATGCAAAATCCCAAGGTTGGATCATGGGGATCACCGGTTCAATCATGGCATTATCATTTGCAATTATGAATTTACTAGGTGCTGTTTTTGTTGACCTTAGTATTACTGCACCCATCATAGTGGCATTTGTGTTGTTAGCGATGTCTGCGGTGGCAATGAAAGCGTATCAACTCCGCGCGACATAGTTTTTAAATAATCTCACAAGCGCCGCCGACGCAGGCAAGTTCTTTTTTTACCTCAGTTTCATCAGTGCGTTCAAACAATAGTAATTGGGCGTAATCGATCTTACGGAATTTATCTAATAAATTATGATATTGATCTTCACTAATTTCTTCATATGGTGCGAGTTGATAGACATGATCCGAGCGTGGCAAAAAGGATAAGCCACCAATAATATCCCAATGTTGATACACCCAATTGGCTACCGCGATCCATTCATTTTTGCCGACGGAAATAGTAACTGACGGATTATGTTCAGTGTAATGAGTTTTAACAATTTTCCAATGTTCTAATTGATCTAAAGCGGTTAAACTATCTTTATAAACTGCGCCAACCGGTGCTTTTACAGGAAAATCGATCACAAAGGTTGTGGCATCTTGCGCGGTTTGACCAACTTCAGGATGATGTGGCACACCCTGTTGTTGCAGCATTTTAAATAATGCATCGGTAGCGGCAATGCGAATGCGGCGGATATAATAAGGCGCATAACGTGGATGCATACCAGAAGCACAATCGACCGTTTGTGATACTGTGCCTGATGGTTTGACGCAAGTTATGCAGGTTGAAGGATTGATCGTAAATTTTTTCGCATATTCTTGATTGACTTTAATCGCTTCTTGTTTCAACTCAGCTAATATGTCAGGATCGCGCACAAGTTTACAGTCCCATTGACCAGTGATTGAAACCCCGAGCAAACGTTCGCGTTCACAATTTTCTTGCCAGGTTTTTGATAAATACGGAAATTTAGTTAACGTTGCTTGGAAGGTGCCAATAATTGTTGCTAAACGGATCTTGCGTAACAAACTTTGACGATCATCATCTGCGCGAGCTACAACTTCAGATAGATTACAAAATTGTTTTGATTGCAAAATAATTTCACCGCAAGGATTGGTGCCGATCATGCCAGTGATAGTATCATTTTTATTGATTAAACCATGTTGTTTAAACACTTGTAGGCGGCGTTCTGGCAAAGTTTTAACGAGACCACCACGATTAAAAATCCCACGTTCGCCGGTACCACTTTTCATTAATGCAGTCCATTCATCCATAAACACTTCATTACTTGGTTGTTCTTCATAAACTGCAGAATTGTTAGCGATGCTACGTTGTGGTTCGTATAAATAAAATTGGCCTTGTTTAGCATCACGCATGGTTTGATCATCTAAATCCGATAATGAAATCATCGCGCTGCGGCGTACCCCGCCAGCTACTACCACTTCACCAATTTTACATAAAATATCATGTGCATTAATGTTAGTTAAACGACGACCTTGTTGGTTTAAAATAATTTGGCGACTGAAATCTAATAGAGAGCGCAATGGATCCGGCCCAGAACTTTTGCCACCCATAGTTTTTAAGCGCGCGCCAGCAGGGCGCAGTTTAGAATAGTCAAAGTCAATGTCGTTACCGTCAAACCATGTTTCTAATCCTAAGACAAATGCATCACACCAACCTTCTTTACTATCTTCGATTGTATGCGTAGGCAATTTATCGCCGGTTTGTGGTTTGATTTGTGGTAGCGCTTGAATATTTTTACTTTCCACTGAAAAACCAACGCCGGTACCGCACATCGATATATACATCACTTCACCAAAATCACGTAAACATGTAGGCGCGATGTACGAACAATTATAAGCACATACATTGGTAACACGAGCTGCTTTACCAGCAAATTGTAATAAACGCATCGATGGCATGACTTGTTGTTGTAAAATAGCTTCGCGAATAGTGCCGTATTCATCATCGCTTAGTTTAGCCCCAAGGTTTTCGCGCATAAATTCAAGATAACGATCAACTGTTTCGATCCAAGTTTCGCGGCGCTTTTCTGCATCGATCCAGCGCGCGTAGGTTCGCAAATACACAAACTCATTTAGTGCGTTACGAAAATACCGTTTACTATCAGCAGTGAGTTTCTTAACATGTTCAGGAATTTGCGTACGTTGTTCCCGCACTTTGGCACGTTTTTCACGATACAGAATATAAGCTTTTGCGGTTTTAGGATGATCCGCATGAATCAACGCTTTCTCAACAGCATCTTGAATACCTTCAACCGTGGGAATAAAGTTTTTATAGCGTTGTTTGATCTGTGTTAATTCAGTTAGAACGCAAGTGGTGACTTGCTCTGCAGTTTGCATAGAACCTTCTTCACTTGCTTGCATGGCTTTATAAATAGCTTGAGTGATCCTGGCGGGATCAAAATCAACTAAATTGTTATCACGTTTGTAGATTTGAGTAATAGAGGTATGGTTTTTCATAGATAAGCCTTTTGTATAAGTTTTGCTATATTATGATCCGATCTTAACGTATTTTACGGACAGATAAAATGGTTAAAAAATGGTGCAATTGAAATTTGGCACTTATCGAAGCTACAATGACAATAAATGGGCTCTGGACCAAAAGACGAAGTTATTAAGGAGCAAGGATGCATACCAAGAAAGACCTAACCAAACTAACAAAACCAGCGAACATCACACCTACTTATGCGCGCAGTGCTTTGACAGAGAATGTGCCGAAATATGAAATGCGTGAACAAGGTATGTTGCCTGATACAGTTTATAATCTCATTAACGATGAATTAATGCTTGATGGTAATGCGCGCTTAAATTTAGCCACCTTTGTTACGACATGGATGGAACCAGAAATTACTAAATTAATGACGCAAACATTCGATAGAAATATGATAGATAAAGATGAATATCCGCAAACTGCTAAAATTGAGGAACGCTGTGTCAATATGATCGCACGGTTGTGGAATTCTCCTAAAAATGAAGCGGCTGTAGGTACGTCGACAATTGGTTCTAGTGAAGCTGCAATGCTTGGCGGAATGGCACTCAAATGGAATTGGCGTGCGCGCCAAAAACAACAAGGCAAACCAACGGATAAACCTAATTTAGTGATGGGTATTAATGTGCAAGTATGTTGGGAAAAGTTTTGTACTTACTGGGATATTGAACCACGTTTTGTGCCTATGGAGCCGGGTCGTTATCACCTAGGAGTTGATGAAGCAATTGCATTATGCGATGAAAATACCATTGGCGTTGTTGTTATTATGGGTAGTACTTATGATGGTAGTTACGAACCCGTTAGCAAGATGAATGCAGCGTTAGATAAATTGCAAAAACGTACCGGGTTAGATATTCCGATTCATGTGGATGGAGCCAGTGGTGGGTTTGTCGCGCCATTTCTTCAACCTAAAATTGCGTGGGATTTTCGCGTGCCACGGGTGCAATCGATCAATGCTTCAGGGCATAAATATGGATTAGTTTATCCGGGTGTTGGTTGGATCATTTGGCGTGAGCGTCAGGTGTTGCCAGAAGATTTAATTTTTTATGTCAATTATCTCGGGGGCAAAATGCCAACGTTTGCAATTAATTTTTCACGCCCGGGTAATTACGTCATTGCACAGTATTATAATTTTTTACGTTTAGGGAGAGAAGGTTATCGACGCATTCATCAAGCAAGCCAAGATGTAGCATTATATTTATCGAGTGAAATTGCTAACATGGGTCCATTTGAATTAATCACCGATGGTAGTGATATTCCGGTGTTTGCGTTCAAATTAAAAGATAGCATTATTAATAAAGTTAATTATACCGTGTTTGATATTTCTGAGCGCTTGCGCGATCGTGGCTGGCAAGTACCTGCTTATACGTTTCCTAAAAATTGTGAACATATAGCTGCACTGCGTATTGTGGTTAAAGAAGGTTTTAGTCGCGACATGGCAGAGCAACTGTTAAAAGACTTGCGCCGACATCTAGATTGGTTTGCGGCAAATCCATCGCATTTGCCGAAGCAAACTGGCTCTAGCTTTAGCCATTAAAAAAACTTCAACATACTTATATTTTCAGTGACTGAATTTTGATCGTATACGCCGTCATTGCGAGGAGCTTTGCTCCGAAGCAATCCAGAAAGTCTTTGAAACCAAGATCCTGGATTGCTTCGTCACTACGTTCCTCGCAATGACGAATTCTGCATTGATGCAATCTGTTCACATAACAAATCACTGATGTTAGTCGAGAAATGTTTATCAATTTGGCGCACGCAAGTTGGGCTAGTAATGTTAATTTCAGTTAAGTATTCGCCAATGACATCGATACCAGTAAATATTAAGCCATGCTGTTGCAACATCGGTTTTAATTGCTGGCAGATCCAGCGATCATGCGGTGTGAGTTCAACGCCATGATCACTTGCGCCAGCGGCAAGATTACCACGAATATCTCCAGGTGCAGGCCGCCTGAGTAATGCATATGGAACGGGATCACCATTAATTAAAATAATGCGTTTATCACCATTGGCAATGGCGGGAATAAACTGTTGCGCCATAATAAATTTTTGGCCGTTTGCCGTCAATAATTCAATAGTAACGTTGATATTCGGATCATCTTTGCAAAGACGAAAAATAGCGGTACCACCCATGCTATCTAATGGTTTAAGTACTACATCGTTATGTTCAGCAATAAATTTTTTGAGTTGTTGTGCTCGGCTGCTAACTAATGTCGGTGGAGTACATTGTGGAAACCAGCTAATAAATAATTTTTCATTAAAGTCGCGTAATGCTTGGGGTTTGTTAATCACTAAAGTTCCGGCGGTTTCTGCTAATGCTAAAATGTGAGTGGTATATAAATACTGTTTATCTACCGGTGGATCATTACGCATTAAGATCACATCTAGGCTCGCTAGAGCGCATTGTTGAGTATTTACAACTTTATACCAACATTGTGGATCGTCTGCGACGGTTACAGCATGCATGTTAGCGATCGCTTCACCGTCACGGATCAATAAATCACTTTGTTGCATATAATAAAGTTCCCAGCCACGTCGTTGCGCAGCTAACAGTATTGCTAATGTTGTATCTTTATTAACATTGATTTCGTTGATAGGATCCATGACCACGCCGAGTTTTAGGCTCATGATCTCACCTGCGATAATTCTCTTGCTGCGGCAACTAATGCTAATCGAGCAATAACGCTATAAAGGTAAAATAGATCCGATTGATCATTGTCAGGAGCAAATGCGATTGGTTCAAATTCCATTCCTGGTGAATTTAGATTCTCATCTGGGCCGCGTTTTTTGTGTAAACGATAAAAGCCACCAACTAATTGATCGCCAATCATATACATCACCGGCTCAGCTACTGCCGCATGATCTGTTAGGGTTTCAAACGTATATATGCCTTCTTGAATGATGACTTTAGTGATTTTAGTTTTGCCTTTCGCGGTTGCCATGTGGCTGCGTTGACGACGATTAAGCGAGTGGATCGCATCAATTGATTTGACCATCATCACTCCCATGCCATAGGTGCCAGCGTCTGCTTTGATAACCAAAAAAGGTGGTTGTGGAATTTGATATTGCTGATATTTTTCTTTGATCTCGGTTAATAATTGTTGGCCATGAAATATTAAACAATCTTCACCTTTACGATCCATAAAATCGACTTGACCACAATTGCGAAATAACGGTTTAAATAACCACGGATCAATATCAACCATAGCGGCGAATTCGTCAGTTACCGTATCATAATGTTGAAAATGACGTGATTTCAAACGACTAGCCCAACCTAATTCTAATGGAGGGCAGATAGTTTGTTCAAGCCCGGTTAAAATCTCAGGGCTGCCTGTCGACAGATCATTATTTAAAATAATAAGCTCAGGCGTGAAATTTTCAGTACTGAGAGTATTGCCTTGACGTTGCAAAGGTAGCAATTCAAGCGTTTTGCCTGAAGGTAAATTAATATTAGTAGGTTTGTTGATCTCTGGTAATAAGCTACCGAGTCGGATCGTTAAATTTGCTTGTTGAAAAATATCAGCGAGCGTGGCTAAGTTTTCTAGATAAGCAATATTACGCGTATGATTTTCAGGAATTAACAATACTCGTGTCACATTAGCAAAATATTTACTAAATGCAGTTTGTATAGCTTGGCTGCAAGTTGCTAGCTTTGTTGGATCTAAGTTATTAAAGCCAGCAGGAAATAGATTAGTATCCACCGGCGCAATTTTACAACCTGCATTGCGTAAATCTACTGAAGCCATTAACGGTGGGCGAGTTAATTGCCATTGCTGCGTAAACCATTGTTCAATGTTAGCGTGTGCGGCGACAATTTTTTGTTGAAGTTGTGCTAGACATTTAGCAGCAGGTATTGTTAATTGTGGGATGGCAGCCATTGTTAACTTATCCTACAGGATGAAGAATTCTTTAGATAAGTATAGACTATATTGCTTGTCAATGAAGATGTGAATTTATTAAATTTGTCATTGCTTCGTTGTTGCACTCCTCGCAATAACAATGTAATTAGGATCAATTTATTCGCATCTTGAAGTAGAATGGATATATACTTATCTGAAAGTTAAAGGGGAGTAAAAATATGAAACAATTTTTGCGATTTCATATTATGTTGACGCCTTGGATGGTAGAAGTTTTATTTTGGCTAGGATTAGTAACGTGTATTAGTGCATCAGTTGTACAATTTATTTATTTGAATATTTGGCGTGGAATTGGCATATTAGTGTTAGGGCCAATTATTATTCGGATCATGTGTGAATTGATCATCATTGTATTTCGTATTCATGATACCTTGAAAGATATTGCACATAATCAAGATGTGCACAATGGTAAGGGCAGCTGATGAAACAACATACCTCTGGATTTTTAAAATTAGTCGCAGAAGTTAAACAACATATTAATGAAACTAATGTTGATAAGGTAAAAGCTCGGCTTGATAGTGGTGAACAGTTTCATTTACTTGATGTACGTGATCAGCACGAATGGGAACAAGGGCATTTGCCACAAGCAACCCATCTTAGCAAAGGTTTAATTGAATGTAACATTGAAAAAATTATTCCTGATCATGATGCTGATATCGTATTGTATTGTGGCGGCGGTTTTCGTTCAGCATTAGCAGCAGAGAATTTACAACGCATGGGTTATCACAGAGTAACTTCTATGGACGGCGGTTTTCGGGGTTGGGTTGCTGCTGGCAATAAGATCGTTAATGACTAGGAGTAAACATTTGGTGCGGTCATTCTTATTATTATTATTATTAGTTTGTAATTTTGTTATGTTACTAGCAGGGTGCGCACCGCCAACATTTGGGGTCGCACGTACAGACTGGAATGACATGCCGCCAGAGATCCAACAAATTTTCATGGTAAGTTACTATCGTTATCAAAACCTTGGTGATTGTAGTTGTAAATGTGCAGCGAAAAATGCTTGTGTGAAACGATATGCACTATTTAATAAAGAAGTTTTGCGTTGTGCTGACTGTGGTGATCGCAATTGCCCTGAGCTAGCTTTGCGTAAGCCTCAACACCGTTATTCTTTTTATGAAAATTATAAGCCATTGCCTGCTTATTACCAAACAACCACCAGCAAAGCTGGGCCTGCTAAGCAGCGATCGGTGGAAGAAGAATTAAGCCAAGAAGATCTGCAAAAAATTCAAGCGCAAGAAAGTGCAGATATTAAGCCTGCTGATATTGAAAAATCGTTAGAAGAAACAGATGCGACTACAGGAGCCGAGGAAGCTCAAGTACCTACGCCAACGACGGGTGCACCAGGCATTCCAACCAAAACACCGACAACAGGAGTTCCTGAAGATGTGCCAGTGCCATCCAAAAAAGAAGTGACGGAAGGCGTTGTTGAAAGTGGTGCTTTGGATACAACCACTAAACCAAATACCTCAACAACGAATGGTTCAACAACAACAAACGGTGCAACAACAAATGGTTCAACGACGACAGATCCGACACCATCGACACCAACAACGAATAGTGGGACATCACAGCCAACTACTAACAATACGCAAACTAGTAACTAAGCACTCTGTTTATACCTATTTCGCTTCAAGGTCATTGCGAGAAGCTTTGCTTCGTCGTTGCACTCCTCGCAATGACAAGCTTGATAAGTTCCCATCTTCAGCAACGAGTGTTATCTTTGTTATTCAGCATACTTTATCGTAAACCAGCTCCCTTTCCTTTCTTAGGCGGTTCATGGTTAGTTTCTTTAATGCTTGCAGTTGGTGCTAATTGTTCAATAGAGTTTAAAAAGAGTTTCAATTTTTTGAGGCAATCAACAATTTTCGGATCTTTTGAGGGATTGCTTGAAATCACTTTGTTTAGTTGTCTTATAGCTTGTTGAGTCACTTTATCATGTAATTGAGCCAGGTCAATTTGTCGAAGCGTATTCACACAAAAGAATAAAAACTGATTAACATCATTATTGGCAATACCAATCTTAATTTCGGTATCGAATGCTATATAGTCTGAATGGTTTTTCGGATTTAGATTTATGCCAAATCTCGCGCTTTCGGCAAATGCATCAGCAATAGAAGTAAGTAATATATAACCTGTATCTGATAATAAGATCTGTCGTAGATTTTTAATATATTTCGCATGTCGTTGTGCCATGAATTGCAATAATAATTTATATCGGGTAATAAAAATCTCGGCAGGGCTTTTGTGTCGCGTAAAAAAAGCAGTTATGCTTTCCTTCCATTTCTGTGATTTGCTGTCAAAAGGCACAATATGATTTTTGTGATCATATGGCAAATATTGTAAAAGTAATTTAAATGATAAGTGTATGGTTGCGGCATTTTTGGATGCAATGGCTGTTTCATGCATACCATGTAAATAATTCTTAAATTTTTCTTTAGGTAATTGCTGTGCTAAAATCTCAACTAAATAAATCATAATGTCGTGGCGGTTTAATTTAGCCGCTAAAGATAATGGAGTAAGTTTGGTGTAATCATATAACAGCAATTCAGGGGTGGTTGCTATTTCCTTAGGAGTTAGTATTTTAAGGACTTCTACTTTACTGCCGTATATAGCAGCGTGAACTCGCCTAAATACCTTAAAGCTATTGTTAAGTTTCATTTCTTTATCATAAGTAGAATGAGATGATAGGAATCTAAATAATTCTGTATTACCAGAAAAAGCTGCATACATGGTTGCATCAATAAAATAAAATGTTGTATTGGAATTAACAGTTTCATCAGCTATAAAGTTAACCTTAGCAGGATTCTTTTCGGAGGTTAGTAAAAGTTTTGCTGCAGCGACAGTCTGAGCAAAACATAATGGCGGTGGTATATAGTAAGTTATAAGATTTACGTTAGACAATTTATTTGTTTTTAGCCCTTTATCTAGTAAAACTCGCATACATCCAAGTGCATTATTTAGTGTTGCAAATTGAAATAATGGTAGTAGGGGCCCAGGTTGGAGGGTAAATTTTTCTGGATCTATGTAAGGTCTGCAATTATCAGCTAGAAAAGCTCTCAAAATTCCATTCAAATTTATGCTTGTATCAACTTTAAGGTTTTCTAATTGCTGCGCTGTGAGTTGGCCTTTTTCAATTATGTGATTTAACAAGTCAGTGCGATCAACCAAGATGATTGCCATCCAAATAAAATCTGGTATCATTAAATTACATAATTGAGGTTGTTGTGGATCGGCAAAGAATCTTTTATCAATCATTGATGAAGCTAGTGGATCTTTATTAATAATTGCGTTGAATAAGTGTTTGTCAGCTTCACTAGGCTCCCATTGTGGTAGGCTATTACCAAGCTTAAGAATTTTTTGCCGATTTTTTGATATAGAATTATCGTTTGCTAGAGTATGCCATTGTCTACAAACAAGCATGACGGAAGTAATTTGGGTGAATTTTAAATGAGAGAAAATTAATAAGAGCAACTCATCAGGAAAAGTAGAAATACTTAATGAAGCTGGCTGTTGCTGTTGCTGTTGTGTTTGCGTTTGTTCTTTCTTTTCTATTGGCTTTTTTATTTCTTTTCCTTTGTTTCTATTTCTACGGTTATCTTGATCTTTCGCCATGATTGAATACCTTAATGGGTTGATACTACTTCGACTAAGTGGCGTATCATACCATATATGTGTTCAAAATTCAACCATATCGTGTGTTAAAGCAGATCGCGCCCGGCGAAAGCTCTAGTGAGCGTGCCGCTATCAATGTATTCTAGTTCGCTGCCGATAGGCACGCCGTAGGCAATGCGGCTGGCTTCAATGTTTTTGAGTTTCGCCATTTCCGCGATGTAATGCGCGGTGGCTTCACCCTCAACGGTAGGATTAGTTGCAAGAATGAGTTCGTTAATGGCTTCAGTTTGTAAGCGTTGTTCAAGTAGATCTAAACCAAGATCAGTAGGCCCAATGCCATCCAATGGCGATAAGTGTCCCATTAACACAAAATACAATCCGCGAAAACTAGCAGTTTGTTCAATCGCAATAACATCTGCCGGGGTTTCGACAATACATACAATCCCCGGATCACGTTTGCTATTAGTACATAACTGACAGAGTTCATGCTCGCATAAGATCCGGCAACGCTGACAATGTCCAATCTGCGCTAAAGCATCATTTAACACAGTTGTTAGTTTGCCAGCATTATCACGATCTCGTTGCAGCAAATGGAATACCATGCGTTGTGCTGATTTAGGGCCAACGCCAGGCAAACAACAAAATGCTTGAATAAGCTGTTCGATGAGAGGGCTGAATGTTTTCATCGCCTCTTAAGATTCGTCGTTAGGTAAGTCTAAGTCGTCAGGCAATTGCATACCTGCAGCTAAGCCTTTGACTCTTTCGCCAGTTTCTTTTTCGACTTTGCGCACTGCATCGTTAACGGCAGCGGTAATTAGATCTTCTAGTACTTCTTTATCTTCAACTAATGCGCTCGGGTCAATCGTGATATCTTTAACATCATGACGGCCATTCATTTTAACGGTGACTAGCCCACCACCGGCAACACCGCTAACAACCATATTAGTTAATTGTTCTTGCGCTTGTTTTAGCTTTTGTTGCATTTCTTTGGCTTGTTTCATTAAATCGCCGAGTCCACCTTTCATATTCATACCTCTTTGGTTGGTTCAATTGTATTCACATCTATTGTAGCATCAAATGTATCTATAATGTTACTGATATTCGCATCGGCATTGAGTGATTTAACTGCGTGAGCATGATTTTCTTGTTGGCGACGTAAGTCATGTCGAGCAGGTGTTTCATTGCCAGGTTTACCAGTATCAATTCGTAGCGTCATCGGTTTACCGAAATAATTATCGAGAGCATCGTTGAGGCGTTGCTTTTGTTTGCCGTTAAGCAATGCAGTTTGTTGACTATCAAGCGTTAAATTAATAGAGTTATCACTGATCTCGTTAACGCAGCAATGTGATGCTAATGCTTGAGTAATGCCAGTTAATCCAAGTTGCTTGACGATCGTTTGCCATTGAGCTGTATGTTTATTTACAGTGTTTGTTGGTGGTGATGTTACTGTTGGTGTTTGAGTTTGTGTTGAGGGTTTTGATTGTTGCCTTGGCGGTTGTTTTTGTAGTGATGGTGTTTGGGTTTGCGGCTGGAAAGCTAACATGCGTAATAATGTCATTTCAAAGCCAATTTGCGGCGTTGGTGCTAATGGTAGATCGCGTTGTCCGATTGCGCCAATCTGATAATATAATTGAATATCTTCGGGTTTAAATTGTTTGCTAAAGCTGATGAGGCGATCGCGCATGGCTTCATCACCTGTTAATGCATTCGGAGCAATTTGCGCGATAGTGATTTGATGCAGTAATGACAATAATGCAGCTAACACTTGTTGGTGATCACAGGCTAAGCTAGTGAGTTGGTTGCTGCAAGCGAGCAATTGCTCTGCGTTTTGATCTGCTAAGGCTTGTACAATTGTGCTGATGTGATCAGCATTAACATTTCCCAACATGGCGGCAACATCGTCTGCCGTCAATTTACCGTTACCATAAGCAATTGCTTGATCTAATAAGCTTAAAGCATCGCGAATGCTGCCTTTAGCCGCTTGACTTAATTGTTGAATCGCAGCGGTTTCAAAGCTAATTTTTTCTGCCATTAACACGCTTTCGAGGTGGGTGGCAATTCGACTTGCAGCAACACGCTTTAAATGAAATTGAATGCAGCGCGATAAAATTGTAATTGGTAAGCGATGTGGATCAGTCGTCGCAAGTAAAAAGATCACATGCTTAGGCGGTTCTTCTAAAGTTTTTAGCAGGGCATTAAAACTATGTCCTGAAAGCATATGGACTTCGTCGATTAAATAAACTTTGTAGCGTCCGCGAGTTGGTAAGTATTGCACGTTATCTAATAAGTCGCGTGTATCTTCAACTTTGGTACGCGATGCGGCGTCAATTTCAAGCAGATCAACGAAATTGCCTGCTTCAATAGCTTGGCAAGGATCACATTGGCGACATGGTGTGGCAGTAACACCTGTTTCACAATTCAAACATTTAGCAATGATCCGCGCGATACTGGTTTTACCAACACCTTGCATGCCAGTGAATAGTAGCGCATGATGAATTCGTTGTTGTGTTAAGGCGTTGGTTAGTGCTTGGGTTGCATGTTCTTGACCAACAATTTCGTTGAAAGTTTGTGGGCGCCATTTACGTGCTAAAACCTGATAATCCATGATACGTTAAGCTCACCACTATTATTGTTAGAGGAGGTGGTCGCCTCAGCCTGATCTCGGCACATGAATCAATCACTGCCGCTGCTCCCTTCCAGGCCTGACGGGGTTCGCAATCTATCATTGCCAAGGAGCCAATTTGACCACCATAAAATCGTATAAACAATGCGCTGATTATACGTGGAATACTTGTGCTGTCAATGAGTTAGCAAGGCAGCCAATTGATAAGTTTATTTTTTAGTTCATATTATGTTTATTATTAGTTCATGATCTAAAACTAGCGTTTAAAATACCTGAAATAAAATACCATGCTGATGGCTGTTAATATGTTTAAAGTAAGCATGACAACAGCAAGTGGCAAGGCAGAATCCGTGATGACAATCCCCATCAAAAAACCGATGATGGCGGCTAAAATAAATCTAGCGCTGCCTACCAATGAAGAAGCCAAACCAGTGTAAGCAACTACGTGTTTTAATGCTTGGCTCGTTAATTGTGGATATAACAATCCAACCCCATAAGTTACAATAAATGATGGCAGCACGATACTCCATATTGAGTGTGGATAAAAACAAATAGCAATAAACATTACTACAGCGCTGAGCAGTGATATGCATATCGCTAAAGAAATGACTTGGCTATCACTTAATTTATTTTTTAATCGATGTAACGAGAAGCTTGCTAAAATTAAAGATGCAGCATTAAACGCAAAGAAATAACCAAATAAATAAGCAGCTAAATGATAAATTTTAATGTAAATGAATGCAGAAGATGAAATAAATGCAAACATAACAGAAAAATTGGTGCTAACAGCAATAGTGGCCAATAAAAAAGGCACGAATTTTATTTGTTCTACATAAGCGTGAAATAATTTATTGATAGGTAATGGTTTTCTTATGGCTTTAGGATAGCTTTCCTTAATAAAAAAAGCACCTAAAATAAGGACGACGCCATAAATCGCTAAAAAATAAAAGTTAGCTTGCCAGTTGATGCGAACTAACATATAGCTTCCTATAATTGGCGCAACTATCGGCGCGAGAATGGCAATACTCATCATAACGCTTAATATTTTCGTCATTTCCATCTGATCAGAAAAGTTATCTTTTACCATAGCCATGGCTATCACAATGCCAGAACACGCGCCAATAGCTTGGATTATTCTGGCAATGATTAACGATGATATATTATGGCTATGGGCACATAAGAGTGAGCCCAAAACAAAAATAGTAACGCCAATAAAAATAACAGCTTTTCTGCCGATCCGATCGGATAAGGGTCCCCAGACTAGTTGTAGTACTGCGAAACTAATAAAAAATAGAGAAAGCGTTAATTGGACATTAGCGGCTGAAGTGTTAAAGACGCGTTGAATGGTTGGCATTGAGGCGAGATAAATATCCGTTGAGAAGGGTGCAAATGCACCTAACGCTGCTAGATAAATGAGTAGAGGTATGTTTTTTATCTTTGCGGTCATGTTTTGCTAGCCTTTATATAAATTAAAAAATATTTTTTTTAATGTAATTTTGAGTATTGCTATTTCATTTTTATCTATGTCTTTAAGCGCTTTAAACCATATATTACGCATGAATTTAATATATTGATTTGTTATGTTCTTACCTTTATTTGTTAAAGATATTCTAATAAAGCGCCGATCTTTTTCATCTGTGGCACGTCTAATTAAGTTAAGTTCAATAAGCCGGTCAAGTGAGCGAGTTAATGAGCTAGGTTCGAAGCTGAGATGCTCGGCCAACTCCGCTTTTGTTTTTTGCTTTTTTTCATTTAAAGCGAGCAAGATGTTGGCATCAACCTTCGTTAAACCAAGTTCATTTAAGATTGGTTTTGACGCTTTTTTTAAAGCATGAAAAATCTGTTTCCATTGAACATTGATATTATCAATAGTCATGTCGTCCATTGTAACCTCATGAAAGAGCCGTATTAAATTATTATAATATCACGCATTGCGTTATAACGCAATGCGTTGTATATTGTTTGATATGAAACACGGCTTGTATATTTCTATTATTGCTCTATAATTCTAATTAATGACAAATGTGTACTTAATTGGAATTATAGAAATGCTTAATCCAAAAGCAAAAATCGAGCTTTTTCATTTGATGTTTTTGCGCCAATTTAGCGTGCAAATTGATGCTAATTTGTATGCGATAAAAGGAGGTTGTAACTTACGTTTCTTCTTTGATAGTGTACGTTATTCAGAAGATTTGGATCTGGATGTTTGCACTATTCAAAAACAAACACTTGAGAATAAGGTTAATAAGATATTAACATCTTTATCATTGTTAAAATTACTTCAAGGGTATGGAATTACTCGAATAAATGTTAGCTCACCTAAACAAACGCAAACAACACAGCGGTGGAAAATTCAACTTTACGCTGATCATGCTGAGATGCCTTATCACACAAAAATAGAGTTTTCACGGCGTAATGAAGTGTTGCAGGCTGGACTGGGTAATGTCAGCATGAGAATTTGTCAAATATATCGCTTACCTCCAATAAGGTTATCTCATTATGGTTTACAGGAGGCGATAGCTCAGAAGGTGTCAGCTTTAGCTAATCGTTCATTAACGCAAGCACGTGATATTTTTGATCTTTACCATTTGTTGCATTTTGATAAACCACCTAAACTTTTATTGGAGAAAAACATTTTGACAAAGGCAGAGGAAGCGTTATTGTCTATTAATTTTAATGATTACAAATCTCAAGTCATAAATTTTTTAGAATTAAAAGAACAGCAGATTTACTGTGATAAAAGCTATTGGAATACTATTATAGATGAAGTTTTCCGTTATCTGAATGGATTAGAGCAATGAACCTTCTAACAGCTTATCAAAAATTAAAAGTATTAGAACCAACTTTTCTAACAAAAGAAGCAGCTGAAATACTTAGCGTTTCAGCAAATTATGCAGCAACGCTGTTATCGCGATTAGCTGAGCAAAATACTATTGTGCATTTAGCGCGTGGAAGATGGGCTTATTCAAGTTCTGTTGATCCGCTCTTGTTGCCAGCTATTCTAGTTCATCCAATGATGGCATATGTTTCGCTTTATTCGGCTTTATATTACCATGGCATGATTGAGCAGATCCCTAATACTATTTTTGCGATTTCCAATGGAAAAACCAAAATTTTCCGAACACCTTTAGGCAAAGTCTCTATCCATAGGATCAATCCTTTTTTATTTACAGGATATGAAATCTATGGGAAAAACTCACTTCTTATGGCGATACCAGAAAAGGCATTATTTGATACCTTATATCTAATGCCCACAAAATCTAATATATTTAAACGCTTAACGGAGATTGATATTCCTGAGAATTTCCAATTTTCATTGTGCAAAAAATGGCTTAAGCAGATAAAAAATAAAAGTCGACGCTTATTGGTTGAGAATGGTATGAATAAGTTGAAGATTATTTGAGTAAATGGCGGAGAGGGCGGGATTGATGCGCGGCCATCCTTGGCCGCGCCCCCTGCGGGCGCCTGTGGCGTCCAAATTTGCAATCCTGCAAATTTGTTGAACCCACGACAAATAATCGCTTTGCGATTATTTGGGTTCTCACCCACCCACTCTCAATAATAAAAAAACCACCTAGTGGTGGTCTTTTTATTATTGGCGGAGAGGGCGGGATTTGAACCCGCGGTACGCGTGAACGTACACACACTTTCCAGGCGTGCTCCTTAAACCACTCGGACACCTCTCCAGTGAGTTGGCAAGGATAACTTAGATGGCAGAAGTGCGCAATGTGTTAATCACGCACAAATACATGGCCGGCAAATAATGGCTGTGCAGTTCTTATGCATGAAGCTGCAGGGAAATGTATTGTCTGCGCGGATTTATCGACAGTAATAAACACCGTTATTTTTCCTGAGACATGCTCTATTATAATTTCTTGCTCAAATTTTTGTGTTTCCGGCAAAGTTAATTGGGCTACCTGATTTGCAATAGTGCCTTCAATTAAGCTGGCTGCAGCGACACACAGTGCACCAGATACAGCATGCGCAGCGTGGCAGTCAAATGGTGTGAAATAACATGAATGGATCGAACCACCATGACATGGCGGTGATACGATACATATTTTAGGACATACCGAATGAGCAACATTGTTAAATCCCATTTTTGCAGCTGCTTTTTGTCTGAGTGTTTCTAAACGGTGCATGAATGCCTTATCAGCATCGAGTTCAGCTTTTGATTCGTAACCAGTTTTACCAAGGGCTTTAGCGGATGTGATAACCATAGGAACGGTAACATCGACACACGAAAAAGGAATATCGTCAATTTCATCAACCACGTTAGTTGTTGGGAGCAACTTTCCTGTTTTTGCACCGACAGGATCAACAAAACTTAATTTAATAGGCGCTGAAGTTCCAGCAATGCCATCAATCCTAGCATCACCATCATAAGTGATTTCACCATTGGGTGTTTGTACCGTGGCTTGAATAACCACCTTAGTATTTTCATTGTAAATTTTGACAGTGGTTTGGGGATGAGTAGTATTAACTAAACCTTTGGTAATGGCAAAAGGTGCAACCGCAGCAAGCATATTGCCGCAGTTTACTGCGGTATCTACGATAGGTTCATCAACATGAACCTGACAAAATAAATAATCGACGTCAATGCCGTTTCGGGTTGATGGTGCTATTATCGCGACTTTACTTGAAAGCGAATCGCCACCACCGATCCCATCTCTTTGGTGGCTCAATGGTGATCCCATCAAGCTGAGCAAACGTTTATTTCTCAAACTAGGATCATCCGGTAAGTCGGATTTAAGAAAAAAAGGTCCTTTGGACGTGCCGCCTCGGAATAAAATACAGGGTATTTTCTCCATAGGGTAATTCCTTATAGTGCAAAATCAACAAATGTCGATTCTACGCGTATTTATAAAAATATGACAATAATATGAATTTCTGGTATCGTATCTGGCACAAATTTTAACTATTATAAATATTCACAGACTAACCCTAATGATAACCAAGCAAATCCAACAACGATTTAACCTTAATCTAATATTTTATACGGCTATCGTTTTTCATGTAATGGCGTGGACGCTACTACCGTATTACATTCGTTACACGGTGTCTCACGATACGATTGAGGCTTTCATGTGGGCGCAGCATTTGCAATGGGGTTATGATAAAAATCCTTGGTTTATTGGTTGGGTAACAAAGCTGGGTTTATGGTTAGGCGGTGTTCGGGGTTATTATTTCATTCAGCAATTGTTTGTGGCATTAGGCTTATGGTCATTATGGATGTTGGCAAAAAAAATATTTAATCCTTATGCAGCGTTAGTTGCGGTTTTGATCTTAGAAGGATGTTTGTATTTTACGATTTTAGTGCAAGTTAATAATGATAATTTTCCGTTAATAGGTTTATGGACGTTAGCTGCCTATACTTTTTATTTAGCGATTAAAACCGATAAGTTACTACCATGGATTATTACTGGGGTTGCTGTTGGCCTTAGTCTGATGTCAAAGTATTCCACAGTATTTTTCTTATTGCCGTTATGGGTGTTCACTATTATTAATCCACAAGCGAGACGTATTTATCGATCGCCAAAATCTTATCTTGCTGTTGGGATCATTGTATTATTATGCGTGCCAAATGTAGTGTGGTTGTGGCAACATCAGTTTGTCACGATTAAATATGCAGTGTCACGCTCAGCGCAAGATCATCATGCATTTCTTTATCGGCATGTTGCTCATACTTTATATTTTTTGCAGCGCAATATTATCAATTTTCTGCCTAGTCTCGTATTATTTGCCCTGTGTTATCCATTCGCGCGAGTCAAATGGCAGACCATACGTGGTCAATTTGATAAGCAATATGCGTTAGTAATCGGTTTGGGGCCACTGTTATTGATCACGTTATTATCGATGGTATTCGGTTGGTCGATGTATTGGGAATGGGGTGTACCGTTAGTAACATTTTGGGGCTTAGTGTTAGTTGCTTTCTTTATGCCGCAGTTAAAACCAACCAGTCTTAAACGGTTTATCATTGCAGTAGGATTTGTCATGCTATCTCTAACAATAGGTTATGTCATTGAAGAAGAAGTTATTGGTGCAGGCAAAGGTTCTGGCGATTATCCAGTGCAGGCTATGGCACAACAGGTCACGCAATTATGGCATCAGCGTTATCATAGTAAGTTAAAATATGTAGCGGGTAATCGCTATATTGCGAGCTATATTGCTTATTATTCTAAAGACAAGCCCCAAGTGTTTGTGAATTGGAATTCATTATATAGTCCGGGCGTCAAGCTTGCTGATGTGTCACGTGCTGGTGCAGTGTTCGTGCAAGATAGTTACCATGGTACGACGGTATCACCATCACCTTTGGCTCCTGCCACTACTTTGCTATTTCCGCCATTGATTTTAGCAGAATCCCCTTATATGCATATTTTACTATTGACAAATTTTGCCATGCACCGCAGTCATAAAGGGATAAAACCAGTTAAATTATTGGTAGGGTTGTTGCCGCCCGCAAGCAAAAGATAATAAGCTGTCAAACTTATCATTTAAGCATTGTTTGTAATACTCGTAAGTAAATATTTTTTAAGGTTTCAATATCGGCAAGTTTCACACATTCATCGATTTGATGAATGGTTTTGTTAACCGGGCCAAGTTCGATAACATCTGCGCCAGTAGGAGCGACGAAGCGACCATCAGAAGTGCCTCCTCGGGTCGATAGTGTAGGGGTTTGCCCAGTAAGGTCTTGGCAAGCAGCAATCGTGGCGTCAGTTAGAGGGCTTGATGGGGTATAAAATGCTTCGCCAGAGTGATGCCAATCCATCTTATAATTCAAATCATGTTTTTTAAGGACGGTTTCGACCTTGGTTTGCAATTGAGTAGCTGTTTGAATAGGGCAATAGCGAAAGTTAAATTGGATGTGTAATTCTCCAGGAATAACATTCGTACTGCCATTGCCAGCGTGAATATTAGAAATTTGTAAGCTGGTTGGATCAAAATGTTCATCGCCTTGATCCCAAGCCATACTAGCTAATTCAGTTAATGCAGGCATGGCAGCGTGAATAGGATTATTAGCATATTGTGGATAAGCAATATGCCCTTGCTTGCCAATAATAGTGAGATCACCATTAAGCGTGCCACGTCGGCCAATTTTAATCGTGTCGCCAAGCATTGCTTGGCAAGATGCTTCCCCAACTAAACAATAATTTATTTGTACATTATGTTGAGTTAAACGCTCAATGACTTTGCGGGTGCCATTGGTAGCATCGCCTTCTTCATTGCTTGTTAATAGTAATGCCACAGTGCCTGGATGATCAGGTTGTTGTGAGATAAATTCTTCTAACGCTACTACCATTGCGGCAACACCTGTTTTCATATCAGCAGCACCGCGTCCAAAAAGATAGTCATCACGAATGGTTGGGGTGAAAGGATCTGAGCTCCATTGATCAATCGGCCCTGGCGTTACCACATCAGTATGTCCAAGCAATAATAATAATGGTTGCTTAGCGCCATGAGTGATCCAAACATTGTCGACATCTGCAAAACGCCAATGTTCGATTTGACAGCCATGTTTACTTAAACGATCAGCGATTAATGTTTGACAGCCTGCATCGTCAGGTGTGATTGATTGGCGACTAATTAAAGCTTGCGTTAATTCAATAGCCGGTGTGATCGTCATACGAAATGTTACCTTAACAATTCATTAATTGAAGTTTTCTCTCGGGTTTTAGCGTCAACTTGTTTGATGATAACAGCGCAATTTAAATTATATTTGCCATTATCAGCAGGCAAACTCCCAGGGACTACAACCGCGCCCTCAGGAATGCGGCCGTAAGTAATTTCATCGTTCATACGGTTATAAATTTTAGTACTTTGGCCGATGAAGACTCCCATTGCAATCACAGCATTTTTTTCGACAATAACACCTTCAACAATTTCCGAACGTGCGCCGATAAAACAATTGTCTTCAATGATCGTTGGATTGGCTTGTAATGGTTCTAAAACACCACCAATGCCTGCACCACCTGAAAGGTGCACGTTTTTGCCGATCTGAGCGCATGAACCGACTGTTGCCCAAGTATCAACGAGGGTGCCACTATCAACATAAGCCCCAATGTTAACGTAAGAAGGCATCAACACGGTGTTTGCAGCAATATAAGCACCACGGCGGGCGCAAGCGGGTGGTACTACTCTGATCCCGTTGCGGGTAAACTCTTTTTCTCCAAGATCGGTAAATTTTAACGGGACTTTATCAAAAAATTGACTAAAACCACCTTCAAATAATCGGTTTTGCTGGATTTTGAAAGATAACAGTACGGCTTTTTTTAACCATTGATGGACAATCCATTCATCATTGATTTTTTCTGCAACTCGTCGTTCACCACTATCTAATAAGCTCAAAGTATGTTCAACGGCAGTTTTAATTTCAGGGCTAACCGTCGTTGGATTCAATTCTTGACGTTGGGTGAATGCTTGTTCAATGATTTGCTGTAGTTCTGTCAGTTGCATAGTATATTCCTTAATATGGAGCTGTAAATTATGCCATGTTTGTGACATAATTTACACCTTCTTTTAATATTCAGCGGATCATAGCGAGTAGCGACATGAATGGCGACACCATGGTATTTACAATATTCATCATATTTGCCGGTGCTGCATTATTATCAACATTAGCATTATATACTCGTCAATCATTATTGGTCGCTTATCTGTTACTTGGTGCGTTAATTGGGCCTTGGGGTTTTCGTTTTATTAACGATCCGACAATGGTCAGTCAAGCAGGCGATATTGGCATTTTGTTTTTGTTGTTCTTGTTAGGCTTGCATTTGCAACCGCAAAATTTATTTAACATGCTGCGCGAAGTAACCCCGATTGCTTTAGTGAGTTCAGTGGTGTTTGCTGCCGCGGGGATCGGGATCGGTTTATTATTTGGTTACACCTGGAGTGAAAGTATCATCATTGGCGTGGCGATGATGTTTTCCAGTACCATCATTGGTTTGAAATTATTACCGACGACGATCTTACATCATCAACACACCGGTGAAGTGATGATCAGTGTGTTGTTGATGCAAGATTTAATCGCTATTGCGGTATTACTTGGGATCCAAGTCGCAAGTGATGGTGGTCTTGCCTGGTATCAAATTGGGTTAGTGGTATTATCAGTACCAATATTATTAGTTGTTGCATATTTAGTGCAGCGTTATGTGTTGATTAAATTGATCACCCGGTTTGATAAAATCCGTGAATATATCTTTTTAATCTCAATCGCTTGGTGCTTAAGCATGACTGAGTTAGCTCGCGTTATGGGCTTATCAGAAGAAATTGGCGCTTTTATCGCAGGGATCTCTATCGCCGCCAGCCCGATTTCATTGTATATTGCTGAGAGTTTGAAACCATTGCGTGATTTTTTCTTAGTAATTTTCTTTTTCTCCATCGGCGCGAGTTTTAATTTGCGTTATGTGCCCAGTGTTATTATTCCTGCAGCTATATTAGCAGTGATCATGTTAGTGTTTAAACCGATTTTATTTCGTTTTCTATTAACACGCAGTGGTGAGAATAAAGCGGTTGCGTGGGAAGTTGGGGTGCGTCTAGGGCAAGCCAGTGAATTTTCACTGCTGGTGGCTTATTTAGCATTAGGTACAGCATTAATTGGTAAGAGTGCTTCGTTTTTAATTCAAGCGGCGACGATTATTACATTTATCGCCTCATCTTATTTGGTAGTGATGCGCTATCCGACGCCGGTGGCGATATCAGATCGATTACGTAGAGATTAGCAGAGATTAATCATGAAAATAAATCAACAACACATTATTGAAGATATCAACTATATTCCTTCACCAAATTTTAATGAACGACCAACTAACAGTGACATTGATTTAATTGTTTTACATAGCATTAGTTTGCCGCCAAAGCAATATCATGGAAATGCGATTAGTGAGTATTTTTGTAATCAACTCGATTTTGCAGCACACCCCTTTTATGAAAGCTTACGTGATATTCAAGTTTCTTCGCATGTTTTAATAAGGCGTAGTGGCGAGATCATTCAGTATGTGCCATTTGATAAGCGCGCTTGGCATGCTGGTGAATCTTGTTTTGAAGATCGAGTAGAATGTAATGATTATTCCATTGGAATTGAGATTGAAGGTGATGAGGAAAGTGAATTTCCAATGATCCAATATCAACAATTAGCGAAAGTAATTAACGTATTGGCGCAGCGATATTCTAAACTCACTATGGATCGTATTGTTGGCCATGAAACTATTTCGCCAGGGCGTAAAGCCGATCCAGGGCCATACTTCGATTGGCAGTGTTTACGTAAATTATTAGTCATATAAAAGGAATGTATTATGCAATTTATTATTATTTTATTGGCGACCTGTTTAGAACGTTTTTTTGATCTGCGGCATTTATTGCGTCGGTTTACTTGGTTTGATAGTTATATCAGTTACGTTCATAAGCAATTATCACGCTATGGTCAATGGGTCATGCTGATAGCATTGATGGTTGCAATTCCGTTATTAATCTTAATTCTTACAGCAATAATTCGTTGGCTGTTTTTTGATTTGGCTGAATTCATTTTTGGTTTATTTATATTAGTATATTGTTTTGGGCCAGAGAATGTATTTCATGATTTAGAACATTATTTTAAATTTAAAGATGAGCAAAAAGAAAAAGCCGATGAGCAATCATTAGCGAAAAAGTTATTCGTTAAAGTCAATAGCCAATTAGTTGCGGTGATTTTCTGGTATGTCGTATTAGGCGGATTTGGCGCAGTATTTTATCGTATAGTGTCCTTATTACGCGAGAATGCAATTGCGGGTAAAGAGATGCAACCTTCTTTAAAACAGCTTGAGCAAATTCAAGCGATCCTTGATTGGATCCCCGTGCGTATAATAGGTTTAACCTATGGGTTTTGTGGGCATTTCAAAGCGGCATTAGTGCCGTGGCGACGTTATGTATTAACGGGATTACATGACAATCAAGTTTTATTAGAAGAGTGTGGTTTAGAAGCCGTACATTTCCCTCAAAAAACTGATCAGCAAGAAACACTGCAAGGCTTAAAAGAAAGTCGTTCGCTAGTGAGTCGAGCATTAGTAGTGTATGTGATCATCGTATTTATTTTATTATTTATTTTTTAATGACAAGATTAATGCTTTATACATTATTCGCTTATAAGGATGCAAACTTGTCAGGTTCGTCATTGCGAGGAGTGCAATGACGAAGTGGAATAGATATGTAGTTTGTGTTATTTGTATATTATTTACTAATGCAGCTTATGCTTATGGTATTGTTAGTCTAGCGCCGAATATCACTGAAATGGTTTATGCAGCCGGTGCTGGTAAATACTTAGTAGGTGTTGATGCATATAGTGATTATCCGCCTGCGGCAAAAAAACTCCGTAAAGTTGCTACTTTTTCTGGTATTGATCTCGAACGCGTAATCGCTCTACATCCTGATCTAGTGATAGCTTGGCGAGGTGGTAACCCGCAAGCGCAATTAGATAAATTAAAGCGATTTGGGATCAAAATATTGTATAGTGATCCACAGCGATTATTAGATATTCCAGCGATGATAGAAAAAATTGGTTCGTTAGCTGGAACCAGTGCGGTTGCTCGAGTTGCAGCAGCTAAATTTCGTGATCAGTATCATCAATTGCAACAGCGTTATCAACATTTCGCTCAGCACAACCGGCCTAAAGTTTTTTACCAAGTGTGGCAGCAACCGTTAACGACCATCAATGGCCGCAGCTTAATTAGTAAAATCATCAACTTTTGCGGCGGTAGAAACATTTTTGCTAACTTACCAATGATTGCCCCTCAAGTCACTTTAGAATCGGTCTTAGTTGCCGATCCCGACTTGATCATTAGTGGTGAAAAGCAAGCGACATTGTTAGCGTATTGGGCGCGTTGGCAACAAGTCAGTGCGGTAAAACATCATGCGCTTTACAGTATTAATCCCGATCTTATTGCTCGCCCGGGGCCACGGATTTTGCAAGGGGTACAGCGAGTTTGCATCGTTTTACATAGACATAAACCGAATTATAACCCCAGCTCAACAAACGATAATGCGCATCAAGCAACTTAAAATAGTCAAGTGAAAGACGTTTAGTAGTGATAATGATACGAGTGCCAGGCTTCACTGCTTGTAGCTTAGTTTGAAGTTGTTCCCAAAATTCACCGCTAAAACATGTTGCGCCAACAAAAATAATATTAGCATCGCTAAGATTCACATTTAACATATCATCATGAATGAAATTAATATTAAATGTTTTATGCGGATAATATTGCTTAGCTAAAGCGGATTGCAATAATTGTTGTTTATGTTGTTGACTTAAATCATACACCGACGCTAGTTTTTCTATACCACAAGTTTTGCTGAAATCATAAAGTAGGGCAGCGCTTAACACCGCTTTGCCACTGCCGGAGCCTAGATCATAAAACACTTCACCAGGTTGTGGCTTGCAAATAGCAAGTGTTTCTGCAAATGTAAAAAAAGTGATTTCACCATAAGTAAACATAGGATCTTTGGTTTTGAGCTGACGGCGTGCTTCAATTGATGCCGCAACACTTTGTTGGTAATCAAATAAATTGTCAATGATTCGGTGGCAATGCTTTATATGCGGTGTGCGCACCCAAAAATAAAATTTGATCCGCGCAAGCGACGGCAAGATCAGATATCGCCAACCAAGCCAGCTGATGCCGAGTACAAAAATGATTGTGATAGCTATTTTTAAGTTCACAAGCTAATCCTTTATAGCGAAGCAATCCAGTAGAAATTTTCTGGATTGCTTCGTCACTGCGCTTCTCGCAATGACGATGTTACTTCTCTCAAGCCATAAGTAGCAAGTTGCGTAATTTTTGTAGTGAGTTATCATAGTAGCTTATCGATGAGGAATTTTGCAAAATGTCTGAACAACAACCCTATCCTGATCTTGATCCTAGTGAAACTCGTGAATGGCTTGAAGCCCTAGATTCGATTATCAAGCATGCAGGAAATGAGCGTGCGCAATTTGTGTTACGCCAATTATTTGGCTATGCGCAGCAATTACAATTACCAACTGTTGAATTATTTAACACAGATTATTGTAACACCATCCCGGTAGAGGACCAGCCTGAATACCCTGGTGATATCGAAATTGAAAGACGCATTTTAACGTATTTACGCTGGAATGCTGCAGCAATGGTAGTGCGTGCAGGCAAAATTGCTAAAAATGTTGGTGGTCACATTGCTAGCTATGCGTCGGTTGCGGTGCTTTATGAAGTCGGTTTTCATCATTTTTTTCATGCACCATCAAAAGAACATGGTGGTGATTTAATTTTCTTTCAAGGACATTCATCGCCAGGTATTTATGCGCGTGCGTTTTTGCTTGGTCGTTTAACAGAAGAGCAGTTGGTTAATTTCCGCCAAGAAGCGCATGGCAAAGGTTTATCATCGTACCCGCATCCTTGGTTGATGCCTGACTTTTGGCAATTTCCTACGGTCTCGATGGGCTTAGGGCCGATGATGGCCATTTATCAAGCGCGGTTTTTAAAATACTTACATCGGCGTAATTTAGTGCCTACCGATCCTCGCAAAGTATGGGCATTTTGTGGCGATGGTGAAATGGATGAGCCCGAATCGTTAGGCGCGTTAGCAGTTGCCTCGCGCGAACAACTCGATAATTTAATTTTTGTGATCAATTGTAATTTACAACGTTTAGATGGGCCAGTGCGTGGCAATGGTAAAATTATTCAAGAATTAGAACGAGTGTATCATGGTGCCGGCTGGCATGTAATTAAAGTGTTATGGGGGCGCGGCTGGGATGCTTTGCTTGCTCAAGATCACAATGGTGTATTGTTACAACGCATGACGGAAGTGGTTGATGGCGAATGGCAAAACTATGTTGTTAAAGGTGGCGCTTATATCCGTGAGCATTTCTTTGGTACACATCCAGAATTACAAGCCATGGTTGCCGATCTTTCCGATGAAGATTTAGAACATTTGCAACGTGGTGGGCATGAATTCCAAAAAGTTTATGCAGCATTCGCTAAAGCTGTCGCTCACCAAAATCAGCCAACAGTGATTTTAATGCATACGGTGAAAGGTTTTGGCATGGGTACGGCGGGTGAAGGTTTGAATACCGCGCATCAACAAAAGAAAATGAATACGGATCAGTTAAAAGTGTTTCGTGATCGTTTTAAAATTCCCGTCAGTGATGATGACATTGAAAAATTACCGTTTCTTAAATTTCCTGAAGATAGTGAAGAAGCAAAATATTTGCATGCTAAACGTAAAGCATTAGGCGGCTATTTACCTTATCGCCGTGACAATTCACATCCGTTGGAAATTCCAGCGCTCGAACATTTCGCAGCGTTATTAAAAGATACAGACAAACGTGAAATTTCCACTACCATGGCATTCGTGCGTTTTCTCAATTTATTACTAAAAGATAAAACGATTAAAGATCGCGTAGTGCCGATCGTGCCGGATGAATGTCGTACTTTTGGTATGGAAGGATTATTTCGCCAAATTGGAATTTATTCACCGCAAGGCCAATTATATTCACCGGTAGATGCTAGCCAAGTGATGTATTATCACGAAGATTGCAAAGGCCAGTTATTGCAAGAAGGTATTAACGAAGGTGGCGCAATGGCATCATGGATTGCTGCAGCAACATCGTATAGCGCTAATGATTTTCCAATGATCCCATTTTATATTTTCTATTCCATGTTTGGATTTCAACGCATTGGCGATTTAGCGTGGGCAGCAGGTGATAGTCGGGCGCGTGGATTTTTATTAGGGGCAACTTCAGGGCGCACCACATTAGCTGGGGAAGGTTTGCAACATTGTGATGGTCATAGTCATTTGTTTGCTTCGGTGATCCCCAATTGTATCGCGTATGATCCAACATTTAGTTATGAATTAGCAGTAATTTTGCATGATGGTTTGCGACGTATGTATGCCGAGCAAGAAGATGTATTTTATTACGTTACCGTAATGAATGAAAATTACCATCACCCAGAAATGCCACAAGGCGTAGAAGATGGCATTATTAAAGGCATGTATAAGTTGCAGCAATCTAAAGTTAAAGGCAAAGCATTACATGTACAATTATTAGGATCGGGAACGATTTTGCGTGAAGCAATAAAAGCAGCAGAGATCTTAGCAACAGATTTTGGGATCTCAGCAGATATTTGGAGTGTGACCAGTTTTACTGAATTACGCAAACAAGCATTATCAATTGAGCGGCAAAACCGTTTGCATCCAAAGGCTGAACCTAAACAAAGTTATGTCACGCAATGTTTAGCGGGTACCAAAGGTCCAGTAATTGCAGCCACCGATTATTTACGTGAATATGCTGATTTGATTCGGGCTTTTGTGCCGAATCATTATGTCACTTTAGGGACAGATGGATTTGGTCGCAGTGATAGTGCAGCACAATTGCGTTATTTCTTTGAAGTCGATGCAAATTATATTGCATTTGCAGCATTATCAGCGTTAGCTGAATTAGGCCAACTATCGCAAAGTAAATTGATAGCGGCAATGAAGAAATTAAATATTGATCCAGACAAACCAGATCCGGTGACAGTTTAATGAATAGCAGCATGTATTTTGGGAGTGAAAGGATGTCGTCATTGCTTCGGAACAAAGTTCCTCGCAATGACAATAAATGAACTCTGAGTTAAAAGACACAAATTATTAAGAACGAGTATTTTGGTTCAGAGCGAGGCGCAGGGATTCTTTCACGAACGGAGTTTACATAAAAGTAAATGACTGAGTGAAAGAATCCCTGCAACGACGCTCTGGACCAAAAGACGAAGTTATTAAGGAGGGAAGGAAATTGGCAGATGTAACAGATGTAGTGGTGCCTGATATCGGTGGTGCTGACAATGTTGATGTAATTGAAGTGGCAGTAAAAGTAGGTGATACAGTCGCGAAAGAAGATCCTCTAATCACATTAGAAAGTGATAAAGCGTCGATGGATATTCCCGCACCGTTTGCCGGCGAAGTTGCCGAAATCAAAGTTAAAGTTGGTGATAAAATATCTGAAGGTGGTTTGATCTTAAAACTTAAAAGCGCACAAGCAGCACCAGCGCCTGCAAAAGAAACCAAAAAAGCAGAAAAACCAGCCGCGGCTAAAGCAACTAAATCTGCAGCACCTGAAACAAAACCTACACCAGAAACTGCTACCGCAACTACTGCTAGCAGTGATGTTTATGCCGGGCCAGGCGTGCGTCGTTTAGCGCGCGAGCAAGATGTTAATTTAGATTTAGTAAGTGGTTCTGGTCGCAAAGGTCGTATTGTTAAAGAAGATGTCGAAAATTTTGTGAAATCACATGGCGTTGGTGGGGCTGCGATGCCAGCAGGTATAGCGCCGCCGCCACAAGTTGATTTTACCAAATTTGGTGAGATTGAAGTACAGCCATTATCACGGATCAAAAAATTAAGTGGTGCTAATTTACAACGTAATTGGGTTACCGTGCCTCATGTTACTCAATTTGATGAAGCTGATATTACTGAGCTCGAAAATTTTCGCCAACAACAAAAAGTATTTGCAGAAAAACAAGGTGTGCGTTTAACGCCATTAGTTTTTATTATGAAAGCAGTAGTTGCTGCATTAAAAGATTATCCTTTATTTAATGCGTCGTTAGATCCTAGCGGCGAAAATTTAGTGATGAAAAAATATTTTCATATTGGAGTTGCAGTTGATACGCCAAATGGTTTGGTAGTTCCAGTGATCCGTGATGTGGATCAAAAAGGCTGTTTAGCGCTAGCACAGGAACTAGGCGAAGTTAGCTTAAAAGCCAGGGAAAAGAAATTAGGGCCAAGTGATATGCAAGGCGGATGTTTTACTATCTCTAGCTTAGGTGGGATTGGTGGTACAGCATTTACGCCGATTGTTAATATGCCTGAAGTTGCTATTTTGGGTGTGTCACGATCGCAGATCAAACCGATCTATATCGATGGTGAATTTGTGCCGCGCTTGATGTTGCCATTGTCATTGTCGTATGATCACCGCGTGATTGATGGCGCTGATGCAGCTAGATTTTCGCAATTATTAGTAGGATATCTCTCAGATATTCGTAAAGTGATTTTATAACAATAATATCTATTGATTCTTAAATGAGGTAAATAATGACTAAAGAGATCCAAGCTGAAGTAGCCGTATTGGGTAGTGGCCCTGGCGGTTATAGTGCAGCATTTCGTGCTGCAGATTTAGGTAAACAAACCGTATTGATTGAACGTTATCCTAACTTAGGTGGGGTATGTTTGAATGTTGGTTGTATTCCATCAAAAGCATTATTACATGTCGCCAAAGTGATTGACGAAGCAGAGTATCTTAACAAGCATGGAGTGAGTTTTGCTAAGCCGACCATTGAACCTGAAAAATTGGTTGCGTGGAAAAACAGTGTAGTGAAAAAACTCACGGGTGGTTTAAACATGCTGGCTAAACAACGTAAAGTTACCGTTGTTAATGGCGTTGGCGAATTTATTTCACCGCATGAAATTCTAGTTAAAGGTGACAAAGAAGACGTTAAAGTTAAATTTGCTAATGCAATTATTGCAGCAGGCTCTCGCCCAGTAATGTTACCGTTTTTACCTGATGATCCGCGCATTATAGATTCCACAGGAGCATTAGAATTAGAACAAACTGATTGCAACATGCTGGTGCTAGGTGGTGGTATTATCGGTTTAGAAATGGCGACGGTGTATCATGCTTTAGGAGCAAAGATCACAATTGTTGAAATGATGGATCAAATTATTCCTGGGGTTGACAAAGATGTTGTTAAACCGTTATTTCGTCGCATTGATAAACGTTATGAAAACATTATGTTAAGTACCAAAGTTACTAAAGTTGACGCGAAAAAAGATGGCTTGTATGTCACCTTTGAAGGCAAGCATGCACCGGATAAACCACAACGCTTTGATCGAATTTTATGTGCAGTCGGGCGGCGTCCTAATGGTGATAGCATTGCTGCTGAAAAAGCGGGTATTAAAGTAGATGATCGTAAATTTATTCCAGTGGATAAACAACAACGTACTAACGTAGCTCATATTTATGCGATTGGTGATATTGCTGGGATGCCAATGTTAGCGCATAAAGCTATTCCTGAAGGGCGAGTTGCTGCTGAAGTAATTGCAGGTGAAGGCAATGGTAAACGTTATTTTGATCCACGCACCATTCCTTCAGTAGCTTATACCGATCCAGAAATTGCCTGGACCGGGATCACTGAAAACCAAGCGAAAGAACAAGGTTTAGATTATGGCACAGCAACTTTTCCTTGGGCAGCTAGTGGGCGCTCATTGAGTAATGGACGTGATGAAGGTTTAACAAAAGTTATTTTTGATAAAAAGACCGATCGACTTCTTGGCTGTTTGATCGCTGGTACCAACGCAGGTGATTTGATCAGTGAGGCAACTTTAGCGATTGAAATGGGTTGCGATGCCGTTGATATAGCGCAAACCATTCACCCACATCCAACTTTATCGGAAACAATTTGTATGGCAGTTGAAGCGTTTGAAGGTACTATCACCGATTTGTATATGCCAAAAAAACCTGAGAAAACTGACAAAAAGTAATTAATAATCAATCCAAATCAAACTTGCGCGAAATGGCAAAAATGCCAGTTTGCGCAAGTATTGTATTTGGCATATTCAATAAGGATTTGAGCCTGGTAAAATCATATTTTTTCGCGTTTATGATCCCACAAAACTTCATTTTTACCATTCTCTCGTGCAACCACACGAGCAATAACAAATAAGAGATCTGACAATCGATTAATATATTTAAGCGCATCGGTATTAACAGGATGCTGATGGTGCAAGCTCACCAGCCTGCGTTCCGCACGGCGGCAAATCGTTCGTGCCATATGAGTGTTTGCCGCAACTAAATTACCGCCAGGCAAAATAAAATCTTTAAGAGGTGGTAGCGCCTCATTAAGCTCATCAAGTACTTTTTCTAAATGATTAGTATGCTCAGCAGTGATCGCATGATAGCCAGGCATACACAATTCACCACCGATATCAAATAATTCATGTTGCACTTTAGTAAGTACTTTTTGGATCTTAGGCAATAAATCAGCACAAGTTAAAATTAAGCCTACAGCACTATTTAATTCATCAATAGTGCCATAGGCTTCAACGCGGAGGTCATCTTTAGCGACACGAGTATTATCACCTAACCCAGTGATCCCTGCGTCGCCAGTACGAGTATAAATTTTTGATAATCGATGTCCCATGTTTACCCCGTTTTTTAGCCAAATTATGGAGATATTAACACAAAAATAGTTACTTGAGTCTCAGCTCCATCATTATACCATCTTCAAAGTCGTACTGCTGTAAGTCCTTTAAGGTCTGCTGAGTTAATACCACCTTTTTTAACTCCTACAAGCGCAGTATGATCAATTGCTACAGTAGTAGGTTTGGGTTCTTCTTTATGTTGCTCTCGCTGCTCTTTAATATCAGAGATGTCATCGAGATAGCGAAGGATCTTATTAGCAAATAATTCAGCAAGAACTTTTTTTGAGATTGTGTTATCTCCTTCTGAAATTAAGCTGTTTCTATCATAACCAAAAAAGTGTACTAATATTTTTTCTTTACTAAAGTTTTTAAGCAGTTTATTTAATTCTTTTATATTAAGTTGGCTAAGTAAATGATTAAAGACTTTTGAATATAGGTAGAATATAGTTTCTTCATCTTCAACATTGTTACATTGTTGTTTTATTAACGTATCAAATTTATCTAAGTTTTGAATCATTCGTGAACGGTTAGGTAAGCCATTGGCAGAACGACGTATTTCGGAGAAACAATTTTGCATTTCTTGGGTTATATTAATAGTGATTTTGGGTTTTCCTTCAGGGAGTTGAAAGGTTACTTCAGTACAGACAACTTTACCATTCATGCCGAGTTTTGCTAAGCATTTGCCAAAAATACTTCGATAACGTTGCTGACTCGCTCGAGAAATAGTATGTATTTTTTTACAATGCGCACTTGAGGTAATTAGGTAGATATTTGGATTTTTCTCAACATGAAAAATTGTATGTTGCTGTTGGATTCCTTTATTAACATTTTTCTCAATGTAAGGTTTTATAAATAATTGGTATGCTGTTTTATCCTTATGATTGAGTTTTGTAATGTCTTCTTCTTTATCAGTGGTGGTAATAAAATGTAAGAGAGTAATTTTTTTGTCTTCACCAGTAGCTTTGTTAAGAAGCTTGGCTTGTGCAGCTGATTTATTGCTTTGCCACACTGTCTGCATCGCTTGTACAGTCTTTTGAAAAGTTTCTTTTACTTCACGACCTTTATCAACTAGTTGTTTTGGTATATTAGATTTTTTCAAACCTCCTTTTGCAGTAGTGTTAGCCACAATGTAAGCTTCAAGTTGTTTTTTTAATTGTGGAGAAACAAATATATTTTCTTTTTTACGAGTCATGATCCTTCTCCTCGATGTTGTTGTTTTTTTAAAGAGGAATTACCAAGGATCTAAACAAGAATTGATAATAAATAGTCGAATAAACTTACAATATATTGTATTCCATTTTGTTTTACTATTTATTATGTATTGTTTGTTATTTTTAAGATGCTTGGACGTTCCTCTAAATAACTTTATTTTTAAACTAATTATTTTCAATGATAGTATATAATATGTACTTTGCAAATTATTTTGGAAGAAATATAATCATATGAGTGATATTTTAAATGTAAAAATAAGAGTGATGCAGCTAAGTGATGTTGATGAGGTTGCTGCAATTGAGCAAGTTAGCCAAATAAATCCTTGGAGTAAACAACAAATTCAAGAATGTTTAGATGCTGATTACAGTAATCACGTTTTAACATTAAATAATAATATTATTGGTTATGCATTTATAGCAATGGCAGGTGAGCAAGCTGATCTATTAACTATTGCAATTAAACCTACAGCACAACGTCAAGGTTATGGACGACAACTTATGAAGCATTTAATTAAAGTACTCAAACAATATAACGTTAGCGAATTGTTTCTTGAAGTGCGGATTTCAAATGTTGCAGCAATTGCGCTTTATCAGCAATTAGGATTTAAAGAAGTTAATATTCGTCGACAATATTATCAGACTGCTAATAATATTGGTCGAGAGGATGCGAAAGTCATGATGTTAAAATTAAAATAATGTGAAAAATCCATGCTAACACGAATATTGAAATTCGTTCCATCACCATGCCTTATAAATAATTCACGATTTTATTTTTTAAAAAGATCAGCATGTGTTCCAGTACGTTCAAGATAGATCGAATCAGTTGATAATGTGTAAATTAGCAACCAGTCTGGTTCAATGTGGCACTCGCGTGTTCCTTTGTAATTGCCGCTAAGAGCATGATCACGGTATTTTTTAGATAATGTTTTGTGATTAGCAAGTGTTAATATAATTTCTCGTAGTTTATTTCCATCTTTTCCACGCTTTAACATACGCTTTACGTCACGTTTGAATTGAGTTGTTCTTTTTATTATGATCATTATATTCCTAGATCTTTAAAAAGCTCATCTGTATTAGTAAATGTTTTTAGATGCTTGCCTTTAATACTATCTTCAAGGACTTTTTTTGTTTCTTCATTGAGTTCACGAGGGAAAGAAATATCAAAAGGCAATCCTTTTTTTATTCTAACTTGGATAAGCATAAGATTGATTGCATCAGACATTGATAGCCCTAACCCATTGAGGATAAGTTCTGCACCAACTTTTGTTTCATGACTTACTTTAGCTCTTACGGTATCTGTTCTCATAGCCATAGTTAATAGCCCAAATAGTTTATCTAATATAGCTATATTATAGTCATAACAGGGACAAAAAATCAAGATTTGGCTCCTTAATTATGATTTTTTTCATTAAATTAGTGAAGCATTAGAGGCGACCCCGAGTGGCAGGATATTTTTTGTTGCTCTGGGATGGCTTTATTTTTGAGATTGATGGGTAACTGCGGCCATTATTAATTATTAGTAGATGGTACTTTTAGTGATGGTGAAGCATTAAGGTGACCCCGAGGGGCAGGATATTTTTTGTTGCTCTGGGATGGCTTTATTTTTGAGATTGATGGGTAACTGCGGCCATTATTAATTTAGTAGATGGTATTTTTAGTGGTGGTGAAGCATTAAGGTGACCCAGAGGGGCAGGATATTTTTTGTTGCTCCAAAGATTGCTTCATCCTTGCGCTCCTCATCCGACTACGGCCGTCAATCAGCACCATCCCTGGCGCGATATTTCTCAGGA
>JANQRR010000035.1 GCA_028284465.1 Gammaproteobacteria bacterium | reverse complement strand
CTATTAATGAAGTTGGTAATACAGTATCGAGTTTCGTTGATAACTTCTCACTAACCTTTGCAGGCGGAGCATCTGAAATTTCGCCGGGTGTTATTGAATTCGTAAATAGTGCAGCAACCGTGTACTACTATGCGTATGACAAGAACATCAAAGTTGAGATTTATCAAGGCTCTACGCTGCTGGCTTCAACTGCAAACGGTGTGCCGTTGTCAGATGCAGAAAAAACAAAAGTTATTTCTGATGAAACATCTCAATGGTTTAATGACGACTTTGCTACGTATGGAATAGATACTACAGTTTCAACCGATTATGCAGATTATATGGGTAAGATTGCCATTACGCATAATCCAAACTTGGGACGTAATTATACAATTAGAACTTACAAAGGTGATGGATCATATCGTTGGAAACTTCTTGTTGAATATCCAATTGATAGAGCTACGGTAGGTTGTCCTCCACCACCACCGGGCGAACCGGGTGCTCCTGGAGCGCCTGGGGCTCCGGGTATTCCAGGCACTCCTGGTGTTCCGGGTATACCGGGCGTTCCTGGACAGCCAGGACGGCCAGGAACGAGCACAACAACAAGAGTTTGGTCTTCACCACCAACATGGCAACAAAGCTTCATAAGCCAAGACGATGGCGGCGGTGATGAACCGTAATATAAGGAAAATAAATGGCTGTACCTGATTTAGAAACACAAGGATTAAACGTTACTCGCGTTCAAACACGCTGGAATCAATTGGCGTTTACTGGTTTGTTTCCAAACACAACTTATACCATAACTGTTGATGGCGAAGATTATACTAACGCTACTCGACAGTTTGGTAAAGACTTTGGTGCGCCTCTAGTTTCTAATGAAAATGGGCTTTTGGTTCTTGGCGTTCTCATGGAAATCCCATTTGCACGAACGCAAAACTTCGAATTGCCACGAACTAACGCTCTACAATTTCAGAATGAACAAGTTTCATCTGAAAACAGGCGCACATCACAAACAGTTACTAACGTCATTACTATTCAGTTAACAAACGGCAATGGAAGTTCACAAGCACAATTCTTGCTTAATCGTACATTGCTGTTGACGGCTGGTCCTGTAACGACTCTGTTCCCAATTGAATAAGGATAATTATGATTAGAAGTGTTTTTTCTACAGCAGTTTTTGAACAAACTCCTATTATTAGATTAATGGAAAAAGTAAAAATTGAATCAAACTGTGCTTCTTCTGAAATAGATCCTAGAGAAGATATGCATTATGCAAAAATGGGAGAATTTAATCGTACTGTAAATGGTTCTTTTCATGATACAGGAAAATTGATTAAAAGCATGCTGTTTGAAGAATTTTATAACGAATACAAAAGTGAAAGCAAATAAATGGCACTAATCAGTAAAGCATTTAATGGTGCACAAGTTTTTTACGTTGATCCAACTACAGTAGATGGAGCCAGAACTTGTGACATCAGTTCAATTGACATTTATTTTAAATATCGTCCTGACTTGATTCTAAACAGGCAAAGTGGTGCACAACCGGGCATCAACATTTTCATTGCGGAAACGATGTATGGCATCCCACGCATTACGCGCGATTCTGGTATCTTCACTGGTGCAACTGCTCGCCTGACGCTTTCAGAAATTCAATCATCTTCTGATGCTACTGTACCAAGCACATTTCGATTCTCCACACCAGTAACCATCGAGACAGATAAAGAATACTGCTTTGTTATGGAATATGAAATGTTGGCCGATTTCGTTCCTTGGACTAGCGTTCAGGGCGAAATTCTAACAGGCACAACTACGATCTCTCCTGGTCCATCTGATCAGGTTATTGGTCGTTACTTTGATTTCAATGGTGTCTTTACTGCTGACGACAACACAAACCTAGACGAATTCTTGAAAAACTGGCGTCCAAAGCTTGACACGTCAATTAAATTTGAAGTTAAGACAGCACGTTATTCGCACTCTGGTACACCAGTTGGTGCAAACGGATCTATTGACGACGACGATATTTTCCGTCCTAACCAGTCTGCTATTATCACATCCAACACGTCAGGCATTAACTTCAATGTTAATTTTGGATCATACGAATTCATTACATTCAACGAAAACAAATCCAATAAAGCTGCCTTTGTTGGTGCACAATGGGCGTATCAAAATACAGTCTTTTATCCAGGTGGATGGAACAACTCGAATAGTTATATCCAACTCACGACTGTCACGGGCAACAACCGAATAACTGCTAATACGCAATTACCAAATGGTAATATATTCCAGTGGTCCAACATATTCCCAGCAGACAATTTCCAGAATATGTTGCTTTTAACTGATGATACTAATAAAAACGTAAGACGTGTATCGAGTATTATATCTAACACGGTTCTACAATTGGATGAGCCTGTTACGTTTTCGAACACAGATTCTAAGTTTATGCTCACACCAATTGGCCGTGTTGATTCATTCAACAAAGCATCTCCATTTGGTGTTGAAGATGCCATTCTCATGCTGGCCAACTCAAACGCAAACTCTTCACTGAGATTTGTCAACAATACCATCACATCTACTACTATCACTGCTGGTGGATCTGGCTACCACAACAACGATCTTGTTTACGTCACTGGCTTTGAAGATGTGGCTAATGTTGTAACTGGTGGCTACATCGCTGTTGCTAACTTGGTAACAAACAGCACTGGTGGTATCACAAGCATTCACTTCTCAAACCTTGGTTGTGGATTTGTCAACACTGCTGCTATGGTGACAGTATTTGCTAACGGCACATCTGGTAACCAAACTGGCAACACTGCAAACGGCACTGGTGCAACGTTTGGTTACACTGTAGGTGCTGATATCAGAACCGAGTATGGTAACAACCTATTCCGCGAATGTGTGGTTCAAAACTTGGATATTGGCGAACTCATTCCATTCCATCAAATCTCAGTACCACCGGGCGTTGGATATACTCTAAAACTTGAAACAAATTATATCAAGAAAGCAAACTCTTCTGTTCTTTCTGGTGAAGCTTTCTATGTCAATGACGGGACAACCAACAATCAACTCGACGTGGTATTGTACGACAGCAATGCACTGGAATTCCAAGCAGAAACGCCTGCAATTCCATCCAAGTCAAATGAATACCACTTGCTCTATGAAGACGGCACTGCAAACGATAAGTTGCCAGCATCTAATGCTGCCTCTGACGACACACAGTCAATTCGTCTGATCACTGATAGTACTGCTAATTCTGATTACGCAACTATCAGGATGCAGCAACCATTTATCCAGTTCTCGAAATACGTTGTTAACAATGACGCAACGAACGAGCACACAGATTCAGGCAATGCGTACGCTAAAGGATTGTCTAAAGTATTTGACTTTGCTCGCACATCAGAAGATTTGCGCGTATACCTGACAGCATACAAGCCAGCCAATACTGACATCAAAGTTTATGCACGAATTTTCAAAAACGAAGATCCGGAAGCATTTGATGATAAAAACTGGACAGAACTTGAATTGAAAGAAGGCGTTGGTCTTGTGTCATCTCAAGCAGATCCACTCGACTATGTTGAACTAGGATATGGCTTCTATCAGATTCCACAAGCCAGAACTCTTCTTAACGGCACAGTTACAGTAGCTTCTGGTGACGCTACCATTACTGGTGCTGATACAGACTTTGTGACTGATCTTGCCGCTGGTGATCTGGTGTACATGTATCAACCATTGTTCGTTGAAAACCATCTGATTGTGGCTGTTGATTCTGTCACCAATACAACTTCGTTTGAGATGGATACAACCACTGCTAACGCATCCATCCTTGCAGAAGGCATGGAAATCATGAAGATTACATATCCAGAACAAGCATTCAATAATAAACAAAACAGTAACGTTGTGAGATATTACAACGGAAGTTCTTCTAAGTTTGATGGTTACGAATCTGTTGCTATCAAGATCGTATTCTTGTCTGATAGTCCGCACAGAATTCCGCGTGTAGACGATATGCGTGCTACAGGAGTTAGCGCATAAATATTATGAAGAAAATATATAATGAACCCAATCTTTTGCGGGATGAAAAGTCTGGTGTTATTGTGAATAAAGATGAGTCTAGTTATAGGTTCATTTTACAACAACGACAGCATAAATCAGAATTGAATTCATTGAAGGACGAATTAGAAGAACTAAAAGCATTAACAAGGCAATTGCTGAATGACGCAAACAGTAACACTAATTAACATTTCCACGGACACGTGGCAAACAGTAATTAATAAAGTAAACGAGCTAGCTAACCTATCCTCGAATACTTTTGTTACTGCAAATTCTAATGCGAACGGTTCTATTACAACCGGCAATGCCTATGGTAATGGTATCTTTACGTTCACTACACTGACAGCTGAAAGCGAGTTGCGTGGTGGTAACGTTCAGACTGCTACTATCCTAACTGTCACATCCAACGTTATCATTGCTACTGGCAACAATCTGACGATTGGTAACAGCACAGTTAATACTTTCCTTGGTGGTACAACTTTATCGATGGGTAACACGACAGTTAATGCAACTGTCAACACGACTTACTTGTCCCTTGGATCTGCTGCTGTAAACGTTTCTATAAGCGAAAGTGCACTATACTTTGGTAACACTACAGTCAACACTGTAGCCAATACGACGTACTTTAAAATTGGTTCAGCTACCGATAGTGCCGTGTTGGATTCGGCTTCTCTGAATTTGACAACCGCTGGTGACGATGCAGTCGTTAACACCACATTCTTCTATTTTGGTGGTGCTACTACAAATGCCACGATGAATACAACTTCATTGTCGCTTGGTAACACGACAGTTAATGCATTTGTCAATACGACTGTATTCCAGCTGGCTAACTCGACTGTCACATTTAACTTTACTAAACCAACTGCTGCTGAAGCTGCCGCTGGTAGTTACTTCCTTAATTCTGGTGGCAATTGGTCCCAAATTGGTGCTGCTGTTGAAACACCAACAACTGGCACAACAGCACAATTGATTGCTAACTTTACCTTTGCTGATTATTATGCAGGAGAACTGCACATTGCAGTTAACGATGAAAACGCGAATAACAGATTAACTACAAAACTTCTAGTAGTTCACGACGAAGGCGATGCTTATTATTCTGAATATGCACTTATTGAAAGCAACAGCGCAATGGGAACATTTGCTGCTAATGCCAACTCCACGCATGTGCGTGTATATTTTACACCAGTATCTACATCAACAACTGTAAAGGTACGTTCTGAACTAATAGAAAAATAAGCCGAAAGGGAGAGTGAACTTTGGCTGTCGAAAATTTTAGGGTTAAGCATGGTTTAACCGTGAATAACTTTATCAACACCGTTGGTTCCAACGTTGTCATTGGTAGTGCAGGCACGCCTACTTATGATTTTGAAGTCACGAAATCTCGTGATAGCGCTTCTGTTGTGCAGATGCTTTATAACTCATCTACAACATCTTCATCTGTTGTTCTACAATTAAATGCTGGTAATCGTTACGTAAATTTTGTTACAGATTACACTGGACAATATTTAGTAGAATCTGGCAGTAATATTAATACTAGATTTTTTGATTACAATTCTCAAATTTTTAGAAACACTGGTGGTACTACTAATATACTTCAGCTTGTAAACAACGGTATCATTGTCGCTACTGGCAACACGCTAAACCGTCCTGCTGCAACTTCCGGAACAATGCGTTACAACACAGACGACACTCGATTCGAGTTTGTCGTTGGTGGCGCATGGGATTCAATCGTCGGTGAAGACAATCTCATGAAAGTATACGATTCCGCTAACACACAGCTGTTCCCGTAAGGAGTTGATCAATGGCTGAAAAGAATTTTAGAATACAACATGGTTTGCGCGTTGGTGCCAATACAATTTTAACCAGCGGAGCTAATGTTGCCATTGGTGGTGGTGGTTTGCCTGGAACAGATGTTGATGTTGTTAAAACTGTTGCTGGTGGAGCTATGATCTGTAGATTATATAATCAATCAACAGCATCAAATTCAAGATCTATTTTACAATTAAATGTTGGTGGTACTAAGTATGTTAACATAGATTTAAATTATGACGGCAACTATCTATTCGAATCTACACAGGGCGGAATTGTGAATAGATATTTTGATTACGATACTTATTATTTCAGAAATTCCGATTCAACAAAAACAAATCTGTTTATTGTAAACAACGGCATCATTGTTTCTTCTGGAAATACCTTAAATAGACCAGCGGCTACATCTGGTACTGTACGATATAACACTGATGAAACCAAGTTTGAAGTTGTTGTTGGTGGTGCATGGGATAATGTCGTAACCGATTCTACTAATTTAAAAGTGTACGATTCCGCCAACACTCAGCTGTTCCCATAAGGATGTAATATACTTGAATGACCACTAATCCATTAAAAGTTCAAACAGCAACATCACCAAATTCCTTAAAGGAAATGACAACAGCAGATATGGCTTATTCTGTTGATGTCATCCTAAAGAATTTTGCTACTTTGACAACTGGTACAGGAACAGTGCAAGTCAATCCTGGTGTAACAACTGGCCTGACAAGTATTGGTGGTATTGATGATTATCGTCTTGATGCAGCTGGTGTTGGATCACAAGTTGGCACAACGTACGCATCTACTTATGCACAAGGTTTCCAAACTTTCTATTCTGGTTTTGGTGGTGCATTCTTTACTGGTTTCTTTACTGGAACATTTGCTACAAACCCATACTCAACTGCATTTTCTACAAACTATCAAACCTTTTATGGTGGTTTTGGTGGTACAATTTTTACTGGTTTTTATGTTGGTCGAGCAAACACCGTTGGTCCAATCAGTTATGATCTATGGCAAGATCGACAATCTGTATCAGAAAGTCTTGGTACAATGCCGGTTAAGTGGGATGCTCTTGTATCTGGTGTTAAACAAATGACTGACATTCAGTTACAAGATACCATTATTGAGGAAGCCCTTGACACAATGGTGGCTGGTGGTATTGGTTCTTATCAATTGAATTCGTCAACACCAGCTGGTGGCACGTGGACATCACGTGGTGCTGTTGTTGATACATATGCTGGTTCGTCTACTACATACACGCTATGGCAAAAAACAAACGACACAGCACCAACAACTGCTAGACCCCTAAAGCATCGATTGAACGGTAACGTTTACGATCTCATTGAACTTACAGATGTTGAAATTCAAGCATTCAGAACTCGTTTCCAAAACCGAATTTTGAACACTGGCAAAGGGCTTTATGCTTTTCAAACATCAGCACCGGGCACTGGTACTTGGGCACAAGTAGGAATTGATGTACTAGATACAGAGAGACAAACGTTTGTTGGTGCGTTTGCTGGCGTAAATGCTACATATAGAGGCAGATACGTTGGAGCAGGACAGACAACAAGCACAACAGTTAGACTTTGGGTAAGGACAGCATAATGCTACAAACAGCTAAAGAGATTATCAGACCATTTTATACGACTGAAGAAGAAGATCAAATTGATTGTGGACTAATTTTAGAAGATGATCAAAAAGCTCGTATGGTTATCAACAAGCTTGGTCAAAATGGTTTGCCTAATGCAGATTGGGAATTAATTCACGAAAAAGTTGGCCAAGAAGAGCTTGATAAAAACACACAAGATTTCAGAGATGAAATGAAATCTCAGCACGAACGTGAAGAAGCCAACAAACAACGCATTCTTGGCGAAGAACTTTTCAATTTGAAGCTTGAAGTTTTTGAAATGCCAGAAATTCGGCAATCAAAAAACACCAAATTAAAATCAAAGATTCGACGTGCTGCGAATAAAACACAAGCCATGCTTTACGCTTCTGCTTTGATTCAGGAAGAAATGAGTAAACCAGAAGATGAAACAATGCCAGCACCAAAACTTCCATCTGTTGAGCCGACACCATTAATTCAGCCAGAAATAGAAGAACCGAAGAAAAAGACTCCTGCAAAGAAAGCTGCTACCAAGAAGCGTACACCACGTAAAAAGAAAGCCAATACAGAAGTGGGGAAAGTAACAATTGTTGACACCATTAACGACGATCAACGAGACAAGTAATGGCTATCTCTACGTCGCATCAAAGGATGATCGTTACTTAACTTCCGCCATTGTATCATGTGAAACATTAAAAGAATACTATCCACAGGCTCACGTTACTTTGGTGACTGAGCCTGATTTTTTTGATCCTTCACTGATGGATATCTTTGATGATGTGATCCTTGGCCCATCCAACAACAAACGCCTGAAGCTTTGGGGCTTGGCTAATTCGCCCTATGAGCGTACCTTGTACATCGATGCAGATTGTGTTATTAGGCATCCTGACATAGCTATAGTACATGATCTGCTAGGAGATGCAGATATCATGCTCACGCGTATACGCCCGTACGCAGGCGCGTTCGTGTACTTTCCTGGTGGAAAATTGGAAGATCATTGTGGTGTAATCTTGTTCAACAACAAAGAACACACCAAAACTTTCATGCAGAAATGGTGGGAATTGTGGCTGTTACAAGAATCTGGTGAATGGAAATGGGACACTACTCAGTACCCTGATAAAGATCTAAGGCCGTGGGATCAATGGTCCTATTGGTGGTTGATGAACAAAACAGATAGTGCTATCAGGCGCGAGTACTTCCCCGAACCAGATGCACGATGGAACTTTGTCAACACGTACAAGTCCAATGAATGTAAGCCAGAAGACATAGTGATCTACCACCACACGATCAATTTGAGGCGAGAATGACTATGAAAGATTCTATTCATCAGAGGATTTCTGATAAAACTATTAATTTGCCTGATTTTAAAGTCTTACAAAAGTATGAGCTGTATGTTTGGTCGCCAATTTATCAAAAAACTTATGATAAAATCAGTTACATGAACAGAAGAATTCGACTTTCTCTTCGCGAGGAACTTATGCGATGACTGAACTTGAAGAATATATGCTATTCAAAACCATTATACAGGATAGAATATCTCATCTTACCTTGGATACAATTGATTTCAAGTTAATACAATTGAAAACCGATACCGTTTGGATAAAAACGTTTACGAAAATTCGTAATACTGTTAATATTACGAATCAACTTGCAAGAATTAAAGCTCAGCTTCTTGAGGACTTTCAGTAATGGAATATTATGAAATTGTAAAACGTATATCTAAAATTATGTTTATAAGAGCAGAAGCAAAGCTTGCTGGTGATTTAGATAATATTTCTACTTCTGTATGGAACATTGCCATGCAATCTTTCATTAATAATTCTGTTTCAAATCTAACGACACATGAACAAATTGATCGTGTGTTACGAGAGGAATTCCATTGGGCAAAATAGCAGGAAGAATTTCCAGAATTACAGATTTTGGAATCAATAGAATCATTCTCATGGATACCACTGGCATTACTTCAAAAGATTGGGCATTGGTTTCTAGAGGAATTCGATGGGATTTAGACAGAATGTCGTCGTTCGACACAATATACAATGGATTGCGTGAGAGTTTTCGATGATGATAGCAAAACTTAATGCTTACGTTGCACAAAGAGCGCAAACAAACCCTCTTTACACAACGCATCAAAATGACTTTGTACGAGGCCCTATATCACAAAGCATAATACTTCGTGTTTGGGAACCGCTACAAAGAAGTAATTATTCTGAAAACATAATCTTTGGGTTGGAGCTTGATCTAAAATGACAGAAGCAAGATCTTACATGTCGAGTGGTGTACATAACACGTTGTTGGGTGAAATAGCCAAAAATCCTGTATTCGGAAACCTCAAAATTAGTACCATGAGAGCATGGGACATATATGCAGTCATTACTACAGAAATTAAGAAAGAAATAGAATGAAAGTACACGAACCACCATTTAATCCAGAACTCATGGAAATGCTTGACGAATTTGTTGATTGGTTCTATTCCATCGACAGATCTCGCATTAACTTGAATGGTTCGCCCGATTCAGAAGAGAAATACACCAGCACAGAATGGTTGGAAGAATCCAAGAAAATTCCTGTGAATGAAAAAGGCGGTGAAGGATTTCCTAAGCACGTGTATGGTGTTGACATGCTCATGTCAATTTCACCAGCTGAATACATGCAGCGGTTTCGTAAGATCTCTGACGAATTGAATCAATGGTTTGGTTCTAAGTACTGCGCAGTACAAATGTACTACCCTCAAAATGGCTTTATGGATTGGCACAACAATGGAAACGCATCCGGTTACAACATACTTCTATCGCATTCAACGACGGGCGGTGGGTGGTTCCGCTATCAAGACCCTACAGATGCAAATATCATTACTATCCAAGACAAGCCTGGATGGAATATTAAAACAGGTTACTATGGGCGTCACGACGAGCCCAGAAGGCTCGTTTGGCACTGTGCACGCACGTACGATTCGGAGCGCATTACTTTCGGATATGTGATCCCGCACAAGGAAATGTGGGAAATGATGATTGAGGATATCTTGAATGTGGATTAGTAAAGAAGTTAAGCACGAAATAGTAGATTTGTTATTAATTAATGTAGTGCATGATGATAAATTGAAAATTTCAGCATTCAATCGAGCGTCAATTATGTATCAAATCAAAGATGCAATGAGAGATTACGATGTCTTTTGTTAAAAAGTTTCCTGTTATTGTTCAATTAAAAGAGTACCTTGCATGGAATCCAAGCCTTGCTGCCTTTAAGAACAGCATATCAATACGTTCCAGTTCATTAAATCGCCCATCTACTGTAACTCAAATTCAAACGGCACTGGAGATTTATGATGACACTTTTGAATAAAATTAGAAAACTCAGTGCTAAACATCATATAATAATTTATGATGTGGTGGGTAGAAAAGTTTATTCTAAAACAGAAAGCGGTATCTGTGTAAGAATAGAAAATCAATTACGAGATGATTTTAAACAATGACACTTTTAGCTGAAGCATCATCTACTGTTAGGACCACAAAAGGAGTTCTTTTGTGGGATACTAATATTGCCCTTTGTAATTATTGTGCAAATGTTCGAAGGAAAGTATCTGACTTAAATCGAGTATCTTCTTACTATCAAATAGATAGTGTATTAAGACGTGTATTGGTAGAGGATGCTTATCGATATGATAGACAAAATAAAACTTAAGGTTCTTGATAACACACAATTTGGTGTTATCTCAGCAGCCCGAATTTATTTTCGTGTCTTGAATAGCATACGAGCAACAATTAAAACTACACTAAGAGACGAATTCAATGACTGATTATATCAAACAAGCGCTTTTAAATGACTTGAGAACTTATGTATCTACACCAGCGGTAAGTGACATCTATTTTGAAGTAGAAAAAAGCATCGGTGTAAAAATACAAATCCAATTAGCTATTGAATTCAGTGATTGATAGTCGTACCATAGTGCGTTAACTGATTAACGTCCATGTTATATCGTTCTGGTATAATGTGTCGTGGCATAAATTGTGTCACGTAATCGTACATCCAAGTATCGATCTGTCCGATAATCATAATTCTCTCCACACAATCCACTAGTATTTCACACACTTCTGCTCGCACGAAATAGCCAAACATGCTGCCATAGTCTCGGCAGAAGGCTATACCGACATGCTCTTGAACTTCTGGCCATATAGGCATCCTTGACAGATCGGCGTCGTGCTCAAAGATCCATGCATCTTCATTGTATCTGAACATATGTTTCCATAGGAAATAGTGCGAATACCAAACAGCCTTTTCGGTTTCTGTCATTGGTGCTCTATAATCAGTGGCATATGTTGGTGGTTTATCTCGACGAAATTTCAGAAAATCTGGCATGTTTTCTGGTGTAGTGGCTGGCCACATAACGCATTGATTACCTGTAATATCTTCTATTACAGGAACAGTTTCCATAAAGTATTGAGAAGAAATTGGATGATTCGGAATTGCTATGACGTAATTATACATTCCAATATTTTTCTAAGTTACCTTTGTAATGCGCATCTTCAGTAGGACCATTCAGTAAACAGACTAATCTATCTGGATAGTAGTGACATTCTTGTGCTGTATATTTTGTTACATTAACCTTATCATTGCATGGTGTAGTTTCATCAGGACCATATAATCTTGAATAAACCCAATCTTCTGGAAACGTTTTTACTCTCTCTATTTCATTAGCCAAGAATTTGTCATCACCATAGTATTTCATGATGTAATCATTATGATCAGAAGCAAACAGTTTCCATAACCAATAGTAATATTCAGCAGTGAAGGTGAGAACAGAACTATTAAATGGTTTCTTATTTCTCAATGTACCATATGAATACGTGTTGTCTGTTTCTACTTCATTCCACTTGGTGAACACACCACAGAATCCATCAGAATAACTCACTAGAGCATCTATGTTGTTCTGTATGACAACGTCCAAATCGAGATACAAAACCTTGCCAGTGAGCAATTCTGGCTTGTATAGAAACATCTTAGCCCACCAGCCATCTAATTCTAATTCATTGGTGGGTAAGATAGTGTCACAATCAACATCATCCATATCATCCGTAATGCAAACGAAATTGTGTTTTACTGTAAGATTCTTTGCAACCATCTGTTGCAAACGATTAACTGATTCTGCTCCGTACTTATCACCCCATTTTACGCAAGCAACTGTTATCATGGTTTATATTGCCCATCCAACATACCAAAAGCCATTTTCTTTTCTCTGCACCACCAACAACGTCCACAAGGATCTTCACTAAATTTCATGTCATCAGTTTCTCGCATGCGTTCGCAACTGATTGTATTATTATAAAACCTCCACAAATCAAAATCTTCGTAGCATTGTGCAACAAATCGTTTGTCTATGTTGATAAATGGTTGATATAAAGGGCCAGCTGGCAAACCATGACAAAACGGAAGTAACGCCCATTCGCGTTTTGGGTGTTCAATGTCTCTATGCTCAACTCTATCTCTAAGCAAATCATGCTCAACCATAATTTCGTGTGGTGGGTTTGCCGTTAAAGCATAGATTCTCAGATCATAAATGCCTTCCATTTGCATATATATTTGACGATCACCTAATGCTTCTTGAGTGTCGTTATACATAATGTGTCGATCAGGAACTCTATCTCTCACTTGCGGAAACTCTGATAACATCTTATCAAAATTTTCTTGTGATGTGAATTGTTTGAATTTTCCTTTTGCTGGAGTCACACCAGTAAATACGTTTAGAGTAACGTCTTTTGGTTTTGTTTCGAGAAGTTGTAAACTGAGCCAAAGGAGAAGTGTTGAGTCTGCACCGCCAGAAAAACTAAGCATTGGGTTTTTGTAGTCTTTCCAATCATATTCAACAGTGCCGTATTGATTTGTTATTATCATATTGCCTACCCAGGAGAAAAAATTGATTTATCCAAAGTGTTATACAGGGGTTACAGCTATATTTATAACACATGATGGTTTTCTTCAACCTTGCTGTATGATAGATGCATTTATCAGAGATAAAAATGAAATTGAATCTAAAGGTGGAGGATTAGAGCGCAATCCATTTTACGATTTTTCTTTACATGACATTGGATTTGAAGAAATTGTGTCGAGTGAAAAGTGGAATGGTTTTATTGATAATTTACACAACACAAACATTTCTGTATGTCACCTAAAATGCGGTACAAAAGATCCACCTTATAATACAGGTTTACATCAACATAATCATACAACTGTGTGGGACAAAAAAGACAAACGACCAAACCTTGTATATAATCTTCAAATAGAAACCAGCAACAGATGCACACTAAAATGTCTGTACTGCGCACGAAACAAAGATCCCAAAAATTTAAACAAAACAGATTTACCAATTTCTATACTGGATGATGTGTTGTCCTACAAACACATAAACAAATTGCAAGACTGTGGTAACTATGGCGATCCTATATATTACAAATATTATCATGAAATGCTGTTTATATTGGGTGGCACAAAAATCAAAGAATATAATGCAAGCATTGCAGCAACAGGACGTACACAGAATTGGTGGAACGAAACGCAACAATTGTGGAAATGGTTGTCTGACAGAGGCATGAAAGTTAAAATTCATTGGGGCATTGATGGATTGGCAGATACATCTAAGATGCATCGAGTGGGGCAAGACTGGAATGAAATTATAGAGCAGATGAGAATTGCTTCAGAGAATGGAGTCAATTGTTTGTGGCGATATATACCTATGAGTTTTAATGAACATCAGATTGACGAAGCTAGACAGTTAGCTGAAGAATGGGGCGTGTATTTCTATCTGCACCACTCACGAAGATTTGGTGTAAATGATCCTAACAAACCAGGAATTACAGAATGATCAATTTTTTTACGTTCAAATGGGGTGACAAGTATGGCCCTGAGTATGTCACTAGACTGAAGAATTCTCTCCACAAGTATTGTCAAACAGATTTCACATTCACTTGCATCACAGACAAACCAGTTGATGGTATCGATTGTATTGACATTGTTCATTACAGCCTATTTGGCGAATCTGTTTTCACTGTTGAAAAAATTGAGTTAATGAAGAATGTCACAAGTGGCACAAACGTATTGCTCGATTTGGATATCCTTATTCATGGCGACATCACAGAATACGTGACAATGCCAATAGACAAACCCACGTTTGTATTTACGTACTGGACGCCAGACTGGCATTGGGAAAAACTGGTACCAAAGAAAACTGCTTGCTTCATGAACAGTTCGTTTGTTCGATGGGATGGTACTAGTGCAGCATTTTTATACTATCATTACATGAAGAATAGAGACTACCATATAGAAGAATACAACAGTCTTGACAAGTATATGTTCTATGAACATTACATGCCTAACAAAGAAGACTTACCGTTTGACTTCTGGTCAGAAGGGATCTTCTACAACTATAATGCAGAAGGAGATCATCAGTACGAATTTCTTGACGATCACAAAATTTGCCTGTTCAATACGTCGCACCTCATTCGTCAAGAAAGACGCTATTATGAGCTAGACAACACACCATCTGAACACACTGAGATTTGGGAGAGTTACGATGAATGAGTACATTAGATACTTGAACTTACCAAAAATTCCATCGAGCCTGTTAGAAGATTTCAAGACAAACAGTCAACTGTGTCCTCACATGACAAGTCCGTTTTTCAAGACAGGCGAACATTGTGACGAAATCACTAAGTGGTGCCAACAGAATATCAGTGCAGATTCGTTTTATGGCGTTCAGATCATGGATGCTAACGTTTCACCACATAAAGATCAGGCCAACTATGCCGGAATTCCTGAATCTAAATTGGTATACCTTGTCGATCCTGGTGGTGACAGTGTAAAAACAGTGTTTTGGGATAACAACGAAAAGTTTCTTAAATATTATGTCATAAAACCATTTAGATGGCATCTTATTCAAGTCAACGTTTTGCATAGTGTATCTGGCATTGAGCCTGGAAATAAACGCTGGGCGGTTACAACACAAATATTTCATCAAGAGAATAACGAATGAGATTACAAAAATATGCTATACTGCTCGATTGGTTGAAAACCGGATATGCTAATCATCCAATCACAGAAAACCTAATTCAGTATGCACAAGTGGCTGATTGGGCGCGCAAAAAATATCCGAGAAATCATCTTGAAGAAAGCATTTCGCCCAATCAGCTTTCATCCAAAGCATGGATGATTGAACAATTAAGTCGTGTAGGTAAATTACATGGCCCTTGGTACACACCAGAACCAAATTACAGCCTTGGTAGTTCAGTAGAAATTGTTGGTTCATGGTATGGGTTTCCATTGATAGATCATCTACACGAAGCATTGCCTATCAATGACATTAAGTGTTGGGATATTGACTTTGAAGCCAGACAAATTGCTGAATACTATTTGGAAGTATTTCAAACACCAAATGTAGAGATATTCAGTCAAGATTACTTTGCGCACGAGCGTGAAGGATCTAGAGCACATTTGCTAATTAATACGTCATCTGAACATATGAAAGATACATTTTGGATGATGAATGATAAATTTGGCCTGCCTAGAGAACACCTTGACAATGAAAAACATTTTTACGTCAAACGTCCTGTCATAGCCATTCAATCGAACAACATGAGACACATTGCAGAACACGTCAATTGTGTTGATAGCACAGATGAACTAATCGAGAAAAATAAATTCAAAACCATTTATTACGCTGGTTCACAACGCATGTCGGAATGGCAAGGATTGGAAATTAAACAAAATGACTTTCATCGTTTCATGGTTATAGGACGTTTAGATAATAAGGACTAGAATGAAAGAATTGGTTTTCGGTGGATGCAGCATGGTTGCTGATTACGTGTCTTATAGAAATGAGCACACGCTATACCCTGTTTTCAATTCTGATCTAAAAAAATACGAAAACGCTGTTTGGGAGCAAATGAAACCGTTCCCGACAGTGGCAAATATACTTGCTGATTATTATAACCTTAAATGCATAGATTACTCGTATCCTGGATCTGGCAATAAACGCATTTACAATCAGTTAGCTGATCATGTCATGCAACATCCAAATCAAGTTGAAATGGTGGTTGCGTGCTGGACTACATTTCCTCGCATGGATTTTGAAACCAAATCTGGCTATGAATCTTTAGTTTACAGAACTTATAAAGACACCGATTTAAACAAACACAGCATTCAACACAAATTTTATCCATTATGGAAAGAAATGCATGATTGTGGTTTTGTATTTGAGCAAAAAGACATCAATGATTTCTTTAGGTATTCTATCTCACTGGATAGTATATGCAAACAAAGAGAAATTAAATTGGTGCAATGCTTTTCTTTAATGACATCTGATTATCCAGAGAATAATATTTCAGATTTCATTATGCATCCCTCTTTGAACGAAATAGATTTAGAAAATTTTTATGGATTTCCTGGGTTTCATATACTCAATGGCAAAGCACTAGCTAATTTCAGACACGATGACAAAGAAAAATATTACATTACAAAATATGATGGGCATTGTAGCGAACAGGGACACCAAGAAATGGCAAACAGATTAATAGGATTTATAGATGGATAAGTGTCAACATATGTGGTCTGGCATGTTTATATCTACAGGCGGCAATGTTCGTACTTGTTGCGTTTCTATGGAGCGACACTTTAAAGAAGAGATTAGTCTCGATGCCATTGACGATCTCTTGGAACACTTCAATTCTAAATTGATGGTGAATAGAAGAAAAACAGACATTAACGATAATCGTCTCTGCACTACTTGCACTGTTAGAAACAACAATAAAATACCATCAATGAAAGATGCTATTGTTGGTACTTATGCCAGACACGGCATTGTACCAAAAGAAGATCCTGCTAATTGTTCACTTGAGCATCTTGAAATCTCGTTCAGCAATCTTTGCAATCAGCAATGCGTGATGTGCAGTAGTGAGAACAGTTCTAAATGGACTATGTTTGATATTGAAAATGTTGATGCTGGCTTTTCTCGTATTCCTACAAAATACAGAAAATGGACCACAGAAAAAAACATGAACAAGATCAAAAAGATTTTGCATGGATTGAAGTTTCTTGTGATCAAAGGTGGCGAACCGATGATACAAGATGAAGTGAAAGAAATTTTACAGTACATCATAGAACACAACATTGAAATGGACATTAATGTTGTTACCAACTTTCAAGAAGTGTCTGATGAAATGCTTGATATACTTTGTTCTTTGAAAGGGATGGAATTAACATTCAGTGTAGATAGCACTAACGAAATGTATAATTGGTCACGTGGTGGTACCTTTGACAAAACCATAGAAAATATCACAGCTTACGTGAAAAGGTGCGATGTTCCAAAATTTGGTTGGGCAAATACATTAACTCTTTGGTCGTATAAACATCTCATTGAAGACATTAAAATCATAGAACAAATTAATGCAGAGATTATCAAAGGCAAAAACACCATGCCTTGGTATAATATATTACCAGTGGTTGGTCCCAGATACGCTTCTCCATTTGTTGATCCTATAGAAGAAAGAATAGAATTCGTGTTTGAATTTGAAAAAACCTTTGGCTTCATTACAGACAGCAGTTTGCAGTACAAAACACTGACATTAAACCAGCTTGATACAATAACTTCATTAGAAAACGAATTGTTTAGTCCAGAAAAAATCATAGAGAACAGAAAATTATCCAAGCAATGGTATGAGCTTGTAAACAACATAAGAGGTACAAATGTATAAATTTAGGTTGTACATCATTCTGTATTGGAATATGCTGCTAAAGCGCTTAGGACTGAAGAAGGATAAGGATCATGACAACTTC
>JANQRR010000020.1 GCA_028284465.1 Gammaproteobacteria bacterium | reverse complement strand
GCGGGATGACGGATCTGGATTGCTTCGTCGTTGCACTCCTCGCAATGACGACACAGTATTTTCCGTGCGCAAAGACACGGTATGTCGATAGGCAGTGAGTAAGAGCATTAAATAATAATTGCTATTCCTGCCGGGCGTCATGATTTTTGTTCGGGATGCTTGTTGTGCCGGCGGGATGACGGATCTGGATTGCTTCGTCGTTGCACTCCTCGCAATGACGACACAGTATTTTCCGTGTGCAAAGACGCGATATATCGATATGCACTGAATAGACATCTAATTAAATGTATACTATTCCTGCTGGGCGTCATGATTTTTGATCTAAATGCTTGTTGTGCCGGCGGGGTGGCAGGGGCGTGGCAATTTCTATGCGCGCGCAGCCCGGCCATTGGTGTCAACCAGTTTATCCTTAGCCGACTAACGCTACTGTCATATAAGTTAACGAGATGTAAGAATTAAAAAGAAACACCAATGGACATAGGCGAGCACGGAGAGAAAGCCACGTCTCTGACAGGACCCCAACGGCACCAACCATTTACCCCCAACAAAAAATCAGTGTTTGCTGTCCAAGATAGTAGGATTTTAAATAAGCTCTTTAGGACACCACCAATCATGTATTCCCAAAAATTTATTCGATCCCAAGCAATTGCTTCGCACTTTGCATAAGCTCCACGCAACCATCAAAACTTGCACGACGCAACTGCGTACATGGCTCATGCATTAATTTATTCGATAAATCATGTGCTAAGCGCACTAATACATCACCGGGATCAGCGCCACGCTGTAACCGTTGCATCGCATATACTAAACATTGCTCGCGCACATTTGCCACTTGCTGCCGATATGATTTGATGGTGTCAACCGCATCTAATGATTGCAAACGTCGAATGAAATATTCTACATGAGCGTCAATCATCGCTTCAGCTAACTTAGCCGCATGCTGACGTTGATTATAACCATCAGCAATCACTTGTTGTAAATCATCTAAGTTATATAAATAAATATCTTCACATTCGGCAATATCTGGATCGATATCTCTTGGCGCAGCAATATCTAATAATAGCATAGGTCGACGCTTACGCGATTTTAATGCCGTTACCAACGTAGATTTATCTAACACTGGCAATGGACTTGAAGTTGCTGAAATAATAATATCAGTATTAGCTAAATACTTTGGCATTTCTTCAAGGCTTATCCCTATGCCATTAAAACGCTCAGCTAAATTTAACGCTTTGCGCCGAGAGCGCCCAGCAATGATAAGCTGTTGCGCATTGATATCATGTAGATAGCTGGTAACTAATTCAATAGTTTGTCCAGCGCCAATGAGTAACACATTTGTTTTGGTTAAATCTGTAAAAATACGCTTGGCTAAATCAACTGCGACAAACGCCAACGAAATTGGATTAGTACCGATCCCTGTCATGGTGCGAATTTGCTTACTCACCGAGAATACATATTGAAACAAGCGTCGCAAATGACTGCCAATAGCACCAACTGACTCAGCAAGCGAATAAGCTGATTTAATCTGCCCTAAAATTTGTGACTCACCAATCACCATTGAATCCAAACCATTTGCAACCCGTAATAAATGTTGAATAGCTTGACGATTATTCAAAGCATAGCAACAAGCATCAAGCTCTTCTGGAACAACAGTACAATGTTCACTTAGCCAGGCTTGTAAAAAAGCGCTCGAATTTAGTTCTGCTTCAGGCAAACTTTTGTAATACACTTCCGTGCGATTGCAGGTTGAAAGAATAATGGCTTCATGGACAGGCTCTTGCTTGATCAGCTCCAGTAATGCCTGTTGACTCTGCGCCGGTGAAAACGTCAATTTTTCACGCAACTTGATAGGCGCAACTTTATGATTTAATCCTAGCGTTAATAACGTCATAAGCTCTTACAATCATTGACACTTTATGAGATTATACCCTATAAAAAAGTGATCCGAAATTAATTAACTTGAGAAAGACTATGGCAACTCGATTAATTGGTCTGACTATCCTAATATTTAGCTTAATCTTGGCAACTAGCTGCAGCCAACCAACCCCGAGCAAATTTAATGTCAATAAAATACTTCATAATAAACAACCATTAAGCAATGGCCACCAAGATCTTTATCAGATGATCACTGCCGAATTTGCAAGCCAACGTCAGCAACATGAGCATGCCATTCGTTATTACCTGCGCCTTGCACATAAAAAACGCAACCCTGAGTTTGCTAAGCGGGCGTTACAAATTGCTTTGGCAAATAAACGCCTAAAAACCGCAGCCAAGGCTGCAGAATTATGGACTCAGCTTGCTCCCAAGGATAATAGTGCTAAAATCATCACCGCAACGTTGCTGGTAAGAATTGGCCAAGAAGATGCTGCTTTACCCTATCTAGACCAATTGAGTAAAACTCGAGGCAAGTTTGCTAATGCTGCGCGCTTTATTTCCGGCAATATCGCCGCATTAAAACAACAATATCAAGCAGCGATAAAATGGTATAATGACATTAAATCAGGCCCGTTTTATAACGAAGCACAGATCCGGGCAAATGTGCTCCAAGGAACTATCGCTTATCAACAAGAAAAATACTCACGCGCGATAAAACATTTATATTATGCCTATGAATTAAGTGATCGTGCTGAAATTGCTGCCTTGTTAGGTGAGATATTGTGGATCACAGGTCAACGTCAAGCAGCCAGTAAGATTTGGCAAAAAGCCTTGCGAAAAAATCCTTTGAACCCAATATTAATAAAAACGATTAAACATTATCAACCCCAAAAATTAAGAATGCATAATGCAAACTGACACTGCTGACACTAAACAAGAATTAATAAGCTCGGTTGACAATAGTTCAATGAGCTTAAGAGCAAAATCATTATTGCCAGATGCGCATGGTTATTATCGTTCAAAATTATTTATTTCTACTAATAGTGTTAATCCATTAGCTGCTGCCAGCGCTGCATTATTGGCGTTAGCAACGAAATTACGCACTTTACCAGAATATGATGATCTTCCAGGTTTACAAACGCAATTTATTCATGAAATCAAATCCTTTGAAAGTAATGCTCAAAATGCCAATTATCGCACGGACTCAATTTTAGTGGCCCGCTATATTATTTGTGCCGCAATTGATGAAACCATTGCTAAAACAACCTGGGAAAATCGAGAAGAATGGCAAAAACTTAGTTTGCTAGCCTATTTCCATGAAGAAAACTGGGGTGGCAAACGAGTATTTCAAATTTTAAAGCGCATTAGCCAAGATGCTGATGTCCATATTGATTTGTTAGAATTAATTTATTTATGTCTTAGTTTAGGTTTTGAAGGCGATTACAATCGCAGCTTTCAAGATGACAATAATAATTTATTTTTAGAAACAATAATCAATGATCTCTATCAAACCATTCGTCGTCATCGCGGTCATGTTAGTAAAAAACTACTCATAGGTGCGAGTACAACGCCTAAGGCAAATCGTTATCAACAACCATCACCTAAGCGTAAAACACCATTATTAAGCTTAACTTTATTAGCATTTGGGGTTATTGGGCTCCTTATCGTTGGCAGCAACTATTTAATTGGCATTGCTGCCAAACCTTTTTATCAATCAACCCAAACATTAATACAGAATACTGACAATGCAAACTCATCATAATGCAGACACTCTTAAAACTTTGATCAAACATGATCGTTACATTTTAATGAAAAGCTTTAAGGGTGCGTGGAAATTTTTAGCGAGCAAGTGTCAACAAACTCCTGATGGCAAGCAAGCACTGACTAAACTACCACGTTATTTACTCCTCGGCCCACCAGGAGCTGGCAAAACGACTTTGCTAGCAAATTCAGGTTTACCCTTTGTGTTAGCAAAAAAGAAATCTGGCGAAGAACTCAAGCAGATCAAAAGCACATCTCTATGTGATTGGTGGGTAAGTAAACAAGCCATATTTTTAGATACCAGCGGAAAATTCTGCATTCCACCAAGAGAAGATGGCAAATATCCATTGTTATGGACTGAATTTGCTAAACTACTAAAACGTTATCACGATGATAAACCGTTATCAGGCATTATCATTGCTATTGATATCGAGCAAATCATTAAGCAAGACGATGACGAACGCCACCATTTTTTACAAAACTTACGTCATCGGATCACTGCATTAACAATGATTTTAAAAATTGATATTCCAATTTTTATCAGTATTACTAAATGCGATAAAATAGCAGGTTTCAAAGAATTCTTTGCGGATTTAACCACTGCAGAACGCAATCAAGCTTGGGGAATACAATTTCAACCAAATGTCAATCAACCAGACTCACAGCAAGAATTTAGCAAACAATTTGATGATTTTATTGGTCAGTTAAATCAACGATTGATCTGGCGCTTGCATCATGAACGTAGTTTAGCGAACCGTGAAATCATCAAAGATTTTCCATTACAAATCGAAAAATTAAAACCTGATTTTGAAAAATGTTTTAGTGAATTCTTGCAGCGACTAAATTTACAAAAATATACTCACACTGTTGGGCTTTATTTTACTAGCAGCCTGCAAGATGCTAGCAAAATCGCTCCTATTTACGAAGATATTTCTCAAGCGCTAACTGTACAAACTTATCAATCACCACAATCCCCAACGCAATACCATGCGTATTTTTCCAAAGAATTATTAGCATCAAGCATCTTTAAACAAAATCAACTACCAATAAAACAAAGTCACGGCGCAATAAAAACCAAAGCAATACGCTATGGTGTTATTGGTTTATTACTTAGCTTAGTGATGATCACTATAGTGTTTTTATCGCAGCAATATACTTCAGCCATCAAACATATTAATGCAGCAGAAAATGCCGTAACACGCTATCATGCATATTTCAATCAAACGCAAACAAACCCTAACCTAACAACACTTTCTCAAGGTTTAAATATCTTAGGCAGTGCATTACACGCTATCAACCCACAACAATCATGGATCAATGCATTGTTGATGAAAGACAACCAAAAGCTTTACAAAAAATTACAACTTACTTATCAACAAGCATTGCAACAATTGCTATTACCGAAAATACGCCATATTTTAGTAAGCGAATTACGAACTATTAAAGTTCCAGTGAATCTTTATGCGGCTTTAAAAGCCTATCTTATTGTTAACAAAAATCCAACAACGCTCACTAAAGCAGATAAACAATTCATGGCAGATTGGTTAGCTCGTTATTGGCAACTTAAACATAGTAACAACATGCCAGCACTTAAAAATTTGCAAGCCCAATTACAGCAATTATTAATTGATAATACTACTGTTCCAGAAATAGATAGTACTTTAGTCGCAAAAACTCGCGCCACTCTAAGACAAATACCATTAGCAGAACTAGCCTATATCATTGTGCAAAACCAACCAGGCAATGATTATATTAATATCTTTAAACCCGCTTTTTTAGGCAAGAATACTATTAAACCTGAGACGATATTTCATATTAAATCGGTGGTATTACCGCAAATTTTCACTCGTGTTGGTTACCAAAAATTATTTTTGCAAAATATCGCAAAAGCATGTAATCAAGCATTACAAGGCAATGCTATTATCGGTGGTAGCCTATCTAAATTTGCTTTTAGTGAATCGCCGCAACAATTAGCTCAACAAGTTAACTTGCTCTACATCAATGATTATAACCAAACTTGGAATAACGTGGTTGCTCACCTTACATTAAAACCTTTCACATCGCTGGCGCAAGCTATTGCCGAACTTAGCAATTTCACCGCCCCCAATTCACCCGCATTGCGAGTATTACAACTTATTAAAAATAATACGTCACTTTCACTTAACAATGATCATGCTATTCCTGCAGCAATGATCAGTGAACGCTTTAAACTGTTACGAGCATTACTGACAAGCCACACTTTAAAAGGAGCTGCACCGATAAATAAGATCATGTCTGCAGTCAATCAATTAAAGTCACTACTGATCAATATTGCCAGCTCTGGCAATCCCGATGAAGCCGCATTTGCCTTCGCTAAATTACGATTTATTAATCCGCAGAGTAATAATGTCATTACAGCCCTGAATACCGATGCTAAATTTGTCCCTAACCCATTACAATTATGGCTACATACTTTATCAAGCAATACCTGGCGCCTTATCATGAAACATACCCAACAAAATATTGCTTTGGCATGGATGACAAAGGTTTTTCCCGCCTACAATAAAACAATTAACGACCGCTATCCAATATTTAGCAATGCTCAAGATCAAATTTCTCTTACTGATTTTATTGCTTTTTTTGGTCGGCACGGCACCCTGACTCAATTTGTTAATGACTATTTACAACCATTTATTGATTCCAAAGCGATACGTTGGCATTTAAAGTCTGTTGATGGTGCGAGCCTTTCAATTTCTCAAGCTAACTTATCACAACTACAACGTGGTTATGTGATCACGAATATGTTTTTCCATTTGGTAGCGTCAATTAATACTTCACCATTAACATTTAAATTTATGCTGACACCAATTGCGATCGAACCGATTGTGAAGCAGATAACTATTACTCTAAATGACAAAGTTTATAAATTTACGACAAGACACATGCAAACTCTTGAATTCACTTGGCCTGGCAATCCTCAAGTGAACACTGTTAATTTAAAATTTGAAACAATTGATGGAAAAAGTTATTCCAAAACCTTAACAGGACCATGGGCTTGGTTTAAATTGATTGATAAAGCTCGTTTACTTACCACAAATAGTCCGCAACGTTATAACATCACTATAGATCTCGATGGTAATGCCGCGAAATTTCTTTTGGTAACACATAATTTATACAATCCATTTATACCCGATATCTTATCGAAGTATCGTTGCCCAGCTCAATTATAATGTAAACCTAGCTAAAAAAGGTTAATTATTATCCTTTTGATAAAAAAATATAAATCATGGCTTTCAATATTTGTAAAACCATGATATATTAATAGCGTAAATGGCTTGGACGAGCCATCTCCTCTACTTCCAACAGCCTGAGTAGATTTTATTCTACTCAGGTTTTTTTCTATCTATTAAAGTTATTATTTATTTTGTTAATGAACTCCCCATAAAAAGTCTTTGTAATTTAATATGAATTATTTTCATTGTCAACTAAATATTCTTAGTTTCGTTTCACTTTCAATTCAAAAATAATTAAGTTATAATGTCATCATTAATAAAAAGAGACATTAAGTAAGCTTTTTTACAGATGGAGCACAATCATGCCTGAGTCTAATTTAAAAATTATTTTAAATGCTTTAATGAAAGCTAAACAAATTAAAGCTGCAGAACTAGCTCGCCAAGTTAATTTACCACAACCAACTATTCATCGGATCGTTACTGGAGCCACACCAACACCGCATCTTTCATCTATGAAACCTCTTGCTAATTATTTTAATATAACTATCGATCAACTTCGTGGCTTTGAGCCTATTCCTGGCATGAATATAAACTTAGCACAAGCAGCCGCCGATGAACCGTATCATCATGTTCCACTGCTCACTTGGGAACAAGTTATTAATTGGCAGGCTGATCTAAACACGCCAACTGATCAAAACCATCAAACTGTAATGACTGATCATCCAAATGGTGCCAATGCTTTTGCATTAATTATGGATGATGCTTCTATGTCACCACAAGTTCCACAAAATTCTACTATTATCATCGATCCCAACAAAACACCTAAAGATCGTAGTTTAATTTTATTTCATATGGCAAATCATTCTCGTGCGATGTTGCGTCAATTAGTGATTAATGGCAACGATCGATTATTACGCGCGGCGAGCCCTGAGTTATTGCACTCAGGCTTATACAAGATGAAAGAAAACGATAAATATCTTGGTATGGTCGTACAGTTAAAATATGATTTTTAACTCTATAAAAATGCTAAACCTTTCATGTTGGGATTCTTAGCATATGCTGCCAGAATTTCTTCAACGATTTCATCGATGATCCCTAAATTAGTGCCTTCGGCGATCAAGCCTTCTTCTTGCTTAATAGCTTGTAGGCGCTTTTCAACCACATGAGTCACTGTACCATTTGGCAATATAACTGCTAATACTCGCCGCGCTTCTGCCGGACCTAAGCGTTTATAGAGCCGATTACGCAAGGCGACATCTTCAACTGTGGTGCTAAATGCCCATAGTTCAACTGGCCCTAAGGTTAATGTTAATAACTGCGTATTAGTGCCGCCTTTTGTTGCAAACTGTGCTAAAAATGTTGAGCCACCTTCGCGTGGCCCATGGACACGCGTGCGCAATGCGGTCGTTGCAGTTTCCGATAAACCAAACACTTTAGCTGATTGCTGTATTGCTTGCTCAGGCCCTGCATCCATAATGTAAATCGAGGTTGCAAAATCAATCATGATAGATTCAAAATCTTCTAAGGCTTGCGATATTAATGAAACTTGAACTTTCCATTTACGTCCTTCACGCATATCCAAAATAACTTGTTCACGTACCGCCTTCGCTTTTGAGGTGCGATGAAATTCATCATAAACAATACGTTTAGCATCTTCTTTTAATTCGGATAAGCGATTATAGTGATGGTTACGATAAGTCTCAGGCATATCATTTATATTCTCTTCGGTGAGATAAAAATTCTTACCTAAAATATAACGCGCCAACATATACATCACTGCAGTTTGCCTGTCTGCCGCTTCTCCACCACCTTTGGCAACTTCATCTAAATCTAATGACACTACGCGTGCATCACCAATATCAAAACTGGTTACTCGTGATAATACTGGATACTCTCTTACCGCACTCGATAACATCCGTGAAAACGCCATAATTAAAGACTCACCTGTTGGTGCTTTTATCTGTCCATATAAATCTTCAACGGCTGGAGTTCTAGCGATTGCAGCACCATCGCTAATTAATGGCATTGCATAACGTTGTGCTAACATTGATTCGTGGACAAAGCCTGCAGCAAATAAAGCATCCGTTACTTCCCACCAGGTAGTTTGTTTATCTTGCACAAAACCGATTTCTTCTAAAATCCCATCTATAACTGGCAAGATCCCTGGAGTATAAGTATTAGGATTAGCACCATCGGCAAACGTTTTATAAAGTTCGTCAACTATCATCCCCGCCATATCCGTGATCCCATCATAAGGCGCTGACTCACCTACTGGCGTTGCTAACAAAGTAACAAAATTGACTAAAAATCCTCGTTCTTGTGGCGTTGGAAAGCGACACCCTAACTGTGTATCAAATGGGTTGATGGAATAATCCGGCGTCATTCGTAACCGATGATATGCAGCAAAATGTTTTTTACCATCTGGCAAAGCTTCACGTAGTAATGAAATTAATCCACTACTAGACGGGCCAACATCGATAATTGAGATCCGTGGTAAACGTTGCAAACCATCTGATAAACACAGCGCTAAATTAAGCGCATTAGATAATACTGATTTACCTGAACCTGGCCGTGCATACATTAAATCAATCCAAGTTGCTTGTTGGCGTGAACCAGGTTGATATGGCCAAGGCTTGCCATCAGGGGAACGAAATAAAATAGCACCATGTTGCCAAGGTGACGCTGGGCGAGTTAACGGCAGCATATAAATTACATCAGATAATGGCGCCACTGATGGAGTTGCGACACTTCTAGAAGAAATGCCTAGCATACTAGATACTACTCCATAAAATGGATCACCAGAAATTTCTGAAACATCCGTCGCTCCCCAACCTTGCACCGCTTTCGCTAATTCTGATGCACGTGTGCGCAGCAATGGAATATCACCAACAGCTGCCCATGTCGTCGCCGTCACACGTAGTTTTACCACTGCTTCATCGGTATTAATGTTGATATATTTTAATAGATCAACCGCATCACTTAATAAGCGGTTTTGAGCGGAAGAAAAACTTAAAATTTTAGCAAGCGTTGCTTTAAAGCTTAATGAGCTTAGCACATCACTTTCTACTAAAAATGATATACGCCATGGAATGTGCGTAGGCAAAGCGCGATTAAGTAAACTCACGAATGCTTTTAATTCTTTTGGAAATAAATCTACAAATACTGAAGAATAAATTCGATCACCGATCCGTACCGTACGCAAATCTTTATTTTCAGCATCACGTGGCATTAATTGACGCGGTAATGATGGCCATAAAATATCGGAGTATTCACCGGTGAAATTCTTAGTTTCTTTGACTGAAATTTTATCTCCTGGTAATACTGGTTCCCACGTTATATCAGTAAAGTCAGGGGCCACCGTTTTACGCATTTCATAAATCGCCTCATGCACTTCAAGTTTAGTGGCACTAATATTAAAAGAATTTAAATCATTGACAACTGCACGTACGAAAGCATCATGTACTTCACGCAGATCAGCAAATGCAGCTATCACGTTTTGATTATTACGAAACGGTGGGATTTTTTTACTGCGAATTTCTTTGAGTTTTTCTTTACGTGCACGTTTGTATTGCTCTTGAGTCAAATACGCTGGTGTCGTCCATAACACAATAAACACATCTTCTTTAGCACAATAACGCGAAAGATAATTAACCCGCTCGGTAAATAGATCAGCTAAATCTAATTGTATTTTATCCGCAGTTTCACGCGCAGGTCGGTAAATATCAGATATTTTACGTGGCACTGCTTCGCGATCATGATAAAAATACACTTGAATGAGATGGCCAGAACGCGACATGGTTGATTGTAAACTTTCAGAAAACCCGCGGTGCAAACGAGTAAATTCTTCTTGCCCAATGAGCGCTGTTGCCCCATCAACTCTGATCACTGTTAACAACGATCCATCATGCGCTACGAGATTAAATTTGTCATCTGCAGTTTCAATATCACAATAGGATTCAATCGTTTGTTTGAGTGCACTACTAAGCCAAGCAATAAAGGTATCAATTGTGTTAGCCACGGCTTTAGGGAATATAACCACTAGCACTAACACCACTGCAACTAGAATTAACAATATATTCATTTATATTTACTCATCAGGTAATTCTGCTAATGCTGCTTTCGCCCAGGTATCAATTTGGGTTTTAAACTTAGTATGCGAAGGTAGCAAGCGCAAATCGACTAACGTCTCTTGCATAATATCACTTTTTGTTTGCGTACTCAGCATCAATCGACCAAATACCGCAGGCTTGCTCGTGCCATCACCAAAATAATCTTCAATAACTTGCGAACGAAACTTCAAACTACGATAAATTTGCTGAGCACTTTCAGCATAATTGGTACCATTGGCAATTGCACAAAATAATACATGACAAAGTGCATTTAACTCTGCTTGTTGCATTTCGGATAAGTAAATAAGAATACCGCCACCAAAACCGCTAACACCGACAGATTCTAAAAAACAGCACTGGGTACAAAAACAACATGCAGTGGCGAGATTAGATAATTTATTATTCGTATAATCATGATCAAGGTTAACAACTTCTTGATACTCTTTCGCTTGAAAGCCACAATATTGGCAAGTGAAATTATCCCTTGCAAGCACTTTGTCACGAAACGCCTGAAAGGCTTTATCATGCTTACGGGCATTAAACTTTTGCCAGGAACCTGGTATCACTGTTAATTGTAACGGCTGTAAATCCATCAGCGCGTAAACATACTAAAAGCTAGTAACACCCGTGATACCACCGACTGTGCCACTCGAACCAAATAACGTTCCACCAGATACATTAAATATCGTTGGTAGAAATAACAATGCAGCAGCAATAAATATTAATGCAATCGGGGTACCAATTGGGATCTGAGTTGGATTATCTTTGTGAGCTTTAAATTTCAAAATGGCCGCTAAACCAAAACCCATACCAGCAATATAAGCACCTGCAGTAACCACCTGAGCTAAACTAGAAAATGTGGTTTTGACATGGTCAGCAACCGTACCTATTGTCATACCACCGCCGCCTCCAGCGACACTCACGGCACCTGCATACGCTACACTCGTACAGAATAAGCCACCAAAAACAAATACCCTTAGTAAAAACTTAATGACCTGTTTGCGATCATGCAACAAAGTGCTCACAGTTGCCCCCTCCTGTTATTAAAAAGCTTGTGACATCTTGGCATATTTTCTTAGAAAAATAAACCATATTAGTAGAGGATTTTTGCTAGCCGGCAATAATACCAACGGTACTTGCTGCAACACTCGCCGTTACATTGATATTGATTAATAACGCACCACCTATGACATGCGATAATGCTCTGCCCCAAGTTGCATGAGGCTGACCATGACTGCTTAAACTGGTGATCATTACAAAACCACGGATCATGGCAATTAAACCTAACACTCTTATAATAATGACCACAATCGCTTTAAGCGCTTCCCAACGAGTAGCAGTCTGACCTATATTATAACTTAAGGGCGTTGCCGTATACGTACCAAAAAAAGTATTTTCGAGAATGCCGATTGAAGTGGGAATAAACATTAAAATTGCTCCCACTGCAATTAAGGAGACTGGCCCTCCAAGATTGGTGTGAGTCGACATCATTGTTCGCAGTTCACCATACTGTCTTAGCTTATAGACGGCACGATAGATAAACCAAAAGCCCGATATGTAGCAAAACGCCGTAAGCATCGCAACAACTGGCGGCAATGCATTAGCCAAGGCCCGCAACACATCTTGCAAGGTATTAGGTAAGGTAATATTAAAACCAAGAATATTTTGTGCTTCAGCCCCAGGAGCAAAGCCTAATAATAGTAGTAGAATTGATAACTGTAATAACTTAGCCATATACGCTTAGTATATCATAAATTAACTTAGATTGAGGTTTATTCAGCCGCTCAATCTTCCTCTACTGCGTAACGTAATTCTGCTCCGGTACTAGTGACAACGACGCCGCGTTTGATATCAATCACGCGAACCACACCATAGCCAGGAATTCTATCACCAACACCTACTGTTAAGGTTTCACCATCAACGGATTTAACCCAGGCCCGCCCAGGCACGAGTGCCTCAACAAAAAATTTCGCTGGTTTGGGAGCTGCTGATCGCCGCCGAGCAGTTGTTTTCTTGGCACGAGTAGCAGCTGGTTTTTCGACTTTGCTTAAACGTTTCACGTGCACTGCTAATGCTTGCACATTATTATTCACATCCTGCATAGTATTCGTGACGTTAGCAATATTTGCACTTAAGCTATTAACCGTTGCATTGAGTTGCGATAATTGCTGATTAATATTATTAACTTGATCTTCTAACTTCTGTAAACGATTAGGTTGAATCGGTTGGCTTGGTTGGGTAAATGGCGTTGCTTGTTGAATAGCCTGTGGTTTACGTACTGTCTGTCTGATCTGAGCGATAGTTTTGGTTGAGGTTTTTTTGGTAGCTGTGATTGGCGTGGTTTTTTTCGGCTTTTCCGCACTAGTAGTAAACACCGAAATTAATTTATAAATCGCGAAAATTAAAATGATTGCAATTACAATTACCAAGATCCGATGACGCGCAAACCAACCTAACAAACCACCTTTAACACCCTTTTGGCCATCGCCATAAACACCTGAGTAATCTTCCCCAGAATACTGATATTCGTTTTCATCTTCCGTACCTTTTTTAGGTTCAGACTCATGGGTTTCATCGTTCATGATGCTATCCTCATTACTTTAATTATGTGTTCGCCTGCACAGTGACATCACTTAAAAACAGAATGCCAATGCCAATTCCAGAATCTACTGTGACCGTTGGTGGCCGATTAAATGATTGCCGAAAGACATCGCCAAATGCTGAACCCGTATTACCTAAAGCAATAGTTAATTCTTCTCGTGGTGAAAACTCTTGGTTTGTTCGAGTAATACCGTTAATCGATACTGTCGTAGTAGCACCAGAGTCTGTTATGGCTTGACCATAACCTTCTAAAAAGGTTGCAGCGAATAAACCACCATAGCGTTGTAGATAATGATGATCAACATCACTGGCTAGCGCAGCCTGTGCGGTTTGCGGATCAATAGCAACAGCATTAATTGCAATGCTGCGTGGCAATGACGGCAAATTCATTAAATTAAATGACAAAATCACTCGATCTTGTTCGCGCGTCAAGCGCCCTAATAATTTCGCTCCTTTAAATTTACCTTGAACTATTCTAGCCATCACTGGAGTTGATGGATTATCGCTATTAACTGCGGTGGTTAAGATCGCAAACATAATATCACCTGCTTTAACATCAGCAGCTTGTTGCTGCTGCGAGCTGGTGCCACTTTGTGTTTGCTGAGCAGCTGTTGTGCCACCAGCTGCGGTTTGTTGCGCGGTGGTAGTCGTTCGTTGCGGCGGCGCTTCACCTTCAACGAAAGCTTGCGTGGGTGGTGGTAGCCAAGCGGCAAATAATGCGGTTGCTTGAGTGTTCATATCATTTTTCAATTGTTCTAACGCCTGTTGTAATGCTTGACTAGCTTCAACTTGCTGCTGTTGGGCAATCAAACGCTTTAATTTTGCATCCGCAGCTGCTTCTGAAGGTTCTGCAAGGCTTGGAATCGTACTCACTGCCGTTGTTGCTGGCGCAGCTTGTTGTTTTGCTGGCAATGTTAGTAATGCCGCACCTGGTTTACCAAAAGCGGCTAATAACTTACGCGCTTGTTCTGGAGTTAATGCGCCACTATCGATAAGTTCCTTTAATTTTTTCGCACACTCTTGCGGATTGGCATCTTGTTCACAAGCAGCAAGCAATTGTTCCGCTGCAGATTTTGGTAATAGATCAGAACGCACTAATTGGCCGACTTTACCAGCAGCAGCGAGATCTGGTGGAACTACTTTACCATAGTCAGTTAATAATTTTCGTGCTTGCTCTGGGGTTAATTGACCGGCAGCAGCAAGCTTACCTAATTCTTTTTCGCAACGCTCGGCCGGTGTGCCAGGTTTACAAGCATCAACAATTTCTCCAGCAACATTAGGTGGCACAACACCTGCTTTGACAAGTTGGGCAACAGCTTGATCTCCCGGTGTTTGTCGCTTGGCTTCTTTACCATATGCTTGTAATAACTTACGCATTTCTGCCGGTGTGAGCTTGCCTTCATCTTTTAATTTCTCTAATTCTGCATCACAAACGCTTGCCGGTACTCCTGGAGCACATGCTCTACTGATCAATGCTGCTGTTGTTGGCGACAACTTATCAGCTTTGGTTAACTCAGCTAAGGCTTTTTCTCCTGGCGTTTCCGGACCCGTTTTACCATAAGCCGCTAATAATTTTTCTGCTTCACTTGGACTTAATTTACCATCTGCAACCATTCTCTGCAGCTCTTGCTGGCAAACACTTCGCGACACACCCGCACGACATGCTTGCGCAATAGCACTCATATCATTTGGTGTGAGTTGACCGGTAGTCACTCCGGCAAAACAATATGGGTATTTAGTCTGGAGATTTTTACACGCTGCAGCAAAGCCCGCTTGACCACCAGTACCAGTTGGCGCCCCTGGAGTTTGCGCAAACGTAGATTGATCAAATGTCGCTGCGCGCAAGATCGTTGGTACCGCACTAGTACCTTTGCGCAAAGCTTGCTCTGCCTGAATGCGATTAGCCGTTTCTTGAGTTTTAATGTATTGTACCGAAGCAGTATCGCCCCCTGGAATGGATTGAATACCTGGCACCCCGGTCACCGCCGCTTGCGGCGCTGCTCCCGGTCGACGAGTCCGTAACTGCCACCAGCCAACCACAATCGCAATCACCGAAATAACCAAGGTCACTAACAAGATCACGCGCGAGCGAGTATTTTTAAACAAGCCAACAATGTTTGTTAACCGTGCCGCCGCCATGCTTCTAAAACCCCTCAATTTTTAAATTGACTAATTTGCCACGTTGCGAAGCTAACACCATCGGTGTTTTATTCATTTCGTAGACATGCATGCCATCAGCACTCGACATGGTCGCTGTCCATTGTGGTGAAACTACCGTTAAACGAGTTCGCAAATATAATTTACCAAATATCATCCAGGCTCGACCAGGACCACCACAAACTTTCATTAAGGTGCTCCCTGATGGCGGCACTCCATTGAGCACTTGCAACAATACTGGGCTAACAGCATTCGGCAATCCGTTGCCTAACGGAATAGCTTTAGCATTAGGTCCAAATCCAGGCACCCGAATATCCGCACGATAATACACAATTTTTGTTCCTGGGATCAGTGTCATCATCACTGGAGTATTTAAATTACGAAGCTTCACTGCAATATTGCCATAAGTATACAATGACTTAGCTTGGATCATTAACGTATTACTTTTCTTATTCCACTGAATATTAAAGGCTCGAGGATTGCCTAAATCATAGGATTCGATTGGCCAAGGAGCGCCTGTTGAATCAACAAACACTAATGATGTCACATCACCCGCTGACAATAGCACGGTGGGTGGTGTTGCTCCTGGCGATAAGTTCACTAAGATTGAAGTCGAAACAGGTTTAGGCGGAGTCGTAGGCCAAGTTGCGGCAGCACGCTGTGACTGATTAAACATTTTACGTAAACGAATAATTTGTTCGGGTGTCATTGGCATATACTGATTAACTAAAGAACGAAATGCTGCTTCACGAATTGCTGGCGGGATCACCGATTGACTGAGTAAATCACCAACGGTTTGTCCACTTTCATTTTCTTGGTTTGTCTGTTGTTGAGGCTGACGTTGTGCAGCAGCAGGCGGAGGTTGATTTTGTTCATTACTCGCTTGCGGCGTTCGCCGTGATAGCTGCGCGCGAATTCTCTCAGCAATCGATGGTACAGTAGATGATGATGTTGGAGATGTTGTTTGGGTTCGTGCTTGCGCTTGTGAAGCTGTTGGTTGCTGAGTATTCTGTGCATAATGAGTAGTAGTTGGACTGGTTTGAGTAGATGTCCCCAACGCTTGATGCAATTGTTGGATCAATTGATTTTCAACACCTTGCGCAAAACACGTAAGGTTCACCAACATCAGCAAACTCAGGGTAATTATTTTCATCCAGGTTATTTTCATAAAATCTAAGTACCTTGGGCAACAAACTGCGCTATACCAATACCCTTAGGTGCATTTAACGTTGGCACTCTTGTCACTAGCATAGTAATAAATAATGATTGCTGAATTTGAGTACTTGCACTTTGATAAGTAACTAACATTGGCATTTGAATTTTCCAGGCATAACGCCCACGGATTAAACCTTCTTGGACCACCACCGGCGCCCCTGTCGGCACTGCCGATACCACTAATTTTTTCGCTTCAACTGCTTTTAAGTTACGTGATGCTTCTAAGCTTTTTAAAAACTGCTGCCAACCTTCCGGAGTAAAGTAATTTGATGCTTCTTCTAATTGCTTGCGGTAATTCACAAAATTATAACTATACGCCGAAGTCGCTGCTTGTACTGCCCATTGCAAAACTGCGCGCTTAGATAAATTAGGCTGGCTTAATGGTACTAATTTTATAACTCGACCATCAGCGGTAGTAGCAAAATATTGCGGATTTGGCCGATACATAAACAAATAGCCACCAGCAATTGCTAATAATACATTCAAAATAATTGATAACAGCAACACTAAAATCACTCGACGATAGCTATCGCGATAAAAATTATTGCGTAATTTGACAACTTCGAGTGCATCTTCTGCCATCTATTCCAGCTCCTAGCCCCTATGAATGTTCACGTTCCTAAAGTAACCTTATTTTAACGAATTAGCAAGTAATTCAACCATCCCTATTGGGGATTTTTAAGGGGGAGAATCGCGATTCTCCCCCCTTAAATGCCAGCGCGAATTTATTTCGCGCGCAGCATCTAATTTAGTCATAATCATGCAAAACTCGGAATGAAATAACCATCCGCCGATTTAAAGCTCGCCCCCGCTGAGTATGATTAGTAGCGATTGGATATTGATCACCATAACCGACAGGAAAAATCAATCGTGCATCTATATGATGTGCCCATAAATAATTAGCAATATTTAATGCGCGAACGTAAGACAATGATAGATTACGTTTCTGGCTGCAACGATCGTCAGTATAGCCGGCAACTCGTACAGTAATTTTATTAAAGCAACGAATATACAATGCGACTAAGTTTAATACTTTGAAATAACGTGTATTAATCACTTGTGAATCAGGATAGAAAAATAAATCAACTGGTAAAATCACTCGCATATTATCACCGACTCGGATCACTCTTACTCCTTGCTCTTCCAACACTTGTAATAATGTTTGTTGGCGTTGAAAGTAATTACCAATAGCACCGCCTGCAATCCCACCAATTATAGCGCCTGCGGGAATAACACCTGGGCCTGTTGCAAATAACGATGCGATCGCAGCACCACTAACTGCCCCAACAATAACACCTTGCGAAGTTTTATTCGGAGTCGGTAAAGGATTATGAAAAACTGATCGATTGCAAGCCGTCAACCCGAAGGTAATAAGCAAAACAAGGATCATGATTTTTAAACGTTTTGCAATATATTTCACAGGTAAGATGCTCTAAGATAACAAAATATCTTCATCCTACCTGGATGTGCTGCGCTTAGCAAGAACTCAAGGCATGTTGTCATTACGAGTACGAAGGAAACTCTAATCAAGATCAAAATCAGTATCATCGTCGGAATCATCATCATCATCTTGCCCAGTTTTCTTGGCTTGGACTTTTTCAATCAAGTCATAAATTTGATCAGCAAATTCAGATTCATCCGGAAGATCTTCTAGTTCAGGTGGATAAACTGTCGCTTGTTCCATATCATTGACAATTTCATCAGCAATATTTGCGGCATGACGTTCACCCTTACCTGACATGCGTTCAAGCAGATCAACATTTTTACGAATAGGTGTTCTATATAATAAAATCCCTTCAAAATCAGTATCGATATCACTGAGCGGCGCTTTGTTAAAGATATTTAATTCACCTTGGATTTCTTCAATTGTTTCCGGTTCTTCAGGCTCGACATATTCATGGAATGCTAACAATGCTGACACACCACGCTCGATCGGATCTAAGCCGGTATTGTTTGCAAATATTTCGACAACTTTATTAATATCTTCACTTGGCGGCGGCATTTGAATATTAACACCGTGTTCAACTGCTTGTTCAAATTTTCTAAATTGCTTATCTATCTCAACGATTACTTTAGTTGGCGGTTTATCGACTTTAATAAAATGATTAACCCGCATGTATTTAACTGGTTTTGGATTAGCATAAAATAAGCGCGCGCGAACAATCCTTGATTTAAAGAAAATATGCGCTTCACCTTCACGTTGATCTTTTAGATCTAACAAATCAATCCGCGCACGTTTTTCAGCTGAAGCGCTGCGAGTATCCAAATAGTTTACTGCTAAACTTTCAGGCCGCGTTTGGAAAGCGTCAACTTTAGTAACAAACGCTTCACCCGCTGTTTTTGAGAAATATTCCCACGTATCGACGGGATCTTCTAACTTCATCGCGATTTTAATATTAGTGTTAGCACCAATTGATGCCGCTTCTTCTTTCGACGCTTTCTGGAAGGCTGGTAAATCTTGCCCGGCAAATACGGTTGAAAACCCTAACGACCGCGCCTGGGCTGGCACCACCGCGAATCCTTCCACCGCGTAATAACCATATTCATCTAAGATACATAAAAAAGGCGTCGGCGCATTTGTCGGTTTACGTTCAATAACTTCATGGTAGGTTCCTTCAACTTGTGAACCTAAACCTGCTGCCATCATTGCTTTTAAAGTGGCAATAATCACTTTACCTAAGTTAGACAATTCCGCAGGTGATTTTTCTAATGCCGGCAATAACACTACTAAAATCCGTCGATTTAATACCACATCTTTCATATCTACTTCAGCTAAATTAGTTCGTAGGATATGGCCATAGGTATCCGCTAACGAGGTAAACACCCGAGTTAATTGCATGGTGATAAAACCGTGTTGTTCTAACACTTGTGAACTTTGTTTGCCTTTTTTTGCAGGGTCAAACCCTGGCAAGTTTAATAAATAGTTTTTGATCGGTTCAATCACCACATCCGGCGCATCAGCTAAACTAACCGGTTCTTGATTATCACGAATTAAACGGCGATCAATCCCAATTTCTTCTAATCGATTAAGAATAAAATAATTCCGCACAGAATTAGCATCTAATAATAAATAACCTTGATCACGTGCATAAACTAAAGCTCGCATTAATGCTTCGACGAAAGCAATAGCTCGACCTTTCCACATATCACCATCTGGTGTTGCCGATGAGCTATCCATCATACTCACAACTAATTGTGACAACATGCTTGATGAACCCATGGCAAATGGATTCATGGTATTAGATAAGCGCAAAGCTTGCGGCCCCACAATATCTTTTGCACCGGTCATGAAATTCACTAACAATACATCATCTTCACGCCCCATGCGTCGCGCCATTGAGAACACTTTTGAAAATAAACTATTATCCCCTTTACCATCAACGTAAATAAAACCGCTACCCTGCACTAAGGCATTAAATGCCAGTGAGATCAGCGCTTCTGTTTTACCACTACCCGTTGAACCAAACATCAATACATGAGTACGCATGTCATCATTATTAAACCACAACTCTTCATTGGTTGAGATTTCATTGCCAAAATAACAAATACCACGACCTTTACGTGGTTTGTTAGTTCCCGGCAATAAGTCATTATAATCTTTAACACCCGAACGTAATGGCATACGAAATGGTAACGTAGCATGTTGCCGATAAGCGACAATAAAACCTATCACGCCAATAATAAATAAAAGATCGGCAATGGCAGGAATGAAAAACGCTGCTGCTGCTAACGTCACTAACATAATCGCAACATACATTGGGTTTTTAAAGAAATCAATGATGCGCTGACCGATAGGCCGAGTATCTCGGATCAGCAGTTGTGGTTTCTGTTCATGCTTTTGCTCTAAACCGCGTAACATAACTTATTCATTGTCCTCCAGCGTATCTTCATCAGGCGTATAAATGACACCAGCAATTGCCGACGTTAATGCATTCACTGCTTCATCAATCATTGGCACACTCAATCGACGCCCCAATTCCTTTTCAGCTTTCCAATGCGCAAATGGCCCTGCTACTTCAGTGACTGACGTTTGTCGACCAATTGTGTTTAACATAAACCATAGGGTACGATCGAGCGGTTTTAACCATAAGAAATCTGCGGTTGCTAACACGCCATCAGTACGCGCTAATTCTAACATTGATGCCATGACTGTTAATTCATAAGCATGCCGACTAGTGATGTATTTCACCGCCGGACTCTTACTATATTTTTTTAGCAGTTCATCAACACCATTAAAATTCAAACGACCTTTAGCAGTCGATGCCGCAATTTGTGTTAACATCTTCTCAGCAACATCCCGATCGCCATTTGCGCGTGCCGCAAAAATAACAAATAGCGCGCGCGTATGGGGGCGCAACGCTTCAACCCCATGCCATTCACGTCCTAACTGCATGGCGAATTCCTCACGTGCTTTATTTTCTAAAACAGTTGCGGTACGTTTAACCCGCGGATCAAAGTGGCCATCTTCTTGTTCTTCTGCCAGCAACTTATGCTTTTTAGCAAATTGCATCGGTGTCATTGCAATTGCCCATTTACCTTTTTCAAGCGGTTGTGATACTAAATCAAGTTTAGCTACTGGAGTTATTTGCAACCAATTAATTTTTTCCATATCAACTAGGTTTTGCATAGTTAACGTGGATTTAAAGCGCATAGTGGCTTTGCCAAGATACAACATCACCGCAAACACCACTAAAATAATGATAAATGGAAAACGAATGATACTACCTACTTGTGTACTGTAGTATTGCAACTGCGCAAAACTAACATTCGCCGGGTTTTGTGCTAATGTTGCAATTTCTTGCTGTAAACCTGCAAAACTATTCGTGAAAATACCAACAACACTTAATTCCCATACGCGTAAATGCAAAATAAATGCAACAATTTCGACTCGAAATAGGTACCAAATAATCAAGCCGACGAGAAATATCCCAGCGATGATCCATAACGCCGCCATGGAATTGTCAGTTTGCTGCGGATTTTGTTGCGCCATCGTAAAAAATCACCTAATTTGAAGCTCTTATCTAATTATAGCTAAATCTATCAAGAGTTTATATAACATTTAAAATGACCACTAAACTTGTCAAATCTGCCCAAAAATGATATACTTAGAGATTGGGTAAAGGAATACCTGATCCAGTGAAATCGAGCAAATTATAGGTGTGGTTATGGATAATCAAACAGTCACAAAGCAATGCATGAACTGCGATTCGTTAAAATCGTGGGAAGAGCTTGCCAAATTCATCGCGATTGGTGAGCAGGAATTCTTTTTATGTAAAACTTGTGATAGTGAGGGTCGAGTTTGTTTTAGCTGTGGGCTACGAAAAAGCTTGGCCGCATTTAAAATCCATGTCGCTGACAATATACCTCCTTATTTTAGTGCAATTTGTGAAGCATGTGATCCCACCGGGATCAGCAGTGAGCGGATCCATATTCTCATTTTAGATCTCACTAGAGTCAAATTTGATGAACTGCCGTTACTCATGCAACACATGCTCGACAATCTTAAGCCTGAACAACCGCGCCAAGAATTCGATAAAGAAACTTTTATGCATATGGCTGATAATATGACTGCTGAGCACCTTGCTAGTGGTAAAGATCTAAAAACGCAACAACTTAAAGCTAAACAGCTTGAACGCCAAAAAACTTTAGGCTTATTTAGCACTATGGATCAATCTAAGTCTTTACTTGCAGGTGCAGGCGCTAAAACTGGCGGCAAAAAACCTAGTGCACTTAAAGATATATCTAACATGATCAAGCGTGTTGCCAAAGCGGGCTTTGCCGGCGGTTTATTAAAAGCAGGCAACAAAAGCTCATCACAAACAAGTGCTGCAAGTAAACAAACTACTGCGGGAATTAATACCAGCGTTCGTGGCAAACAAATGCAAGATATCGGCAGTCGCGCTGAGGCTAATAAACAGCAAACCGTTAATACCCAATCATCACAAGCTAACACGTTTATTGGCAAATCCGCTACACCATCAGTGAATGAACAACAAAAAACAGCTACTTCAATTTCAGCTAATCGGATCTTTGCAAGCAAACAGCAATACGTCGTACCACCTTCAGCATCTAATGCACCACAAGCACCTGCGCAAGCTGCACGTGCTAGTCAAGCAGCAACCACTCAAAGCAGCAACAATAACGCACAAAAAGCTAGTGAAAACATTAAAGATGCAGCATCATCAATGAAAAAATTTTTTAGCTTTGGCAAAAAAGCTTAGATATATACGTAATTATCAAATTTTAACGAGTTCGTTATTTTTAAAAATATACTCACCAGAACCATGCACAAATTTATAAATATTTTCTGGCTTAATCGTATTATCTTTTACTAACAATAACTCATGACCTAAGCGGTCTTCAGCATACCAACCACCGTTGCGTGATTTAAGGATATCATTTTCGTGAATATATACGGCGACATAGGTATCGCGATTTTTATCGGGTTTAGCATCAAGATACGCTTTCACATCTTTTTCATTACGGTAAATTGGCCTACCAACACTATGTTGCCCAATAGCAGAAAGAGCAGTTTGCCATTGGGTAAGGTGCTGACCTGCCGCTAAATGTAAACCAACATAGACTAGAACTTCATCTTTTTCAGCAGCTCGTCCTGAAACCGCACCCGTGGTTTCAAGTTCAATGGCGTCACCTAAATCTAACTCTCGCGCTAATTTATCGCGTAACTCACGAATATTTTTACCGGAAACTTCAAAGAATAAACCATCTTGCCAATGACCTTGAGCAATCGCATCATCAATCGCTTGCAGTAATTTGCGGTTTAACTCTGGATCATCGACATCAGAACGTCCATATTGAGCGTAATAATCACGATAAAGATCATTAATTAATTTATCAAGGGATTCGTAGGCTTTGATATTTTGTAAATACCATTCGAGATTAGGTGCAGCAGCTTTAGTTTTACTGCCGAACATTGTTTTTGAAATCGAACTTTCCATTCCAGAACCACGCTTTGTCTTTGAAGGTCGTTGATGGCTGTCATCCTTGATCGGCATCGAATGCACCTATAATAGATTAAGCAGCAGAAGCAGCCTCTGGTCCTGAAGATTTAGCAATATCAGTAATTACCGTAGTAGCTTGTTGCTGCGCAGCGGCACCAACTCGTAAATCATATGCCTTTTGCATTCTCAGTAACGACTCTTTGACAGCCTTTGCAGCTATAGCAAACCCTTCAATCGTGCTCATTTTAACCTTGGCGGCATCATTAGGAGCTTGTTGACTGGTGCTGCTCAATGTTTGCGTCACTTTTTTTGTACTATCTGGACCTGGCATTTTCCTCTGACCTCATGAAACTGAGAATTATTTAGTTTCAGCTTCCATGCCCCAACTAATCTTTCATCCATAAGTAGATAACCGTTTGATTTCCCTGGCAATCTCTCTTTTTCGCTTACCCTTATATCCTATTTATAACTGTACTCTACTAATCTTAAGGTATTCTTAAGAGATTTTAGCTAATCTTAACAATTTTTTGCCTACCAATCGACCGAATGATTCGATCAAAAAGCATTCTTCAATTTATATTTTGGCTACTGCCAAAAATCTCTACTACCTGAAAAATCTTGTAAACTTGTTAAATAATAACAAGTTTTTTTTGTTTTGAACAGTCATTTGGGAAAAAATTTATAACTTTTTCTAATCGTACATCAATTCATCAAGAGGCGTAGTATCAAGTGATGGTGCTGATTTAATCAATTCATTGACAACATCGGTAATACACAAAAGCCTCAGCGCCTCTGGCGTCACCTCATCAAATGTCACTTGTACCCCCAAGGTTGAATCTTCGGCTTCATCAAAAGTCGCTCCTATGCCATATCCTAAGCATAATGAGCACAACTGATCCGCACGTCGTGCAATCGCTGGCAATAAGCCTTTGTCTGCAAACACTTCTTCATAACTAATTGGATTATCGTTAAGCGTAAAATTAGCTTCAAGCTTAGCCGCAATCCGACATAGTTTTTTTTGCATATCCATTCAATATTTCCACCATGGTATAGCTAGTTTACGCTTGCCCGCTAACCAACTTCGCGCTAAGCGCAAAAATACCGGCACGGTAAACCCATAGCGTTCCAGGATCCAAAAAAAGAGCATTGCGCCTAAAGCAATAAAAAACGTCCACCAACGAATATGCATTAAAAATAATAGAAATGGAAATGCTGCGCGGTAATCAATAAAAAAGAAACGTGCTGATCGTGCGGAATCTCGCCAGTGAGCACTGGGTTTTGGCATAGGCTTACTCTTTTAAAACATCATCGACAATGGTGTTAGTGTATATTAATAACAACTCAGCGGCAATAAAAATAACTTTTATATATAGGACATTTGAGGCAAGCTAATCATCTCAACTTGACATTAACTCTCCAACTTGATTCAATGAATCCACAACTTAATATTGCAATGAAATTAGCAATCTATGGATATAAAATTATTAACCGGTTTAAGCATAATTTTACTGCTGGCAGGATGTAGTAAACCCGTGCCGCCACCAACGTCTGATGAACTTGTCAACACCAAGCTAGCTGAAGCGGCGGTTACTGCAAGCCATTCGCTGCGAAGCCTTGCTAAAATTGAACAAGCGATTCATCCGCGAGCTAAAGTAATACCACCGCCTAATCCGGCATCTTATGGTATGGCAGCCAAAACCTCTATCGACTGGAATGGCCCAGTTGAACAAGTTGTTAAACGTATAGCCAACATCAGCGGTTACAAACTTGAAGTACTTGGCAAACGCCCTGCTATCCCAATCATGGTAACATTGGCTGCAAGAAATACTCCGATTGGTGATATTTTACGTGATATTGGCTTTCAAGCAGATAAACGCGCTCATATCGTGGTGTTCCCAGCAACCAAAACAATTGAGCTGCGTTATGCAAAAAAATAGATGGTATTGATGGTGATGAAAACCTACCGCTTGCTACTGCTGCTTCCTTTACTAGCTATTGTATTAATAGGCTGTGCCCATCACCCTTCTGGCACTCCGCTTGAACAAATTTCTAATTTGAAATCCGGTGATATAAAATTTGCGACTAACCGTAATGGACATATTCGGATGGCAGCTATTCGTGATGAAGCACTTTCTCTCGGGGCTCAAGAAGCGTTAGCACAACGTTCTATTATGATTAATAAAACTTTAAAGCATAATGCTCGTCATCTCGATGAAATCTATAACTTTAATGTTTTAGTATTGCCGCATGATGTGCTACCCCCGGTGCTTGCTGAAGCTCACAACACTTTAAACCTTGCAAGCGATGATGCAATTCGTTTATCTGATGCCACATACAAAATTGTTAAACAAGCACGTTTCATAACAACCCCACCAACTTGGCGTGATTATTTATGGATGAAATACAGCAAACCACAACCACCTGAGCCAACCTTACTGCCTAAATGTCGGGCTGAAACTAAAGTCTGGCGTAAATACATTTTAATTGGCTGGAGTAATGGTCTTAAACAAGCAGATGCTATTTTCCTACAAAACCTTAATCGCTTAAAACGTGATTATCAGGGTATTATTATTTATCGCAAATTACTCGCACAAAATATGGTGAGCGCACCGTTTGTCGTCAAGACCCGATTAGGGGTTACCGGCGGCGGCAATAACTTGCGGATCGGTGATAAAGTGCTAAGGATCACGGCCTTACCAGCGCTTTCACCTGATAGTAGCCAATGGAAACCTGCCTTAGAAACCCAAAAAGCCAAATATCGCCGTCGTCCAAATGGGCGCTTAGGTGGTAGCGGAAAGATTCAAGGTAAAATATAATTAAGAAATGATGCTCCGTAATTAAATACGTATTTACTGGGAAAATTCATGGAAAACTATTTGCCTAATGAACCAAGCCGATTTGAAGGCAGTGATATTGATAAACTGTTAGCGCATTGTGAAACGTTACATGCTTCTGATATCACCTTACAAACTGGAGAACCGGTGTTTGCTGAAGTATATGGCAAACTACTGCAAGTCACGCGTCGTAAATTATCTAACACTGAAGTCGGTGAAGCATTAAATGAAATTTATGGCCCTAATGGCACGACTCAGATCCTAAGCGGTCAAGATGTTGATACATATTATGAGTTTCGGCCTAACCGTAATGAACGTTATCGTTATAGGGTGAATGGCACTGGCTGCCAAGTGGGTGGCAACGAAGGCATTCAAATTACTTTACGATCTATTCCTTATGAACCACCGGATTTAGCTGATCTCAATTTAGAACCAGAAATTCTTAAAGCTTATGCGCCACCACAAGGTGTCGTTTATGTTTCTGGGGCAACCGGCTCTGGTAAAAGTACATTGCTTGCTTCAATCATTAAAGAATTAGCGCAGTATGCAGATAGTAATCGTAAAATTTTAACGTATGAAGCTCCTATTGAATTTGTCTACGACACGATTGATAAACCTGCTTCTGTCGTCAGTCAATCGGAAGTCCCACGCCATATTCCCACATTCGCTCGTGGTGTACGTAATGCGTTGCGCCGCAAACCACATCTTATTATGGTAGGTGAAGCGCGCGATCCTGAAACTATTAATGCAGTGGTTGAAGCTGCCCTCACCGGGCACCCAGTGTACACCACGGTGCATGCCAATGGCGTTGCCGAAACCATTCGCCGCTTAGTCACTGCTTTTCCTAAAGAAGAACGCCAAGCACGAACAGTTGATATTATCGAAACCGTTCGTCTAGTGATCTGGCAACAATTAGCACCATCAATTGACGGCAAACGGATCGCGTTACGCGAATACTTAGTATTTGATGAAGATGTGCGCGATGAATTGCTAGAATCCGATCTCGATCAAATCACCGCAGCGGTCAGAAAACTTGTGCATACTAAAGGCCAACCGATGAGTGTTGATGCCAAGAAAAAATTTGATGCTGGCAAGATCTCTGAACGTACTTATAAACTATTGATCAAAGGTGCACGGAGTGAAGAAGAATGAAGTCGGCGTTATTAACCGGCGGACTTTATAAATTAATTGCTTTACCACTTATTCTTACAGCCATCTTACTAACCTATTTTTTTGATCACGCATTAATCGCTACATTTAAATTTAGTTATTTATTGTTATTCGCTATCGTCATGTTAGTGATCACACCTTATGGTAAGATTCGCTTAACTCACGCTCAAAGCAAACAAAAAACTCTAAATATATGGGTTTGGTTTGGCTTGATTTTATTACTACAAATTGTATTGGGCCTACTATTTATTAGTATTTATTTAAGTTTTTTCAATCAAGTACCACCTACATTAACTCTCAACATTCAGCAGCTGCATCCCGGCAAATTAACCTTACAAGCATTATTGTTTGATTGGGGTTTATATCCATGGACTCTATTTGCTTTAGTTGGAATCGCTTTAGGATATGCCCATTATCGTCAACAACAACCTGGGCTGCTGCATGGCGCTCTGCAATTAACATTTGCCAAACCGGTGATCGACTCATTATTAATTCCAGCAACTGATTTTCTAGTACGCTTCGCAAACTTATTTTGTTTAACTGTAATAATTAGCGTCGCTATTATTCAAATCACGCATAATGTATCAACCCTAATAGGCTTAAGTAACATTCAATATTTTTCATTTCGATCATTGCTATTGCCTATTTTTCTTTACTGGTTAGTGAGCAACAAAACTTTTCATAAATTGATGATCAAATCTAGTCGTCGCCAGATCCCGTTGGGTATTATCATTATCGGTTTTAGCTTATTTGCTATTGTATTTTTCATTGCGCTTCACAGTCTAATTGAATGGTTTCTCACTCACTATCCACGCACTTTAGATTCACCTTATACTTTGCATCCTTTTAAACAACAAGCATGGTTACGCTATTGGCAGATCTTGGTTTGGGTTTGGTGGCTTGCTTGCACACCGCTGGTCGGATCATTATTTGCAAGAATTTCTCATGGCCGTAGGATCCGTGAAATAGCCCTTGGCATCATGATCTTACCACTCATAATTGCCATTGTATTACTAAGCCTACCGCAACATAATATTACCTTACCTACAGATAACATTATTTTAAATCTCATCCTTGCAGGTTTTTCCTTAGTGATTGTTTATTTTATTTTTAACAAACCCACTGATTATGCTCGAATTGATATGGGTATGTTGCCATTAACTGACAAAACCTATTTGCGCCGCCCTGGAAAAACTATTCATAATTTATTACAAGGCGTAGCAACCTTGTTAGGATTTTTCATGATAGCTTGGCTGTTGATCATTCCGATCCTTGGATTAATCGCAGCTTTACCATTACTGATCCCTATCATTTTTGTTTTATTATCATTTATGCTATCACTCGGCATGGAGTACTGATATAAGTTGCTCTCTTAATTCAAGTAAGCGCCCATGAAAAAAATGACTAGCGCCTGCTAAACGAATTAAGGTTGGTTTAGGCGATAAACTTGCTACCCAATCGTAAACTAATTTAGGCGGCACTACTTCATCGGCATCACCTTGTACAACTAATAATGGGCAAGTGATTGGCGGCAAGTTGGCAAAATCAAAATGCTCCACCGCAGGAGCAACACAAACTAATTGTGCCGGCACGATTTGCGTAGCAACTTTAGTCGCAATGTATGTTCCAAAAGAAAACCCAGCTAACCAGATCTGATCATGCGGCCGAACTTGCTGTACCCAACGCAGCACAGCGTACAAATCATCCACTTCACCAACTGCATGATCGTATTCGCCTTCGCTTTTAGCCACGCCTCGAAAATTGAAGCGCACCGTGCGTATACCCATTTCTTTAAAAGCACGGTTTAATGTCGTTACAACTTTATTTTTTAACGTCCCACCATACACTGGATGTGGATGACAAATAATTGCAGTAATGTTCTCGACATCAAGTTTAGGAGTCGAAGTAACAACTTGTAATCGCCCTGCTGGGCCGGATAAATAAAATTCGGTTTCTTCGCTAAGAAATTGTTTGGGGGTTTGCGATAATACACTCATAATCAATAGCTTAACATATTTGACACCTGACTTCTATGAAGCAGCTAGCAGACTAGATTTCTCAGTTAAACTTAGCTACGATGGAAATCACTGGTTCTATATTGCTTGTCATTGCGAGGAGTGCAACGACGAATCAATCCAGAAAACACTATAGTACATAAACAAAAGGAACTCGGTGATGGATATTGATGAAATTAATCGTGCTTTTAAGCAAAGCAGCCATCTGGCATTAAAAGCCTTGATAGAAAATTGTGAACATCCCATCAAAGAACAAGCTATCTTCAAAACTCCCGAAGGTAAAACACTCCTCGCTGTAGGTTATCATTATGGTTGGCATCCGTTGAAAAAAAATGATGAGCATGCGGTTAAATTATTACAGCAAGCTTATGATAAACACTATTCTCATGCCATCTTGTCACTTGGTGGTGCTTATTTTCTTGGCTGGAATGGTTTAACCAAAGATATTGCCAAAGCAAATGAACTCTATCGAGAAGCTGCGGAATTAAATAACCCTGCAGCTATAGCCATGCTTGGTCAAATTGAACAATTTGGACTAGAAGATAAATCTCCTAATTTATATAAAGCTGTTGCTTTATTTCAAAAATCAGCCGAACTAGGCAATGGGATCGGCAAAATGAAATTAGGTTATGCTTACCTGCTAGGTTGGGGCGGTATTACCGCTAATCCGAAACGAGCAACCAAGCTATTTGAAGAATCTGCCAGCATGGGTTGTGCCTATGGTAAAGTTGCCTTAGGCGAAGCATTTTTTAATGGCTGGGGTGAGCTTGATAAAAATGAACAAATCGCGGTGGATCTATTCAAAGAAGCCGCTGATCTTGGTGAACTGCTTGGTCAAGCCAAGCTGGGTCAAGCTTATTTCCATGGTTGGGGAGGAATTACTACAAACGCTGAAAAAGCATTAGCATTACTCAAAGAGCCAACCAAATATGGCATAAACATTGCTGCTGAAGAATTCGCTAAATTAAAATCTATGATTAATTAACAAATCATAGCAGACAATAAAAAGCCTTATACTGGCGGTATCGTCGCTGCAGACACTCCACTAGCACCAGTAGCACCACCTGTTGAACCAGCCCCTGTCCCGCCTGTAGTTGGTGGTGCTGATGGCGTGCTCTCATCGCCGCCACCGCCGCCGCCGCCGCCATTATCAGGATCCGTGATTCTAGCAGGAGTATC
>JANQRR010000030.1 GCA_028284465.1 Gammaproteobacteria bacterium | reverse complement strand
GACCAAAAGACGAAGTTATTAAGGAGAAGTTAATTGATAAATTTAAAAGATAAACTAACCCTAGTTACTGGCGCAAGTCGTGGCATTGGTCATACCATCGCACATGAGTTTGCTAAACAAGGTGCAAAAGTTGTTGGTACCGCAACCACATCACAAGGTGCGGAGAAAATTACTGCCGGATTTAATGATGCTGGATTAAGTGGCATTGGGCTTGTGCTCGATGTTACAAATACCGATTCGATTAACGCTATGCTTGCTGATATGAAACAACAGTTAGGTATGCCAGAGATCTTGATCAATAATGCTGGGATCACACGTGATAATATTATGATGCGGATGAAACCGGAAGAATGGGAACAAGTCATCGATACAAACTTGAATGCTATTTTCCGTTTATCGAAAGCATGTTTGCGCGACATGATCAAAGCACGTTGGGGTCGCATTATTAATATTAGTTCGATTGTCGGATGTATCGGTAATGCAGGCCAAGCAAATTATGCTGCAGCAAAAGCTGGCATCATTGGATTTAGTAAATCGTTAGCAAAAGAAGTTGCTAGTCGTAATGTTACTGTTAACGTCGTAGCGCCAGGGTTTTTTGATACTGACATGACGAGTGTGTTAAGTGAAGCGCAGCGCGAAGCATTGCTTGCGCAAATTCCGGCGGGTTGTTTAGGCGAAACGCAAGATATTGCTGCAAGTGTGGCGTTTTTAGCCTCCGATGCGGCTAAATATATTACTGGGCAAACTTTGCATGTTAATGGCGGCATGTTCATGAATTAATTACATTAGATGCTTGCGCAAGCATAAATTTTTGAATACACTACCGCCTCTAGACGGTATTAAAAAGAGGATTAACTGGTAATGAGCACAATTGACGAACGTGTTAAAAAAATCGTTGTTGAACAATTAGGGGTCAAAGAGGACGATGTCCGTAGTGATGCATCTTTTGTCGATGATCTCGGGGCTGATTCGCTTGATACGGTGGAATTAGTGATGGCTTTGGAAGAGGAATTTGAAACCGAAATCCCTGATGAAGAAGCTGAAAAAATTACCACAGTCAAGCAGGCTATTGAATACATTAAACAGCATCAAACTGAAGAAAAATAAGGGCATACCCATTACTATGGGTTTCATACCCCTAGTCAGCACGGGGGAGGCAATATGACAAAACGTCGAGTCGTTATTACTGGTTTGGGGATGGTATCTCCGGTTGGTAATAATGTGAGTGAAAGTTGGAAAAATATTCTTGCTGGTAACAGTGGGGTAAGTTTAGTTGATACTTTCGACACGTCTGAGTTTGCTTCTCGCATTGCTGGCACGGTCAAAAATTTTGAGCCGTCTGCGTATCTTTCCCCAAAGGAAATTAGAAAAACCGCTATATTTGCGCAATATGCTATTGCTGCGGCAGCGGAAGCTGTTAATGATGCCGATCTAACAATTTCTGCAACTAATGCTCATCGCATTGGCGTAGCATTAGGAGCAGGGATGGGTGGTTTGTCGGATATTGAAAAGAATTATCAAGCTTGGGTTGATGGTGGCCCACGACGGATTGCACCATCGTTTATTCCCGGAGCGATTATTAATGTGCCTGCCGGAATGATTTCCATCCGCTATGGTCTCAAAGGACCAAACATTGCTATTGTGACTGCATGTACGACAGGAGCACATAATATTGGTTATGCTGCTCGGACTATCCAATATGGAGATGCCGATGTGATGCTGACCGGCGGTGCTGAAATGGCGACTTCTATTCTTGGCCTTGGCGGTTTTTCATCGATGCGAGCGTTATCAACTCGTAACGATGAACCAGAAAAAGCGAGCCGACCTTGGGATAAAGACCGTGATGGTTTTGTGTTAGGTGAAGGTGCAGGTGTTTTAGTGCTAGAAGAATATGAAATGGCCAAGCAACGTGGCGCCAACATTTATGCAGAACTTATTGGCTTTGGAGCAAGTGCTGATGCTTATCACATGACTTTGCCTGAGCAACAAGGTGATGGTTTTGCTAGTAGCATAAAAGTGGCGATGCAAGATGCTAACATCAATCCTGATGAAGTTGGTTATGTCAATGCGCATGCAACTTCAACCCCAGCAGGTGATGAAGTTGAAGCGCTAGCCGTTAAAAAAGCATTTGGTGATCATGCATATAAATTAGCAGTGAGTTCAACTAAATCAATGACAGGGCATTTGTTAGGAGGGGCGGGTGCTGTTGAAGCAATATTTACCGTGCTTGCATTACGCGATCAAGTGGTGCCACCAACGATTAATTTAGATAATCCTAGTGAAGGTTGTGATTTAGATTTTGTGCCGCACACTTCGCGTGATCAAAAACTCAATGTGACTGTCTCTAATTCATTTGGTTTTGGCGGTACTAACGGTACGTTAGTTTTTAAAAAGCTTTAGTTTCGTAAGCTATATGTCATCAAAAAAATTTATTATTCCACTCCAGGTGTTATTATTAATTGGTTTAAGTATCGCTTATTTTAGTGTTATTTATTATAAATCAAGTAATCGAGTAGCAACCGATTTCACCTCTATTTATAGCTCGGCACAGGCATTTTTTGCTAAACATGCTATTTATGCGCCACCGAGAATGCAATCTTATAATGAAATAAAAGGTGTGCCGCTTAAGGTTGATCCATCACTTAAACATTCAGAAAATTTAAATCCGCCTTTTACAGTGGCATTAACATTACCCTTGGCATTATTAAATTACCAACAAGCATTGCAAGTTTGGTCATTGATTTCGATTATTTTAGGAGTGTTAGCGAGTATCTTAATAAGCAAAGAATTATTTTCAGCGAGTAAGTTAGCTCTAGTTGGATTGTTGTTAGCGCTATTTGCTTTTTTTCCAACATACATCAATGTCGTTTACGGGCAACTCGGTTTATTGATGTTGTTGTTAGCAACATTGATTTGGTTAGCGGGACGCAATCAATATGATGGTGCTGCTGGATGCATGTTAGGTATTGCAATAGGCATGAAATTATTTTTTGGTTTAGTATTCGTGTTTTTTTTATTGCAAAAACGCTGGCGCTTACTTATATGGAGTATAGGCAGTTTCATAATAACAGTAATACTTGGAGGAATGATATTCGGTGGTTCAGTTTATCATGATTATTTAACAGTATTGCAGCAAATAGATTGGTATTCAGCAAGTTGGAACATTTCATGGTTAGGCATGTTAACACGGCTATTTTCAAGCAATGTATTCGTTATCATAAGCTATTTCATTGGAGTGAGCATGCTGTTGGCAATGTTGTTATATTGGTGGAGGAGCTATCAGCCTGAAGTTAAATATTACGATTTTGGATTTAGTTTAACATTGATTTTGATGCTACTCATTTCACCTTTAGGTTGGTTATACTACTTACCGATATTAATGCTTCCAGCAGGCATAATTTTTAAGAATTACTTGCAAAGCAATATTTCGCTATGGCAGTTCTGGAGTATAGCCACTGCTTGGTTATTTATTAACATGCCGCTAAAGTTACATCATCATTTGCAAGCTTCATGGATGAATTTATTGAATAAGCCAGCCTTGGTTTTTTATAGCTTGCTGTTATTAGCATGTGCGTGTCTTGCGCTGCAACGTTCAAGCTCTAAACTGTCGTCTAAATTATCCTGGGTATTGATATTGATTTATTTGCCAGCATATGTTTGTATCATATATGTGATCCCACAAACGTTGTAATGGCAAGGAGAAGGTTGTGGCTAGGCGAGTGAGCATTATTTTATTATTGTTATTATTATTGTTGCTAGGCTGGTACGCTGGGCAATGGTATGCTTTTTTAGTCACACCATTAGTAAAGGGGAACACACCAGTTATTTATGAAGTTAAGCCAGGCACTGGAATTAATAGAATTGCTGATCAATTATATCAACAAAAATTATTACGCCACCCGAATTACTTCAAATTATTAGCGCGCTTGAAAAATGCTACAAAAAAATTGCGTGTTGGTGAATATGAAATTAAACCAGGAATGACTCCGGGTGAATTCATCTCGCAATTGGCTTCTGGCAAAATCAAATTGCATAAAGTCACAATTATCGAAGGCTGGAATTTCGATCAAATGATGAAAGCAGTTGATAAAAATCCATACCTTCGTCATAGTTTAAAAGGTTTAACGGCTAAAGAAATTATGACTAAGATAGGCCATCCAGATAAACACCCAGAAGGGCGATTTTTTCCAAGTACGTATTTATTTGCTCGTGGCGCAAAAGATACAACTATCTTAAAGAAAGCCTATAATCATATGCAGAAATTGTTAACTAAAGCTTGGCGAAATCGTGCTAAAGATTTACTTTACAAAGATCCGTATCAGGCATTGATTGTAGCATCAATGGTTGAGAAAGAAACCGCAGTGCCAAAAGAAAGGCCGATGATTGCAGGCGTTATTTTGCGTCGCTTACGAAAACAAATGCGCTTGCAAATTGATGCTACAGTGATTTATGGCATTAAGCATCGCTATAATGGCAATATTACGCGCGCGGATTTACGTCATCGTACACCTTATAATACCTATGTCATCACTGGATTACCGCCAACGCCAATCGCTATGCCAGGAGAATCAGCAATTTTAGCTGCACTACATCCAGCAAAGACAGATGCATTATATTTTGTGGCTAAAGGTGATGGTAGTCATGTATTTTCAGCAACTCTCAAAGAACATGATGAAGCCGTGATTAAATATCAGCTAAATGGCAAACGACCAAAACCAAAAACGAAATCAAAGCCAAAACCAAAAACAAAACAAAAAACACTGAAAAGCAGTCAACGTCATTCAAAATTAAAAAAGAAACTATCAATGGCAAAAAAACACAGTAAACGATGAACGCTGGTAAAATCAACTATTTAAAATTCATCCTATTATTGGTTATATTGGCAGCTAGCCTAATTGCCACACTCATTTTAATTCAAGGTATGGCGGCGAAACATTTGGCCACAGATTTTGCGATGTTTTATGAATCCGCCAAAGCGTTATTAGCGCATCAAGATATTTATGGTTCTACACCCTGGCAGCACTATCAGTTGCCGGCAGAAATCGTGAAAACAAAAATTTATATTCCGATTGCATTTGTAGGCATTTATCACTCTGCTAATTTGAATCCACCATTATTATCATTACTAGTGGCACCATTTGCACTGTTAAGCTATGGTCAAGCATTATGGTTATGGAATTTGTTATCATTAGCTTGCGCGATAATAACAATTGTCATCGTCATTAACACTTTATATCCTCAAAAAGATAATTTGTTATTAATTCTTGCAACTATGGCGGCATGTTTTTCTGTATTGCCATTCTATAGCAATATTGGTTTGGGCGAACTAGGGTTGTTTATCACTTTATTTTTAGTGCTGGGATGGCGATTAGCAAGGCAAGATAAGCAAATTAGCGCAGGCATGGTTTTAGGATTTGCATTAAGCCTTAAATTATTTGTTGGGATGTTTCTCATTTATTTTTTAGTGCAAAAGCGCTGGCGATTATTAACATCGATGGTGATCTGCTTTATAGGAAGTGCATTAGTAGCGTTTATGGTAGTTGGCAGCCGGGGTTATCTCGAATATTATGGCGTGCTACATACGATCACTTGGTTTGCCACTAATAGAAATGCTTCATTTTATGGATACCTTGTTAGGCTATTTAATGGATTAGTTAATTCACCAACCTCACAATCAGTATGGTTGATGTCATTGATTTATATATTGGGTTCATTGGTCATAACAGCTTTAGTAATATGGGCAGCTAAATGTCGTCAATCATTATTAGAGTATGATCTTGGTTTTTCAATTACAATCATTGCTATGTTGCTAATATCACCGTTAGGCTGGGTCTATTATTTTCCTTTGTTATTAATCCCAATCTTTGTCATTATTCATTTTATTAATAATCGTTATTATAGTGATACAATGGTGTTTTTATTGTTGGCTGCTATTTTCCTGGCATGCATCCCCTATAAGTTTCATCTGGTTAGAAACGTGCATGATTTACTGCTCATTTTAACCTCTTATAGTGATCTTTTTTATGCTTTATTAATATTCATGGGTTTGTTATTATTTGCACATAAAAAAATGCAACACAAGCACTATACGGTTTGTAATAGCCAGTTAACTGGCAGACAGTTTCCTTTAGGATTAATATGGTTGGCATTATTACCATCACTTAATTTGTTATTAATGAGTGCATTTAGGCCAACTTTTTGAAACTTGTCGTAATCAAGGATATTCACAATGACAACACAGCCAAGCCAAAAAGCACGTTTTATTACCATTGAAGGCATTGAAGGTGCAGGCAAATCAACAGTTGTTGGTTTTATAGAGCAATTTCTTAAATATCACCAATGTCAATATATTGTGACTCGCGAGCCTGGTGGAACAGATATTGCTGAAGAGCTACGGCAAATATTACTTAAGCCGCGCAAAGAAAAGTTAACCCAAATTGCTGAGTTACTATTGATGTTTGCGGCGCGCTCGCAAAATATTGAGCATGTTATTAAACCAGCATTGGCTGCGAATACATGGGTGATCTGTGATAGATTTACCGATGCCACGTTTGCATATCAAGGTGGTGGTCGTCAAATCTCAATGGCGCATATTACTGAGCTAGCGCGTTGGGTGCAGGCTGATTTACAACCGGATTGTACGTTATTATTAGATTTACCTGTTAAAATTGGTTTAGCGCGAGCTAAACGACGTGGGCGCCCAGATCGGTTTGAAAATGAAAAGCTACAATTTTTTGAACGAGTGCGCGAAGCGTATTTACAGCTAGCAGAACAATCACCAGAGCGATATCGACTGATTGATGCCACGCTGTCATTAAAACATGTCCATGAGCGGATTGATGATGAACTTACTCAACTTATCACAGCTTAATGATAAAGCGCCATTTCCATGGCAGCAATCACAATGGCAACTGTTAATCCAGCGCAAACAACAAGCTAATTTGCCGCACGCTTTATTATTAACGGGTAAACAAGGCATGGGAAAATTTGCTTTTGCTCAACAGCTGGCTTATGCATTATTGTGTACATCGCCACAAGCAGATGGGCAGGCTTGTGGTAACTGCCGTCATTGCCATTTGTTAAACGCGCATAATCACCCGGATTTAACGATAATACAACCAGAAAAAGCAACTGCAATGATCAAGATTGAGCAAATACGTACATTGATCACTAAAATGCAGCAAACGTCGCAACTTGATGGTTATAATATTGTAATTATTGAGCCAGCAGAAAAATTAAATATTGCTGCTGCTAATGCATTACTGAAAACGTTAGAAGAACCGCGCGCAAAAGCGTTATTAATTTTAGTAAGTGCAGCGCCGCATTTGCTACCAGCAACAATTCGTAGTCGTTGTCAATGGATCACCTTTACACATGTTAGTGATGATCTTATTAACTCTTGGCTAGCAAAATATCACGATAATAAAGCAACAGATAATTTACTACTTGATATTGCACAAGGTGCGCCATTACAGGCATTGGCATTAACCGATCCGGAACAATTGAAATTTTACCAAAACTGCTTGCAACAAATCGCGATGCTGCTGCAAAAACAGCTTGATCCGCTAAGTTTTGCTGCTAAATGCTGTGAAGAATCCCCAGAAAAAGTCTTGCGATTACTGATGATTATGCTGAATTATGCTATAAAACAAGCATTTTCTGCTACACTTAAAATTAATGATCCAGTAATAGCTGATCTAGTAACACTATTAGCAAACCAATACCAGATCATGGATTTGTTTAGGCTGCTTGATAAACTCATGAGAACCCAGATGCAAATCGCTAGCGCAAACAATATTAATAAGCAATTAGCAGTGGAGAGCATGGTGCTTAGTTTGTTAGCGAACAGGAAGGATAACGAATGATTATTGACTCACATTGTCATTTAGACCAAATTGATTTAAGTGCATATGATGGTGACCTAACTAATGTGATTGACGCTGCTAGAGCAAAAGATGTTGCTTACATGTTATGCGTATGTGTTAACATGGAAAATTTTGCTGATGTGTTAGCAATTGCTGATAGTTATGTTAATGTATTTGCTTCTGTCGGGGTTCATCCTACTGAACAAGAAGGCCATGATCCTAGTGTCAAAGAATTAATAACTCATGCGCAGCAGCCAGTTGTTGTCGCTATTGGTGAAACTGGTTTAGATTATTATCATTGCAAAGGTGATTTGACTTGGCAGCAGCAACGATTTCGCCGGCATATTCAAGCAGCAATAGAATTAGATAAACCGTTAATTGTGCATAGTCGTGATGCGGCGAAAGATACTATAAAAATACTGCAGGAATCAGCATCACAAGAAGCTAGTGGTGTCTTTCACTGCTTTTCGTATGACGAAGATATCGCTAAAAAAGTGTTAGATTTAGGTTTTTATATTTCCTTATCTGGAATTGTTACCTTTAAAAACGCTAAACAATTACATGAAGTTGCCAAAACAGTTCCACTAGACAGGCTGTTAATTGAAACTGATGCGCCGTACTTAGCGCCGGAGCCATACCGTGGTAAAACCAATCAACCAGCTTATGTGCGTTATGTTGCTGAGCGTATTGCGCAATTGCGTGGTATTGACTATCAGAAAGTCGCTGAAGCCACCACCCATAATTTCTTTAAACTATTCAATCATGCAAAGTCATTTAGAAAGTAAGTTGTCAACGTATCATTAAATAGTAGCCTTTTAGGCGAAGCTATTTTCGTGCTTGTGCTACTCTATAAGCATTTTCAGGTAATTCAATACTTTCAGTAAACCCAACTTTTTTGAGCAAACGTGTGATTTTTTCCATCATTTTGGCTGTTTGACAAGCAATAATTAAACAATTTGAGTTTTTGCGAGTGAAACTAAGCGTGTTGCTTTTCAAGATTTTAGTGATGTATTGTTCAAAATCATCGTATATTTCTGCAATAACTCTTTCACAATAGGGCACATCCATTTCTCTGATTTCACCAACCAGCTTTCCTTCTTGATCAAAAACTTTTGTTGCAGCGAATACACTTGATTTAGGGTGTGGCAATATGAGAATAATTTGATGATCCTCATATTCATGAATGATCCTAAGGTGTCGATTATAATCATCCGCTAATAACTTCAAATTTTTTATTAATTCTTTATTGCTTTTGGTGAAAAAGTTATTTTTAGCTAGTGAAGATCCTTTTTTAGGGATCGTTTGTGATTTGATACTTCTCATTGCTTCGAGATCAGACGCTATTTGTTTTTCTTCGAGAGCCAGCATAATACTTAATGGAAGGAATTGATTATAATCAAGTTTTAGAGAGGCGTTATCTAATGAAGTAAAAACTTTTTCCACATAAAATATTTTCTCTATAACTGACTTAACAGCTGATTTATCGATTGAACCAACAAATGCAGAGCGTATTTTAGTCAATAATACTCTATGTTCATCAAAGCCTTGTTCTTTTTCAGGTTGTAGCGCTGTTTTGAAAGAAGTTTTAACTTGTTCCGGCAAAGCTAATATCATCGAAGCTAACTGTAATAATGCTTTATATTCAGCCATACTAAAAATATTAGAATTTTTTAGCTTTTGTGTCCATTCAAAATTTTTATGGTCTCTGTGCAGGCTAGAAAAAGTTGATTTATTTAACCGCTGCCTTTGGTAAAAAGTTGTATAATAAGTTGGCTCAGTTTTTTCTAATAATTCAAGGTGCCTTTGTCTGCGCACTTGTGGGGTTGTGTCTTCTGGTTCTCTGTAACCTATTGCTGCGAGTAAATTTTCTATTGTACATGGACCACAGTCACTGCCATTGGTTTGACAAATCAATGTGCTTACTTGCTGAGTTGACGAAGTTGATAGGTGCTGTTCAGCTGGGATTGCATCTGGCCGAAGCGTCTTATCTGATCGCAAAAGTGGCACAAAGTGTTTTTTTGATAAGAGTAGCGTAGGGCAATTATATAATGATTTAATTTCATTTTCATCACTCACTTGACGGTAGTCTTCCTCAGTAATATGATAATGACCAGTCCCTTCTGCTTCTATAAATACTTCAATCACATGAATACCTTTGCTTAACAAATCAGGTAAAGCCTTACAAAGTACTCGTCCATCAATTTCTTGAACAAACCAAGTTGGGTATGCATTTTTTATTGGATAGTGAGGATTTTTTAGTTCTTCTCCAGTATGTTGGACTTCTAAATAATGTGAACCAATGTTAGGATTGTTACCTTCAAGTGCTTGTATCCATTTATCAACTTCTTTTTCACCTTCTTTTTCAGGCAAGTCCAGGTAATATTGATGACATAGCATTCGTAATTTTTTTTCTGTGTACTTGTTATCAAGACATTGTGCTAACGCATCAAAGCCACAACCACCATCCTTGACAGCAGTACCTATTATGAGTTCTTCTGGTAATTTAAGCAAACCACGTAGTTTCTTGACAGAAATACCTGATAAGCCTTCTCGATTCAGTTTCTTCGTGGCTTGATTTGTGCGTTTTCCTCGATGATCGGTAAATTCTGTCACGCGGTCATTTTCATCGCTCATTACCTTAAGCATGTAATTTAAAAAATTAGGCGCATTATTTCTCAAAGGATCATAATAGTTTGCTCTTATTAAATTACAAGTATTGTTAAATTCAAGCACAAGACCAACCCAATGTAGTCCTCCTTTATTAAATGGAATCAGTAGTGTTCCTGGTTTACGTTTATGATCAATCAGTGCATCGATTAAACTATAATGACTAATGTTATCAATAGGGCCAAGAATATATACTTTTCTACCGCCAGAAGTTTTATAATTATGTTGGGTAATTGCACACTCCAAGATTTTTTTCATATCATGATCTTCATACCAATAGTTTCTGGAAATTTCTTTTTGGTTTTTATGTTTTACACTTTGATTGGTAAGTATTTTGTTTCTATATGTGTCTAATAAGAGATCAAGGGGCTTTGAAAGATTATCTAGTAAATTTCCTTTATTTTCTGGTTTTTCTTTTTTATCCAATATATTTGAATATGTAAAGCAAATATTTGCTAGCTTTTCATTATGTAAAGTTTCATATATGCAGCCTAGTATATCCCATTCACTAGATGTTGCGCTGGGTTTTTTTAACTCGTCAGTCACATATTTAAAAGCTTTTTCAAGTGCTTCTTGATCCTGGAATTTTAATATTATGTAACAGCGGATCTGTATATAACGAGCTAGCATAGTCATTTTTATATTAAATTTTCCTTTTTCAACTGCTTTCTTACGTAGTTTAGGCTCAAGCAATTTTGATATTGGTCCTGTATAAGAACAACAATTGGAAAAAGGTTTGCCTAACATATCTTCTAGGATAGAAAGTGACTTAGTATATTTCTTTTTATTAAATAAATACAAAGCATACCCCATATAGCAGCTTGTCTCACCTGTAGCTATGATTTTTTTAAAGTATTTTTTTGCTTCGTAAGGTTTTTCATCTAATAAGCATGCATCAGTAAGATCTTCCATAATACTTACTAACTGCCAATGAGTAGTAGAGCTATATTTTTTCTTTCTGATTTTTTTTACTTGTTTAAGTGCGAGTCGCGCTTCAGATGCTTTCCCTAGCGTTAGCTGATTAATTGCATAGTAATATAAACCATCTGCTACTTTCTCATGATCATTTTCAAAGTAAAGACGATATATCTCTAGTGTGTTTTTTAAACGCTTTTCTGCAATTTCTGGTTTTCCTTCAATACTTTCAATAGTAGCTAACGCAATTAAAGTTTCTGCGCACTTGAGATGATGCTTTCCATAGCAAGTTTCTTTAATACTCAATGCAACTTCGTAACATTTTTTTGCTTCTCCAAGATTTCCCAGATCAAAGTAGGTAGCGCCAAGCTGGTGTTTGATTTTTGCTACACGAACAGTACCTTTGTCACCTAAAGCTTTTTCACAAGCAGTTAAAGCATGATTGAAAAATTTTTTTGCACTGTCAGCTGAAATTTTGTCACGTAGGTTAATATAGCCTATCCAAAAAGAAATTTTGTATATCCATAACCCAAAATAATTATTATTTTTAGATGAGATGCTTTTATTTATTACAAGAGAATTATAAAGATATTGTATATGGGGTAACAACATCAAACGTAACTTTTCAGGATCAGCTAGTTTTTCAGGATTTTGCTCGCTAATTGAATGTTTACACAGTAACTGAATTGCTCTAACTAGTTTTGCTAAGTAGGAAAGTTTTTCTTCATATTTATATTGAGATAGGAGTACTTGTTGAACTATTGGTTGAACATTTACAATTTTAATTTCTTTTTTAGTGCTATAATTTAATAAGCCATATTGACAGCATATTTTCAATGTTTTTCTAAGTTCATCTAGATTGCAATTTAGTACTCTTTCAAGCAATAATGGTGGAATAATTTCATCAGGTGCTAAGTGAGCACAATAGTATAAAAGATGTGAAGCTTCGGCATTTTTCAACTTGAGTTTTGTCAAATTTAATTCACAAACAGTTGTAATAGAGTTTAGATAATCTTTTGGTTTTGCTTTTTCAGTAGAATTTAAGGCTATAACTTTAGGATTATTAAGAAAGTCTAATAGTGTTAAAGATTCAGCTTTCATTAAGTGGCAAGCTAAAGTTAAGGTTAAAGGTAAGGAGTTTAATTTTTTGCCAAATTTATCAATGTTAACTTTGTTATTTTCATTTTTAGAAGTCATTTTATATGCATTCAAAAGCTTTAAAATTTCAGATTCCTCAAGGCCCGATAATTTAACTATGCCTATAGGATCTAATGGCTTTAAATAATTTTCTTGTGAAGTTGTAATAATATGACGATTTTTTTTAGCAGAAACAATATTCATAAAATTATAAACAATTTTTAATTGTTTCACATCATCCAAAATTAATAGCCAGCTAGGAACATATTTTAAATAATTAATTAATTGCGCTATTATTTTTTCAGTTTTTTGGTTTTGAAATTTAATACGAACTAGTGAAGCTTGCTTATAACATTTAATACGTTCATTAATTTTTTTTGCTAATTTGCTAATATCCTTCAATAAAAGTTGCTGATTTTGAGTTCTACATAGCCATTTTATTTGATATTTATTATTATAAGCATAGTATTGTGCTAGAGCTGTCTTTCCAACGCCACCTAGTCGACCTATATTAGTTTTTTGTGTAACAGCAGCAATACCATTTGATTGTAGGTTCTTCTCAATTTCATCTAGTTTAATTTTACGTTTTATAATGTATTCATTTGGAACTTTTATATTGGTAATAGGTTTTAGTCCTTTGAAGAAATCAAGCTTTTTAGGTTGTTGTGAAAGAGAACTTTCAATTTTCTGGTTCTCTGAAGTCTTAGAAGAACTAACGTTTTCAGCTTTTCGATTTTCTATCATTAAGTATACAGCATGAGAAGAACCAACAGCTTTATTCATAATTTTTAAAGTAACACTGTATACATTTAATATCTCTCTTCTTAAATTTTTTTCATCAATTTTTACTGGGTTTGACTCTATTTGAGTCTTTTGTAATTTTGATATAAATATATTAAAGTCTTTTATATGCTTTTTGAAGGCAGCCAAATGTTGTTCGCTGTTTTTTTTAGGCTTGTTTAATATATTTTCAATCTCACAAATAATTTTTAGTAAGCTAATAGCTATAAAATAAGGATCATTTAGATAGTTATAATTTGGACTTATTGCTCCTGATTTAAATTTTTTAATTATCTTATTGATTATTTTTATAGCTTTATTATATTTTCTACTAAAATATAAAGAAGCTACAATAATAGACAAACTTGCAATTTGATATGTACTAATGTTTACTTGATATGTCAAATAATATTCTACTTTATTAAATAAATGCTTATGACAGTTTTTGAGTTTATCTATATCCGAATTAAAACATTTAAATTCATTCTGATGAGAAAATATTAGCTTTCCTAAAAGTTTTATGTGTGCTAAATAATAGCAATATTTGTCTAAGTTTTGATGTTTTAGTACTTTAAGTTTTTTAATGACACTTTTGCTAATGAATTGCATAATTTCACTATGTTTAGACGGTGATGCTTTAACTTTTCTAAAATTATATATATAGTTTGCTACCATACTATCTACATACTCTAAGTACAATAATATATCATTTTTGTTTTGACTTTTTTGTATCTTCTTTATATTTTTAAATTCTTTAAAAATATAATCGTAAGCTAAATCAGTTAAACATAGCCTTCTAAATGCCAAAGCAAATTGAATTTTAATTTTTAAATTATTTTTAAAGTCATCTGTTGTTTTATTTTTTTCTAGATAATATAATTTATATATATGTAAAGCTATCAAAGATTTTATTGGATTTTTAGTCACTGTATAAGCTTCAGCAAGTTTAATAATTTGTTTGCTTTCACTGCTTTTTTGGATTAAAATTATTTCCAGATTTTCAATTGGTATGCATTTTTTTAATTCTTCATATAATTCATTAATGATTTCACTTGTTCCTATATTTTCTCTGGTAGTTATACTAGAAATATATTTTTTAACTTTTTGGATATACTTATTGTCTGTATATTTTTTTATAATAGTAAAGATGCAATCTTTTCTATCTATGCTAACTATGTTAATTGCAGACATTGCCCCCTGAAAATGATTGATTTTAATATTTAACTTGATGATTTCTTTTAATATTTTTGAGCACTCTTTTTTTTCAATAAAGTTTTTTTCAATTACATATTGAAAAAAATTGATAAGACATTGATAGTAATAATTGTCTTTTTTAATATTTAAGAGTTTCTCATAACCATTAAAATTTATTTTTACATCATTACTTCTATTAGAATTTTCAGGGGGTTTCTCAGATTTTTTTCTAAATATTGCTAGTGACAAACCTCTTTGAATAAATTCTTTGCTGCTCTTTTTTTTGGGAGGACTTTCCTGAGTAATATTTTTTTCTGTATTACTTTTTATAATATAGTAATCATTGTTTAAAATAGTAAGGGTTTTGTCTGGTAAATTTTTAAAGTTTTCTTCTTTTCCACTAATTTTGTAAATATACTCAACAATTGCGTAAGGTAGAATATGTGTATTAGTTTGCTGGCATAAATCATTTATAATAAAATTGTCAAATGTAACAGAAGTTAATTGCTCTATACAATTTTTTTTGCTGCTAATTAATTTTGAAAAATAGCAAAAATCATTATTAAATATTTTTTTTGGTGAAATGTGATAACTTGAATCTTTGTTATTTAAATAGTCATAGAAGTCTGTGGCTGATGATATGCATATATTAAATGCAGGATTTAAATGTGAAACAAAATTTTTGTTATAATTAATATGAAGTATATATGCTTTTCCTTTTCCTTTCGATCTTCCTATGTTTTTATCTTCATCACAAATTTTTTTAGTTGGATTTTGTCTTAATAAACCTAATATGACTGAGTTATGTATAGAATCAATTCCATAAAATTTTGCAATTCTTCTTGATAATGCTCTTGCTGCTTCATTGAAATGATCGAATAAATGATATTTTTCTCTAAATATATTTGGATAACAATTATAAAAATTAGATAAAGTGCCATTCATATTGCCATTAAAGTAATTTTCAATTAGTATATTTTTTCCTTCATTAAAAATGATAATATAGTTCTTTTGTAAGTTAATCATAAGTTTTCTTGGAGTTGTACTTATGGTATTATTTCCATGTATTAGTATGAGAGAAGGTTTACTATACCAGCAGCATATCCATTTTCCGCTATTATAATAACGATCCTTTTGCCATAGCATGATGTTTTGATCTTCACCGACACTCAATAGTTGATTATCTTGAGTAAATTTAATATCTCTTACATTTCCTTGATGGCCTTCGAGTTTTTGTTTACAACTTTTGCAGAAATCATTTTTATTGATAGTTACAATAAAAATATACTTGCCAGATGAATAAGCAACTTTTTCATTTTTTAAATCATATGCAATATTATAAACTGGATCATTAGGTTCGCCAGAAATGCTTTCTAATTTATGCGACATGTGAGCTTTAATTTGAAATGATTCTAGCAAGCTAATAATATCGCTATTAATATTTTTTGAAGTATATATTTGACCATTGAAAGCTTCTTTATGCTTTTTTATACAGCCATTAAGGTATTGAAAATTTTTTAGTTTTCTAGTATTAATAGGTTTTTGATCATACTTGCCGTTATTCTTAAAACCTATTTGATAGTTATTTTTTCTACCTATGTTTTTAATTATTAATATTTCATTGTTATTTAAAACCATTGATATATAACTTACTATCTTGTCAGAATTTATCAATCTAATATCATAACCTGGTTGATTATTTTTATTAAGCATTATATAACCAAAATTTCCATTTTTGTCACCAAAATATAATCTATTTCTAACGTGCAGTATTGAACATATGAGATTTAGTGTTTCTATTATAAATTGATTGGTTATTTTATTTTTATTCATATTGAATACATATATATTATTATTATCATTATTAAACCCAAATATCACATTAGGATCAGTATCATGAAAAGTAAAAGAAATTAATGATTGATCCTCATTTCTAATATTTTTAGAAGAATTAATCTCATGCTGAGGTGATTCTACAAATTTATTGTATGTGCAAAGAAATAAATTTCCTGCTATATCAAGGACTCCTATATTTTTTTCATCAGCACTTATCATAACTTTGGTAATTGGCCAATCAGAAAATTTTACATATTTTACTAATTTTAATATATTATTTTCAGAACTAAATAATTTAACACTACCATCTGCATTTGCACAAATTATTTTATTTTTAGTTTCTGATATAAATATATGTAATATTGGTATATTATTGTTTTCTATGGAGTATAAATGTTTGCGCTTATCTACATCCCACACACATAAACGAGAGTCTTTTCCAGCAGTTAACATATGTAGAAGAGAAGTATTCTTTTTTTGTTTATTTAATAATGCCAAGGAAAATATACTATCGTAATGGCAGTATATTTGCTTATAGAAAAGATTCCACTGAAAAGGAAAGCACTGGATTCCAAATTTTCCTAGTAATACTAGTACATCTGATATAACTTTTCCAGAATAAATGCCTGGAAATTTTGAATAATATGTCTTTAGCAATTTTTGCTGTGAATAATCCCATATAGAAAATTCATTACTATCACCACAAGTTAAAATTAGTTTTTTATTTTTTAATGGGCTTTCTAGTATATCAATATACTTAATAGTGTTTTTTTGATTTTTAAATAAAGAAAGATAAATTTTTTCTTTAGAATCATATTTAAATATATTTTTTCCATTATCTACTGAAAAAATTAATTCTTGATAAGAATCATTTTTTGCTAATTTTATTGCGGTTATTTCAGGTTTTATTTCAAGCAAAGTTGTTTCTTTAAATTTTATTTCAACTGTATTAAGAATGTCAAGAGTGAAATAAAGGGTTAATTTTTTAAGTGTTTCAACTGTTCCAGATAAGGCTATAAATACTTCAGCCGCATCATAATTTTTTCTTAAAGTTATTGATGTTTCACAAATAGCAGTGACAAAAATTTGTTTTTTAAATAATTTATTTTTATTAAACTTTATTTGTTTAGTTTCAAGTTGAAATTCTCCTGTTTTGTTGTTAATTATTTTTCCGATATTTAATTGATAGAGATTGCCACTTCGATCAAACGCATAAAAATTATTTGTATGATTAGGTAAGTTGCTTATAAAAATAAATTTTTGGTGACATGGGGAAAATATAGGAGTGACCTTATAGGTTTTTTTATTATTCCTATTATATTTTTTTTTATTATTTTTATCAATACTTAAAATATAAATAGACTTTTCTGTTTGTAATATAATTTTAAATCTTTTTTTACTAGGAGAATTGGCTTTGATTAAATTAATTGAGTAAATTTTAGATGAAAATTTATGAATTTGCTCACGTTTGTTATTCGAGCTGTCAAAAAAGTATAAGCAACTGTTCCCCTCAAAATAATAAATAATATTATTATACCAAAAAAAATTTTTTGCCACATTAAGAGAAGTATAGTTTCGATTATTAACATACTTTAATTGATTAATTAAAGTCCTTTTTTTCATTAGGCTAAAACGTGTTTTTTTGTTTAAGGGTGAATTAATAAATATGCTTGTTGGCAGATATTTTTCTCGCTTATATGTAGTATCACTAAAATCATAATTATAAAATATACTGCTATCTAAAGTTGAATTTTTAGGTATTATCATTTGTACTCTGTTTTTAACAAAAACTGCTTTTTTTATTAAGCATAGTATTTTTAGTATATTAGTTCTTAGTTCATTTGAAATTGCTGCTCTTCCAGAAGAAGGTGTACTTACAGCGCTTAATAAAGCTCTAACACATGTATCTTGAGATTTTTTACTTATACTATTAAAGTGGTCTTGAATAATAGCTGTTGCAATAGAATCTAGTTTTTTTTCCATGGCATCATAATTACAATCAATAATTATTTTTTCGCTATGTGAAAGTGCATTTTTAATAGTTAATGGCAGTGAGTTATTTTCTAGTAATTTTTTAAATAAAAGATACTTATTTGCATATGTGTCTTCTTTGGTGTCTTCTTCAATTTTTACTTCGCAAAATTCTTTTAAAGCTAATGGATTGCTTAAAAATTTAGTTAATTTTTTGTCTTTATCTATTAAATTTTTCCTTGGTTGATATCTTTTGTTATCATGGCTTAAAGAGCGTTCAAGATAAATATTAATTTCTTCAATTGTAAATTTTCTGATAGGAGGTAAATGTCTAGTGGCAATGCTCTGATGGGTTTCTTGTAATTTTATATCATCTGAAATAGAAATAACAAATCTATTTTGTTTTGCAAATTCTTCATGTTTAATTTCATCTTTGATTTTTATGGGATTTTCAAGATCAAAAAGATAAAGTAATTTCGGTGGTTTTTTTCCTTTTAGATTTTTGTCAAATGCTATTTTCAAAACTTCATCAAAAAAAACTCTATTTATCTCTGCATTATGCATAACTTCAATATCATATAAATAAAATTTTCCTTCAATTTCACTTAATAATAAAGGCAGATAACATCTATGCCAAGCATTTAATGCAATTCTTTCTAGAAGCGAAGTTTTACCACTGCCAATTTTCCCAGTTATTTGTATTGCATCTTCTTCTTCAATAGTGTGAAATATATATTCTTCTAATGAAATAATACCTTTGGCATATTCATCATTTCTTTCATCTTCTAAACTAATATACTTTTTATGAACTTTAGTTCTTTGTTCATCAAAATATTGATAAAATATTTTGAATAAATTTTTATTGTTTTTTATAAAAATATCTAATTGTAGAATTGGTTGCATTAATGTGGCAGCATAATCTGCTTTATCTAGTTTGTTATTGTTTCGAAATAATCTTTCTATATATTTTAACTTATGTTGTTGTACATATATTAAAGGTGAAATTCCTTCTTCATTTTTAATATGTATATTTGCGCCTCTTTGCACTAGCAACCGAATTGTATCAACATGCTTTTTTTTGACTGCCAAGAATAAAGCAGTTTCTCCAAATTCTTCTTGCATATTTATACATGCTTGATTTTCATCTAATATCATATTTATTATTTTGTTGCGAAATGGACTGTTACTTAATACTGCTTCATGTAAAGCTGTCCAACCATCGTTAGTTAAAATCGTAAAATCTGATACACCAAGCTCTAATGGTAAAGTATTGTTGCTATCAAATTTTTTCATTAATTTGTTGATAACTACATTAAGATCTTTATAATTATATATTTTATTTTTAAATTTTCTGTGCTGAATTTTTTTTATAAGTAGATCATAGGCTTTCTTATCATTTTCTTCATTGATAACTTTCTGCTCGTAGACTTTATCATTGTTCTTAAATCCCAGAGCATAATCATGATTATTATTTTTAATCAAAAGAATTTCTTTGCCTTCTCTAACCATCGTTTTATGATATTCAGTTGGAATACCAGAAATCATTCTTAAGCGACGATTTAATTTGTTTTTAAGCAAGCGTTGACATATTCTTACATGTCCTTTTATAGCTGCCTGATGTAAAGGAGTCCAGCTCCAACCGATTTGAGGGATATTTAAAGACTGCTGGCCAAATAAGTGTATGCATCTTTCTAAAATTTCAATTCGATTATTTGAGGCGGCGATATGAATAGGAGTTTGTTTGTATTTATCTAAAGCAGTTAAATTATTGCGTATTGCCGCGCTTCCGTTTGTGAGAGCTCTAAAGACTTTTATATAATTATTTTTTGCTGCAAAATGTAATGGCAATTGATCTTCAAAGTTAGTTATTTGGGTATCAATATTTCTACGAATAAGCCTAACAACAGCATTTTCAATTTTATCATTTTTTGGCTTGTCGAGCAAAAAATGCAGCATGGATACTATACGGTAATTATTCTCATTTTTCTTATGAAACCGTTCATTTGCAATTTCATTAAGTTTGTCAATTGTTCCTTGAAAGTTTTTATTTTCTTTTTTGTCTTTTAAGAAAGTTTCATTTTGAATTTGCCTATAAATTTGTTTATATTTTTTAGGTATATTCTCTAAATATGTTTGCTGTGTTTTTTCTTTTTGAAAGGCTTCTAAGAGTTTGATTATCTCTTTGAATCCACAGTCTCGAGCATAATCAAGAGCTGTAAAGCATATTGCATTTTCTTTATTAATGTCTATATCATCATGGCTAAGTAAAATTGCTGTTGCTTCTAAATATCCCATGTAAGCACTCATATGGAGTGGAGTGTATCCGCCTTCATCTTGAGCATTGATATCACATTTTCTTTCTTTAACAAGATATTCAATGATCCTACAGTGATTATAAGTTACTGCTTTATGCAATACAGTTGCTGTTTTTTTGGGTTCTCCATTTTTTGATACAGGGTAAGCTAGTGAGGGATCTCCTTTTAATAAAACATTGATGATTTTAAGTGCATTAAATGCAACTGCTTTAAGCAAATAAGGTTCTTTTTTATTATTATTAAATAGTTTTTTAAATTCTTCAATATTATCATTTGATAGACAATTTTGTAATTGTAAATTAGTAAGTGTTTTATTTGCTTCTATTTGATGAAAATGAGTTCGTTCATGAGTATTAACAATTTTAAATTTTCTAATAGCTTCTTCTAAATTTAGTTGAGCTTCTGGATACTCATTTCTATTTATATAAATTTGACCAAGCAGATAGCAGGTTTTAGCAGTTTGGTGTTGATTTAAATCTTCTCTACAAGATATTTTTTGAGATATTTTTGCTTTATTACAAAAACTGAGTGCGCGCTCAGTTTGTGAGCAAGAGTGATGTAATTTACCAAAATAATATGATATTTTAGCTGTAAATAAATGCATAGGACCAAATATTTTTTGAGAGATATTTAAAGCTTCATTATAAATAGTGATTGCCATTTGATAGTAATCTTGCTTTTCTATGATATTTTTTTTCAATTTATATATATTTCTATAGACTCCACCTAGGCTAATCAATAACTTGAGGTATAGCTCCAAGTTATTTTCTTTTTCGAGCCCTTCTTTAATTTTTTTAAAATAGCTTAAGACAATTAAATAGTTATTTTCACATTCAAGATCATCATCAATCTCATCATGATAGTTCATGTGGATTTCAGCTAATTTAATTAATCCTCTCCCAAAAGCTAATTTAGCTTCGATTATTTTGCGTTCAGTTTCGCTTAATTCCAGTTTTTTCCTTGATTTTTTTAGTATTTTTTTACATTCTGATTCAATTTTTTTAGCTTTGTTACTGTCATATCGATAAACAAAGATTTTGAAATAATTTAACTCAACTTCTTCAGTTAATGTAATTTTCTTTAAATGCTGATTTTTGTATTCTTTTATTAGTATTTCCATTTCTTTATATTTTTCAAGATCATGATTTAATCTGATGAATAATAAATGAGCTTTTCTTTTTAATTTTATAATTTTTTCTTCTTTTGCATCTTTTATCTCCCCAAAAAAAATTTCAAGATGATTGTAAGCTTCGCTAGTTGCACCTGAATAACGGTATGCTATGGCAATATTTAATTTCAAATGTATAATTTCTTCATATATCTCAGAGCTAAAATTTTTATATTTGCTTATGTTATCATCAAGCTTTTTAAGACTAGGTAATAATTCCTTTCTCTTCTTTATTGTGGAAGTAGATTCATCTTTCATGTCGCCAAAAAAATTATTTATTTTAGTTGTTACATCTAGTAAAATAGATTGAAATTTCTCTTTTTCTAATTGGTTCTCTAAAAAGCTTAGAAAACGGCTCAAAAATTCATCATGCAGCGTATAGATATTTTGTTCATTAATACTTCCTTTGTGTGCCAGGACTCCATAAGTATTTTTTTCTAATTCATCTATTTCTTCTTCTACTTCAAGAAATTGTTTAATAACATCTTCAGATAAATCGGGATTTGCAATTAAAGATAAACATTTTAACAAGTGCTGAATTTCTTTTGATGAGTAAATTAAGATGTATTCTACAAGTTTGTCAATACTAAAGCTTTTTTCAGCCATAATTTTTTCTTTGTTAGTTATATTTTTACTCATTAAAACTAGAGCTGTTACTTTCGCAAGTAATGGGGTCCATTTAGTGTTGGAATGGTTAAGTTTTTGTAGATTTTTTTCAGCTTTCTTGCTGGTTCTAAGAATAGTTTTGCATATTTTAATAGGTTGATTATGTTTTACTTCGTAACTATCAATTTGAAAATTATTTCTTATTTCTTCATCAAGTTTAATTTCCTTTCTGCTCGTGATTAATATTTTTATATGTTCAATTACTATCTTATATTTTGTTGGTTCGAATTCTTTATAATCGATAAATGGCCTTATCATATTGAAATCATTTATATTGTCAATAATAATATACCAGTCTTTTCCGTGATTCATTCTGAGTTCTTTGTAGATGCTTGCTATAAAAATTCTTTTTAACTCTAACATCCATTCAAGATCTAAAGTTTCATATGGTTCAACAAATGGATAGCCAGCTATGTTTTCTACATATGAATTTAAAGATGTTAGTAATGTTTTAAGTGACGATCCGCACGATACAAAACCTTTGTCGATTATTGAATTATCTGTGATATTATTTACTATGTATTTTGCTAATTCTGTTTTGCCTTGACCAAGATTTCCATACAACCATAAGACTCTCTTGGCTTTTACTTTGCGTATAACTTCTTGGTAAGTATGGCGATCAAGTATAAAATTATTTGTATTTTTTAACGAATCTCTTTTAAGACTTGGCGGGCTAAGTTTTGGCTTTGAAGAAAGTAATCTTTTTAACCAGCCATCCGATTTTAGTTCACTTAAAAATTGTTTATATAACTTTTTCCCTGGTGATTCTTCAGTATCTCCAGATTTATGTGGTGCTTTTGGTGATAATGGCTTTTCATATTGATAACGCACGGGCATATCTTCGATAAGTGTACGTACATCAGGTATGGAATTATAGGAAAAAGTTTTTTTACTAGTACTTTGTTTAGTGGTAGATGAGCAATGAATTTTTTCTTTACCTTTGATTTTAATATTGTTCTTTTTTAGTATTATGTCAGATGGTGATTCAACTTCATCAAAATTGCGAAGTTCTCCAATATTAATCTTATTTAGTAGTTTTTTTAATAAAGTTAAAGTTTTTTCTGGATTGTCACCTTTTACTTTAAAAGCTATGACATTGGCTTTTTGGGGAAAATTTGTGATATCTAAATTATATGCACATTCCAAATTGTTAGTTACATAATATATAATTTTGCTGAAAATTTTCAGTGCTTTATTTTGCAGTAATGGTGTTAAATTTAAATATAAAGTTGTTGGATTAGTACGAATATAATAATTTAAGAGATCTCCTAGATCTGAAAGGAAATTAGCCAATTGGTAGGCTGATAATTGTGTTGAAGGTGTTTTTGATTTCAGTAAGTTTTTAGAAGGAGGTCTGATGTATAAACTGATATTTTGTAGGTATGTTTCATCAGGAATATTTGTCTTTTGTTTTCTTTCAATACTTTCTGACATTGGCAAAATAGGCTGCAGTTGTTTGAGTTGTTGTTGTATTATTTCTTTAAATTTATTCCATTTAAAGTCTTTATGAAACATTTCTGCTGGGGCGCTTATCCCAATATGCTTATATTTTTGTTTATTTCGTAAGCTTCTAATAAACTTTATGTATTCTCTAATTTCAGGTAATGACCGTGATAATGCCGACGCATCCTCTTTTCACGTACTTGGCTGAAACCCGCTAGGCGATGGCGTGGTAGCACTACTTGTGCTTGCTTGTGACTCGCTAAGAGGATCAGATTGTAACTCATTTGCATTGTTTTTAATGCCTAAACTTTCTAAAATACGACAAGCTGCAGTTAATGTGGTTATGTCTTGTTTATTCTTAACTTCTAATGAAACGGACAAAGGATCTTTTTCATCTTTTACGATATCTATACATCTTTTATTATTAATTTTCCAGTTCAGGAAGTTTAAAATATTAACAAAAATAGCATTTTGATCAGAACCTTCAGGTGCTTTTGATAATGACAGTTTAATTGCTAATTCAGAACTTTTCGTATAAGAAAATATATTCTCATGTTTAGAATAGCTTTGTATGATATCTTTTAGTGTAGACTCAGCAAATACACCCGTTGGTGGGGTTTGAGGAGAACTACTATTATTTTTTGTAGGACTGTCATCATTATATACCTCTATGCCATAGGTAACTGTTTTTACACTATACAAAGTTTCCTGGGTAAAAGTGACATCTGCATTACCAAAAATGTCATTGACTGATGGTAGGTTTGTTGAATCAAAGGTTATTTTGGGTGGTTTTTTTAATAAGCTTCTGGTATCACCTTTAAATTCAGGATCCCAGTCAAATCCTTTTGTAAACATTGACTTAGGCATTTTTCCACCAACACGTTTATGTTTAAATGTAAATTTAAACTTACTTAGTAGCTTATAGAGTGGCAACCTCATTATAGTTGCTTTTGGTGGTGTTCGGCCTGGCAAAGGTTGGTCTTGTTCTAGCGCTTTTCTTAATGCTTCTTTCATGATAGGAGGTGTAAAGTTTTCGGCTTTAAATTCGCCCTCGTTTTTACCTTTACCTTTGCTTTCGCCTTCAGTTTGGCTCACTGGTTGCCATGATTCAAGCCATCGATTACGCTTCTTTAGCTCAGTTATAATGAGCTTTACTTCTTGCATAGCAGCTTCCATTGGCTTGACTTCTTTTTTCTTAATTTCTTTTTTTATAATTCTAGGGGCAACACCACTTTTAAAAGTAACTTTTATAAGCCGACCCACTTTTTTCGCACGCCGAGATGTTCCATGTGAAAATTCATCAATGATATTCTCATTTGTAGGTGGTCGAATTAAATGTTTTTCTTTCCCCATATGTGCTTCTAATCTTTTAATTTCTGCACAAACGTCGGTATCGAAACGTCTGTCATGAGAATCGGGTTTTGGCGGGTTTACAATGTCATTTAAAAACTTTATGTGTGCATACATAAATTTTCGAGGATCTAGAATTATTTTTCTGAAATAACGGTCAAAAAATTTAAGAATTTCTAATTGAACAGTTTTATTGTTTGTCATTAAAAATTGTCGGGTCATTAAATCAGTCAGCACTTTTACGCAATCAGGCGAGCTATATTTGTAAATCACGTTTTCAGGTTCAGTCAAGGCTTTGATTAATGCCTGCCAACTAGTATGGTTATTCTTACCTTGGCGCTGCAGTTTTATGATAGTACCTTCTATGACAGCCAAGCGTGCACACCATGCAAGCGGCTCTTGTGAATCAATTTGACGTAGATAATCTAATAACGGAGTTATCGCTTCTATGCTGGATGAAACTGCTCCAGGAATTGCAAATGCTGTACTTATACCAAAAGTGGTAACAGCACTCACAATTGCACTCGCAAGTCCGACAGCACCGGTCAAAACGGGTATTGCAATCTTAATGGCTTCAGAAATTTTTTCGTAAGTGGTGCTTTCTTTTTCTTTTTTGACTGTTAAAAAAGTTTTTCTTGCATAAGATACTAAATGACCTAAGACAATTGATGTGGCATTATTTTGCAAAGCATTAAAAATTTTGATTAGTTTTTCGTGTCTTGTTTCACTATAAATATTTACACCTGCGATATGTAAGCATCCTAATAAGGCAATCAGCAAATTCAGCCGTGGATAAATCAATGTCATCCCAGCTATATAAGAAACTTCGCCCTCCGCAGTCAAGATCACCTTGTCAATAATTGTATCTAACATCCCGATTAAATCATCTTCAATGATATCAGCTTTTTGGTGGTAATATTTTTGAATAATGATTTGTGTTAATGCACTGTAAAGTCTAGGTTCAGTTCTGTATTCTTGGGCAGACTCAAGTTTATGCACGAGAGTGTACATCAATGGCTTAAGAATATTATAGTCTTGAGATTCAATGTTACGACACCGAGCAAAGGGTAGAATCACTTTAAGATCATTTTTGATAGTGCCTGTGCCTACATCGCTTTTAAAGCGTTCAAACATATCAATAGCTGCTCTCACAAGCATATCTTGCTGTCTAATATATTTTTTTAACTCAGGATCATTAAGTGCTTGCATGAAGGCATAAGGACGGTTTACTTGAGCTGTCACTTCTTCTTCACAGTCTGCATCATATATAATTGAGCATAATATCTTATGCCAGATTATAGCATTTTTAGGTTCAGGTAAACCTTCTTGTCGTGTACGTGCAAGAAATCGCAATTGATTCCGTTCTAAAAATAACACATAGTCGCTAGTTTCTTTTGTACAAGTAACAGTAAGCTTTACCAGAGCTTCGTTATTATTAATTAATTGAGCTATTTTTTTTAGCTCATAATAGTTAACTTTCAATGTGATGTGTTCTGATTTGAGCTCTTGTTTGAGTGAGTCTAAATTTTTCAACCTTGTAACTGTTTTTGAACGAGTTCTTTTTTTTACTTTAGTGCTAGCAAATGAATGGCATAATAGTTCTTTCAATGTTTGTAAGTCAGCTTTATCAGCGACATCTTCTTTTCCTTTGTTTCTCTTGCTTTTAAAAGCATTCATCATTTCGACAATAGCATCACGTATTTCTTCAAGATAACCTGATCTTATATCCTCATCTTCTTCTGTTTCATCATCAGATTGTGATGATGTGTCTTCTTCAATTATTTTTTTGTCTTTACCTTTAGTTTGCTTTTTTTCAAGAATAACGTTTGTTAAATTATCTTCATTCAATCTTTGTAGTAGTTCCACAATAGAAAGAATACGCTGTTGTTCACGACGAGTAAACTTGACATCGTCAAGCTTAGGTTGCTTGTCTGTTTGACTAGCTTTAGCTGCAGCAGAAGTTTCAGTTTGTTGACGCTTAATAAAACCATGATAAAAAACAGGATAATAGATTTTAAGTAAGTCAGCGTGTTCTTGTCGATATCTTTCTTCGTCTATTTCTCTTATCTGCTTAGAGATAACATGCGTGTCTTTAGCCTTCTCTTTACCTTTCCCTTCCGTATCAGCTGAGGCTGGCTCAGGCATTGCATATGCTATTAAGTTTTCAACTGTCAGTGGACCACTGCTATACCACTCTTTAGACCACGCTGCTTTATGAGGAGAAATTGATATAGCTTTACCTTGATTATTTGAAAAATTTTCTTCTTGTAGCTCTTTAGCCAGTTCTTTTAAGACTGGTTTATAAATTTTGGGTTTATCAAAAGGCAGCAAACAATGAATGTCTTTAAATTGAGAGTGTTTTAACTCTCTATCCCATGTGATCACTAGTCCTACCCAACGATCTAAGTTTATTAAATATGGAATTAATAAAGTGCCTTGCGCTGAAAGCTCAGGTTTAGTTGTTATGAATCGACGCAAGTACTTGGCTAGTTGCTTGTCATGACTATTATCTAAAGGTGGGGCAATATAGACTTTATTTGGTATTTTGTTTTTTAGTGCGCTAAGTTGTAGCAGTAGGTATATTTCTTGTTCTTTATAGCTATAATTAGAATTTAGACCTTTTCCTTGTTCTTCGTCTGGTCTGGCCATGGTTTTCTCCTTTTTATTAAGTTAGATTTCCGTCGTTTTAAAAAAGTTTTTAGTGTTAGTTATTGCAAAAGTTTTAGCTTTTTAGCAATTTGCAAGTAAATTTAACGAAAGTGAATTTGAAGAATAATTCTGTGCATTATGCGGGCATTTATATATATTTATATGTGCATTATATACACCAATCTTTGCAAGTCAACCAATGGGTTGGTTGTAACATTAGAGTAGAGTAGATCAAAAAAATATTAACTAGCTGAAAATAAATGATTTTTTTATAATTTAGTAATTCTTTTATACTTATTTATTAGTTATAAAAGTGTGTTAAATAGCATTTGCTTTGAAGTAGAAAAAAATTTCAAATAGATTTGATATTGAAATATTTTTTATCTTTTTAGGTAAGTAAAAATTTTTGTAAAGTATTTATTGCTATTTTGTATTGTTTTGCCGCCATGCTGGAATAGCATTATTGCCAAAAAGTTTTTTCGCTTCTTGCAATACAGCTTTGGATTGCAAGGCTTTAACTAATTCATGTAATTGTTTTTTATTTTTATCTTTAATGCGTACAGCAACAATGTTAGCATAAGGCGAATTTTTACTTTCAATAAATAGTGCATCTTTGCTAGGAGATAGCCCAGCAGGAATAGCGTAATTAGTATTGATCACTGCTATAGTTACATCATTTAGGCTGCGAGCTAGTTGCGCCGCATCGAGTTCTTTGAAAATTAAATTATTAGGATTGCCAGCAATATCTAGCGTAGTTGCAAGCATACTGCTATTAGGTTTTAAGGTGATAATATTAGCTGCTTGTAATAAACGTAAGGCGCGCGTCTCATTGCTTGGATCATTGGGGATAGCTACAATATCGCCAGCTTTTAGCTGATCAAGGGAGTTAATTTTTTTTGAATAAATTCCCATAGGATAAAGAAATGTTTTGCCAATAGCGACAATCTTAAAATTACGGTCTTTTATTTCAGTATCTAAAAAAGGTTGGTGCTGAAACATATTGGCATCAATGCTGCCTTCGTTAAGCGCAATATTTGGTGTGGTGTAATCACTAAATTTCACAATCTCAATATTTAAACGATATTTTTGCTTCGCAACTTTCTTAGCAACTTCCATTAGCTTGGTTTCAGGGCCATCAATAGTACCAACTTTAATAGTATTTGCAGGGCGTTGTTGTTGCTGGCAGCCTGCGACTGCGAACAGTAAAGTGCTAATAGCTAATAATGTGAAAAGTTTAGTGATCATTTTCATAGTTGTTCCTTATAAAGTAATAACTTCATCTTTTGTCTAATTTGCGCGTACAAAAATCACCGGCAACCTGAATAAGTTGCACCATGATAATTAAAATTATCACGGTAATTAACATGATCCTGGTATCAAAGCGTTGGTAACCGTAGCGAATGGCTAGATCACCTAAACCACCACCACCAACGACGCCTGCCATCGCAGAATAACCGATCAATGCAATCACCATTAAAGTAACGCCATTGACAATAGAAGCAGCAGCTTCTGGTAATAATATTTTATAAATGATTTGCCAAAGACTTGCCCCCATTGCTTGGCCTGCTTCAATTAAGCCTATTGGAATTTCATTTAAACTATTTTCCACTAAGCGTGCAACAAAAGGAAATGCGCCAATACTTAATGGCACTATCGCGGCCGTAGTACCAATAGACGTACCAACGACAAATCGCGTGAAAGGAATAATGGCAACGAGTAAAATAATAAATGGAATGGAACGTAATGCATTAATAATAGCAGCTAATGTACGATTAAATACTTTATGAGGTAGCAGTCCATGCTTGCGCGTAATAAACAAACATACTCCTAAAGGGATGCCGATAATCGTGGCTATGATACTTGCTATTCCCACCATATAAAGCGTTTCCCAGGTAGCGTTAAATAACTCAATGACTAGTGCTTTAGACATAACCTTTTACCTCCGCCACCACATTAGTGATATTATTCAATGCAGTTAAGAATTCTGTTGCATTATAATCAACTTCTACTAACATCATGCCAATAGGCTGATCTTGAATGTATTCAATATTAGCTTGAATAATATTAATTTCGCATTTTAATTGTTGGCTTAAGCGCGAAATGATCGGCGTGTTAGTTTGTTTGCCATGAAACGCAATGTGGATCAACGCTTTGTTAGTTGCAGTTTGCTGGTTCTGAAGACGTTTTTGCAAAATTGATGGTAGCGGCAATTGTAAACATGAGCTAGCAAACTGTTTGCCAATAGTGGTTTGTGGTTTAGCGAGAAACTGTAGGGTATTATTAATTTCAACTAATTCCCCTTTATCAAGAATACCAACACGATCACAAACTTGTTTAATGACATCCATTTCATGAGTGATCAATACGATCGTTAAGCCTAGCTGGCGATTAATATCTTTCAATAATTCAAGAATATTAGTGGTGTTATAAGGATCTAATGCAGAAGTTGCTTCATCACATAGTAAAACCTTAGGCTGACAAGCTAAAGCTCGAGCAATCGCGACACGTTGTTTTTGGCCGCCACTTAACTGACTAGGATAAGCATGCTGTAATTGGGTGAGGCCAGTAAGTTCGATCAATGGCGCAATCTTTTTGGCAATTGTGCGGCGATCATGGCCGAGCAACTGCAAAGGAAAAGCAATATTAGCGTAAGCTGAGCGGCTTGATAATAGATTAAAATGTTGGAAGATCATGCCAATATGATGTCGTGCTAAACGCAGTTGTGAAGCGTTTAATGTTGTTAATTCTTGCTTGTCGATGATAATTTGCCCAGAAGAAGGCCGTTCTAAGAGATTAAGACAGCGAATAAGCGTACTTTTGCCCGCACCGCTATGACCAACAATGCCAAGGATCTCACCTGCTGGAACATTAAAGCTGATATCTTTTAACGCATGTGCGCTAACGCCTTGAGTAGTATAAATTTTGCTTACGTTGTTGACTTCAATCATCTTAGTTAAAATAAAAAAACCACCGCTATAACTTTCAGGCTAGAGCTAGGTGGTTTACGTTCGCTTTAGCTGAATTTGTTCGTTGCGCCCAGCAAGCTGAAGCTCAAATCGGCGCGGTAGTCAGTATAAGGGATTTGAGCATTAAAAGTAAAGGGAAAATATTATGGTGGTAAAGCGTCAAGCAGTAGCGGATTTTTTCAAACAAAGCCAAATTTTTGCTGGGTTGAATGATGCGCAAATCGCTGATCTTGAGCACTTATCTTTTCAACGAACTATTTCTGCAGGAACAGTCCTAGTTAATGAGAATGAATGCGCAGATAATTTTTATATCATCATAGAAGGTAAAGCCGAGGTTTTGAAAAAAGCAGAAGACCATGATGAACAATATCGTATTGCTGTGCTTAGTAAAGGTGATCCAATTGGCGAAATAGCGTTTATTGATAGCGCACCGCGTTCAGGTACAGTAAAAGCCATAACTACTACAACGGTGATTGGATTACATGTTAGTAAAATCAAATCAATACTAGAGCAACATGGGATCTATGCGATTATCGTTGGTAATCTTGGAAAGATGTTAGCACATCGACTGCGTCTTACTAATGAAGTTACCGTAAAATCCATTAAAAAAGAATTAGACGCTACTAAAACGCAAGTTGCCTTAGGTCACTTTATGGTGATGTTGTTATTTATTTCGATGATTTATACTTTGCTACTAGGCGTTATTGTTTCCAGCAAGCAATTTTTTCACGACACCACTACAATATCATTATCATTGATCATCGTGTTTGCGGTAGTAATGTTTATTACAGTATATAAAAGTGGTTTTCCCATGAGTATGTATGGGTTAACAACTCAGCGTTGGCTGCGGTCAATTATCGAAGCTATCATTTATTCATTGCCGGTGATGGGGATCATCTTGTTGCTTAAATGGATTGCGATTCATAGTTTCGCCGATTTTCGTGGTGAAGCATTATTTGATCCGGGCGCTATATTTCGTGCTGGAGTTAAGCCGAGTTGGTGGTTGTATACCTTGTCATTAATTGGTTATATTATTTTTTGTCCGGTGCAAGAATTCATTGCACGTGGTTGTATGCAAAGTTCGTTTTATTATTTTCTTTCAGGCTCTGAAATGAAACGTTGTGCGATTGCAATTGTGTTGTCTAATTTAATATTTGCCACCAGTCATTCGCATACCACGATTGGTTTTGCTACCGCAGCATTCATTACCGGAATGTTTTGGGGTTGGCTATATTCATTGCAAAAAAACCTCATTGGCGTATCGATCTCGCATATCATGATAGGGGTGTGGGCAGCATTTATTGTTGGTTTTGAAAATTTAATTTAAGTAGAGGATTTTTATTTATGACAGCAACTGAGACTATTATTCATGGCAAATGGGTGATCCCAGTTGAACCTCACGATGTGGTTTATGAAAATTATGCGGTTGTTATCAAAGATGGTAAGATTATTGAAACCATTGATTCTGCAAAAGCTTTGCAAAAATATACTGGCCAGAATCATATTCACAAATCTAAACATGCAATCCTGCCAGGATTTATCAATTGTCATTGTCATTCGCCGATGTCACTTTTGCGTGGTTATGCAGATGATTTGGCTTTAATGGATTGGCTACAGCATTACATATGGCCAGCAGAGAAAAAATGGGTGAGTGAAAGTTTTGTATTTGATGGTTCTTGCTTAGCAATTGCAGAAATGCTACGTAGTGGTGTTACTTGTTTTAACGATATGTATTTTTTCCCACACATTACCGCAAAAGCAGCTGTGCAAACGGGTATGCGCAGTGTTATTGGATTGCCAATTATTACCTTTGCTAATCCTTGGGCTAGTGATGAAGACGATTGTTTTGCTAAAAATGTTGAAATATTTAATGCGTTTCAACAAGAGCCGTTATTAACATTCACGATGGCGCCACATTCAATTTATGCTACTAGTGAAGCTGGTATTATGCGGGTTGCAGAATTTGCTGATCAACATAATTTGCCGATCCATATGCATGTTCATGAAACTGATGATGAAGTTCAACAATCATTGCAAACAACTAAACAACGTCCATTAGCGCGATTACATAAAATGAATATTACTTCATCGCGTTTACTGGCTGTGCATATGACACAAGTTAATGAAGCGGATCACGAAATTATTGCAGCCAGTGGCAGTCATATTATTCATTGTCCTAGTTCTAATCTTAAACTTGCTAGCGGTTTTTGCCCAGCGCAACGTTTTGTGCAAGCAGGTGTTAATGTTGCGTTTGGCACCGATGGCGCAGCGAGTAATAATAATCTTGATATGTTAGAAGAATTACAGCTTGCGTCAATCTTAGCAAAAGCTGTTGCCAATGAACCTACTGCGATTGATGCAGCACAAACGTTGCGAATGGCAACCTATAATGGCGCACAAGCATTAGGTTTAGGTGAAATGACAGGTTCACTTGAGGTTGGTAAAGCAGCCGATATCATTGCTATTGATCTTGAGCAGCTTGAAAGCCAACCTGTTTATCATCCAGTATCGCAAATTGTGTATACTGCTAGTCGTGAACAAGTTACTGATGTATGGGTTAATGGCAAACATTTGCTAGCCGATCGACAGTTAACAACGTTAGATGAGCATGAGCTAATTGCTAAAGCGAAGCAGTGGGGCGATAAAATCTCCTGAAATTTATCAAGTTCGTCAGCTGCCATAATGTGAAAAATCAAGCTAAAATATGACCTATTGTCTAAAATCAATTCTATATTATTTCTCTATTGATTTTACAAATACTGACCGCGCTTTGTTTTGTCTAGCAAATAACATATGATCTCACTAAGAGCTTGTTATCAGATTTAGTGAGGGAGAGGCATTAATGTCACAAATACAAACAATTCATGCGCGGCAAATTCTTGATTCACGTGGTAATCCCACTGTCGAGGCTGATGTTGAATTAACTTCAGGCGTCATGGGACGAGCAGCAGTGCCCTCAGGTGCATCAACTGGTATTCATGAAGCATTAGAATTACGCGATCAAAATCCAGCATTTTATGTTGGGATGAGCGTGCAGCAAGCGGTAGCAAATGTGAATAACGACATTTATCAAGCGCTGCGCGGCCAAGAAATTTTTGATCAGGCTGTGATCGATCAGCAATTAATCGATTTAGATGGCACAGAAAATAAATCACGCCTAGGGGCTAATGCAATGTTAGCAGTGTCGTTAGCATGTGCAAAAGCTGCAGCCGCTGAACGCAACCAACAATTGTTTCAATATTTAAATAAAACGGATCAGTATTCATTGCCAGTGCCGATGATGAATATCATTAATGGCGGCGCCCATGCTAATAATAATGTTGATGTGCAAGAATTTATGATCATTCCTGTTAATACTCACACTTACAGTGAAGCCTTACGTTATGGCGTAGAGATATTTCATTCGTTAAAACAATTGCTTAAAGATAAAGGTTTAAGTACTGCAGTAGGTGATGAAGGTGGCTTTGCACCGGATTTAAGTTCTAATGTGGCGGCAGTTGATATCATTCTTGAAGCGATTGTACAAGCTGGCTTAAAGCCTGGCAAAGAAGTTTGGCTAGGTTTAGATATCGCCAGTAGTGAATTTTATGAAGATGGTTTTTATCATCTTGATGCCGAAGATAAATGCCTTGATGCCAGTGGTTTTGTGGATTATCTCGCAAGTTGGGTAGATCAATTTCCGATCTTGAGTATTGAAGATGGTATGGCAGAAAATGATTGGCAAGGTTGGGCATTGTTAACAGAACGGCTTGGCCGCAAAGTGCAGTTAGTCGGTGATGATTTATTCGTCACTAATACTAAAATATTAACTAAAGGCATTGAACAACATGTGGCAAATGCAATCCTTATAAAATTAAATCAGATTGGAACCTTGACAGAAACTCTAGCAGCGATTGATATGGCGCAGCAAGCCAAGTATGGGGTGATCGTTTCGCATCGGTCAGGAGAAACTGAAGATACGACAATTGCAGATCTAGCAGTAGCAACCAATGCTGGGCAAATTAAAACAGGTTCGTTATGCCGAACTGATCGCATGGCAAAGTATAATCAATTGTTGCGCATTGAAGAAGCTTTAGGTGATAAAGCAAACTATGCCGGCATGAATGCTTTTTTATTTAATAAATAGGATTAAAAAAAACTGGTGAAAATAATATTTGCAGTGTTAATTGGCTTATTATTAGTATTACAGTATCAACTATGGTTTGATCAAGGTAGTGTGTCTGATGTAAAACGCTTAAACAAATTAATTGCTAAGCAACAACAACAAAATCAGCAATTAGCAAAGCGTAATGCAGCATTACTGGCTGAAGTGAATAGCCTCAAACATGGTCGTCAGGCAATAGAAGCACATGCCCGCCATGATTTAGGGATGATTAAAAAAAATGAAACTTACTATCGGATAATTAAACGATGAAAATATTGATCAGTAATGATGATGGTGTTTATGCTCCAGGTTTAGCAGCTCTAGCTAAAGGGATGCGTGATGTTGGTGATGTGACTGTAGTCGCGCCCGATCGTAATCGCAGTGGCGTGAGTAATTCGTTAACGTTACATCGGCCATTGCGGGCAAAACGTTTAGATAATGGTTTTTATAGTGTTGAAGGCACACCAACGGATTGTGTGCATTTAGCAGTATCAGGGCTTTTAGATGTACAGTTTGATATTGTGTTATCAGGAATTAATGATGGTGCTAATCTGGGTGATGATGTGATTTACTCAGGCACAGTAGCGGCTGCAACTGAAGGTCGCTTCTTAGGATTGCAAGCGATTGCATTATCTCTAAATGGCGAAAGCCCCACGCATTATGATACCGCTGCATTGGTTGCTAAACATTTAGTGAAACGTTTAACCTCAGGATTATTGCCAGTTAACACAATTCTTAATGTCAATGTTCCTGATGTACCATTTGCCGAATTAAAAGGTTATGAAGTCACGCGGCTTGGTACGCGTCATTGTGCTGAGCCAACGATCAAACAAGTTGATCCGCGTGGCAATGATATTTATTGGGTAGGCCCATCAGGGCCAGAAGAAGATGCAGGTTCGGGCACAGATTTTTGTGCCATTCGCCAAACTAAAGTTTCCATCACACCATTGTTACTTGATCTAACTCATCATGATGCGATCAGTACTATTAATAATTGGGTTAGTGGCTGGCGCGATTAAAAATGACTCAAAAATTTACTGTTCTATATATTGACAGCATGTTCAATTAATGTTAATCTCTTCCTCCCACGTCATTACAATATAAGCACAAACATAAAAACAAAAAAGTAGTTTTGAGTTTGTATTTCTTAAATATTTTTTAACTTATCTTTAAGAGCGCGCTTAAACAAAAAGTCGCTTTTCAGGGAGGATTATGTAATGCAAGATCCAGGACCGTCAACTTCATCATCATCATCGCCTTCCACAACTACTTCGGCTAGTACGAGTGGTGGTAGTGGTAGTAGAAATAGAAACCATTTGTCACAAATTAATATCCCTATATTTTTGACGCAAGCAGAAATTACTAATTTAGTGCGTAGTAAGCTTCCTAGTGGTGAGATTTATAAAGAAGAGAATAACAACAGGAAAATATATGTGAACCTTGAAGGGACTCCAACTATATCCTTTTCAGGTCAATCGATGACTGTTAGCTTAGTTATGGGATGTTGGGCAAGAAAGCTAGTATTGTTTGGTCAAGGCCCGCATGCTGAGTGTAAGGTTAGATGCAATTTTACCATAAACTTAGGTGTTAATAGTGATTGTACTCTAACTGCAACAGTTTCAGGAGGGTTTCAATGGTTAGATCATCCAGTTATTCATCCTTTAGGTATTCGGATTGATCTTACAGGCAAAGCAGAACCTAAAATTAAAGCTAAAATAAACAGCTTAGCATCTGATATACAAGCAAAAATAGCAGAGAAAATTCAAATCAAGCCAAAAGTTCTTAAATTGTGGAATAAGATCAGTGAACCGCGTGAAATCAGTGACAATGTTTATTTGCAATTAAACCCACGAGAGCTGCAGCTATCGCCTTTAACAGCAGTAGGAGATAAATTAGTTACTCATGTTGGCTTAACAAGTCAACCTTTATTAGTTGCGGGTTCACAACCGCCTGCACAGTCCGCTGCAGTACAGCAGTTACCGGCATTGACGACTAATCCAACAAGTTTAGCTGCCGACCAGTTTGATATAACAATTACGTCTAAAATTGATTTTACCCGCATGCAGGCAGAATTAAATAAGCATTTGGCAAATAAAGATTATCCTGTTTCGTACAATAAAACAGGATTTTTTAAGCTTGAATGTAAATTTCATATTGATAGTTTTTCTGTGCAAAGACAAGATAATACTGACAATATTGAAGTTACTGTTAATGTCAGTGGGAAATACACGGGCAAATTTGTATTAAAAGGAAAGCCAGTTTATGATGCAGAGAATAATGTAGTTAAATTTGATAATTTTGATTATGTTGCCGATAATTTTAAATTTTTCTCTAAAATAAAATTTATAGACCTGGGTTTCCATAAGAAAATAGCAAAAAAAATTCGCGAAAAACTAACATTTGAACTTGATAAGCCACTGAATAAGTTACAAGACCGAGGCAATCTAAAATTAAATGAATTGTGTTTTGGCGACCATCTGCAATTAAATATAAATCTTGATCAACTGCAACCAGTTGGTATTGTAATAGAAAACAATAGCGTTGTCGCTGGAATTTCCCTTAAAGGCACAAGCCAAGCAAAAGTTAATGTCCAAAAGCCAGCTAAAGGGCCAAGTCGGTAGTTTTATTTGTAAGGAAATTTTTAACAGATCAATATGGTAAGAAACAAAAAAAGCGCATTTAAACAAAAAACCGTTTTTTAGGGAGGACTGTATAATGCAAGATCCAGGACCATCAACTTCTTCATCATCGCCGTCTACATCTACTTCAGCTAGTACAAGTGGCGGTGGTAATAACCCTTTGTCACAGATTAATTTTCCTATATTTTTGGCGCAATCTGAGATTGCTACTTTTCTAAAAACAAACTGTCCCACCTTGATTTTTAGAGATAATGAAGACAAACGCAATCGAGCAGAAATAACTCGCGAAGGACAATTAAACGTATCATTTCAAGGAAAATCAATACAGGGTAATATGGTTGTAGAAGGTTGGGCAAAGAAAAAAAAGATAGCATGGTCTCCACCTGTTAGATTTAAAGCCAAAATTAATTTTACTCTCATTTGGGGCATAAATAATGATTGTACGATAACAGTAGATTTGTCTACAAGCTTGAACTGGATTAAAAAACCTACAATAGATCTGAAAATATTTGAGATTACGCTTCCTGAATTTATCCAAAATAAGGCGGTAGAAAAACTAAATTCATTATCAGCAGGCTTAAAAAATAAAATAGCAGAAAAAATTCAAATTAAACCAAAAGTTCTTAAATTGTGGAATAAGATCAGCGAACCGCGTGAAATCAGTGACAATGTCTATTTACAATTAAATCCACAGCAGCTGCAGCTATCACCATTAACAGCAGTAGGAGATAAATTAGTTACTCATGTTGGCTTAACAAGTCAACCTTTATTAGTCGCAAGTTCACAACCACCTGCACAGTCCGCTGCAGTACAGCAGTTACCGGCATTGACGACTAATCCAACAAGTTTAGCTGCCGACCAGTTTGATATAACAATTACCTCTAAAATTGATTTTACCAGTATGCAGGCAGAATTAAATAAGCATTTGGCAAATAAAGATTATCCTGTTTCAACTGGGGGGTCAGGGCTTTTTAATTTTAAAGCCACTTTTCATGTTGATTCTTTTGAAGTAAAAAAACAAGATAATACCGGCAATATTGAAGTTATCGTAAATGTCAGTGGGGATTACAAGGGCAAATTTACATTGAAAGGAAAACCGGTTTATGATGCAGAAAATAATGTAATTAAATTTAATAACTTTGATTATGTGGCCGATAACTTTAAATTTTTATCTAAAATAAATTTTATAGATCTAGGTTTTCATAAAATGATAGCAAAAAAAATGTGCAAGAAACTAACATTTGAACTTGATAAACCACTGAATAAGTTACAAGATCGAGGCAATTTAAAATTAAATAAATTATGTTTTGGCGACCATCTGCAATTAAATATAAATCTTGATCAACTTCGACCAGTAAGTATTGCAATAGTAAACAATAGCGTTGTCGCTGAAATTTCTCTTAAAGGCACAAGCCAAGCAGAAGTTAATTTACAAAAGCAATCAGCTAAAGGGCCAAGTCGGTAGTTTTATTTGTAAGGAAATTTTTACAGATTAATGTAGCAAGAAACAAAAATTTATTCGAACTTTTAAAGGAGAAATATCATGCCAGAAAACAATGAGAATAAACAAGAAAAAGGAAAAGGAAAAGAAAGCAAAGAAACAGGTGCCAAAAAAAATGAAAAAAAAGAAGAAGTAAAAAGCAATACTATGCCAATAAAAGTTAAAGCTGTAGGCGATAATAGTTGTGCTTTTCATGCAGCATTAGGTGAATGGGATGAAGGAATAGATAGGTTTAAATGTAAAAATTTTAGAGAAGAAAGAAAAATGGTTGCTGACAGGATAAAAGCATGCCAGAGTGAAGATAAAGTATTATATTCAATTGTAAAAAGTACAATAATGCAATTAATTATGGGAACTTATGAAGTTAAAAGAGGAGGAGAAATTGAAAAGGCACGAGAAAAACTCAAAAAGCTTACTAAGTCGAGCAACTTAAAAGATAGCACGACATCGGAAGAACTAAGAAAAGAGTTAAAAGAACATGAAGAAATAACAAACCATATTAAAAATTTTATGGAGGGACATATCAAAAAAGTTAGAGCCGGCTTAGAAACCGCAAAAAAGGCGCCTGCATATACCGAAATAGAGAAAAAAAATAAAAACACAAACATACAGTCACTAGAAAGAGCAGTACAAGATTATAAAAGGAGTGAACATGCGAGGTTAAATGTTTGCCTTAATGAAGATGATGACATGTTAAAAAATTTGTTTTTTTCAATTCCAAAATTATTTGCTTTATATCAAAAATATATAAGTCCTCGAGAAATTGAATGGGATACAATGATTAATCAAAAATTAATTAAAGAGTATGCAGATTTTATCCGGTCTGACCGCAATTGGTTGTTAATCTGTGAGCTTAATATTATTGCATATATTTATAAATTAAAAATCGAAGTATACCAAAATAATTTTGGTTCAAAATTATTTACTTATAACCCTGAAAGTAAAAATACTGTCTATGTTTATTTTAACGGATTCGATCATTTTGACAGAGGGTTATCTCTTTCAGATTACAACAAATTATTTCCTTCTTCAGCTGAAAACAGAAACGAACTTGAGAGGCCGTCTGGCAGTGATGAATGGGATGATGGTGAAGCTGAAATGGTTGCTGAATCACTTATATCACCTCCCAGGCCTGAAGTCGAGAGTGATATTAAAGGCGAAATAAATTGGAGCAAAGTTGAAGGAGTAGTAAAAGGCTCAGATAGTGCTTCTAAATTATTTAAAAAGTTAGGTAAGCTAAATGTTAATTGGTATGATTTGGTACATCGATGGGTTTTAGAATCAAGTGGAGATAATCCAGATCAAAAAGCGCAATTGATGGATAAAGTTATTAAAGCACGAATGGCTTTGGATGCTAAACATTACGCAAAAGCGGTACGTTCAATTTTTCCAGACATGTATTTTACTGTAAGAAATCACCCTAAAGGGTATATAACGAAAAAAGGCCTTTGGGGGTTGTGCTTTTATGAATTCAATATTTTCTTTGGAGCACAAAATCCAGCACGTTTCGGGGCAATTGAAGAAGAGCATATAGCGATCACTATTATGGCACCAGGTAGCCGTCAATTAACTTCAGATGTGGATACTACTATTAGTGTGAGAGGTGCTGAACAAATAGCACAAGTGTATAAAAATAAAGGTGAAGAAAGAGAAGGAAAAACATTATTTGACTTTCTGCAAGCAAATAGTATCAAGGAGCTCGGTGAATTAGAAGAAGATACTAAAAATACTTTGCGTAGCAAAAAAGGTTCAGCATTATTAAATACGTGTATAGAAATTGCTTTGGTGAAGCAATTTTACCAGCTTACTGAGAAAAAATGTAAAATTAGCTCAGGATTCCAGCGTGACTCTAATGTATATGTGCGTGGATTTTTAGAACATACTTTTCCAGAAAATACTAAACTCCCGGAGGGGCAACAATATTATCGTTATTATGGAAAACTTCACTTTAATGCCAGAGTGAAACCAGGTAAAGAAAATGATGAAGACTCGTTTAGTATTCCTAAACCAAAACAATTTTACACTGAAAACAAGGCTATCAAACATCAGCTGGAAATGGCAGCTAGCTTACTACCCATACGGCTGGCCTTTGGGGTTATGTATGGTGATGATGAAGCGACAGGAGATAAGCAGTGGAAAACATTTTGTACAAAACAGATAGTGCCTTCCTTAAAAGACTTTCTTTCTAAGTTTCATTTTGGTAAAGCAGAAGAAGATTTAAAAAAAATATTTAATAAAATCAATAAATTATATGAAATACGACGTGAAGCATTAGCTAGACTTAAAGAAAAGAATACTAAAGAAGGAAAAGGAAAAGGAAAAGAAAATAAGGCGTTGAAAATAAGTCAACGTTTAACTAAACCTGATGCTGAGATCTATATGTTAAATCAACTGTACGTAGAATATTTATGGGAAGTAGTAAATAAAAGAGCTCAAATTATTAAATGTGAGCAAGACATTAAAACATACGAGGAAAAAATCATCAAAGATGTTCAAAATTTAAATGCAGGTCTTGGTACAGAAGAAGAAGCAAGAACAACGAAAACTAACTTGCCAAAAAAGAAATTAAAGCTAAAAAATGAACTCAAAAGGCGAGCCACTTTAGAGAACAAATTACAAGAAGCTGCTATTCATGCGCAGATGTTTGCGAATGAAGCATATATAAATTGGGCAGCGCCATACCATGTAGTTGAAGGGCAAATTGGAAAATCTTTTAATTTAACTAAACATGCTTTACTTGGTTCGCTACTACACCAAATCGGATTTTGGTTTTGGCATTGTGCAGAATTACTGGAATCAAAAAATTATGATCCAGCAGAAATAGGGTATCGAATTGCGAAATATGGAAGCCGAGTTGCAGAATTAATTATTGGTAAAGGTATTAAAAAGGAAGTGGCTAGGAAAGACCACAAGGGCTTATGGGAAACCAGTAATCAAATTAGAGGCTCGAAGCATTCGAGTATAACAAATGTTTTGCAAGAGTTAGGCCTTTATAATAACGCTAGCAAGATACCAACTTTGTTGTATTTTGTTATGCTACATGATGTACAACTTACTGCTTGTGTCAAAAAGAACGATGATATTAAATATCATAGGAAATTACAAGAAACAAGAGAAAGAATGGCTCAATGTATTCAATTTTTATGTAGAAATAAAAATAAATTACCAAGTAAAAATCCTATTTATAAGTTGCTGAATAAATTAAATGAAGACTCGTTTGCTATAGGTAACTATCAATTAGAGGTACTGCTAGAGATTCAAAGAGAGAGTTATTTACAATTAGCTTCTATTGTATTTGGAATTACTTATTTCTATAAACATGATTATAAGAAAGGGTTCTGGGGTGAATACCGAGAAGGTCATAATGATGCTCAATTAGTAAGTGTGAGTCGTATACTGGAGGCATTAAAGCAACCTCAATCTCAATCAGATCAATCTGAAAATCAGCAACCAGCTGGAGCCAAAGGTAAAGAGCATGATTCTGGTGCGGGTGCTACTGATGATCAAGCGAGAAAAAGTGTTCCATCTACATCTACAACACATAAAAACACTTCAGCTGAGGCTTACAAATCAGGGAATGTAGAAGGAAAGCTAGGTGCTTTTAGAAATGAATTTGATTCACAACCTCCACGTGGTTCTCGGCAAACTGGTGATACGAAGAGTACAGAAGGTTTTGCTCTGTCTAATGTAGCACTAGGAGGCACCAAACAGCAACACAGTGAGGATTTAGGAGAATTTAAAGAAATAGTTGCAATGGCGACAGGACAAGGAGGTACTGCTGCTGATAGCGGAGAAAAAAAAACATCTTCATCCACGAGGATGACGAGGGGAACAGGGAAGGGATAACAAGCTCAGGCAATCAAAGCATAAAACATAAAAGAGGTGAACTTAATTTTGCTGATGGTAATGCAAAGGGGGGGCAGCATGCTTCGGCTTCTAATCCTAAAACACTTCCGCAAGTCTTAAAGGAAGAATATCTCAAACATACTAAATTAATTCACCCTTATCTAAACAAAGGAAGCATAGAGCGTCCTATCACTTTAGATTTATTAAAAGATGATGTGTTTGTTATGCCTACTATTGTGCATGAGAAACAAGTACGTGAAGATGTTAAAGCTCTTCAGCGTAAAGGGCTAAAAGCGCAAATGAAGTCTAACTATTCTAATCGAGTAAATATCAATGATGTTTGGAGTGAGTCAACAAGTGAAGAAGGAACGCTAGGACGACTGTTATTTATTGGTCCAAGTGGTTCTGGTAAAACTACATTTTGTCAATGGTTAGCTTCTTTGTGGGCGGATCAGCTGGCTAGTGGCAAAGGTAAGGAACCAGAAAAAAATGATACTCAGAACCCTGTTAATTGGCTAAAAGATATTGATATATTTATACGGCTATCACTTCGAGCTTTGGAAGCTCTGAAAGGAGAAAAAGACAAAGTAAATTTTAATCATATAGTATTTTATTTAGTAGCTAAGCAAGGTGACGTTATTCGTTATAAGGATGCGCCAGTCGTTATTATTGGCAAGCAGTTAGCGGGGCATAGCATCATTAATGTGATTAAAATATATTATAAACAAAACCTTTCTGCATCCAAAATTCAAGGTAAAGTCCTATGGGTTTTAGATGGCTACGATGAAGTGGCTGGAATTGACAAAGAGGGTAGTCATATTCGTGAGCTGATTGATAAATTGCTTCAGCAAGAGCGAGTTATTGTTACTTCACGGCCCTACTGTACAAAACGGATTGAAAAAGTGGCTGCATTTAATGCAGTGTATGAAATTGCAGGGTTTACTGATAAGGAAGATGTTAAACGTTACGTCACACGATTCTTTGATACACTTCAGCCTAAGCAGCACAAGCTTGGCGAGGCTTTTTTGCAGAAGTACTTATATGATCCAGTATTAGAGGGCCTCTTGTCTAGTCCTCTGTTATTAGAAATGCTTTGTACATTGTGTGTTGAAAAGTATGCTGATGCTGATATATCTTTACTAAGTACTAAAGACAAAGAAGAAGGTAAAAAGAAAGGCAAGGAAAAAGGCAAGGAAAAAGGCAAGGAAAAAGGCAAGGAAAAAGGCAAAGAAAAAGCCAAGAAAAAAGACGAGGAGCCAGCAGTTAGCATAGCTGATCTCATACCAATCTTACCTGAAATCAGATCGATCACTGATGTATATACTGGATTTTTGTATCAGCAGCTTAAACAATTTCTGAAACGGCCAGGGCTTCCTAAAGGTGAGCAAGACGATGATCTTGAGTTTGCTACTCTCGTTAAAATAGTCTGCTCTCGTGAGCTAGAGTTCTTATCTCGATTAGCATTTGAAGGTTTAAAAATTGAGAGACTGGTATTTAAAAAAGTTCATATTGAGCATGTTTTTAAGCATGTGTCTCAGAAAAACTATCAAATGCTTGAAAGTACATTTCAAAAAATAGCGCAAGTTAAAAAATCAGGAGAAATTAAGCCTGATTTAGGGAAGATGTCTGAGGAAAATTATCGATTATTTGAACTTATGTTTCAGAAAATTGGGCTATTTGAAAAAGCAATAAATCCCAAAGCTATTTTAAAGAATATAGCCGAAGAAAACAATCAATTACTTAAAAGCGTATCTCAAGAAATGGGGCTGCTAATTGGAAAATCTGAATCAGAAACGGATGGTGTGTTTTTCTTTCCTCATCCAAAATTTCAAGAATTTTTTACTGCTATTTATGTGGCAAACAATCTTTTATCTCAGGCTTCAACAGAAGTTGAGGATTTAATAAAACAACACAAATATGAGTTTCCTTGGATTAATGTTTGGCAAAAAACGATTCATTTGCTTAAAGCAAAAACGCCATTGGTTGGATCAGCTGAAGATAGTTTAATACGATTAAATAAACTTGCGCAGATTTTTGGATTATCAAGTCACACAAAACTCGAAACTTATATAGAGCATATCATTTTGATTAAAAACAAAATTTATAGGCAGTTGCGAAGTGGCGAAAGTGATTTTACTCTGTATTTAGATAGCTTGAGTTTAGGTCCGACGATAATAGATGCTATTCTTGCTTGCTTTATAGAAGAGGAAGTATTAAATAAGTATTCAAAAGGTTTTAATTTGTCTATTCATTTAAATAGAAATGAACTTGGTGATACTGGTGCGGCTAATCTTGCTAAACTTATCAGTCAACCAAAATTAAGAATCGTTCGGTTAAATATTCGCGATAATGATATCGGTGAAGCTGGATTTTCTAGCATTTTTTCAGCGTTAAAAAATAGAAAGAATAATGGTTTGCTTACAGTGTTAAATTTAGGGGACAATAATCTTTCTAGAAAAAATTTACTTGAACTTCGTGAATTAATTATTCAAAATCCTACCTTAGCAGAAGCTGAAATTGATATTGGAAATTGGAGGCACAGTAATCCTGGCATAGGTGAAGCAATAAATGAAGATTTAGAGCTCACTAGATTTTTATTGAAAAATTTGGTAAATGTGAATATTTCTGATGTGGCAGTCAATGATATGGGTGCTTTTCATATTGCAATGGCACTCAAAGAAAAAGGTTGCAAACTTACTTCTTTGCGGCTCTATAGTAATAAGATAACAATGCAAGGAGCAATAGTGCTTTCAGAAGCACTTAAAGTAAATAAAACGTTGGCTATTTGGCAGTTTGTTAAAAATTCTATTAATCTTAAAGGCTTTCAAGCTATTGTAAATATGCTGAAGGTAAATACAACCTTGCAAGAAATCACTATTCCAATTCACAATGATAGGAAAAAGACTATAGCTGTTTGTTTTTCAGATATACAACGAAACAAAGAAGCAGAAGCATTTGGAGCAGGAGTTAAAGAAATCCTGACTAGGAATACTTCGTTGACTTCTTTGTCTTTAAGAGTACAGAAAACACTTTTTCCACCGACTTCTGACAAACTTGGAGAATGTATAGCTGAAGGCCTTGATAAGAATCGAACTTTACGAGTGTTCGCTATACATAGTAGCACAATCCATGGGCCTGATGTCGCACAAATAATTGAAAGCAGCTCATACTTTCTTGGAGAAATTATCATACATAGTAATAACCTTGTGGATCTAGAGGGAATTGAAAAAGCAATTGGAAATAATACGGGATTAACTTCTTTGGAGTTATTCAGTCAAACTTCTTTCGCAAACGATATAACAAATAGTGATATTTTACAATTATTTAAAGGATTGTGTGTCAATACAACCTTGAGAGCTTTATTGATAAGAAGCAGTAAAATCACAGATGCAGGTATAGAACTCATTAGTTCATTATCATTATTCGGAAGTTTGAGTTTGCAGCGGCTCATGCTAAAGGATTTTGACATAAGTGATGCAAGTGCCCAACACTTTAAGGCTTTATTATTAAATAATACAAAGTTAGAGAACTTGGCTATAACGATAAGTAGCTTTGAAAGAACGAAAGTCAGAATTAGCAATTCTGGCTTGTTTGAGATGTTGGAAGCTTTAAAGGAAAATAATATATTGACCTCTTTTACATTAGATAGTCCTCAAATTCATGTGGATGAGAAACTAAGAGAAGTGGTTGATAAGGTGCTTAGAAATAATCTCATACTGCGTCATTTTTCCATTAATCAGAATAAAGGTATTATTGATATTGTGGAACGCTATATGAATAGAAATCAAGCTAGAGAAGCTAAATCCTCTATATCAGCAGTTGAAACGACGCAACAAGGTCAAGGTCGTCGTAGTGCTTTCTTTCAATCATCGAAAAATATGACGGCTTCAACCTTCCTTGTATCAGCAAACGAATTGAGGCTACGAGTCCGTCGCAGTGCTTTCTATCAATCACCGAAACATTTAACGATTCCTACAACTTTCATTGTCTACGCATCCCCAAAAGCTGAGTTAGGCTCAAGTTATTGTGCAGCGGAATTGGTGGATGGTCCTGGCTTTTCATCTAACGACGAAGATAGAGTAACTAGTGATTATGAAGAAGATGATGTTGAAGAGAAAGATAATGATGAACCGGATCTAACTCCACCAAAGCCCAGACGTTTTTGAATTATTAAAATACTATCACCATAGTAAAAAATCTAGGCATGTCAAACTCTTACGTCACTTGCCATGGTGTGAGCATCATGCTATTTTGGTAATTCGTAGTCAATTTTCTTAGAGTCTGTCGTCAAACTTAGGATTTTTGCTGATAGATTCTAAGGTATAAAAGGGAATTTTTTTAGTATTCCATGGTCATATAAATTAACAATAGATTTCATGTGTACATTGAATTGACAGCCAGGAGCACCATTATGCCACGCAAAAAATCAACTAAAAACAAAACATCTAAAGAAGAAGAATTAGAGCTGGAGCCTATTGACGAAGATGAAGAAAAAGAGCTTGGTGAAGATGAAGCTAAAGACGAAGCTGAAGAAGAAATGAAGGCCATTTTAAAAGCTGGCAGTAAAGGTAAAGCAACTTTAAATTATCCTGGACAATTTGATCCAACCCAAATGTATTTAGGTGAAATTGGTTTTTCACCATTGTTATCGGCGGAAGAAGAAGTCCATTTCTCTAAGCTGGCACAAAAAGGCGATGAAAGTGCACGTAAGCGCATGATTGAAAGCAATTTGCGCCTAGTGGTTAAAATTGCCAGGCGGTATATTAATCGTGGTTTAGCTTTTTTGGATTTAATTGAAGAAGGCAACTTAGGTTTAATTCGTGCCGTTGAAAAATTTGACCCTGATCGTGGATTTCGTTTTTCTACTTATGCAACGTGGTGGATCAGACAGACCATTGAACGTGCTATCATGAATCAAACGCGTACGATTCGATTGCCTATTCATGTAGTTAAAGAATTGAATGTCTATTTGCGCGCTGCTCGTAAGCTTACCCAACAATTAGATCATGAACCCAAACCGGAAGAAATTGCCGAAATGGTTGATAAGCCAATTGAAGATGTTAAAAAAATGTTAGGCTTAAATGAAAAAATCACTTCAGTGGATTCACCCGGCAGTGTCGAAGCGGATAAACCGTTGTTAGAAACCATAGCTGACAATAGTAATATTGATCCCGTTGAATTGTTGCAAGATGAAAGTATGTCACATTTTATCGATCAATGGCTCAATGAATTACCTGAGAAACAATGTGAAGTTATTTCGCGTCGTTTTGGTTTGCGTGGTCATGAGCATGCAACGCTAGAAGAAGTTGGTAAAGAAATTGGTTTAACGCGCGAACGAGTTCGCCAAATTCAAGTCGAAGCACTTAAATGCTTGCGTGAAATTATTGAGCGTGAAGGTTTAAGCAGTGATGATGTCAGCGACTATATGGGTAAATAAAAAAATCTATTTAATATTCTGACTATCTTAGCTAGAAAAACTCGATTTTTTGTATTTTACTATGCATTTTTCATAAATAATTTGCCATTAATTCTTGCCATTAATTCTTGCTTTTAATCTGAAAAAATATAGGAAAACAAAAAGTATTATTGAATTGTAATTGCTGATCAGAATTACAAGTTATTGACAATTAAAGCATCATGCGGTATTTTTTTAGCCATAAATAGTATTAGATGAGAGAAATAAAATGCCGAAACGAAATTCTCCTGAAGATGAAGATAAGGATAAAGATCAGGGTCAAAAAGATAAGAAATCTAATAGTAAAGAGGGACCTAAATTTAAAAAACAAAAAACAGCACTCGGCAGCATTCAAGCGCTACCAGAAAAGCAATTTAATGCCTTAAATTTTAATGCGAGTTCTAAGAACCCGCAACACCAGGATTATGGAGTGCCTGTGTCATTTTACGCCTGTTTGCTGGCAATGAGGGGAGAGCCTGCATTACTCAACAGAATTCTAGCGCTACCACAAGAGCAATTTAAGGTTTTAAATTTTAATGCGGGTCCTGAGAACCGGCAACACCTGAATTATGGAATGAGTGTGTTATATTTGGCCTATGATCTGGCAATGAAGGGAAAGCCTGCATTACTCAACAGCATTCTAGCGTTACCAGAAGAGCAATTTAATGCCTTAAATTTTAATGCGGGTTGTAAGAACCCGCAACACCCGTGTTATGGAGTGCCTGTGTCATTTTACGCCTGTTTGCTGGCAATGAAGGGAGAGCCTGCATTACTCAACAGAATTCTAGCACTACCACAAGAGCAATTTAAGGTTTTAAATTTTAATGCGGGTTCTAAGAACCCGCAACACCCGAATTATGGAATGAGTGTGTTATATTTGGCCCATAAGATGGCAATGAAGGAAAAGCCTGCATTACTCAACAGCATTCTAGCGCTACCACAAGAGCAATTTAGGGCTTTAAATTTTAATGCTTGTCCTAAGAACCGGCAACACCCGAGTTATGGAAAGAGTGTATTGTATGGTTTATGCTTGGGTGAAAAACGTCCCCCAATATTCGATAAGATGTGTGAACGAATATTGTTAGATGTGTCTAATCAAGTATTTTCAAAATTAGATTTCAGCAGGATATTAAAATTTTTTCAGCGAGCAGTACGTCGTAGTAATGCTCGAAATGCAATGAAGCTTTCTATTCTTCGTTTAATTGTAAGAAATTTTGGCTTTCAAGGTAAACCAGAATTTATCGGGTTATATAATTTTTTGTTTGTTTTTTCTCGAGATGCAGGGCAACTTCTTATACTTCTACTTAGCATGATACTTCAAGCTAAGATCCCTATTGAATCTATTGATAAAATTATATCATTAAACCAAAAAACGCTCGAGGTATATGAATATTTAAAAAAATGCAAGGAATTATACGAATTGATAAACAATCTGCTTAAGAGAGAGTTTATTGACCCTAATGGTATGAAGAGAATAGATAAGTTAATAAAGTATTTTGAAAATAAGTTACGCTTGAATACAAATAATCAATTAAAAGGCGATTTTTATTTCATGATAGGAAACCGTTTTAAACCAAGTGCTCTTGCACACAAATATTATGCGAAAGTTCCTAAAGCATCAGAAAAATATATACAAGTACTCGAAGAAATCCTCGGGTATTACTTTGCTGCCAAGACTGACACCTTACCAGGGCGGCTAGCTAATTTAAAATTGGCATTACAATATGCTCTGAAGCTAGAAATGATGCAATCAAATGATAGTACACATTTTAGGGTTTTACAGATTGCTGAAATGTATCTAAAAACTAATGAGGATAATTTTAAAAAAAATAATGTGGCGCAGTTTCCGTTTAGATTTTTCAATTCGAACGAAGCGAGCAAAGGTAAAGAAAAAGTAGATATGCCAAGTTCCAGTCATAGTTCAACAATATCTGATACCCAATGGATAAGTCGTTATTTTTATACTGGTATCACTGAACAGGTAATTTCTGCAATATGTAGTGCTCTTGATCAGCAACGGAATGGAATAGAAATGCATAGAATGCTTGAAAAATATAGTCAGACATTTAAAGAAGGCAGATCAGAAGATCGTGAAAATATGCTAAACACTGCAGCAGCTACGCCTGCTAAATCTACTCTTGGTTCATGATTGCATGGTTTTAACCAGCTCTGCTAAATAATGCGCTGGAGTTATGTCGTCAGAAATGTCGCGTCCTAATTGTTTGCTGATCTCGACTGAAGAAAATAATCCACGAATAGTGTGCTGATTATTAGCTTCATCAACTTCAACTACGATTGCACGATGCTTACGAATGTCATGTAATGTTTTAACGATATCACCAACTTTCGCATAACGAATACTTTCAAAATCAATCGCTAACATTTCTTCTTGTGGGGTCATTACCATCCTTACCAAAATATCATCACGATGCAATTTACGTTCGCGCGACACGTTTAATGGTTTTTCGCCAATGATATCTTCAGTAGTAATGATCCCAATGACTTTGCGATCCTTATTTGAAACTAGCAACATATGAATATTGCACGCTTCCATTTTCAATTGTGCATTTTGAATAGTTTGATCAGAAGCAATAGTAATTGCCTTAACTTCAGTTAGATCAGTCATTACACTAAGGGCAGAGTCGTCTAAGTGGACCAGTTCAGGGGGACCAGGGGGGTGGCTATAATGGTTATTGGCCAGCAAAGGGATTCTAGGTAAAGGCTTGTAGGTTCGTGCCATACTGGAGGCTCCTCGTGGGTTTTCAGTCATTTTTCTACCAATCTCCTTATGCTGTTATATTCCCTATGATTCAAATTTTAAGGCTTTTTTTAGCAGATTGCCATTAATATACCTTCAAGCCCTTGAATTTTAATGAAACAGCCCAAATTATAATGGCAAATCTAAATCTAACTATGGAGTACCCACCATGACTGTTAATGCACAAAAAGAGACCTTGGGCTTTCAAGCCGAAGTGAAACAATTACTACATTTAGTAACTCACGCCCTTTACAGTAACAAAGAAATCTTTCTCCGAGAATTAATTTCGAATGCTTCTGATGCCGCAGATAAGCTGCGCTTTGCTGCATTAAAAGATTCATCTTTATATGAAGATTCACCTGAGCCACGAGTTCGTATAGATGTTAATAAAGACGCACGAACGATAACAGTATCAGATAATGGTATTGGCATGAGCAAAGAAGAAATCATTGAG
>JANQRR010000022.1 GCA_028284465.1 Gammaproteobacteria bacterium | reverse complement strand
GCGTTTGCGCTCGATTCCATGGCCGTTGCTTGATCCGCGAGAATGTGGGCTCAAAGCGATAGAAGCAGCCAGTACCAACAACAAAGTTGCCATTATTTTTGGTAATGAGCGTAATGGTTTAGATAATTGTGATTTACAACGTTGTCATTATCATGTGCACATTCCAGCAAATCCTGATTACAGTTCATTAAACTTAGCTGCTGCGGTGCAAGTGATCTGTTATGAATTACGCATGGCAGTAACGCAAGCGACGATACCCAGTGAACCGATTGAATGGGCTGACAGTGCTACCTTAGAGCGGTTTTACTCTGAGCTTGAAACAACCTTATTGGCGATCGATTTTTTAAACCCCAAAAGTCCGCGCCAGTTGTTGCCAAGATTGCGGCGATTGTTCAATCGTGCCCGTTTAGAGCAGATGGAAGTTGCTATACTGAGAGGTATACTTAGTGGAGTGCGTAAGTATGCCAATTTATCTTGATTATGCCGCCACCACTCCTGTGGATGAACGAGTTGCGGCTAAAATGATGCAGTACTTAACCGTGCAAGGAGATTATGGTAATCCCGCATCAACTCATTATTACGGTGAAACAGCAAAGCAAGCAGTCGAGCAAGCACGCTGTCAGGTGGCTAACTTAATCAATGCTGATCCACGCGAAATCATTTGGACTTCCGGCGCAACTGAAGCCGATAATCTTGCATTAAAAGGTGCAGCGCATTTTTATCAGCGCAAGGGGCGCCATATCATAACCTGTAAAACTGAACATAAAGCGGTGTTGGATACATGTAAAAGTTTGGAAGCGGAAGGCTTTGAAGTCACCTATTTAACACCATTAGCAAATGGTTTAATTGATCTTGCTGAATTAACAGCAGTGATCCGTGATGATACTATCATGGTGTCGATCATGCATGTGAATAATGAAATTGGTGTTATTCAAGATATTGCTAAAATTGGTGCGATCACTCGTGAATGTGGCATTATCTTTCATTGTGATGCAGCTCAAAGTATTGGTAAAGTTCCACTTGACATGCAAACCATGCAAGTTGATTTATTATCATTAACATCACATAAAATTTATGGGCCTAAAGGCATTGGAGCGTTGTATGTGCGCCAACAACCGCGCGTGCGATTAGTTGCTATGATCAATGGTGGTGGTCATGAACGCGGTCTGCGTTCAGGAACCTTAGCCACGCATCAAATTGTCGGTATGGGGCAAGCCTATGCAATTGCGCAGCAAGAAATGGCTGCTGATAATGCCAGATTAACCCAATTGCGTCATGATTTTTTACATCAAATGCAAATGCTTGATGAAGTTTATATTAATGGTGATCAACAACATTGCGTACCTGGGATCATGAGTATTAGTTTTAACTACACCGATGGTGAAGCATTATTGATGGTATTATCCGAGTTAGCAATTTCGACAGCATCAGCATGTTCATCAGCGAGTATTGAACCATCACATGTGTTGCAAGCATTAGGCATGAAACCCGAGCTTGCTCATGGTACCATTCGCGTATCAATAGGGCGGTTTACCACGGCCGATGAACTCACACAAGCGGCAGACATTATCATTGCTAACGTTAAGCAATTACGCGAAATATCACCAGTATGGGAACAGCATCAGCATGGAACTATTTAACGATAAAATTTATCAACATTATTTACATCCGCAGCACGTCGGCACGCTTGATAATGATGATCCTGATGTAGGCACAGGATCAATCGGCAGTTACGGTGCTAGCGATGTTATGCGTTTACAAATAAAAGTTGATGATCAGCAAAACATTATTGATGCCAAATATAAAGTTCACGGCAGTGGCGCAGCAATTGCATGTTGCTCTTATGCAACTGCACGGATTATTGGTAAGTCATTAATAAATGCCGGTCAGCTAACGAGCCAACAGATTGCAGCAGCATTAGATTTACCACCAGCACGTATGCATTGTGCTATGGCCGCTGAAGATGTGATCAAAGCTGCAATTAAAGATTATGTTACTCATCATGAGTGTGCAGGTTGTTAAGTTATAGTTAAAAAAATTATGGTGAAAAGATTTCTTGTAACGTTTCTATAACTTTGATCCCGATAGAGCCTCTTAATTGACCTTCTTTTCTAAGCCTTCGAAAGGTTCAGGTGGTGGGCTTGGTTCATAGGTTTTGATGCTTTTAGGAAACGGGCAATGACCTGGGTTGGTAGACACACAATTGTAAATTTCCACGCGATTTTGGGTTTTACCTTGCGCCCAAGTCGGGCCAGTGGGTTGTACATCAAAGCGATTAGTTTGTAAGATTATCGGGAAATCATCACCATCGCCTTTGTAAATACAAAGCACTTTACCGTTTTTTATGCCTTTCCATTGTGCGCCTTCAAAGCGAATAATTTTCTCAGAAAATGATGGGCTATCACTGTTCCAACCGCCGGGGCCACTCCATTTCAGATTTGTTTTAACAAGTGTTTCGACCTTAGGGCAGTAATCAACATTTTCTTCTGGAGCAAATGTTGATTTTATGGCAGCTGGAGTGGTTGGTGATTTAGCTTTAGTCACTTGTGCTTTAGGTGGATCTGATTTTTCTTTACCACAACTTGTGAGTAATAAAGCAGGAATAATAAAAATTAATACGATGGTTTTTTTCATGAGGCTATATCCTTAGAGATCGCAGCAATTAAATTTTTTATAGCAGCAATGATTTGTTGCGCGTACTTTTCAATGTCAGCAGGATCATCAGAGTCTTTTAAATATTCATTCAATGCTAAACTTGCTGCATGAAGTTGAGGAACACCAGTATATGATACTGCGCCTAGAATACTATGGTTAATTTCTCGTAGGGTTGCCAGATCTTGAGATTTCAATGCGGTTTCTAACCGCGGTTGTTCTTGTTGTAATTGTTTATGTAACATCAGTAAGATATCTTTAGCTAATTTAGGATTATTGTCGGTTAGCTTAACGCATAACTCCCAATCAATAACGGTTTTTTCTTGCGATTGTTCATCTCCCATCACTCACTCTCCTGGGTAAATTCTAGCAATTGTGTACCTTCATCAACTCGATCACCAACTTGAAATGGTAATGCTTTAATGGTTCCAGAGCTTGGCGCATAAATAGTATGTTCCATTTTCATTGCTTCAATGACCATCAAAGCATTGCCTTTCGTCACAGCCTCGCCAACTTTTGTTAAAATTGCAACGACAGTTCCAGGCATTGGTGCTAATAGATGGTCGCCACTCGTTTGCTCTTGCTCATACCGATCGCTCGCAGTTTGCAAGGTTATTTGGTGTTGTTGGCCGCCATAAAATAAATTATATTCATGATGATTAGGGATCACGCTAACATTAATTTGTTTATCATCAATAATGGCAATTAATTCATGCGTAGCCAATTCTAAATTGCCTGAAACACAAAATTTTTGTAATTGATCAGAGCCATTTTCTGGGATCAATAGTTGAAAATGATCAGCATAGTGCTGAATATGTAGCGTATAATCCTCTCCTGCTAAATTAAACTGTAAGCTTTGAGTATGTTCTAAGTTAAGTTGCCAAGCATCAGCGTAATACCACGGTGAAAATGGATCAGCGCTTTGTTGTGCGTGTGATTGCTGTTGTTGACGATTGACTAATAGCGTATATAAGCTTGCCAGAGCGAGAATTTCATACACATTTTGTTTTGGTGGGATTAATAATTGCTGTTGATGTTGATCAATAAATTGAGTGGTTAATTGACATTGACTAAATTCAGGTAACTTAGTAATAGTTTGTAATAACGATATATTCGTTTTAACACCAACGATTTGGTAATCAGCTAATGCTTGTTGTAAACGTCGTAGCGCGCTGTTGCGGTCATGATCCCACACGATTAACTTAGCAATCATCGGATCATAATACATACTGATCTCATCACCTTGGCTAATGCCTGTATCGATCCGTACATGTTCATTTGTTGCTGGACGCTGCAAATGTTTAATCTGTCCGATGCTCGGTAAAAAGTCATGATAAGGATCTTCGGCGTAAATGCGAGTTTCAAATGCGTGCCCCGAAATTTTTAAATCTTGTTGTTTTACCAATAATGGCTTACCGGCTGCAACGTGTAATTGCCAGGCTACTAGATCTTGACCAGTGATCATTTCGGTAACTGGATGTTCAACTTGCAAGCGGGTATTCATTTCCATGAAATAAAATTGTTGATCTGGCGCTAATAAAAATTCAACTGTGCCAGCGCCAACATAATCGATCGCACGGGCGGCATTTACCGCTGCAGCACCCATTTGTTCACGTAATGTATTGCTCATGCCAGGGGCAGGGGCTTCTTCAA